>NZ_BCSW01000051.1 GCF_001571065.1 Dietzia cinnamea NBRC 102147
GCGGCGGTCCTCACGCTGTCGGCGTTGGTCGCGACTGGCCAGGCCGGTGCTGTCCAAGCCCAGACGACCACGACTTCACCGTCGTCGACCTCGTCAGCGCCCACATCGACAACGCCCTTGACGTCGACCGTGGAAGTGTCGACGTCCTCGCCGCAGTCATCTGCGGTGGAGCTGCCAGAGGGTGAGGGATGTCCACTAGTGCAACTAGTAGCGATCAACGGCACTACCGAGGCGTCGAACAACGACTACACAGACGCAGACACCGGCTGGATGGCCCGGGTAGTGGGTCCAGCGGTCAAGGCAGCCAACGGCGACGGCACTGACAGGATGACCCGCACGTACGTCCCGTACCCGGCGAGCTTCGGGGGCCTAGTCCCGGCGGAGGACAATGCCAGCTACGCCGAGAGCGTCACTACAGGGATTGAGAACGGCACCAAGCTCATCGCGGAAACGGTTGAGCGGTGTCCCGAGACCAAGATCTTCATTTCCGGCTATAGCCAGGGCGCACAGGTCGCATCTGCGATCGCCCGGGACATCGGAGCGGGGGAGGGCCCGGTAGCACCGGACCAGTTCGCCGGCGCGTCGTTGATGAGCGATCCAACACGAGCGCAGGATGCCCCGGTGTTTCAGAGCGGAGCTGGAGAAACTAGTCCGGGCGCAGTCCCAGGCACTGAGGGAACGGCCGTGTCCTCGATCAGTCTGGGTGATGGTGCTCCCACGCCTGAGGGGCGCGGGATCTCTCCGAACACTGCGGCACCTGATTTTGGTGCCGTCTCTGACCGCGTAGCGTCGTTTTGCGTTCCCGGTGACTTGGCATGTGACACTCCCGCAGGATCTGACCTGTTTCAGGTTGTAGCCAATGTCGCTGGCCAAAGCGAAGGCTCTGATCCGGTTCAGGCACTGGCGAATGTCGCGCAGGTCGCTGGGCAGTCGGTGTTGTTCACCGCTGCGGAAACCATCACCGAGGACGTCAATTACTCCGAGGCAAGCGGGTTCACGATTGCTCCCGCTCGGCAAGGCAACACGACACTGTCGCGGATGGCGCGGTACAGCGATCCGACTGTCGAGCAGGGCCCAGATGATCAGACTGCACTCCTGGTGGAGGCTGGCACCAAACTTGCCGGAATGGCGTTGGGTGCGTCGATAACCGTGGCCAAGAAGACGCTGACGCCGGAGAACATCGCCCAGGTCGCACTGGCCGGAGCGGCGAACCCGAAGGCGGGTATTGCGGCGTTAGTCGCCAAGCTTGCAGTAGCAGCTAGCGAAGTGATCACTCCCGCGACCGTGAACTCCGGGTTGCAGCGAGTGGCAGGGGAGATCGAGCACACGATCACCGACACCACGGGCCTGGTGGATCTGGCCACCCAGACCGAGACCTGGAACACCATCGACGCTCACGGCATGTACGACCGGACGCCTTTCGCCGCCTCGGGCCAGTCACCGGCGTCACTCACCCAGCAATGGGCGGTTGCTGCTGCCAGTGACCTTGCAGTCGCCCGAGGAATGGAGCCGGTGAGTGAGATTGATCCTTCCGGGGGCACTAACCGGATGGAGATGGTTCGTTCCGGCGCTGCTGAGGATCAGCTTGACCAGCTCGCAGCGAAGTCACAGACCGCTGACAGCTCCGCCTTGTCCGAGGCGCTTGCCTCCGTGACTGCGTGAGCACAACACGCGACGAGAACAGAGAGGAGACGAGCATGACCAGTGCACCAATGCACTCGGAGACATCGTCAAATTCTGTGCCGGGTTGGTTGGCAGTGCCGACCGAAGGGGACCGCGCTCCCGTCTGGGATCGCCCGGTGCCCCGAGAGTCCGGGAGGGCTCCGGCGATCTGGCTCCTGGGCGCACACGGCGGAGCTGGCGTGTCGACGATCGAGTCGATGTGGTCTCCCGCCGCTGACAGTCGCCGCGGTTGGCCCGCAGAAGAGTCGGCGCCGTTCGTCGTGATCGTTGCCCGCATGCACGCCACGGGCCTGGACGCCGCTCATCGTCTGTGCTTGCAACACCAGGCCGGTGCTGTCGGCGGGTGTGAGCTGCTGGGGCTGGTCACCGTCGCTGCTGGACCTGGCAAACCCGCGCTGTCCCTGGCCCGTCGACGTGAGCTCGTCGCGGCGGCGGCAGGAGCCAGCTGGCACATCGACTGGATACCCGAGCTACTCACCGCGACTCCCACAGAGCTGGCGTCCTGGCAGCCCGGAGACCCGCCGCCCCTGGCGAAGCGATTCTCTTCCCCACCGTCACCAACTGACGCGGTTCCCGCGACAGTGGCCAATTCCGCCGCGGCAGTCTTCAGCGCCGCAGGCGAGCACTGGCAACGCCGTCACAAGTCCTAGCCGCAACTTCGAGAACCACACCCGACCCGCAGGAGGAACACCATGTTTATCGAGACCATCCACGCCGCAAGTCCGGTCGCCGAGCAGGTCATCGCCGTCGGCGAGAACCTTGCCCCCCAGGAGATTCCTGGAGCCGGACAGAAGGTCGATACCGCCCTGAGCTACTTCATGTGGGGCTGTATCGCGATCGGAATTATGGGCGTGATGGCTGCCGGGGCCTACTTCATCATGGCCCGGTCCTCCGGGCGCGGTGACGAGGTGCAGGGCACCGTGGCTCGCATCATCGGCGGTTGCCTGACCATCATGCTCGCCGGCCCAATCGTCAACGCCCTGGTCTCCTGACCGTCGTGCTCGCCGACATGGTGACCGTGCTGGCCCAAGACCCGGGCGCAGTACTCCCGCCGACCAGTCCGGTCGGACCACCGCAAGAGGCCATGACGCGATTCACGCAAGCCGTGGGCTGGGTGAAGTGGGGAGCGACCGTCGTCCTGGTCGCCGGCGTCCTGCTCTTCGGCGCACTGCTGACCGTCGATAACCGACTAGTGGACCAGTACGGGACATCAATCCAGGCAGCCGTGATCAAGGTCATCGTCGGATGCCTCATCGTGGCTTCGGCCGGCCACATCACCGACATTTTCGTCTAGAAGGAGCACCTTGTGTCAATCCGCCGACGCACTCTCACCACCGTGGCGGTGGCGCTGCTGGTGACAGCGAGTGCCTGCTCAAATGATGAGCAGGCCCCGCCCGAGGTGGTGGATGTTGAGTCAGCGCCGCCGGACCTGACCTGGCGCAACGTCGCTGGCCTTGAAGTACCCACCTCCCGCGAGGATGGGCCAGCTCGTACCTCGCCGCCCCAGGGGTACAGCCACACACCGCAGGGCGCGGCGCTGGCAGCCGCGAATGGCCAGGTCGCTCTGGCCACCGCCCCCGATACGACGTGGCCTGAGGTGGTGCGCACTGTCACCGCTCCCGGTCCTGGTCGAGACCAATGGGCACAAGCGCGGGTGCTGATGAGCGTGTCCGGCGCTGTCGACGAAGAGGTTGCGGCGACGTTCACCGGCTTCAAGGTCACCGAGTACACGCCGGAAAAAGCGATCGTGCTGCTGGCCACGTCTACGCCGCCGTCAGCAGGGGAGCAACAGCCACTACTGACCGCTTACCCAGTGCAGCTGGCCTGGACCGGCCAGGACTGGAAAGTGGTCCTACCCACACAGGCCGATGACGTCGACGCCGCCGAAATCGACAGCCTGGACGGCTTCACCACCTGGGACGAGGACGAGAAATGAGCAAACGCACGTGGATCACGACCGCCGCTCTTCTCGCTGCGGTTGTTATAGCGCTAGTGATTGTCGTCGCGGTCGTGAACCGCAATCAGGGCGATACGCAAACTGAGCAGACCCCGGCCGGGCCCGAGCCAACTGAATTAGCCCCAGAACCGTCCGCTGGCGAGTCGGGCACCGTTGAGACGGATCTATCTGGTCGCCAAGTGGTGGTCCCAACAAATCCAGCTGGAGACATCCTGTCGGACTCGACTGATGGTGGGGGAAGTTGCGAAGATCTGCGGTCCCCGGCTGGGATTCAGATCCAGCGGATCAACATGTATCCGCTTCTGCTGTCCACCGACTCTGGCCCGACCCAAACCGATGGGGCGGTCCCGACCGGCTATGCGGATGGCCCACGGGGAGCCTTGCTTGCAGGCACAAACTACCTGTGGCTATTGCAATCTGGCGGAACTCCAAGCAAGGAAGTTGCGCGTGATCATGTTGTCGCCGACGAGGAATTTCAGCGGATCATGGAAGCTGAAGTCGAGGACGGCTTTAACAGCGAGCGCAATAATCTCGGCGCACCAGTTGCGTTTAAGGTCCGCAGCTGTAGCCAGGATGCAGTTGTCATTGACTACGCCTACGACCTGTTCGGCGATGCAAACGGACCATTCCCAAAGCCCAAATGGGCAGTGCAGTCCGTTCTAGTCGTCAAAGACTCGGGCCAGTGGAAGCTCTCGATGAGAGAGGGAAGCTACACCGACCGAGGGATCGCCGATGATCGCGAGGGGTTCACGACATGGGACATGTGACCTGCTTGCGGGGAATCGCACAAAGTGCAGCGACCATTGTTCTGGTGATTGCCGCTCTGCTGGTGGGAGCCGGTACGGCAGCAGCCCAGGACGATCCAGCCCCCAACAATGGCACGGAGTATTCCGAGACCTATGAGCAGTGCGTGGCCGATGCCGCAGCCGGGGACGAGCCCGGTACGAATCTAGACCGCGGTGTTAACTCGGCTTTGCGGGCTGCCGGCGCCGACGGCGCGGCTGACCTGACTAATACGATCAACTGCTCAGCAGAGGCGTTCATAGCCGATCCGGGTGGTGCGGTATCGACGGCGGCGGGCAATGCCGCCTCGGCATTCTGGGGCGATCCAATCGGAGATTTCGTCAAATCTCTCCTCGAAGGAAGTGCGCAGTCGCTCGCGCTGATCATGACGATGTGGATCAAGGAATCCCCGTTCTCCGGGTCCGACTTCGCATCGTCTGTCGAAGGCATCTTCAACCTGACTATGTGGGCGCAAGCACTGCTGTTAGTGGTGTCGCTGATAGTTGCTGGTGCTCGAATGGCGATTGCTCGAAATCGCGGATTGGGCGACGGCTTCGAAGATGTCGGCCAAGTCATGTTCAACTTCATCCTTGCGGGGGCCGCTTTACCTGCGGTGATCTTGTCGCTGCATATGGCCACAGACGCTATCTCGGCACAGTGGCTCACAGATGGCCTTGGGGCCGATCCTGCCGCGTCGATCGACGCGGTTGCGATGATCGACGAGGAAACCGGGCTCGGGCCGGCCGCGGTATTGATCCTGGTCGTCTTCGCCTTGCTGGGCGCGTTGGCCCAGATGGTGGCACTGGTAGTTCGTGAGGGCCTGCTGGTGGTTGTGGTGGGCCTGTTACCGCTGGCGGCGGCGTCCTTCTCCTTGAGCACCGGCAAGCAAGCGTTCCGCACGATGATCGGGTTTATCGTCGCGGCGCTGTTGTTCAAGCCCGTGGCAACGCTGTTGTATCTGGCGGCGTTCTGGCTCAGCTCCGGCGAGGAAGCTCCCTCGGTCATGGAGGCTGTGTCTTCGATGCTGCTTTTGGCCGCTGCTGGCCTGGTACTGCCTGCATTGATGCGGGTGGTCGCACCAGCGGTGTCAACCTCAGTGGCCGGTGGTAGCGCAGCCGGAATCGGTGCTGCCGCTGCTGGCGCGACTGGTGCGGTGGCCGGTGCGGCTGGCGCAGCCATGGGTACCGCGCAGCAGAGCTTTGCCGGTTCGGGGTCGTCGTCTGGCTCTGGCTCTGGCGCTGGTGGGCAGGGTTCCGCCAACGGCGCGACGTATCTGGGTCCGCACTCCTCGGGCGGATCGTCTTCTTCACCATCAGCAGGACCCTCCGGGTCGGGCTCATCCACGCCGTCGGGCGGAGGGTCGTCCTCGGGTGGAGGCACACCGGCAGGCGCAAGTCCCGGTGGTGGAGGTCAGGGCAATCGCGTTGGTGGCGCGGTCGCAGGCGCGGCACGCGGTGCGGGAGCGGTGGCCGGGTTCGCGGCGGCAGGTGCTGGCGCGGTCAGTGCTGCTGCGCACAGCGTCGCCCGAACCACACAGACCACCGAGCAGATGCTTGACGGCGCATTAGCGGCCCATCCGACTCCCCATCACTACCGCTGAAAGATCGAAGGAGATAGCTCGTGACGACGTCAGAGGCCGCGGATCTTCGGCTCTACACGCTCGGGGAGAAGTCGCAGCGGACGGGCATGTTTGGCCTTCCCCTTCGAGCAACGATCATCGCCGGAATCGCCTTCATCGTCGCGATGCTCGTGCTGATGCAAGGCGGGTTGGCGGCAGGGGCAATCATCGCCGTCTTGGCAATCGGCTACCTGGCCCCGGCAGTACTGCGTATTGGCAATCGAACTCTTTACGAGGTGGCTCAAATGAGATGGCAATTTTGGCGGGCGCAGGCATCAGGAGCGACCGTCTACCGTGCCGGTCCCAATTCACGAGTACCTGGCGGTCGGTACCGACTTCCCGGATCTCTGGCCAAGACCGAACTGCACGTCGGGCGAGATGTGGCGGGAAACGATTTCGCATTGATCAGGGACACCTCCCTGAATCAGTACACGGTTCTGCTGCACGCCGATGCCCGCGGACAAGAACCGCTGACTGTCGACGATCGCAACAACATGACGGCGGAATGGGGCGCATGGCTGGCTGAGCTGTCGCTCAACGACGATGTCGTTGCCGCTGCGGTCACCGTCGAGTCCTATCCGACCACCGGCCAGGATCTCATCGCAGCGGTGCGGTCCTCGGTCGATGAATCGACGCCCGAAATCGCCCGCAGGATTCAGGCCGAATCAGCGGTCGAGTTTGCTCGCGGCAAGCTCGTGACCCGCTCATGGATTTCCGTGACGTTCAAAGCCGCCACGGCGATGCAGCGCAAGGACCCGGAAGCTATGGCCACCGACCTGGGGTTCCGGCTCCCCGGCCTGTACCAGCGACTTGAATATGCTGGCGTCTCAGCCGCGCCGATGGGGCCAGAGGACGCGGTGGGACTCCCGATGCGCTGCTTTCGCCCCGACTTGGAAGAGGCGATCAACCGAACCCGGATCGCTGGCGAACCGCTGGGGGTCGACTGGGATGACGCTGGCCCCTCGCAGGCGGTAGCTCGGTGGAACTGCTACCGACACGAAGACTGGGTGTCGAGAACCTTCGAGATGGCCGCACCCCCTGCGGCAGCGTTCCCCGACCATGTATTGCGGCCCCTGCTGGAGCCCAAGTCCGACATCCCGCGTAAGCGCGTGACGTTGATCTACCGGCCGATCGCTGCCGGTGACGGTGTGCGCAGTGTGGAGAAGGAACACACGGACGCGGTCAATGCGGCCAACAAGTCACGCTCGATCGGCAAGGCGTCGGCGGGTCTCCGGCTGGAGCGCACCGAAGCCGCCCGACAGGCACTAGCTCGCGGCGGTCAACTCGGCGAGTATTCACTCCTGGTGACTCTCACCCTGCGTGATCCCGAATTGCTCGATCAGGGTTCGGCGATCATCGGCCAGCTCGGTAACCGCTCACAGCTCCGACTGCATGCCACCAACGGCCAGCAGGATAGTGCGTTCATCGCGGGTCTTGGCCTGGGAGTGTTGCTCGATCAGAAGTCGACCATTTCCTCCTTCGCGAGGGCCGAGTGATGGCCAGACGCTCAAAGACTCCGATCGGGCCTGCGGAGCTGGAGGAGCTGCATGCCCGCGTCACCAGTGGTGACACTCAACCTCCGTGGGTGTTCACCACTCTCGGACGCGCCTACAAGCGATGGTGCAATGAGCACCCGGAACGAGCTGAGCAGGCTCGGACCGCCCGACAAGCAGCACCGATCCGGTACGCAAAGCCACGTTTCACCACTCGTTACAGCGCCGTCGATGGCCGAGGCTTTAAGGGCATGTTCTCCGGTCGCATGTCGGTGGTGTCCGCACCGGGAGCGACACAGACCTCGACCAATTACGGCTGCGGATTCAACCCCTGGGTCGTCGGGGCGACCGCCCCGGCAGTTGGAGTGCCGCTAGGCGTGCACGCCCAGACCGGGCAGGACGTCTCCGGTGATGTCCTGTCCTGGTTCCGGGCCGGCATCATCGGCAACCCGTCCGCGTTCGTGCTGTCCCTGCCGGGACTGGGAAAAAGCACCGTGATCCGCAAACAGTTCATCGGTGCTGTCGCCCAGGGTCACGTGCCGATTGTGGCCGGCGACATTAAAGGGGAGTACGTGGCGGTGACAGACGCGATGGTCACCCCGTCCGGCAAACGTGGACAGGTGATCCGACTCGGCCACGGACACGGACACCTGAACCCACTCGCCGCTGGCGCTTTGGGGGAGGCGATCCCTGTGATGCAGGCCCACCTCGACGATCTGCATGCCCGAGGTGAGGACAGCACGCGCCTGGCCGAGGCGATCACCGAGACCGAAGAATCGGTGCACTCACGGCAGGTCACGATGGTCGTTGCCTTGGCAGAGCTGATTCGCGGCAGGGCACTGGCCGATTTCGAGGGGCTGGTGATCTCCACCTCGCTTCGTGCGATGCGCGAAACCGACCGATTCTCGTTTTCCTCGCCTCCGTTGCTGCGCGATCTGATCGACTTCATCCGGGAGGGCAACCCAGATCTGCGCCGCGCACTGTTCGTGGCCGATGAGGCGGAGTACCGCCGAACGGTGCAGACCCTGGTGCAAACCCTGGAGTCGTTGACCGACGGCGTCATGGGGCAGGTCTTTGCCGAGCACACCTCCACGAAGATCGACCTGGACGCGCCGGCGATCTGCATCGACGTCTCAGCAATTTCTCGGGGCGACCAGTCGCTCAAGGCCGGGGTTCTGTTGGCGTGCTGGTCCGACGCGTACGGAGCGATGGAAGCAGCGCACGTGTTGGCTGACTGTGGGCTGGCACCGCAACGGTATTTCCTTGCGATTCTCGATGAGATGTGGGCAACCCTGGGCGCCGGGGCGGGCATGGTGCAGCGCGTGGACGAGCTAACCAGACTTAACAGGACCGACGGCACGGGCTTGCTGATGATTACGCATACAGGCCGTGACCTGGAGACGTTGCCCAACGAGGTCGACGTTAAGACCGCGATGGGTTTCATCGAGCGTGCCGGCATGGTGATCTGTGGGGGACTGCCAGCCGGAGAGCTGGATCGCCTCAAAGGCGTGTTGCAGTTCACTGACGCCGAGGCCGGGATGATCACGGCCTGGTCCAAGGGCGCACCGATCGAGCGAACTGAAGCCCGCGAGCGCAAGAAGCCACCACTGGGGCGAGGCAAATTCATGCTCAAGCCATCCAAGGATGGCACCGCAGGGATCCCCATCCAGGTGTTGCTGACAGCGACCGAGCAGCAGACCAATATCCACGACACCAACGTGCGGTTCCGCGAACTGCTCGACGGTGCTCCTTCAGAGCAGGCGATGACGGCGTGAAGGCCTCGTCATACGACGCCGCCTTTCGGGAGCAGGTCGTCGAGCGTTTGGCTCAGCTCGAGCCCGCGTTTCCGTCCACGTCGGCTGCCGCTGAATCCGTGGCGAGGGAGTACGGCATCAGTCGTGACTCGGTACGACGATGGGCTGTGGCTGCCGGAGTGTGGCAAGCGCATAACTCCTCCACGTTGCGGGCACTCCAAGCCGAGAACGCCGCACTTCGAGCGCAGTTAGGTCAGTGACCTAATGCGCTCGATCAAGCTCGTCGTCGGCATCGTTATTGGCGCTATATTGCTGGCGCTGGTTGTCGTCGTCGTGCTTGGCCCAGCCAGTTATGACCGGTGCAGCCCAGGAGACAGTGCAGGCTCTGGTGGCCCGGCCAGCTCGGAGGGATTGGCGTACCCGGTTGACCAGGACGCGCCGGTGACCTCTCCGTTCGGACCACGAGGCGGCGAGGCTCACAACGGCATGGACCTGGCTCCGCCCCGCGGAGCACCGATCTACGCCTTCGCGGACGGGATCGTGATCGCCTCGCAGGACACCGGAGTGTCCGGCTTCGGCGGCTGGATCGTTGTCCTGCACGAAATTGACGGCCGCGAAATGAGTACCGTCTACGGCCACCAGGACCCTGGCGGAAACCTCGTGGCAGAGGGCGCGACCGTCGAGGCTGGCGAGCACATCGCGCGCGTCGGCAACAGCGGCTATTCCACCGGTCCGCACCTGCATTTCGAGCTGTATGAAGGCAATCGCCTCGCGGGGGGAACTCCGATTGACCCCGCACCGTGGGTCGAGCGGGCACGAACAGGCGCGTCAGCACCCGAGGGCGACGGCGAGGACCGGGACGACGAGTCCGAGAGCACGGAGCCGGGAACCATCGAGAACGGCGACACCAGCGGCTCCGACACTCAGACAATCCGCGATCTGAGAGCGTCACAGATCATCGACGTAGGCCAGCAACGCGATGAGTCCGAAATAGTGATCGTGTCCGCTCTCGCCGCCGGACTCGTCGAGAGCGACCTGCACAACCTGGCCAGCGAGGCTGTTCCCGAGTCCAAGAACTACCCGAACGATGGAGTCGCCCCAGGCGACTACGATTCGGTCGGACTATTTCAGCAGCGAGTGAAATACTGGGCTGAGCAGGCCGGCGGAATCAAGGGTCTGATGGAGCCGGCGCAGCAGATCAACTGGTACTACGACACCGCCGCTGGAGTTTCACACGACTCTGTTGGCCAGATCGCTGCCGACGTGGAGAACCCGGCCGCTAAGTACCGGCACAAGTACGCCGATCGCGCGGCCGAGGCAGCTGAGTACTATGAGCGCCTTTCAGGCAACGCCGCCGGCAGCTTGGCCGCAGGGTCCGCCGAGTGCGGCGGTTCCGGCTCACTTGCCGGTGTTCCGTCAGCAGACGGACTGGGCCGACGCATTCTGATGGAAGCCAAGAAGGGCTTCGGCATGCCGTACGTGTGGGGTGGCGGCAATACACAAGGGCCGACCAACGGCCTGTCCGGCAATGATCCGCTCGGATATGACTGTTCCGGCCTCACACAGTTCTCCGTCTACCAGGCCACAGGTGGACAGGTCTCGCTACCGCGAACAGCACAGGATCAGGGGCACTCGGACCTCCTTCAAGAAGTGTCGTGGGAGGAAGCCCGCCCCGGTGACCTCTTGTTCTTCGGCTCGGGGCACTTCCATCACGTGTCGATCTACTCGGGCCAGCAGGACGGAGCCGATATGCAGTATGAGGCCCAGCAGTTCGGAGTCCCAGTCGGGGAGTACAAGGTTTCGCAGCCGCCAGACAAGGTAATGCGGGTCGTATTGGATGAAGGCGAGGCGAACACACGTGATGAATGATCGGCGATTCGGCACAGCCGCCGCCAGCCTGCTGGCAGCTGTGCTCGTGCTCAGCTCGTGCGCGGGCCAGGACGACGACGGCTACGTCGATAATCACGATGGTCATAGTCCACATGGGCCGGAAACGGCCGAAATTATCATGCCGTACGGCGAGGACTTCGAGCATCTACAGAACCAGCCACCCGAGGTGGTGGCCGAGGCAGCATTGCTTCGACTCGCTCAGGCGACCCCCGATCAGGTCGAGGACCAGGACGCCGCCGCCGCTACCTTGCGCGGTGTCGTCACCCCTGAGCTATGGAGCCGATTGAGGGCCAACCCGGAGTCCGTAGTGCCGATTATGACCGGCCCAGCATGGCGGGCCTGGGACAGTGCCGGCGGTGGCGTCGAGGCCACCGTTCGCCAAGACAACGAACAGCATCCGCCCGACACCGCGACGACCTGGACGAGAAAGTTCGTCGTCACACGGCAGCTCGACGGCTCCACAACGCCGATTGACACCACCTACGCCGTGGAGCTGCGGAAGCTATCAGGCCAGTGGCGGGTCTCTGCTCTTCTGCTGCTCGCCTGAGTTGGCAACAGACTTCCGCTACCTATCCATCGCAGTGAGGAGACGTTAAATGGCTGGCAAGGACATTGCGCGGCAGTCGCAGACACGAGATCCCGGACCCACCATCGCCCTGGCCACCTTGGGTATCGCCATTCTGCTGGTGGTAGGTGTGTGGGCCAGTATCACTCTCGGCGAGAAGATTGCCGCCACCGGTCAGCAGGTGCCTGGCAACCCCGCCGTCGCGGTGATCGACCTGGTCCAAGGGCAGGTCCAGTGGACAGGCGGGGCCACCATCGTCGCGGTGATCTTGCTGATCATCGTCGGCGTGCTGATGGGGCTTATTGCCAGCATGATTGGCAGGCGTCAGGCGGGACGGACCCGTGTCGACGGCATTGCCAAACATCTGGCGGGCCGGTCCGATGTGCACTCACTGTCGGCCAAGGCCGTCACTCGTGCCAGCCGTGAGCGGGGCGAGGACATCGACGTCCCTGGCGTCTACATCGGCAAGGAAGTGTCGACCGGCCAAGACCTGTGGGGCGGTTGGGAGGACCTACACCTGGACTTGTGGGGACCCCGTCAGGGCAAGACCTCCAGCCGCATCATCCCGATGATCCGGCGGGCACCGGGAATCTGCATCTCCACCTCCTGCAAGAAGGACGTCATCGAAGCGACCATGCCATTCCGTCAGCAAGTCGGACGCGTGTGGGTGCTTGATCCGCAGGACAAGGCCGTCGGGTTGGACTCCACACGCTGGTACTTCGACCCGCTGGACTTCGTGCGCCGTGACCAGTGGTGGGACGGCAACGCCGAGGAGCTGGCCGAAATCTTCAACGCCGCCACCGCTCGCGGTGAGGCCGGCAGCGACCCCAACGCCTACTTCTACAGCCAGGCCGTTGATCTACTCGCCTCATTGTTCCTGGCAGCAGCCATGCGAAACCGGCCGATCACTGATGTCTACGGCTGGGTGTCCAACCTTGAGGACTCCACCCCGGTGGAGATCCTGTCTGACAGCCAGTGGGGGCCACAGGCAGCGGACCTTGCCAGCAAGTATCAAGCTGAGCCTCGCACACGCTCGAACGTATTCAGCGCAGCCAAGAACATGATCAGCTGCCTGGGTCGTCGCCAGATCGTGCGGTGGTTGACTCCGCAGGCCGGGGCCGAACGCTTCGACCCGGTCAAGTTCGCCAACTCCGCTGCCGACACTCTCTATCTTGTCTCCGACGAGGAAAACCCGATCGGCAGGCCGGTGACCTCAATCCTGACCGTGAGTGTGTTCAAGGCTCTGGTTGATCGCGCCGATCAGTGCCCCGGTTCACGTCTGCCCGTGCCGGTGACGGCGGCGCTCGATGAGATCGCCAACATCGTGCGGTGGCCGAGATTGCCCGACTACTACTCGACTTTCGGCTCTCGCGGCATCATCTGCGACACCGTGCTTCAGTCCTACGCCCAGGGCGTTGAGGTGTGGGGCGAGCAGGGGATGAAGAAGCTGTGGTCAGCCGCAGCGATCGTCGTCATCGGACCAGGCCACAAGGACTACCGGTTCCTCGATGAGCTGGCCCATCTCATCGGCACCCACACCGAAAAGCAACGCTCCATCTCTCACGGGTCGGGCGAGCGCGGAAGGTCGGTGTCCACGCAGACCGTCGAGAAACAGACCATCACCGCCGCAGAGCTGGCGGCGCTGCCGTTCGGTCGGATGATCGTCCTGGCCACAGGCCGGCGGCCGATTCTTGCCCGCATGATCCGGTGGGACCACCAGGATTTGCCGTCCCTCGAGGAGAAGAAGTCCGCATGAGTCATCTATTCGACAAGAAGATCGTTGAAGCATTCGCCGAGACCCTGACTGGGGTGTCAGGGGAAGCACTGCCAGCGGCGGTCGACGACGTTCTCGCCACGCCACGGTTGCGCGACCATCTCGCCCGCACCATCGAGCGCGACGTGCAACTGTTCGCCGAAAACGAACTAGGCGTGCCTCCCACCCTGAGGTTCACCGATGAGTTCGCATTCTTTGACGACTACCTCAGCCTTGCCTACGAATCGACAGGGATGAGCCAGAAATGGTGCCCACGTTGGTGGGCACACGGCTCAGTCAGATTCCGCATCCGGTCAATGTGGCTCGCCTATGAGTCGCTACTGCGCCGTGATCCGGCCACCTGTGACGAGGTGTTTCTTCGCACGATCGGTGACCACCACATGCCGCTGCTGACCGGGGAGCGTTCACCGATGGTCGCCTGTAGTGCGGCTCATCAGCCCGGTAAACCGCTGCGCTCCGCGCCGATCGAAGGGCTCACGTTATGAGTTCGCATCCCAGTGACCAGGTGGTCGCCGATTTGATCCGCCACGCCCGACTGGGCGCGACTGCGCGCCCGCTCCCTACGCGCACCCGCCCGTTGGGGGAGCATACGGCCCGGCAGCATTCGGTCGGATCATTGGTGGTTGAGACGGCACGAGCAGATTCAGGTGTATCTGAGGACGTCGCCCAGGCCCGTCGAGAGATGATCGCAAGAGAGCTGGAGCGCCGGCGCCTGGTCGATGCTGCGGAAGAGGCTCGCAGGCAGGCAGATGTTGACCGTGAGCATGCCGAGCGTGAACGCGATGCAGCTGTACACCGCGCCCGCGAGCATGGTGGTCCGGAACCGGACTTTCTGACGTTGGCGCTGATCGCTGCGGTCACATTGGAAATCACGGACCACGACCTTGTCGACGTCCTCGATGCTGCAATCACCGATACTCCCGACCTATCCGTCGCCGACACAGCTGACCTAGCTGGAGAACCTCGGGTGGGGCTGAACTCCGAGCAGCTCGCGACCGAGTTGGAGGCCGCTGGCGGACCAGCTGCCTCAGCAGAGGGACTGCCACAGACAGGTCCCGGTGGGGTGACGCCCGCTGTTCTCGTCGGGCAGTCTCCTGATCCGTCTACCGACTCCACTCCGGCAGTATCCGTTGGTGACGGCGAACCGGAGAGTTCACCAGAGGTCGGCTGACGTTTCCGCCCCTGTCGTCGTTCCCCATTCCGAACCGGCATTGGGGACGTTGTCGGCTTCGGCGTCTCGGCCCACAGTGGCCCGATGTTCCAGATAGGAGGCGGTGAAGTCATCGGCGGCTTCTGCCGGGACTTCGGCCGAGGCGGTCGCGAGCTTCTTGCGGGTGGCCGTCAGCCATGTGGCGAGGTCGGTGTCGCCGGTGATTGTTTCTGGTGGGGGAGTGGGTAGGTCTGTGGTGTCGGCGACTTCTCGGGTCACGTGACGTATCCGGTGGGCGATGACGGCACCAGGGGTTTCCGCGGTGTCGAGGTTGTCGGTGGCATCGGCCCAGAGTTCGCGGGGGTCCAGGCCTGCAAGTGCTGCTTCGGTCCAGGCGTGCTCGATCTCAGCGTGCAGCCTGGGGTCGGCGTCGATGTGGTTGGAGTGGACGCTAGGCAGTGCGTCGATGTATTCAGGCAGGGTGTCTGCGGTGAAGGTTCTGGCGGCGAGTTCTGCGCCGTGCCGGTAGAGCTGTTCGAGGCGTGCGGGGTCGGTGGCGTCGGTGTATTCCTGCCGCAGGGTTTCGATGGCCGAGGTGTGGCGGGTGTCGCGGGCCAGGACCGTGGACAGCACTTCTTGGGCGGTTGGTGCGGGGCGGTCGCCGGCGGAGTGCATGTGTCCGTCTTCGGCGGAGAGGTCGAGGTCGGGTTCGCAGACCGTGTAGACGCGGTTTTCTTTCTTGCCGCGGGTCATGGCGACGTACAGGCCGGCCCGATCGACGGAAGTGTCGATGACGGCGTGGGTGGTATCGACGGTGGAGCCTTGGGCGCGGTGGATGGTGGCCGCGTAGCCCAGGTGCATGTTGGTGCCGGCGTAGTCGGCGGGGATGAGCATGTCCTGGCCGGTGTTGATGTCGCGTACGGCGAGTGTGCCGTCGTCGGCGAGGTCGGTGACGGTGAAGAGTTGGCCGTTGATGACCCGCCCGAGGTATTTGCTGTCTGTGGTGTAGAGCTTCGAGTTCTTGCGGGCGATGACGGTGTCTCCGACGCCGACGGTGTCTGAGCGGGAGACGGTGGTGGTGCGGGTGTCGTCGACGAGGCCTTCTGCGATGCGTTGTGCGCGGATGACTTCGTTGAGGGTGTCGACGTCGTCGTTGCGGGAGGCGATGATCAGTGACTTGCGGCCGGCGTCGCGGTCGGCGAGGTAGGCCTGCACGGCGTCGGTGAGCATGGACTCTCGGTGTCCACCACTGATCCAGTCGCGGCCTTGGTATAGCTCGAGGGCATCGGTGTCGCCGACACGAAGCCCCAGTGTTGCTTCTGCTTGCTGGGTGTCTGCTCCCATGCGCATGACCTGGTCGAGCTCTACGGTGCCGGGGGTGCGGCACACTTCCGCGAAGATGCCGCCGGAGTTGACCGCGGACAGCTGGTACGGGTCGCCGATCAGTCGCACGACTGCCCCGGATTCGGCGGCGATCTCGGTCAGTGCGGCGAGGTTCTCGGTGCTGGCCATTCCGGCTTCATCGACCAGGAGCATGTCGCCGGGGTTGATCTGTACCGGCAGTGCCGACAGGGTTTGTCCGGGCTGGTTGGGGTGGAGTCCTCGCCAGGTGAAGGTCAGTGAGTCGATGGTGTGGGCGGGGGCGTGGATGTCTTCTGACAGCACGCTGGCGGCGGCGGCAGAGGGAGCCAGCCCGATCGCCTTCCGTCCTGTTTCTTGCCAGGTATCGGCCACGATCTTCATCGAGGCGGTCTTGCCGGTGCCGGCCGGCCCGACCCCTGCGGCCACGAGTGTTCCGACGGTGAGCAGGTGCTGTGCCAGAGCGTGCTGGCCGGGGTTCAGGCTCCACCCGGTGGCCGCGAGGTGGGCCTGCTCGGCAGCATCAAGTGCGGCGTCGGTGGCGAACACTGCGACCGGGGTTTGGGCAGCGTCAAGGACAGCGGTTTCGGCGTCGAGGACGGCGTCGGTGGTGAACTTTTCGCTGTTGGCGTGCCGGTCAATTCCCCTGTCTTGCTCAGTCATCAACTGCGCCGGCAGAGTCAATGGTTCCGGTGGTGTCAGGGGCACCGCAATGCTTTCCATGGCGTACTCCAGCACAGCGGCGTGGGCTCGATTCAGCTCCTCGTCGGTGGTAAAGCGGTAGCCCTTGAGTGCGGTGGATACGGCGGTGTCCACGTGTGAGGCGCGGAACTGTGCACGCATCTGGGTCACCCGTGAGATGGCCTGCCGAGCCACCAGCTGGGTGTGCTCCTGGACGTCAAATACCGGTCGCTCTGTTTCGGTATCGGAGGCGGTCACGCGCTCGGTGATGGCCTCGACTGCTTCGGCTCCCACGCGCTCTTGAGCGGCCTGTCGCCACGCGTTGCGGAGTTCGTCAAGGGACTGCGCGGGCTTCTTGGCGTCACGAGTGTCCAGGATCGCCTTCTGCCACAGAGCGTAGGCAGCACGTTGCGAAGGTTGGCGCCCGTGGGTGTCGACAAACTCGGCAACTAGGCGGTCGTAAACAGGTCTGGCGAGGGTGCGGCGGGATGAGAATGCGTCGATGAGTCGGCGGTCAATCCCGGCGATTTCCCAGATCGGAGCCTTATCCCGGTGTGGGTAGTGGGCCTCGAACTCGACACCCATCTGGCGGGTGAGCTTGTCGTGCAGGATCGCATCGTAGCGGGCCGAGATCGCTTGGTGCATCTGGTGTATTGCCCGTGAATCCAGGCTCAACCATCGTCCGTCGGGGCCTTGCACTTTGTTGGCGACTAGGACGTGGGAGTGCAGGTCCGGGTCGCCTCCTCGGGTATCAAAATGGGTGAACTCCGAGGCGATGAGTCCCCGGGTTTTGACCTGCTGGATTCCTTTGACACCGACGCGGGTGTAGATGGCGTTGTCCTCTGCCCAGGACAGTGCCTCGGCCACGGCTTCGTGGTGCAGTGCCGCCACTCTCGCGGACGTCTGTTCGTCTGCCAGTGCCCACAGAACGCTGACACTTTTCACCGGAGAGAAGGTGAAGTCGAACCCGGCGACTGCTTGCTTTACCTGGTCGCGTTCGCGGTTGATCCAGGCAACGATGTCTTTGCCGGAGGCGTGTTCGTAGCCGAACTTCTCGGTGTAGAACGGGCGACCTATCTGCTCGGCCAGCTGCGCCCGCTCCTGCACAGTGGGTCGCCTTTTCTCGGTTGACAGGAACTGCTTCTCGGCAGCAGATAGTGCGGCCAGAACCTCGGAGGTTCCGGTGAAGACCGGGAAGGATCGTCCGAGTTTGCAGTCAGACAGTGATGTTCCGGCGAGCATCTTCTCGTCGGTGTCCGGGTGCAAACCTTCGCCGTAGAGCGCAGCCATCTGCGATTCCGTGACGGTGGCCCCGGACGTGGTTGCCTCAGAGTTCAGACCGGTGAGGCCGGAGCCGATCCAGCGCCCAGGCGGGGTGCCTTTCGCCGCGTAGTAGTCCGACAAGGACTTGCCCTCGGGGTCGGCGTCGTTGGTGGCCACCGAGCGCAGCAGGTACTGGTATCCAGTACCTGCATGTACCGCTCGGAGGGTCATCATGTGCTCCAGCGTAGGCGTGTTGAAAGGCGGCGTCTACGCGTCGCGTCGCGCGACGCCGTGACCAGTGCCTTCCCGATCTCACTAATAGTGCCTACTGTGTGTGGCAGTTTGT
>NZ_BCSW01000052.1 GCF_001571065.1 Dietzia cinnamea NBRC 102147
CCGTGCGTGCGGGCGGCGCCGTGCGTGCGGGGCGCGGCCTGTCAGTTGCCGGGCAGGCCGGGGATGCGGATCTCCGGCAGGCCCGGGATGCGGATCGGTCCCGGGCCGGGCGGCGGCGGGGGAGGTGGCGGTGCGTCGGCGTCAGCGGCGGGCTGTTCGGCCCGGCACTCGATCCGCTCCCGCGGGGGGTAGGTGGACGACACGGTGTCGGTGCTGACGGTGGCGCCGCCACGCTGGACGGTCCGGGTGACCCGTGCCGTGTAGCCGTCCCGCCCCGCGCTCGGGGTACAGCCGGCGGTGGTGACCACCCGGGTCGGCGCCCGCCGGACGTCCGTGCGGGGCGCCGTGGAGATACGGACGGTGTATTCGCGAGTGCCCCACAGTCGGACCGTCACCGAGTTCCCGCTGCCGGAGGCGTCGATCACGAGCCCCGTGTCCTGCGCGTTGCGGAACCCCACGTCGGCCGAGGCCGTGGCATCCCGCCCGGCGGGGAACGCGTCGCCGTCGACACCACGCGACGTGCGCACCGGATCCTGGGCACCGGCCTCGAACGCGGCGTTGAACAGTGCGGTGGCCACGGCGTCGGCGGAGGTGTCCCCGGAGACCGTGCCGGCGAGCTCCTCCATCGAGAAGCTCTCCCCCGCGGGGATGAAGTGCCCGGCGAGCGAGGCGATCATCGACTGGGCCCGCCCGTTCGCGCCGACGGCCACCGTGAACTGACCGACCGGCTCGCGGATGCCGGCCCGTTCCGCCTCCTCGGTGGTGAGCTCGGGATCGCGGCCCACGTAGCTGACCGGCAGCACGCGCGGGCCCGCGGTGTCCGTGAGCTGGCCGGGGAGAGCACCGAGCAGCGGACCCCACTCGACCGTCCGTCCCTGGACCGCGGGCACGACCGTGGCGGTGGTCCCGCTGAACTCGAAGCCGGCGTCCCTGCCCTCCTGTTCGGTCGGCTCCAGGAGCGGCTCGAGGATCCCCTTGGCGGCGTCGGCGTCGAAGCGCGGCTCGAGCACGTCGCCCTCGCGGACGAAGGTCAGGTACTCGCCGATCCGATCGCGGGGGAAGACCACGGGCACGGCGTCGGGGTCGTCCGGGTCGATCATCTCGATCTCCCGCTCGGCGGACTCGGGACGCTCCCGGCCGGCGGGCGGCGGTGGGGCCGGCAGCCGGGTGGTGATGGTCGTGACCGGCGGCTCGGTCCCGTCCTCACGGATCCGGGAGGCCAGCAGCGTCACGTCGCGGGTGGCGGCGGGTTCGGCCACGTCCCGGATCAGTGCGCGGACCTGCTCGGCGTCGGTCTCAGTGGGCGTGTAGTCCACGGGCAGGTCCACGCCGTCGTCGTCGAGCCAGTGCTCGAGCACCGCGTCGCGGGAGTTCTCGATCTGCAGGCGCTGGCCGTCGAGCGGGATGGCCGACCGGACCTGGTCGCGGTCGAACCAGATGGCCCCCTCGCGGGGTTCGAAGTCGGCCTGCAGCGCGAGCCGTTCGAGGAAGTCGGTGAGCCGGGCGTCGGGGATGACGCTGGCGATGCCGACGTCGGTGGACCACACCAGGCTGATCAGCCGGGTGATCGGGTTGAGGGGCTGCTCACCGGCCCGGTCGAGCGTGCCCTGCCAGTCCACCGACAGTCCGACCGCCTGCGGGTCCAGCGTCGTGGACACGGCCCCGGCGCGGAGATCCACCTCGTCGTCGACCTGTGGCCCCAACTCCTCGACCAGGCGCCGCTCGGCGTCGGCCGTGGTCATCCCCCCGACCTCGATCCCGGCGACCTCGGTGCCGCGCGGTACGCGCCCGATGCTGTTGACCAGGTCGAATCCGTACAGCACTGAGAGCGCCATGAACACGCCCACGCCCGTGTACAGCCAGCGCGAATGCACGCGGTAGCTGCGCCGCTCGGACGCGGTCGGCCGGGGCCCCGCCCCCTCGATGGCGACGGGCCGGGCCGGGCCGCCGCCGGTGCTGGTGGACTCCTCCACTCGTCACGTCTCCTCACGAAGCGGGGCGGCGTCCCCGGCGGGGCGCCGGCCTCAAGACTCCCGCACGAAGCGCTGTGCACACCACTATGACGGACCGGTGCGATGCGCGCAGCCCCCGCGCCGAGCGCGGGGGCTGCAGGTCAGGCGTTACGAGGGTGGGTCAGCGCTCGACGATCGCGGTGACACCCTGGCCACCGGCCGCGCAGATGGACACGAGCGCGCGGCCGCCGCCCTTCTGCTCGAGCAGCTTGGCGGTGGCGGCCAGGATGCGGCCACCGGTGGCGGCGAACGGGTGGCCGGCCGCCAGCGAGGAGCCGTTGACGTTGAGCTTGGACCGGTCGATCGAGCCCAGCGCCTTGTCCAGGCCCAGCCGCTCGGTGCAGTACTCCTCGGACTCCCACGCGGCGAGCGTGGCCAGGACCTGCGAGGCGAACGCCTCGTGGATCTCGTAGTAGTCGAAGTCCTGCAGGGTGAGGCCGTTGCGGGCCAGCAGCCGCGGCACGGCGTAGGTGGGGGCCATGAGCAGGCCGTCCGGGTTGCGCCCTTCCTTGCCGTGGATGAAGTCCACGGAGGCGGTCTCGGAGTCCACGAGGTAGGCGCGGACGGGCAGCTTGTGCTCGGCCGCCCACTCCTCGCTGGCCAGCAGCACCGCGGAGGCGCCGTCGGTGAGCGGGGTGGAGTTGCCGGCCGTCATGGTGGCCTCGGTGCCGTGGGCCTCGGCGTCGCGCTTGCCGAAGACGGGCTTGAGCTTGCCCAGCTTCTCCTCGGAGGAGTCGGGCCGCATGTTGTCGTCGCGGGCCACGCCCAGGTACGGGGTGACCAGGTCGTCCTGGAAACCCGACTCGTAGGAGGCGGCGAGGTTGCGGTGGCTGGCCGCGGCCAGGGCGTCCTGGTCGGCGCGCGAGACGCCGAACTCGCGGGCGGTGATCGCGGCGTGCTCGCCCATGGACAGCCCGGTGCGCGGCTCGGCGTTCTGCGGCTGCTCGGGCACGAGGCTCTGCGGGCGGATCTCGCCGAGCAGCTTGAGGCGGTCAAGGTTGCTCTTGGCCGCGGTGAGCTTGATGAGGGTCTTGCGCAGGTCGTCGTTGACCGCCAACGGGGCGTCCGAGGTGGTGTCGGTGCCGCCGGCGACGCCGGACTCGATACGGCCGAGCGCGATCGCGTCGGCGACCTGGATGGCGGCGGCCAGGCCGGTGCCGCAGGCCTGCTGCACGTCGTAGGCCGGGGTCGACGAGTCGAGGACGGAACCGATCACGGACTCGCGCGTGAGGTTGAAGTCGCGGGAGTGCTTGAGGACGGCGCCCGCGACGACGGAGCCGAGGCGCTCGCCCTGCAGGTTGTAGCGGCTGGCCAGCCCGTCGATCGCCGCGGTGAGCATGTCCTGGTTGGAGGCGTCCGCGTACTTGCCGTTCGAGCGGGCGAAGGGGATTCGGTTGCCGCCGACGATGGCGACCTTGCGGGGGCTTGTGGTCACGTGTGTCACTCCCGTTTGTTCTCGGTGTCCGGTGGCCCGAAACGCGGCCCTGCACGTATTGTTACTCAGCAGTAAGTTATTTGTCGACCCGTAGTACCGCACCTCTCCAGGAGATGATCGCCATGGCACAGGGCAACCTCGACCTCTACTCGCAGTTCGTGACCTCGGCCCCGGGGTCGTTCATCGCCGGCAAGGTCGGCCTCCCGCAGCCGGAGCAGCTGCGCCGGTACGAGGCCGGGCAGCCCGCCCTGCACGGTCCCGTCCTCATCGGCGGCGAGGGCCGCCTGGCCGAGCCCGTCCGGGAGATGCTGGCCGGCGACTACGAGCTGGCCGCCGCCGGCGCCGAGGACAAGTTCGCCGGCCTCGTCTTTGACGCCACGTCATTCAAGCGGCCCGAAGACCTGGTCGCGCTGTACGAGTTCTTCAACCCGGTCGTGCGCAGCGTCATGGCCAGCGGCCGCATCGTCGTCCTGGGCACGACGCCCGAGGAGACCGGCTCGGTCGAGGAGCGCATCGCCCAGCGCGCGCTCGAGGGCTTCACGCGCTCGCTCGGCAAGGAGATGAAGCGGGGCTCCACCGTCCAGCTCGTGTACGTCTCCCCCGACGCCGACGCGGGCGCCTCCGGGCTCGAGTCGACCCTGCGGTTCGTCCTGTCGGCCAAGTCGGCGTACGTCGACGCCCAGGTGTTCCGCGTGGGCGCCGGTTCCGCCACCGCCCCGTCGTCGTGGGACCGACCGCTCGAGGGCAAGCTCGCCGTCGTCACCGGGGCCGCGCGCGGCATCGGTGCGGAGATCGCGGCGGTCCTCGCCCGCGACGGTGCACACGTGATCTGCTGTGACATCCCCGCCGCGGGCGAGTCGCTCTCGGCCACCGCCAACAAGGTCGGCGGCACCTCCCTGCCGCTCGACGTCACCGCCGCCGACGCCGCCGAGGTGCTGGCCAAGCACGTCACCGAGCGTCACGACGGCCGCCTCGACATCCTCGTCCACAACGCCGGCATCACCCGCGACAAGACCCTCGCCGGCATGGACGCCGCGAGCTGGGAGTCCGTCATGGCCGTCAACCTCATCGCCCCCGAGCGGATCACGGCCGAGCTCGCCGAGAAGGGCATCCTCGGCGAGGGCTCGCGCGTGGTGGGCGTGTCCTCCATCGCGGGCATCGCCGGCAACCGCGGCCAGACCAACTACGCCGCCTCCAAGGCCGGCGTGATCGGCTTCGTCAACGGCGCGTCCGCCGAGCTGGCCTCCAAGAGCATCACCGTCAACGCCGTGGCGCCGGGCTTCATCGAGACCCAGATGACCGCCGCCATCCCGTTCGCCACCCGCGAGGCCGGCCGCCGCATGAACTCCCTGCAGCAGGGCGGCCTGCCGGTCGACGTGGCCGAGACCATCGCCTTCTTCGCCAACCCCGCCTCCTCCGCGGTCACCGACAACGTGATCCGCGTGTGCGGGCAGTCGCTGCTGGGGGCGTGATCGATCGTGGAATACACCCGGCTCCCCGGAATCCCCAACCTGCTCGGCCAGTACGGCAAGGCCGCGGTCGGCGCCCTCCCTGTCGTCGGCGGCTCCCGTGACGGAAAGTCGATGCCGTCGAAGGGCGTCGAGGTCACCGGCGTGCGCGTGGACGTGGCGAACCTCGCCGCCTACGCGCGCGTGTGCGGCCTGCGCCTGACCGACGAGCTGCCGCTGACGTACCCGTTCACGCTGGCGTTCCCCTTGAGCATGCAGCTCATGCTGGACCCGGACTACCCGGTGCCGGCCATGGGCTCGGTGCACCTGACCAACGAGATCGAATCGCGCCGCGCGCTGCGCGTCGGCGACGAGCTCAACATCCGCGCGCACGCCGAGAACCTGCGGGAGCATCCGGCGGGGTTGCTGTTGGACGTGGTCACCGAGATCAGGACAGGCGACGACGACGAGCCCGCCTGGGTGCAGCGGTCGGGCCTGCTCTCCAAGCGCAGGACCTCCCTGACCCCGCCGAAGGACGCGCCGCGCCCGCCTAAGCCCGCGCCGCCCACCGCGACCGAGATCGGCGACCCCACGGTGGTGAAGTCGGTGTCCGAGGCGCAGATCTCGGAGTACGCGGCCGTGTCCGGCGACCGCAACCCGATCCACGTCTCCGGCGTGGGTGCCAAGGCGTTCGGGTTCCCGAACGTCATCGCCCACGGGATGTGGACCGCCGCCACGCTGCTCGGCGTGGTCGAGGGCGAGATCCCCCGGCGCGCCCGCTACTCGGTGGAGTTCGGCAAGCCGGTGATCCTGCCCGCCAAGCTGGGGATCTACGCCCGGCGCGGAGGGGCCGGCGATCCGGCCTGGTCGCTGGCCGTGCGCAACCCCAAGAAGCTGGAGACCGTGCACGCGACGGCGACGATCGAGGAACTCTAGGCCCCGCGCACGGCATCGACGAGAGCGTCCCGCACGCACCGCCCGAGAGGCGGCGTGCGGGGCGCTCCTGTCGTGAGGTCGAGGTGGGGCTCAACGCGGACGGGACCGGCGTGCCGGAGCTCGGGGCCGTCATCCCCGGCGAGCACGGCCGCATCCGCTCCCTGACCGCCGAGCCCGGCGGCACGCTGCTGGCCACCACCTCGAACGGCGACGGCCGTGACGAGGTGCTCCGGATCCGGCCCGCCTCCGTTCCGGTGCCGCCGGCACCGGGGGTCGAATAGGTTCGGACGCACGGAGGTTGATCCCCTCCCCGAGTCGTCCGACCCAGGAGCAGCCGTGCCCAGTTCCACCTTCCCCCGCACCCTCGCCGGGCTCGCCGCCGCGGCGGCGGTCACCGTCGCCGTCCCCCTCACCGCCTGCGCCCAGAGCAGCCTGCCCGTCGGCTCGTCCGGGTCGATCGACACCAGTCTCATCCCACCGGGCAGCCTCTTCCCCGCCGCCCCGGGCGTCGGCGCCGGCGAGGGCGTGGAGGTCGTTGACGGGCCGGCGGTCGAGACCGCCGTCGTGATGGACGGACTGAACGTCCCGTGGGACGTGGTACGCACCCCGGACGGCACCATCCTCACCGGCGAGCGCGGTGGACGGATGCTCGTGCAACGTCCGGGCCCGGAGCAGCGCGAGATCGGCATCGACCTGCCGGGCCTGTTCCGGCAGTCCGAGAGCGGCCTGATGGGCATGGCCGTCGACGCGGGCTTCGAAGAGAACCGGGAGATCCACGTGTGTTGGTCGCGCGCGGCCGGCGGTGAGCGCGACAACCGGATCACCACCTTTGCCGTCGACGACGACTGGACCGCCATGACGAAGGTCCGCGACACCCTCACCGGGATCCCGCTCGGCGCGACCGGCATCCACAGCGGGTGCCGCCTGCTCACCGCCCCCGACGGGTCGATCTACGTCGGCACCGGCGACACGCAGAGCCCCACCGGGCCCCAGTCCCCCGCTTCGCTGGCCGGCAAGACCCTGCACATCACCCCCGGGGGCGCGCCGGCGGCGGGCGACTCGGTGATCCACACGATCGGCCACCGCAACGTGCAGGGCCTGGCGATCGACCCGGACTCCGGGCGCGTCTACTCCGCCGAGCACGGCCCGGACGTCGACGACGAGGTCAACCTGCTCCAGCCTGGCGGGAACTACGGCTGGAACCCGAACATCGGCGGCCGGTACAACCAGAACGTATCGATGACCGACACCGCCAGGTTCCCGGAAGCGATCGACGCGGTCTGGTCCTCGGGCGCCCCGACGCTGGCGCCCGCGGACATCGAGTTCCTGGGACCCGAGTGGGGCGAGTGGGAGGGCGCCCTGGCCATGGCCAACCTCAAGACCCAGAAGCTGGTGCTGCTCCGGCTCGGCGAGGACGGTCGCTCGGTCGTGGATGCCTCGGTGATCCTCGAGGGCGAGTTCGGCCGGTTGCGGTCCCTGGCGCCCGAGCCGGACGGCTCGCTACTGGTGACGACCTCCGATGGCGACGGCCGCGACTCGGTGCTCCGGGTCAGCCCCACCGGCGCCTGACGGCGGCCGCCGGGCGACTAGAGGGCCAGCACGCGCCGGGCGGCGTCGGCCAACGCGACCGCGTAGCCCGCGCCGTGCCCGGCCGAGTGGGTGGCGAGCGGGTGCAGCTGGTGCAGCGGCACCCGCTCCCGCCAGCCCTCCCGCAGCGGCTGGGCCTCGCCGTAGCCACGCAGGATGTGCTCGAGGTGCGGCGCGCCGAACAGGGCGAGCATCGCCAGGTCGGTCTCGCGGTGGCCCCCGTGCGCGGCGGGGTCGATGAGCACGGCCTCCCCGGCGCCGCCCGCCGCGCCGGCCCCGCCCCCGGCCGTCCACAGGACGTTGCCCGTCCACAGGTCGCCGTGAATGCGGGCGGGAGTGTCGCCGGGGTGGTCGAGCTCGCCGGCGGCCACGCGGTCGCAGGCCCGCTCGACCGCGGCCAGGTCGGCACCGCCGAGGACGCCCAGGTCCACCGCGATGCGCACGAACGGCCGGACCCGCTGCTCGGCGTAGAACTCGCCCCACGAGTCGGTTGGCCTGCACTCCTGGGGACGGTTGCCGATGAAGCACCGGCCCGCCCAGCCGTCGGCGGGTGCGCCCCAGGCGGCCGCACCCGCGTCGTGCATTGCCGCGAGCGACCGTCCGAACCGCAGAGCCGCGTCCGCCGTGGCGCGACCCGCGGGGATCTTCTCCAGGGTGATCTCGTCGTCGTCGACCCCCGTGACCTCCACGATGCGTGGCCCGCCGGGGGCCGCGGCGAGCCACGCCAGTCCGGCGGCCTCGTGGCGGAAGAAGTCGGGCCCGTGGTCCGAGCCGCGTTTGACGAACTCATCGGCGCTCACCGCATGGTCTCCTTCTCGTGCGCGGGGGTTCGGTCTGCGGGATCGGGATCTGCGGGATCGGGGTCGGCGGACTCGCGGCCTGCGGGCGTGCGGTGGGGGCGGCCGAGCAGCGGCCCGGCCAGGGCGACGATGAGGATGCCGCCGACGATCATCGGCGTCACGGTCCAGCGCAGACCCGCGACCTCGGCGATGAACCCGACGAGCGGCGGCGAGGCGAGGAAACCGAGGCGCATCACCCAGTTGAGCACCGCGAGCCCGGCACCGGGGGCCAGGCCTGGAACGGAGTCGGCGGCGACCATCGCGCTCGGGATGACGGTCGCGATTCCCCACCCCGCCAGCACGAACCCGGCGAGCAGGACCACCAGGAGGGCCGATCCGTCGAGCGTGAACGACGCGACGAACGCCGCGCCCGCGCCGGCCATCACGAACAATCCGCCCGCGCGGGTGAGTCGCGCGGCGCCGAACCGTCCGACCAGCGCGTCGCCGCTGACGCGGCCGGCCAGCTGCGCGCCCTGCACGGCGATGAAGCCGAGCCCGGCGAGTCCCGCCCCGGCGATGGTGGTCTCGCGCAGGTAGAGCGCCGACCAGGTCTGGGCGAAGTCCTCGACGAGCTCGGCACAGCACGCGAACAGGCCGAGCGCGATCAACAGCAGGAGCGCGCGGCCGCCGGGGAGGCGGCGGGCGGCCGGGGCGGTGTCATCGGGTACTGCTTCTCCCGGCACCGCGTCGAGGTCACGGCCCCGCTCGTCCTCGGCGGCGGCGGGGCCCAGCCGCATCGGGTACGCGGCCGCGGCGGCCAGCGCGCACACCACGGCGGCCCCGATCATCTGGACCCGGACCGACGCCCCCGCGCCGGCGGCCACCGACCCGCCCGCGGCGCCGAGCACCGCCCCGAGAGACCACAGCGCGTGGAACCGGTTGATCAGCGACCGGCCGTGGCGCAGCTGCACGCGGATCCCGTGGGCGTTCATGGACACGTCGGTGATGGCGTCGCACACGCCGAACGCCAGCAACAGCGCCGCGAACACGGCCACGACGGGCGAGAACCCCACGAGCGCGGCGGCCACGGACGCGCCGACCATCATGGCCACGGCGACGGCCCCGTCGGAGCGACGCCGCATGAGGGCGGGCGTGAGCAGCCCGCCGACCAGTGCGCCGGCCGGGTAGCAGGCCATCGCCAGCCCGAACTCCCCCGCGCCCAGGTCGAGGGCGCTCTTGAGGTCGGGCAGGCGGGGCACGATCGCGCCGAAGATCGCGCCGTTGGCGGCGAAGAGCAGGGCGGTCGCGGCGATCGGCCCCCGGACGCCGCGGGCACGA
This sequence comes from Dietzia cinnamea NBRC 102147, assembly GCF_001571065.1. GTDB lineage: Bacteria > Actinomycetota > Actinomycetes > Mycobacteriales > Mycobacteriaceae > Dietzia > Dietzia cinnamea. Next base: position 9,536 of record NZ_BCSW01000052.1, read on the forward strand.
TCGGCATCGTGGGGCGCGCTCGTCGAGGTCACGCCCGCCAGGGTACGGCCCGGGATGCGGCGGTAGCGTTGTGCGCGTGGAGCGGTCGACCGACGGGCGGGAGCGGGACATGTACGACGTGGCGGCGGAGGTCCGGACGGACGACGGCAGCATCCGCGTGGTGTGTAGCGTGCCGCTGCCGGTCGCGCCGGAGATCGTGTGGGACGCGGTCGCCACCGCCGAGGGCATCGCGTCGTGGTTCGTCTCGTGCGCGATGGAACCGCGGGTCGGCGGGCGGATCGTGCAGTTCGCCGACCCGGGCGCGCCCGACCCCACGACCGGCCCGGAGGCCGCGGCCGAGGCCATGCTCACCGCGACCGTCGGGGAGATCACCGAGTACTCGCCGCCCACCGCCGACGCGCCGGGCGTCTTCGCCTACGTGGAACGTGACTGGATGGGCGAGGGCGTGCCCGTGCCGCCGTGGGAGACGTCGTGTGAGGTGGTCGACGACGACGAGGGCGGCAGCGTGCTCACCCTGCGGTCCGGGTTCGGCTCCGGCGGGGAACTGGCGGGACAGTCCGTGTCGGGCAGTGTCGACGGGTGGGCGCAGGCGCTGACCGTGCTTGCCCACCGGCTGACCCATCGCCCGGCCGGCGGGGTGGTGACCGTGGACGCGGCCACCGATCCCGTGCAGCAGACGGTGCCCGAACTGTGGGCCCGCGTGACGTCGCGACTGATCGCCCCTGCGTCGGGGGTCGGCCACAACCCGGCCGGTGGCTCGGGGGGCGGCTCGGGGAACAGCGGCGTCGTGGCGCGCTCGGGCGAGGTCGGCGGCATCGTCGCGACCGAGTCGGAGGCGTCGCGCACGCTCATCCTGTCCGCCCCCGTCGACGGGATGCTCGAGCTGTTCGCCTTCCCGGCGGGCGAGACGCATGAGGACGCGGCCGGTCGGGCGGCCCTGGCGTTGCGGGTTTACGAGTACGTCGACGTGCCCGGCGGCGACGGCCGCCCGCTGGGTGCCGCGGCGGTCGACGTCACGCCCTCCTGGGACGCACCGCGCTGGCGTGCATGGCTCGAAGGGCTGCTGGCGGACTGATCCGCGAGCGGCGGACCTGCGGTTACGCGCGTCGGCGGGTCGGCTCGGGTCGGCCGGGGGTGACGGTGGAAACACGGCGGTACGGTGAGCCGATCTACCCTGTGCCCGCAGTAGGGTGACGGGGAGTACGACACGAGCGCCGGGAGGCGCCGTCCACCGACGAGGAGCGAGATCGCCAATGGCGGATTCCAACGAGACCGTGACCATCGCGACCGGCGAGGGCGCCACAGGCACGACCCTCCTCGGCATCGGGGCGTACCGCCCCGAGCGTGTGGTGAGCAACGAGGAGATCTGCGAGAAGATCGACTCCACCTCCGAGTGGATCTACGAGCGCTCCGGCATCCTCAACCGCCACGTCGCCGGTCCGGACGAGGGCATCGTCTCCATGTCGATCGAGGCGGCCCGCGCGGCCGTCACCTCGGCCGGCATCGACGCCGACCTGATCGATGCCCTGATCGTGTGCACGTCCACCAACTGGACCCAGGTGCCGCACGCGGCCCCACAGGTCGCCACCGCCCTCGGGCGCAACGGCATCGCGGCGTTCGACCTCACCGCCGGCTGCGCGGGCTTCGGCTACGGCCTGGCCGTAGCCACCAACATGATCCGCGGCGGCGGCGCCCGCTACGTGGTGGTCGTGGGCGTGGAGAAGATGACTGACGGCATCGACTTCTCCGACCGCAACACGGCCTTCATCTTCGGTGACGGTGCCGGCGCCGTGGTGGTGGGCCCGTCGGAGACCAACGACATCAGCCCGGTCGTGTGGGGGTCCGACGGAGAGCAGGGCAGCGCCATCCGCCAGACCAAGGATTTCAAGCAGTACGTCGACGAGGTCGACGCCTCCGCCGCCGCAGCGCGCGAGGAGGCCGTGCTCCAGCCCTTCCTGGTCATGGACGGTTCCAAGGTTTTCCGCTGGGCCGCCGTGCAGGTGTCCAAGGTGTGTGCACAGACGTTGGAGGCGGCGGGCGTGACGGCCGAGCAGATCCAGGCGTTCATCCCCCACCAGGCCAACGGCCGCATCAACTCGGCCATGGCCAAGCACCTCGGGCTGCCGGACTCGGTGGCGATCGCCAACGACATCGAGCAGACCGGCAACACCTCCGCCGCCTCGATCCCGCTGGCGATGGAGACCATCCTGCGGGAGGGAGAGGCCGAGCCGGGTCAGATCGCGCTGTGCATCGGCTTCGGGGCGGGACTGTCCTACGCGGGGCAGGTCCTGCGGCTGCCGGCCAAGCCGCCCGCGAGCTGACGCACCGACTCGCTTGACCCCGCGCCCTCCCGGCCCCACGACACGCCTCGTGGCGGGCCGGGAGGGCGCCCAACTAGACACGTGTTCATGGGACGCTGAGGGCGTGCACACGTCCTTTCCCCGCCGCTCCGCGCGCCGTCTGATGTCCGGTGCCGCAGCGGCTGCCGCCGTCCTGTTGTCCCCGCTGCTCGCGGCTCCCGCCGGGGCCGCGCCCGCTCCCACGATCCCGGCGCCGATCACCCCGGAGACGGCGCCGCTCGAGGTGGCCAGCGGCTCGGTGCAGACCCTCGGCGCGAACATCGCCGGGCAGGTCAGCGGGGCCGGGATGGGCCCGTCGGTTCACGCCGGCCCCGGCACCGGCCCGTCGAACTACGTGGCGCTCGGGGACTCCTACGCCGCCGTGGGCCGGATCGCGCCGGGCGCGTGGGGTGCAGGCCCGGTCGCGTGCGTGCGCACCTCCGACGCGTACCCGACCGTGGTGGCCCGCGCGCTCGGCGTGGGTACGTTCGTCAACGCCACCTGCGGGGGCGCAGTGGTCGACGACTTCCGGACCGCCGGACGGACCGGTGCCCCGCCGCAGTTCGACGCGCTCGACTCCGACACCGATCTGGTGTCGATGACGATCGGCGGCAACGACGTGGGATTCGGTGCGGTGATCGTCGCCTGCGCACTGCGTCCCAACACCGCGCCCGAGCTTCTGCCGCTCGTCGACGGCGCGACCGGGAACCTGTCGAAGGGCTTCGACCCCACCACCGGCTGCTCGGACGTGATCGACCGGCAGGCCGCCGAGGCGCTCGAGCACCTCGATGAGCGTTTGGACGGCGTGTACGCCGAGATCGCTCGGCGCGCGCCTCGGGCCCGCGTCGTGACGATCGGGTATCTCGCGGCCGTCCCGGAGGATGACGCGGTCATCCAGCAGTCGCCGTCGTGCGCGCCGTTCATGGCGATCAGCGCCGAGGAGCGGGCCAAGGTCCGCGGGTTCCAGGACAGCATCAACCGCGTGGTCCGCGCCGCCGCCGAGCGCAACGGCGTCACCGTCGTGATCCCGGATGAGCCCGGTCACTCGATGTGCACCTCGCCCGACACCCGCTGGGTCGACTTCACCGGGCTCGAGACCGGCGCGGTCCCGGTCCATCCGACCTCGGCCGGCCACGCCCACGTCGCCGACCGCGTGCTGGCGGCGCTCGCTGACGGCTGAGGGGCCGAGTGGTCACGCTTGAGGACAACTGTCCAGTTGCGTCGATCGCCGATCGGAACGGTGGTGATGAGGAGACACTGAGATCATGTCGACTCCTCATCGCCGCCGACGCGGCCCTCTCACCACGTCCCTCGCCCTCTCCGCTGCCGCCGTTCTCGTCGCGACGCCCGCCGCTGCCGCCCAGTCCACAGCTCAGCCCGACGGGGCGATCGCCGTCAGCTCGCTGGGCGCGACCAACGAGATCCCGGGCAGCGTCGCCGGGTCTCTGGGCTCTCTCGCCGAGCCCGCCTACCCCGAGTACGTCGCACTCGGTGACTCGTATGCTGCCTTCGGCGATCAGTCAGGCGTGGCGGCGCCCTGCGGCAGGAGTGCGAGCAACTACCCCGGCCTGCTCGATGCGAACCCGGCTGTCGGCGAGCTCACCGATGTCACCTGCGGCGGGGCCGTGACCGAGGACTTGTTCGAGGCGCAGCACCCAGGCGTCGCCCCCCAGCTCGAAGCCCTCGACGAGGACACCGATCTCGTGACGCTGTCCATCGGCGGTAACGACGTGGGTTTCGGTTTGATCGTCCAGTGCATCACCGGTGGCCTGCCGGGCTCCCCCCGCGACTGCGAGAGTGAGCTGGGCACTACGGTGAGCGGTCTCATCGCTGACGTGTACGGCGAAGACGGCGCGGTCGCCGACATCTACGCCGAGATCGCCGAGCGCTCGCCCGATGCGACGGTGATCGCGACCCAGTACCTGCCCCTGATGCCCGCCGATGACGCGGACGGCTGTGCGTTCACCCAGTTCGTCGGGGACGAGAACCTGGAGTGGGCCCGCGAGATCACCCAGGAGATCAACGACGCGGTCGACGAGGCGGCCCGCCGCAACGGCCACGTCTCGGTGCTGCCCGTCGATGACACGGACCGCAGTGGCTGTGCTCCGGCGGACGAGCGGTGGGTCGTGTTCGCCGATGGCTCCGAGAACAATGCGGCGCCGTTCCACCCCACCGCCCTCGGCCAGCAGGCGATGGCGGCCGCGATCGCCGCGGCGCTCTGATCCAGTCTGCCCCGATCCGGTCCGCCGCGGCCAGCACCGCAGCCGCTCCTCGGGATGGCGTCTCGCACACACCGCGGGGCGGGCGAGACGCCATCGGCAGCGGCGGCTGCGGAGAGAACGCGGGCATCAGCCCTCGAACAGCGTCTGTCCCACGTAACCGCCCTCGGGCGCGCCGGGCGGGAGCGCGAACACCGCGGAGCCGATCGGGATGGTCCACGTGTTGAGCGCGTCCTGCTCGGCGAGCCGCCGCTGGACCGGGATGTACGTGCGCACCGGGTCGGCCTGGTAGGCGGTGAACAGCAGACCGCTGTTGCTGATCTCGCCGTCCTCCGGCGGGTCGTCGTAGTTGTACGGCCGCCGCAGCATGGCCTCGCCCCTGTTCCGCTGGCGGGCCCGCGCCATGTGGGATTCCGGCGGGATCACCGGAAGGCCGGTCTCGTCGATCAACTCGAAGTCGGCCGGATCGCGTTCGTTCCGGCCGGTCAGCGGCGCGCCGGTGTCGAGCCGCCGACCCACGCTGAGTTCGCGTGACGTGCGGTCGATCTCCTCCCAGGTGTCCATGGTCATGCGGATGCGCCGGAGCACCAGCGACGATCCGCCCCGCATCCAGCGCTGTTCGCTGCCGTCGGAGAACAGGATCTGGTCGAAGTCCACGTCGTCCGGCCGCGGGTTCTCGGTGCCGTCGATCTGCCCGAACAGGTTGCGTTGCGTCCGCCCGCTGGGGTCGGTGCCGACGGCCTTGCGAAAGCCCCGCTGCGCCCACCGCTGCCGTGCGACACCCCGCACGCCGGATGCGAGGATCCGCGCGGCGTGCGAGACGATCAGCGGATCGTCGGCGCAGATCTGCAGGAGCAGGTCGCCCTCGGACCACCGGTCCTCTAGCTGGTCGATCTGCGGGAACGCGGGCAATTGCGCGAGCCAAGACGGCCGTTTCTCCGGCAGCCCGGCGGCGTCGAAGAAGCCGGGCCCGAGGCCGATCGTCACGGTGAGACGCGCCGGGTCCTCGGCGAGCTCTGGCTCGAGATCGGCCAGGCCGCCCCGCCCCTGGGTGAGGCGGGCGGCGTCCTGGGACCAGGCGCGCAGGACGCCCTGGATCTCGGTGCGTGTAGCTCCGGGGATGATGTCGAACGCCACGAACGCCGCGTGTGACTGCGGTGCCGTGGTGATGCCGGACTGGTGCGGGCCGTGGAACGGTTCCGTGGTGGTCCCCACGACCCGCGAGTCGGCGACCGTCTTCCAGTCGGCGATCGCCTCGTCGTCGTCGACGACACCCCGCCCCGCGTAGCCCGCGGCGCCCCCGACGACGCCGCCGCCCACCACGGCCGCGACGCCGCCGGTGAGCACGGACCGCCGGGACAGGCCGCGCCTGATCAGACCACGTCGGGCCTGGTCAGCCATCGTGAGTCATGCCTCCGTGCGCCTCGTGGCCGGAAGCGGCGTGCCCGCCGCCGACGTACTCCTCCTCGCCGCCTTGGAAGTCGCGCGCGAAGACTGTGACGTCCTGTTCGGCGCCGTCGAATTCGAGGGTCAGCGTGATCTGCTGGCCGGTGGAGATGGGCTCGTCGAGGTCCATGAGCATGATGTGGTTGCCGCCGGGCTCCAGGAGGAGCTCGCCGCCGGCCGGGATGACGAAGCCGTCCTCGCGTTCCTTCATCATCATGCCGCTCGCGCCGGGGACGGTCTCGTGGAGTTCGGTGCTGTCGCCGAGGTCGCCGTCGACGCCGGTGAGGTGCAGGTCGCTGTCACCAGGATTGCGGATGGTGCCGAAGACGCCGGACATCTCGGTGTCGGTGGCTTTGGCCCAGCCGTCGTCGAAGGTCACCAGGGTGGTGGCGGCGCCGGTCTCGGCGGCCGCGTCACCGGTGTCGGCGTCGTCGGTGCCGCAGGCGGCGGTGAGGGCGAGCGCGAGGGCGGTGGCCGCCGCGAAGGCGGCACGGGTGTGGGTACGCATGGGTGTGTGTCCTTGGTGATGTGTGATCGTCCGGCCGCGGGTTGCGCGCCGGTGCGTGAACAGGTGGGATCACACGGTCACGGGCGGCGCCCGGGTTCCCCCGCGGGCCAGGAGGTACCGTCCGCGCGGGGCGTCGGCGTCGTAGGAGGCCAGGAGTCGAGCGACGACGACGAAGTGAGCCGTCACGGGAGTGGGCAACACCCGGGCCGCCAGCCAGGACAGCGTCCCTGTCAGGATCGCCACCAGCGCGAGCGTGAGGACGACCGCGGCCAGGTGGGCGCCCAGCATCGACGGGGCGAACAGCGCCGATGCCGAGGCCGCAGGGTCCAGGTTGACGCCGTCCATCGCGGCACGAACGGCCGCCGGGTTCGTCGCATGGTGGCCGAGCGGGCCGGCCGCGCCGTGCGAGTGCCCGGAGGCCAGCACCAGGTGGACGACCCCCTGACCGGCGACGAGTCCGGCCGCCGAGGTGAGGATCGGTGACCGATGCCGGGCGAGGGCCGCGGTGACCACGCCGACACCGGCGCTGGCGGCCGCGACCATGAGGATCTGCCCCGTAGTGGGCGGACCCGCCGCTGCACCGGCGGCCAGCCCGTGCGCGCTGATGCCGAACACGCCGCTGACCAGTGCGACCACGATTCCCACGACCGCGGTCACCACGGGCGGGACCTCGGCGCGCAAGCGGTCGGCGGACATGACCCGATTCTAGGCTGGACCTACGACAGGGCCCCTATCCGGTGGCTGCGCCTTCTGCGGTGGTGTCCTCCACGGGGGCGCCCTCTGCGCGCGTGCCCTCGGTGGTGGTCGCGAGGCGGGTGCGTTCCTCGTCGGCCAGGCCCGCCTCTATGCGCGCGAGCATATGCGGGCTCATGTCGGGCAGGTCGTCGATCGCGAACCAGCGGGCGTCGGTGTTCTCACCGTCCGCGGGGTGCGGCTCGCCGCCGAGGTAGGTGCAGGCGAAGGTGTGGTCGATGTACTGCGCCCGGTCCCCGTTGGCATACGTGACCATTCGGGAGACGCCGAGGGAGGCGAGTCGGTCGACGCGGATGTCCACGGCAGCTTCTTCGCGCGCTTCGCGCACTGCGGTGTGGGCCGGGTGCTCACCGGGGTCGATGATGCCGGTGACGGGGGTCCACCATCCGTTGTCGCTGCGTCGGACGAGCAGGATCCGCTCACGGTCGGGATGGCGGATGACGGCGGTGGCCCCGGCGAGCCACAGGGGGGCGGTGCCCACGTGCTCACGGAGCTTCAGGACGAAGTCGGGGATGGACATGCCCCGAGGGTATCGGCCCCTACGACACGGGCGACGGCCCCGAGATGCGGCGATCCCCCGCGGACCATATGGTCAGCGGGGGATCGCGTGGAGTCGGATCAGTTCATCGGTCGGTCAGACCGAAATGCGAACCCGAATCAGGAAGGCAGCTGCTGCTCGGGTTCGCACTCGTGCCGCTCCATGGAGCCGTTGTCCTTGAGGAAGTCGATCGCCTCCTGCGGCAGGTTGCAGACCGCCCCGACGTTGATCGCCGGGAGCGGCGGCAGGTTGACGCCACCGGAGATGGCCAGGCCGAGGCCGATGCTGCCCGCGGCGAGCGAGCCCACGGCCAGGATGGCACCGGCTTCGGAGCCAGCGATGTTCGTGACCGAGTCACCGGCCTTGGAGCCGTTTCCGCTGGAGCCCGTGGCGAGCTTGTCCAACGAACCCTTCAGCTCAGTCGAACCCGCGTCCTTCGAACCCGAACCGGAACCCGT
>NZ_BCSW01000053.1 GCF_001571065.1 Dietzia cinnamea NBRC 102147
TGCCTTGATCGACCAGGACACCCGCGGGGCGATCAAGATGGTCGCCGAAATAGAAACCGGGAGGATCCTCGGACTCAGCGCCATCGGAGACCGCGCCGGAGAAATCATGCTCGCGGCCACCTACGCCATCACAGCCGGGATGACTAGCCGCCAGATCGCCGACACCTGGGCTCCCTATTTGACCACTTCCGAAGCCCTGCGCCTGGTCGCAGGCACCTTCCACACCGAACTACCCACCTCCTGCTGCGCCTGAACACCGCCTCCACGTGGGGGCTTGGTCGGTCGCGTTCGAGGTTTCCTGCCGTCTCGGTTTCGAGTCGAGGAAGATGATGCCATGTCGAAGGACGTCAATCCCGTTACTGAACCACCCCGACAAAGCGAACAAGGTGCCCTGGCGCGAACTGCTCTGGTCGTCTCCGTCATGCTGCTGGCCGCGGCGGACCTCGGAGCTAAGGCTTGGGCGGGCGGAGCACTGGCCGACGACCACACGGTGGATCTGGGACCAATGCAGCTGCGCCTGGGTTTCAACTCCGGGGTGGCGTTCAGCCTCGGCGCTGGCCTTCCCGCCGGCGTCGTTCTCGGCATCACTGGACTCATCATCGGTGCGCTGGCGCTCTTCACCTGGCGGGCCACCGGCACAGCAACGCGCACAGTACGACTGGCGTTGGCCCTGGTCTTGGGCGGAGCTGTGGCCAACTTCATCGATCGCGCCCCCGACGGGGTGGTGACTGACTACCTGCACACCGGATGGTTCCCTACTTTCAACCTCGCCGATGTCTTCATCACCGGTGGCGCTGTGGTGCTGATCGTGGCCACCCTTACCGGCCGCGACAGGATCGAGGTGTGGGAGACGCCAGAAGTTGCAGCCCGGCAAGTCAGGGGACCTCATGACAACTGAGGTGGCCGCGGCGGCATCGGCCTTGTGGTTCGGCCTCGTGGCCGCGTTCGGGGTGCGCTCCTAGCGCCCCCATCAGAGCACCGCTTTCGCCGACCTGCGCGACCTGCGCGGCCTGCGCGGCCTGCGCGGCGCGCCCGGATCAGTCGAGTGGTTGAGGTGGGAGCTGGTGACGTCAGGTCTTGCGTGCCGACCGCGAGACGAGTCCGAGTTACACCGAGATTCTGCGACAGATGCTCACAGTGGCTGACCCACGCTCAGGGCGGCAGCGCTATCCCCGCTGCATTTCCGCCGATCCCGAGCCCGCTTGGTCGGCAGCCAGTCGATGCAGTCGTGCTCGCCTCTAGTTCGGCCGTATCTGACTGCTCAGGTGCCGACGTGGCCGCACCCGGCCGGTGCGGTGGCCGGCTCTGTCGTTTCTACAACCCACCCACCGCCGGTGGGTCGGACCAAAGCGCCACATCATAGACTCTTGGCTAGCCGTTGCAGCCCGAACTGCGCCGTAACTTTTCCACGCCGGTGCGACGCTCCGTTTGGAGATAGGGGCTGTCTCGGTTCAAGTGCGTGGAGCTACATGGATGCGAGTGAGCTATGCGTAGGACCCCCTTCGTCGCGGTAATCGCCGCGGTCGCCCTGGGCCTGGCCGGGTGCACCTCGGAGATCACCGAGACCGGGACGGAGACGACCGCAGCCTCGACCGCCGGCGCGGCGCCCATTGTGGTGGAGGATGCGTGGGTCAAGGCCACTGACGCCAGTGGGGGTACCGACCACAGCGAGGCCACTGGTGGCCCTAGCTCTGTTGTCCCGAATACGCACGGTGGCGGCGGCGCGATGGCACCGGTGTTTGGGACTGTGCGGAACCAATCCAATGAGGATGTCCGCTTGGTCGAGGTGGCCTCCGCGGTCTCCGGTGAGGCCGAGTTACACGAGACCGTCTCGGGGGCGGCGGGTGGCTCGATGATGCGGGAGCGAGAGGGCGGCTTTGTCATCCCGGCAGGCGGAGAGCTTGTGTTCGAGCCGGGCGGGAACCACATCATGCTGATGGGCGTGCAGGACTCGATCCGCACAGGTCAGGAAGTCACCGTGACCCTCACATTGGAAAACGGCGATACGAGCGAGATCGTCGCCTCCGCGCGGTCGTTCGAGGGGGGCAATGAGCAGTACCAGGGCGGGGAATGACCGGCAATGGGCGACAGTAACCACCGTTCGGCGTTGAATCGCAGATCCTTCCTGGTCGACGGCGCGGCTCTCACCGGTGGGGCCGCCGTCGCCGGAGGAGCTGCGGGGTGGGGAGTTGGTGGACGCACCGCCGCCGCGCGGATCCCTGATCGCGACGCGATAGCCAACTCTCGGGCCGTTGGCGCGGCCACCGAGCCCTTCCATGGTGACCGCCAATCCGGCATCACCACGGCGCCGCAGGCGCATGCGGCGTATATGGCATTCGATCTGCGAGACGGTGTTCGCCGCACCGACCTCATCGGCGTACTGCGAGCTTGGACGCAGGACGCGGCCCGGCTCACGCAGGGGCGCGGCGGTCTGGCCGACCTGCAACACGAGTTGGCTGAAGGACCGTCACGGTTAACGGTGACCATCGGCTTCGGCCCGGAACTGCTCGGCAAGGTCGGTCTTGGAGACCGCACCCCGGAGTGGTTGCAGCCGCTACCGGACTTCCCGCAGATCGACCGGCTCGAGGACCGGTGGTCCGGCGGCGATCTGCTGTTGCAGATCTGTGCCGACGACCCGCTCACCGTCGCGCACTCGGCCCGGATCCTGTCCTCGGGTGTTCGCGACGCGGTCATCCAGCGGTGGGCGCAGCGAGGGTTCCGTCGTGCCGTAGGCACCGACCCGTCCGGGCAGACACAACGCAACCTCTTCGGGCAGATTGACGGCACCGCCAATCCCGCGCCGACCGATGTCGACTACGACCAGTTGTTGTACTCCGATGGCGCCGACCGGCGATGGATGCGGGGCGGCACCTCTCTGGTGCTGCGTCGGATCCGGATGACGATGGACACCTGGGAGGAGATCGAACGGAGCAGCCGTGAGCTCACGATCGGACGGACACTCGCCACGGGCGCGCCGCTGACCGGCACCACAGAACACGACCCTGCTGACTTTGAGGCGATCGACCGCACCGGGTTGCCCGTCATCCCCACCGAATCACACATCGCCCGGGCCCGGCCACGGGTTCGGGCCGAGACGATTCTGCGACGACCGTACAACTACGACGATGTCCCGGATTCCGGCCAGATCAGCAACTCCGGGCTGTTGTTCGCGTCCTACCAGGCTGACCCGGTACGCCAGTTCGTGCCGATCCAGCAGCGACTGGCAGAGCAGGACATGCTCAACACCTGGACGGTTCCCATCGGCTCCGCCGTGTTCGCGATCCCACCGGGGTGCCACGAGGGCGGCTACGTCGGCGAGAGCGCATTGGAGAGATAGATGTACGCAACCGCCGGGAGCGGTGGTCACCGCCCCGCTCGATTCGGGCCTGGTCCGGCGTCGTCTCGTGGGGCGATCGCGCTCCGGTCGCCCCGCCTCACCGCAGTCCCTACGGCTGACCCGATTATCATCCAGTGATCACCTCAGGGCACGCACGAGTTGGAAAGCGGACATTCTGTTGAGTAAGAATCTGAAACTCTCGCTAGGGCTGATCGCGGCTGCTCTGGTCGTCCTGGTGGTGGCGTTGCTGGTCGCCGGGAACGATTCCGGCTCCGAGCAGGCACTTCCCGATGACAGCCCGGGTACCGGGGTGTTGGTGCGTGAGGACAGTCCCCGGCTCTCTGAGGGCGGTGACGCCGTCTTCGTGGAGTTCCTCGATTTCGAATGCGAAGCCTGCATCGCCCTCTACCCGACGATCGAGGACCTCCGCGAGCAGTACGGGGACCGGGTGACGTTCGTGGTGCGCCACATGCCCCTGCACGACAACTCCATGGCGGCGGCCCTGGCCGCCGAGGCCGCCGCCGAGCAAGGCCAGTTCGAGGCCATGTACCGCAAGCTGTTTGATACACCCGAGCAGTGGGGCCACCAACAAACCCCGCAAAGGGACACATTCTTCGGCTATGCCGAGGAGTTGGGCTTAGATATGGAGCGCTTTGAGAGCGCATACAACGACCCAGCCACCCTCGAACGCATCGAACAGAGCCGACAAGACGGTCAGAGCCTCGGGGTCACTGGCACACCGACCTTCTTCCTGGACGGGGAGCGCCTCGAACCGACCAGCGTCACCGATCTAGAGAACAGCATCAATGCTGCCCTCGGATAGTGCTGCCACCCCGGTCGCACACTCCACCAACGCCGATGTAGATCAGGGCCCCCACCGTAGGCTCGCGCTGTTGCTGGTCGTTGGTGGGCTCATCGGCCTGGTCGCGGCGGTCGTGCTGTTGGTGGAGAAAATCGCGCTGATCGAGAACCCGAGCTATATCCCGTCCTGCAGCATCAACCCCGTCCTGTCCTGCGGGTCGGTGATGACCACCGCGCAGGCAGAAGCCTTTGGCATCCCCAATCCGATCATCGGCATCGCCGGATTCGCCGCCACAACGGCCCTGGGTGCCGCACTCCTAGCCGGGGGAACCTTTCAACGCTGGCTCTGGGCCAGCATCCAAGTAGGTGTCACCTTCGCGATGGTGTTCATCCACTGGCTCATCTACCAGAGCTTGTACAGCATCGGTGCCCTGTGCCCGTACTGCATGATCGTCTGGGCGGTGACCATACCGATCTTCTGGTACTGCACCCTGTGCAATCTTCAGCCACTACGCCACAGCGATTCGGCGGGCCTGGCGCGCACCATCGCCGCAGTCACCGAATACCGAGGCGCGATACTCACCGCCTGGTACCTCCTTGTTCTACTGCTCATCACGCACCGCTTCTGGGACTACTGGACCACCCTCATCTAGAGACGCCCTCACCCACCGAGCAGCAGTTCGCGTTCGGCGAGTCAGTCCTCGGCCCACTCGGGACGACACTGCACACCGCCGACTGCGGAGTCGCTCCCATATCAGAGCAGCGCACGCCGGCTTTCAGACTCGCCCGTTACCGACCTCAGTTCTGAGACAGGTACAGCTATCGACTGCTGTCGCAGACGATCAGGCGCGGTTGCCTCCACGCGAGATGCGTCGATACTCGGACGCGAAGCGGTCGCCGTAGCGATCACGCATGGCCGCCGCCACGAGCCGGTCTGAGTCCGCGACCTCGTCCGGCGGACCGTCGACCGTGGCCGCGGGAGGGCCCGACGGGGCCTCCGAGACGGTGGTCTCGTGGTCGGGACCGGCGGCGCGGTTCCCGCCCTCGCGCGGCCACGCCTCGGCGGCCTCGTTGTCCTCGTCGTCCAGACGACGGCGCTGACGTAGCTCGCTCCACACGAAGTAACCCAGGCCGATGGGAGCGAGGACCCCGAAGGCCATCCATTGCAGGCCGTACGACAAGTACGGGCCCGACTCGGTGGACGGCAGTGGCATCGGTTCCAGGGATCCGGGCTGCCCGCCGGCGAGCTGGAGATAATAGGGCGACAGGTCTACGCCAAGGAGACCCCCAATGGCCGGGGGATCGATGTTGCGCACCATGTTCCACTCGTTCAGAACGATGGGGTCGGCGGGAGCATCCATCGGGATCCTGAGGCGGGCGGTGAAGGTGACCTGGCCCGTCGGAGCGGACGGGAAGTCCGGGACCGTGTTGTTGTCGCCGACTCGGACCCATCCGCGGTTGACGAGCAAGGTGTCCCCGCTGTCGGTGCGGAACGCACTAAGTACCTGGTACACGAGCTCGCCGTCGACGGATTGCATCCGCAACAGGACGTCCTCCACGGGCAGGTACCTTCCGCTCGCGGTGACCAGATGCCATTCGGAGGTACCAAGTGATCCATCGCGCCGGATCACCTCGTCCAGCGGAACCGGCCCTGCCGCGCTGCTCTCGACGAGCTGGGCGTTGCGTGCCTTGAGGTCCTCGTGCTTGTTCAACTGCCAGGGGGCAAGAGTCGTCAAACATAGGTAGACGAACAGGCCGATGAACATCAGGCTGATCAACCATCCCGGCGTGAGCATGCGAGAAAACGGTTTCACCTGCCAAACAGTAATCGTGCCGGCTCGCTGATTACACACCAGCATGCGCTTCCCTCGCGGGAGACGGCCCGCGCGCCCGAAGAACGCGGAGCTAGACGAGTACCCCTTGTGCCGCGAGCCACGACACCGGGTCGACCCACTGGCCGACGGCGTTCTGTACGCGGAAGTGCAGGTGGGGACCGGTGGAGTCTCCGCGGTTGCCCACGGTTCCGATCACTTGACCGGCACTGACCTGCTGTCCGACGCTGACATAGTTCTGGTCATTATGGCCATACTCCAGCAGTTCGCCGTCATCGGTTCGGATGCGGATCCAGATGCCATATCCTGCGGCGGGGCCAGCGGCTTCCACAACGCCGCTTTTAGCGGCGTAGAGCGGCGTTCCAATGGGCGCACCGAAGTCGGTGCCGTTATGGAAACTGCCCCACCGCGAACCAAATCCCGAGGTGATCGCTCCTGATGTGGGGGCATACGCACCACCGATCTGCGGGAGACTGCCTTCGTCGAGGGAGCCGAACCCGAGTCCGGCGGCGTACTGCCGGACCTCATTTGGGGCGACACCGAACTGGTCGCCGATCCTCTGGATCTCGGCTGGTCCGATGCCGAACTGGTCGGCCGCGGCCTGGATCGCCTCGACGACCTGGGCGTGCTCAATCGCGACAGGTTGAGCGGCGGCGGCGGGGGCAAAAGCCAAGCCCAGGCCGCCCGAGAGCGCTGCGCCGACGACCGCGCTACCAACAAACCGCGACACGGTCGAGGTTCCGCTGTCGACACGATGGCGACCGCCGGCCAACGTCGCGTTGTGCACGCCCAAACGCTCGGTGAGCTCGGCTACGGTCACGGACCGGGTGGAGTCGGTCATGGGGGCTGTCTCCATCGTGTGTTGGATTACGTGCTCCCGCGTCCCTGCGATGCGGGAGACCGACCTCGTCGGCAACACGGTCGAATATAACAACTAGATATCGATCATGTCACTCTCAACGCGTAATCCGTGACCATCATCAGCCCCAGCGCGGGGGCCCCGGCCCGCGAGAGAATGCGTTCCCCGATCGGGGAGCAATCGCCCGCGCCTGGAACGCTCAGCATCGGCCTCACTCCGGACGAAAGACCCGGGCGCCTCACTAGTTCTCCGCGTGACGATCGTCACGGGCGCCCACCCGCCTTGCGACCCCCCGCGCTCAGCCACTACCTTTGAGCGAATCAGGTCACGAATTGATCACGGTTAGAGGACGACGGGAGTCGGTAGCGCAGTGGAGAAGCGAGCAGGACCGAAGCACGCCTCTCAGTCGACCAGCTCCCCGCGGCGGCGCCGGGGAGCCCATCGCCGGGTTTCACCGAATAACCACCGCAGTATCACCGCGGTCGTGGCCCTAGCCGCGGGCGCCTCTATCGCCGCGGCGGCCCCCACCGATGATCAGCGGATCGTCCTCCTCGCCACCGACGAGCACCCGACCGGTAACGCTGATGACGCGCACTCCAAAGATGCCCAGGCCGCGACCCCCTCGGCTCCGCTCCCCCTCACCTCCGATGACACGAACGTGGCAGGCGAGCCAGGACCCACCTCCGCGGCATTCGTCGGCAGTTTGCAAAGCGGCACCGAACTCAACTACCAGCGTGAGATCGCCGAAGAGCAGGCGCGGCGCCCCACTGTGGCCCTTCCGGCAGTGGGTATCTCAACGTCCTCCTTCGGCCCCCGGTGGGGAACGTCCCATTCAGGTCTCGATGTCGCCAACGCCATCGGCACGCCGCTCTTCGCCGCGACCGACGGAATCGTCATCGATTCAGGCCCCGCCTCCGGGTACGGCAACTGGATCCGGATCATGTCGCCGGACGGTTTCATGACCGTCTACGGCCACAATGAGAGCAATGCAGTCCAGGTGGGTGACACTGTCGTCGCTGGTCAGCAGATTGGCGTGATGGGCAACCGCGGCTTTTCTACCGGCCCACACGTGCACTTCGAGGTTTGGGCCGACGGCGGTTCCCGGGCTGTCGATCCCTCGGCGTGGCTGGCAGAACGGGGCATCGTGGTCAACTCGGGGTCAAACAGCAGCGCCCTATGACACCGGAACTCTGACAGCGCAGGCTGGCCGACAAGGGACTGCTCTCCCGGTCTCCCCCGGTGGTACTGGGCTTTTAGCTGTGACGAACAACTGACAAGACGACGCCCACCGGCACACTCACTGCGAGGCTGGCAATGACAATCCGGTAGAGCACGAGATACCACGTACGCGGGCGCGCGTGACGCACAGTGGCCAGGAACAACGTGAGCGATATCAGCAACAGCACACCGCCCGCGGCCACCACGATCACGGAGCCGGTCAGGGTGCCACCGAGTACCGCACTGTTGGCCAAGTTGTAGGCGAGAAGCTGGACAACACGCAGGCGACCGAACAGTGTGCCGCCAGTAAGCAGTGCCTGTCCGACGCCCAGCCCTACCTGGGCCACCCCCGCAACTAGCACCAGGTAGGCCGCCACCCAGGAACCCTCATCGAAACCGGTGGGACCGGTGACCGCGGCGACAAGGCCGCCCGCGATGATGGCGGTGAGGCCGACGAGCACGAATTCTCGCATCGCCCGCCAGTGCGAGCGTGTGAACTCGGCCTGATTACGTGCGCTGTGACTCAGTTCGTCGCCCATTCTCTGTTTCCCCTCGCCGTGATCGGTGTCGTGGTCCTGGTAGCGGGGTTGCTCGCCACTGAGGTGGAGACCACCGGGTTGTCGCACCCGCCGGTTGGTGGGGTTGGGGATGTTGCGGCGGGCGGCCATCTCGTTCATGGGCTCGCTCCTATCGCCGACGTGCCTGGGGGACGAACAAGGGGGTGTGAGGGAACCATCCTCGACGACGAGGGTCCGCTTGTCCCCTACTTCCGGTCGGTCTGGGACATTTCGCGGAGCATGTCGTTATAGGCCTTGAGCTCGGCGTCGTCGTCGCGCTCGGCCTGCCGCTCCCCGCGCCAAGCCTCACGCATGTCCGTCTGGAACCACTGCCAGGCCAGGGCGAGCATGACGATGAACAGCGGGATCTCCCCCGCCGCCCACGCCACCCCGCCGCCGACCTGCTGGCTCTGGAGGAGATCCGGGACCCAGGGCAGCCCGATCCCCGAGTACCAGCCCTCGGCCAGCACGGTCTTGTAGTTCATGAGCATGATGCCGAAGAACGCGTGGAACGGCAGCGAACCGAGCAGCACCATCAGCTTGTAGAAGGGCGAGAACTGCCGCGGCGCCGCGTCCACGCCGATGATCACCCAGTAGAACAGGTAGCCGCTGATGAGGAAGTGCACGTTCATGAACATGTGGCCCAGGTGCTCGGAGGCCAGCGTCTCGTAGAACCCCCCGAAGTAGATCAGGTAGAACCCGGCCACGAACTGCACCGATGCGACGATCGGGTGGGTGAGGAATCGGGAGAGCGGGTTGTTGATGAACTCCACGATCCACTCGCGTGGTCCCGGCGGGTTGGCGCGGCCCGCCGCCGGCAGGGCCCGCAGCGCCAGTGTCAGCGGCCCGCCTAGGGCGAGCAGGACCGGAACGAGCATCGAGATGAGCATGTGCCCGACCATGTGGCTGGAGAAGTCGGCCATCATGTACATCCCCATGCCGGAGCTGGTGGTCAGGAACAGCAGCACGCACCCGAGCACCCACGCCACGGTCCGTCCCGCCGGCCAGGCGTCGCCGCGTCGGCGCAGGGTGATCAGCCCCCACACGTAGAGCCCGAGCAGGATCACCGAGGCCAGACCCAGCACCAGGTCGAAGCGCCACAGACCGAACACCGTCTCGAAGGAGAACGGCCCCGGCAACTCAAAACCCAGCAGCGACTCCTGCCGGGTGGGCACGTAGAGCGGTGCCGGTGGTGGGGTGCGGCCGAGCGAGACTGACAGGCCCAGGGTGCCCGCCATGATCACCGTTTCGACCAGTCCGATTCGCAGCAGCGTTCCGCGGTCCACCGGGGCGTTGGCCGACGTTCCCTCGATCCGGTTGATGATGCGCCGGCGCACCGCCAGCCCGAACACCGCCAACAGTGCCAGGCACAACGCTTTGGCCACAATCAGCAGCCCGTAGGTCGAGGTCAGCAGGTCGGCGGGGTGCAGACGGACCAGCCCGTTGATGATCCCGGTCAGCCCGAGCGCGACGATCGCCACCGTGGCCACCACCGAATAGCGGCGCAGGGCCAGCGCGACGCGCGAGCCACCGCGCAGCGCGTGCGCGATCACCGCGACGAGCCCGCCCACGTAGAACGCGGCGGCGAACAGGTGGATGATCAGCGAGTTGGCGGCAATGTCGTGGGCGGTGCCGCCCGAGGCGTGGCCCGTCGCGGCAACGGGCAGGAGCGAGAGCACCGTGACCCCCAGCCAGATGACCGACCAGCGCCAGCTCACGGTGAGCCGCTGACCGATCCCGGCGACCAGTGCAATGATCGCGGCCCAGCGCCACGAGGATGCCACCTCGATCTCGGTGATCGCCACGATCCACTGGTCCGGCGGCAGGGACTGCCAGAGCGTGCGCCCGGAGACGTCGGACAGGGTCAGCGGGATGAGCAGGGCCGCCGCGATCGCCCACGCGATGTTGACCCACGAGGAGATTTGCTGTGCGCGGTAGCCGTCCACGTCGAGGGTCTTGTCTTTCTGCGGCGGGGTGAAGAACGCGGCGAACAGCGCCATTCCCACCGCCACCGATGCCAGCAGCTCGGCGATCGCGCGGACCGCCGGGAGCCCGGCGGTGGTGAATACGCCCGGGTCTGGGACGCCGAGGAGCTCGAGCGCCAGGTCCGTGGACATTCGCGAGAGCGGGACCACCACACCTGCCGCCACGACCGCGAGCAGCACCACGACCGGCACCACACCGCGGGTACGCAGCGGTCTGGCGGTGGCAGAAGCCTTGGACGAGGGTGCCTTCGACGACGGCGACATGATCACTATCGTAGGAAGCGGGTGTCCTCCGGTCCGATTCGCGCCTGCTCTGCGCACCCCCGTGATCGGCGCCATGCGGGCCGTCCACCTGCCGGCGGACTACCGGGCCTGCTCGCATGCGCCCACTCCGCCGCCGCTCTTTTGGACTCCGGGTCCCAGCTGATCAGAAAAAGCCAGTCTCGGGTTCGGGCGGTGATCGCGTGGGTCGGCCAGCCTGCCGAGGCCTTCAGGGTCGTACCTTCACCCGCATTGGTGGCCGTCTCCGCGCCCGCCGATCCCTTTCCTGCCGCCGCGCCGAGCAAGTCCGCTGGCCGGACCCGCTCTACCCATCGTGCAGAAATGTGAACCGTTCATCTCCGGCTCGTAGCGGGTCAAGCGTGTCGGACTGCGGGAGATTCACGGTCACGCACGGCGGCGGTCTCCAGTTGAATGGTGGCATGGTCAATGGAGACGGGGAAATGCTCCTTGACGCAGGTGAGGATCTCCTCCAGGATCTGCGGTGCGTGACCGGATTCGAAGCACTGATCATCGATCACGACATGCGCGGAGATGACCGGCAGGCCGGTCCCAATCATGGATGCGTGCAAGTCGTGCACGTCCCGAACATGGTCCAGCTCCAGTATGTGATCCCGGACCTCATCCAGATCGAGCCCCGTAGGCGCGTACTCCATCAGCACCCGAACCGTCTGCCGCAGAAGCGTGAACGCGCGCGGGATGATCAAGGCGGCGATGAACAGCGCGGCAATGGTGTCGGCTCGCTGGAAACCGGTGGTGTTGATGACGATCGCCGCAACGATCACCCCCACCGACCCCAAAGCGTCGTTGAGCACCTCCAGAAATGCCGCCCGCATGTTGAAGTTGTCGCCTCGCCTGGAGGCCAGCACCACAATGGCGGCGATATTGGCGATCAGGCCGATCACGCCGAACACCAGCAGTTCGGTACCGGGCACGTCCGCCGGCTCGAAGAGTCTGCGGACGCCTTCGATCGCGGCATAGCTACCGACGACGATCAGCAGGACAGCTTGCCCTAGTGCGGCGATGACTTCGATCCGGGCGAATCCCCAGGTCCGTTTACTGCTCGGTGGACGCAGCATCATCGTCGCGGCTATGACCGCAACCAACAATCCCGACGCATCAGCCAATGCATGAGCGGTGTCGGTCAACAACGCGAGACTGCCAGTGACCACGCTGCCCACCGCTTGGGCCACCACGATGATCGCGGTGATGCAGAACGCGATCAGCAGCCGACGACGCGTCCCGCGATCGGCCTGGGGAGAAGTACTTCCATGGTCGTGACCGTGGCTATGCCCCATCTCGACTCACTCCTGCCCGAGGTCAAGGTCGGGGTGGTCCTGGTGATCGCGCAGCGACGGCGACACCCCGGACGCACTCAATAGCGCATCGGCGGCTTCTACCAGGTCCGCCAGCCGGGCCGGCTCAGCCAGCGAGAACCAAGAGGAGCGCCCCTCGATCCGCATTTGGACCAGCCCGCAATCCCGCAGGCAAGCCAGGTGCTTGCTCACCGTGGACTGAGCCAGATACATGTGATCGACCAGATCCCGAACCCGATGCTCACCATTGACCAGATGCTCCAACAACGCCAGTCGAGTTGGTTCTGCCAGAGCATGGAACAACGCTGCATAGGTGTTTCGATCCTCGAACGTCACTGAATCGAGCACCCCATAATTAATCGTCATAGAGCGATGTTAGCATGAACCGGCGATAAGTTCGGGTGGGTCTCGGTCCTCGGCGTACGCATTGTTCTTGCTCAGTCGTGCCGGCAGCTGATGCCACCCGTCGAAGCCGGGGCGCAGCACAAGGCCGTCCGGTCGATACCGAGTTGCGGTGATGGTTGCCGTCGTTTTTTCCGGCGGCGTGCGGCGCGGCTAACGCGACAACACCGTCAATGAGGGAGCGGTGCCGGCGTGCATGTGCCGACTGTCGTCGTGGTCGGCAGTTCTTGGGCTCGGGGGTCGCTCGAGCTGCCTGATGCGTGCGGCACGCAGGCCGTTGAGTATGACGAAGACTTCGGCGGCCTCGTGGACCAGGACGACGGCTGCGAGTCCCAGAATTCCGGTGATCGCCAGTGGAAGAAGAACGACGATGATCGCCAAGGACAGGATGATGTTCTGATTGATGATGCGACGACCGCGGCGGGCGTGGTCTATGGCGCGCGGGATCAGTCGCAAGTCATCGCCGGTGAATGCGACATCCGCCGACTCGACCGCTGCGTCGGAGCCGGTGGCTCCCATGGCGATTCCGATGTCGGCCGAGGCGAGCGCGGGGGCGTCGTTGACGCCGTCTCCGATCATCGCCACTGGCCCCCGGCCGTCGGCACGCAACTCGGCGATTGCCTGCGCCTTGTCCTGCGGGCGCAGCTCGGAACGCACGTCGGTGATCCCCGCCTCGGCGGCCAGTGCATCAGCGGTGCGGGTGTTGTCGCCGGTAAGCATCGTCACGCCCGTACCCCTCGCCGCCAGCGACGTCATGGCCTCGCCGGCCTCTGGACGCAGCTCGTCGCGCACCCCGATGGCCCCGACCGGGTGGTCGTCGCGGTGGACGACCACCACGGTGATGCCGCGGGCCTCCATCGCGTGAACGTGATCTGCCAGAGGGCCCGGGTCGAGCCAGCGCGGGCTGCCGACGGCGATGTGCGCGCCATCGATGAGGCCGGCGATTCCCGCGCCGGCGGACTCGGTGACCGCCGATGCGGCGGTGATCGCTGCGGCCAGCGGGTGGGTGCTGTGGGTTTTCAGAGCGGCCGCCCAGCTCAGGACCTCGTCGTGGGCAGCGTTGCGGGTGGTGAGGACCTGCGTGACGGTGGGCTGGTTTCGGGTCAAGGTGCCGGTCTTGTCCACTGCCACATGCCGGAGGTAGCCCATGCGCTCGAACGCGGCACCGGATTTGATGATCACCCCGAACTTGCTGGCCGCACCGAAAGCGGAGATGACCGTGATCGGCACCGAGATCGCCAGTGCGCACGGCGAAGCTGCGACCAGTACCACCAGTGCTCGCTCGATCCACAGTCCGGAATCTCCGAAGATCGAGCCGATCAGGGCGACCAGAGCCGCCAGGATGAGAACACCCGGCACCAGCGGGCGGGCCAGGCGGTCGGCGATACGTGCCCGCTCCCCCTTCTTTGTCTGTGCCTGCTCAACCAGTTTGACCACTGTGGTCATGGAATTGTCTGTTCCTGCGGCGGTGGTCTTGACCTCCAGGACGCCGGAGGTGTTGATCGCGCCGGCCAACACCGCGTCACCGGGTCCGACCTCGACGGGAATGGATTCACCCGTGATCGCCGAGACATCCAGGCTGCCCTGCCCGACACGAACGATCCCGTCGGTGGCCAGGCGTTCGCCGGCGACCAGACGCAGCACATCGCCGCGTTCCAGAGACTCAACGGGCACGTTGCGGGCGGCGCCGAGGACGGTGGCACTGGAGGGGATCAGGGCCAGCAGAGCCCGCAAGCCTGAGCGGGCCTTGTCCATCGCCCGATCCTCCAGCGCTTCGACGATGGAGTACAAGAAGGCCAGCGCGGCGGCCTCCTCGATGAACCCGAGCCCGACCGCACCGGCGGCGCTGATCGTCATCAGCAGCCCGATGCTCAGCCGGCCCCGGGACAACAGACCCCGCACGGCGCTTGGAACGAACTGCGAGGCGCCCAGCAGGAGCGCGGTCCAGAACAGCCACGCCGCTGCAGTCTCCGCCCCGGGACCATTGGCGAGCCACTCGAGGATCAAACCCAGCAATAGCGTCAGGCCAGAGAACGCCGGGATGAGGACGGCACCGTTGCGCCACCACGAAGCGGACTCGTCAGGGCCGGTCACTGGCCCGGCCGGCTCACAACCACACGCGGACGTTGTCACCGTCGCTCCCCCACGGAACTGTAGCAACCCTCGACCGGACACTGCATGTCCAGACAGGGCGCGTTCTCGTCAACGGCAAGAGTCGTCTCGACCAAGGCGTTCAACGCACGTGCCAGATGGGCATCGACGATCTCGTACCGATTCTGTCGACCCTCACGTTCAACCACGGCGATCCCGCAATCTCTGGTTCACAGGGCGGATATTGGCTATGGCACGATCGGACAGCGGGACCATCTCGCCAGTGCCGGTCACGTCACTGGCGTTCGAGAGAGCCACCCCGTGCGACACCGCCGGTTCGGAGCCGAGGGGGCAATGGCCCGTCGCAGACCGGAGTGAAAAGCATGGGCAGTATCCGAGCCATCGGTTTCCGCGCGCGCCTCTGGGCGGCCCTGTGTGCGGGCGCCTTAGCCCTCTCCGGTTGTGGCAGTGGCACCGATGCGGTCGCGCAAGGCGGCACGTTCGAGTTCGTCAGTCCAGATGGACAGCTGGAGATCCACTACCCCGAGGAAGAACGGAAACCGGTTGCCGAACTCGCCGGGCCGGATCTGCTTGACCCAGACCAGACCATCGGGCTCGCTGACTACAAGGGCGAGGTGGTGATCCTCAATACGTGGGGCCAATGGTGTGGGCCTTGCCGCACCGAGGTCGACGATCTTCAGCGCCTTCAGGAGGAGTTCGAATCCCAGGGCGCCACCGTGCTCGGGATCAACGTGCGTGATCCCAATCGCGATAAGCCGGTCGACTTCGTGCGCGACAACGGCCTTACCTACCCGTCGATCTGGGACCCGTCCAACGCGGCCGTAGGTGCACTTCGCGGCTTTCCCACCTCGATCGTGCCGACAACCCTCGTGCTTGACCGGCAACACCGGGTGGCCGCCGTGTATTTGGCGGCGGTCACCGATTACCAACTTCGGGACGTCATAGCCGAATTGGTGGCCGACGAGGAGAGTGCCACGCCGTGACGAATGTTGCCGACCTCGTCTTCGCCGGTGCCATGCCGCCGATGGACGGCCTGGTGCTCGCGCAGGGTATCGGTTCGGCGTTCCAACAGACAGCGGCCAGCGGACCCCTTCTGCTCGCCCTCGGCGCCTGCCTACTAGTGTCGCGTGTCGTTAGTTCCTAAATGCTTGGGCGTTTGGGAGAATGGGTTATGCCCAATAACCCAGCTCCGGCTTTGATTCTTCGTGATGGTGACCGCGAGGAGTTGGAGTCGTGGACGCGGTCAACGTCGATCCAATCGGGGTTGGCGATGCGGGCGCGGATCATCCTGCTCGCGGCGGAAGGTCAGGCGAACTCTCGGATCGCTGACCGGGAGCGAACGACGCCGACGACGGTGTGGAAGTGGCGAGGCAGGTATGAGGCGGATGGGATCGCGGGCCTGTTCGACGAACCGCGCTCTGGCCGGCCGAAGCGGATAGATGACCAGAAGATCATCACCACGACGTTGACTCCTCCGCCGAAGAAGTACGGGGTGACGCACTGGTCCTCACGCCTGCTGGCGGATCATCTGAAGATCGGTAACGCCACCGTGGCCAGGGCGTGGCGCAAGTTCGGCGTGCAGCCTTGGCGGGCCGGAACGTTCAAGTTCTCCACCGATCCCGAACTGGTCGCGAAGGTCACCGACGTGGTGGGGTTGTACTTGGCGCCACCGGACAACGCGATCGTGTTGTGTGTTGACGAGAAGAGTCAGATCCAGGCGCTGGATAGGACCGCGCCGATGCTGCCGATGCGCACCGGCAGCATCGAAAGGCACACCCACGATTACAAGCGGCACGGCACCACGACTCTGTTCGCCGCGTTGGACGTTGCGACCGGGCACGTCACCGGCGCGGTCAAGCCGAAGCATCGCCATCAGGAGTTCCTGGCGTTCCTGCGTCAACTCGACCGCGCCTACCCGGAGGTTGACCTGCACTTGGTGATGGACAACTACGCCACCCACAAAACCCCGGCAGTGAAGGTGTGGCTGGCACAGCATCCGCGGTTCCACGTGCACTTCACCCCGACGTCCGGATCCTGGCTCTGTCAAGCCCCGGGTTTTGTAGAGGGTGGTTATCTGGCGTCGACGAGGTCGTCGACGGGCTCTGGTGCCGGTTCGGCCGCCGTGTGTTGGGCTTCGTATTCGGCGGGTGGGACGTAGCCGATCTCGCCGTGGATGCGGCGGTGGTTGAACCAGTCGATGTACTCGGCGACGGCGATCTCGAGATCGTCGATGTCCCGCCATGGCCCCTTGTGGCGGTTGCGGATCAACTCGGCTTTGAACAGAGAATTGAACGCCTCGGCCATAGCGTTGTCGTAGGAGTCGCCGCGTGAACCCACCGAGGCCACCAGGTCCTGTTCTTCGAGCCGCTCGGTGTAGCGCAGCGCCCGGTACTGAACGCCGCGGTCACTGTGGTGAATCAGCCCGCCCAGGTCGTCGCCGGCGTGGGTGCGCTGCCAGATCGCCATGTTCAACGCGTCCAGGGCCAGGTCGGTGTAGAGGTTCTTGGACAGCTGCCAGCCGACGACCATCCGCGAGTAGACGTCGATGATGAACGCCGCGTACACCCACCCGGCGTAGGTGCGGATGTAGGTGATGTCGGCGACCCAAAGTTGATTCGGCCGCTCGGCGACGAACTTGCGTTCCACCAGGTCAGCGGGCCGCTCAGTCTCAGCCTTGGGCCGAGTGGTGCGCGGCGACTTGGCCCGCTGGACCCCCTTGAGTCCTTCAGCTCTCATGAGGCGTTCGACAGTGCAGCGGGCGACCTGGTGGCCGGCGCGGCCCATCTCCTTCCACATCTTGCGGGCGCCGTACACGTGGTAGTTCTCCTCGTACATCGTGGTGATCGCGACCGTCAGTTCGGCGTCGCGAACCGATCGCGCTGAGGGCGGTC
>NZ_BCSW01000054.1 GCF_001571065.1 Dietzia cinnamea NBRC 102147
GGGCGGCGCGGGCCCCACCCGCGCCGCCCGCCACCCTGGCGCGTCAGAACCGCAGGATCGCGCCCTCCGCCACGTCCTGCGGCAGCGAGTCCACCACCATCACCGACCCGGACGTGGCCAGGACCTGGCCGATCGCCGAGTCCAGGTCATCGGGGCCGTGGTCGGCGGCGCAGCGGCGGCGGGTGAGGATGAGCCGCTCGACCCGGGCCTCCTGCGCGGCCCGGAGGATGTCCGAGCCGCCGCCGGCGATCGCCCGGCCGGCGCCGATCGCGTTTCCGAAGCGCTCGGCGTCGCGCTCGGCGAGACGGCCGAACGCGGGCTGCACGACCTTCCACGCCCGCTCGTGCAGGTCCCCGGGCGACAGCGCATCCGGGTTGCCGGCCGCGACCTCGTCCACCAGGTTCTCGTAGTTCAGGAACTCGCGGAACCGCGGCATGTACTCGGCGACGGACGCCAACACGACGAGGCGGCGGTCGTTGGGCTCGAGCACCTCCTGCAGGCCGTTCGCGACCTGGCGCAGGAACTTGTCCAACTGCACGTCGCCGACCTCGGCGCCCGTCCCGTGACTGTGCACGATTCCCCCACCCGCGGTGCTGCCCGCGTGTCCGGCGCCGGCCCCGGCGCTGAAGCGCTGCTGCTGGTGCGGCGGCGGCTGCGTGTCACCCGCCATGTCGTCCACCGACGAGGGGATCGAACCCAGGTCGAGCTCGCGGATCGTCGTCGCGGTTCCCTCGAGGAGCCGGACCTTCTTCTGGCTCACCGCGACCACCAGGAACGTGCGGTCTCCGACCGCCGCCGGCACGATCGGACGGAGCGCGAACCGGTCGCTCACGTGGACCGCCTCCGGCAGGTCGGTGGTCAGGCGGTACGCGCGCCAGATGCCCTTGGCGGCGAACATCGCGAGGCCGTCGGCCATGTAGTTCCAGTAGGGGTCGTCCTTGAGGAGCGTGACCAGCGGCCCGAGGATCTCGGCGGTCTCCTCCTCCGTGGCGCCGTGGGCGCGGAGCCGGGCCTCGGCCTCCTTGATGAGCGACTTGGCGCGGATGGGGTTCTCGCGGACCTCCGCGCCCCCGCGGGCCGTGGGCAGGAAGATCGACACTGCCCGGCCGGTGGTGCCGCCCAGCTCGGTGAGGTCGGCGTACGGGATGGGATCTGCTTCTGCGGTGCGGATTGGATCAGCCATGACCTGACGTTACCGACGACACAGGTGCGGGAGAAGGTTGTGACCGGGTTGTTGCGGGGCTGTGACATCCGGTGGGCGCCAGTGGGTGCCGGGTCCGGCCCCGGGGTGTGCGTCCGCGCCGCGGTTACCATCGCGGGAGTGACCGATCAACGTGTGGTGACCGCGACCCCCCGGCCGGTGAGCACGGCGCGGATCCTCACGCCGCTGATGGTGCCGTTGTTCATGGCGCTGCTGGCGCTGTCGGTGATCAACGTGGCCCTGCCGGTGATCGGCACGACGTTCGGGGCCGACTCCAGCAGCCTGCAGTGGGTGATCTCGGGCTATGCGCTGGCGTTCGGCCTGCTCCTGGTGCCGTCGGGGCGCCTCGGTGACGCGACCGGCCGCAGGCGGATCTTCCTGGCCGGCGTCACCGTGTTCATCGTCGGCGCGTTGATCGCGGGTTTCGCGCAGTCGATCGAGATGCTCAACCTCGCGCGCCTGGTGCAGGGCGTCGGTTCGGGGATGCTCAACCCTCAGACGTTCGGGCTCATCCAGAAGTACTTCCGCAAGGAGGCGCGCGCCCGCGCCTTCGCGACCATGGCCACCACCGTCTCGATCGCCACCGCGTCGGGGCCGCTGGTGGGCGGGTTGCTCATCGAGGCGCTCGGTGAGGACCTGGGTTGGCGGGCGATGTTCCTGGTCAACGTGCCGTTGGGGGTGCTGGCGTTGGTGCTGGGGCAGCGCTGGCTCGCCGACGACCGCACCCTCCCCCGTGCCGCCGACGAGGGTCCGGACGTGGGCGGGTCGAGGGCCCGTGCGGCGGAGATGGCGCGCCTGGAGCGGGCCACCGCCCGACTAGGTGACGACGACAACGTCGACGACAACGCCGCCGGCTCCGCCACTGGAGCGGACGCCCCGGGCACGCGAGGGCCGTCTGCGACCGGGCCGGCCCCGGGGCGTCGGCGGCTCGATCTGGACCCCATCGGCATCGCGCTGCTCGGTGTGGCCGTGCTCGCGGTGATGCTGCCGTTCCTCGGCCGCGACCTGCATCCGGCGTACTGGGCGCTCGTGCCCGCCGGGCTGGCCCTGTTCGGGGTGTTCGCGTGGTGGGAGCGGCGCTACGAGCGGCTCGGGCGGCCGCCGCTGGTCAACCCGGACATCTTCCGCGACGCGGGCTTCCGCAACGGCATGATCATCGTGTCCATCTACTTCGTGGGCGGCACCAGCCTGTGGGTCATCATGCCGCTGTACCTACAGTTCCACCTGGGGTACGCACCCATCGACTCGGCGTTCATCAGCCTCCCGGCGTCGGTCTGCGCGGCGATCTCCGCGCAGGTCGCGGGGCGGTTCGTCCTGCGCCTGGGGCGGCGGATGGTCATCACCGGCTTCTCCATCACGATCACCGCACTGGTGACGTTCATGGTGCTGGCCGGCTTCGTCGAATCCGGCGCGCTGCACTACCTGGTGTTCATGGTCCCGGCGGCGTTCGTCGGCATCGCGCAGGGCATGACCATCTCGCCCAACCAGACCCTCACGCTGCGGGCGGTGGACCCGGCCTACGGCGGCGTCGCGGGCAGCATCATCTCGCTCGGCCAGCGCATGGGCACGGCGGTCGGCACGGCGATCGTGCCCGGGGTGCTCTTCGGCATCGTCGAGTCCCGCGGCGACTGGCTGCTGGCGTTCCGGGCGGCGCTGGGCATCATCGCGCTGCTGGCGGCGGGCGCGTTGGCGTTCAGCGTGGTGGATCGCCGCCGCGAGAAGCGCTGCGCCTGACGCCCTGCCTCCGCGACACCCTGCCTCCGCGCGGATGGGCGGTTCAAGCGGAGAGAATCGACCCACCCCCTCCGGCCGGGTGGCCGCGGGGCTGATCCGACCACGTGTGGTGATCATCTCAACGTGTGAACGGCGAGAAACGCTCATCCGTATCCCGCCGGCCCGGGCACCGCGCGCCGGGTCAGGGCCGCAATCCGTGGACCCGGCGGGCCGCGTTCGGCGCTCTTGGACGATCGTTTAGATGACGGAGCGACACTCGTCGTGCCGACCTGGCCTTTTCGCGATCCGGCCCCCGGACCGGCGGGGGTGGATTCTCGCGTGGCCGCCGGGACGTGACCTTATTCTCAGGTCGTGGCAACCCCTCCGCCACCTCTCACATCCCCATATCCCCTCAGGACCCCCTCATGAGAAGAATCGTCCGGCACCGCGTACGCGCTGTCGCCGTCGCCGCCGCCACCCTCACCGTCCTGGCCGCCCCGATCACAGGCGCCCAGTCTCTCGAATTCACCATGGCCGCGCCGGCGCCCTGCGAGTCCGCGAGCGCCGCGGAGCTCACGCAGGTCGTCAACGAGATCCACGAACACACCAACCGCGAGCGCGCCGCCGCCGCGGTGGCCCCCGTCAAGCGTCTCGACAGCCTGGACGGGATCGCCCAGACCTGGAGTGAGCAGATGGCCACCGAGAATCGGATGTACCACAACCCCGGCATCCGCGCCCAGGTCACCGCGGCCTACCCCGGGCAGTGGCGCAGCTATGGCGAGAACGTCCTGCAGAACTGGTGCGGCGCGAGCGGCGAGACCCTGGTGCGCCAGTGGATGAACTCGCCCCCGCATCGCGTCAACCTGCTCAATCCCGCCCACACGCACCTCGGCGTGGGCGCGGACGTGGCCGACAGCCGGAAGCTGTACTCCACGCAGAACTTCGTCAGCCTGCGCTGACCCACCGGCCCGTGCGGCCGCACTCTCGGCGACGCCCCTGCTCAGACGCGGGGGCGTCGCCGTTGTCGTCAGCCGACTACGCGCCGGAGTCACGCCGGCGTCACGGCGACGCCCGGCGCACGAATCGCACACCTGTAACGCGTGTGACTAGAGTGGCGATAGTTGCAGGAGTGACTTTGCGGCGAGCCCGCCGCCCAGCCCACTTCGCCCACGCAATCCCGGCGCGAGCCGGGGACCGAGGAAAGGACCATCGCGTGCGTCACCACTTCCGCTCCGCTGTCGCCACGGGCGCCGCAGCCCTCCTGCTCGTCTCCGGCACGGGCACCGCGGCCGCCCAGGGATCGCTGGAGTTCGCCCTGCCGTTCGGCCTGGCGATCCCCGGCCTGTCGTCGCTCGCCCCCGCCGGCGCCCAGCCCGGCGGCGCCGCGGCAGCCGATCCCGCCACGGCCGATCTCCTACCTGAGCAGGTACGGCTGATGGCGTTCGAGGGCAGCGTGGTGGCGGCGGTCAACGACGCCCGTCTCGTGGTGGGCGCGGACCGACTGGTCACCGACCCGGTGCTGGAGGCATCGGCCCGTGAGCGCGCGGCCGAACTCGCCGCGGGCGATCCGGCCACGGGCGACGTCCCGGTTCCCGCCGACGCCCGGGCGGGTGAGGACGCCGACTCGGAGGAGGTTCCCGCGGGCGAGGAGTCCGGCGACCGCACAGTGCTGACCCTGCCCGCCGGCGCGACGCCGCAGAAGACGCTGTCCGCGCTGCTCACCGACACCGGGATGCGGGAGCGCATGCTCGACGGCGAGTTCACACGGGTCGGCGTGGGAGTGGTCACCGCGGAGGACGGAACCGTGCACGTGGTCCAGGACTTCGCCCGCGACTGACACGAACACCCGTCCAGCGGGGGTGCGCTCGCCCCGGCGGAGTGCAGGCCAGGCCGGTCACGGGGTGATGACGGCTGGCTTAGGGCGCCGGACGGCCCTACCGTCTCGGCTGGCGATCCGACCGTCGGGTCGCAGCACACGAAAGGTACCCACCCTCGTGACCCGAGCCCTCCACCATCTGCGCCGCGGCCTGATCCTGGTCGCCGCGGCGTCCGCCACCGTCGCCCTCGGCGCCGGACCCCAGGCGTCGGCTCAGTCGCCCCAGATCCAGTTGCCGCAGATCTACCTGCCCGGCCTGACGATCGGATTCGCCGCTCCCGCGCCCGCCGGGGGTGCGCCCACCCTGGATCCCGCCTCCGCCGAGTACCGCGCCCAGCTCGAGAACGCCACCAATGCCGCTCGCAGCGCGCACGGTCTCGGCCCGCTCGAGAGCCACGGCGGGTTGACGGACGTGGCGGTCCGCTGGAGCGGTACGCAGGCCGCTCAGAACCGCATGTTCCACAACCCGCACGTGCGCGACGAGATCCCCGGCGGGTGGCGCCACTTCGGCGAGAACGTGCTGCAGAACTATGCGCACGCCACGCCGCAGCAGCTGGTGGACCAGTGGATGACCTCCCCCGGCCACCGCGCGAACCTCCTCAACCCGGGCCACACCTCGATGGGCATGGGCGCCGCCGTGGCCGCAGACGGCAAGCTCTACGCCACCCAGGTGTTCGCCCGCTACTGATCCGGCCGGCGGCGCGACGTGGCCGGCCCGCCCGTGGCGCGCTGCGGCGAGCGTCAGGCGGGCACGCCCGCGAGCAGCGCGTCCAGGCCCAGCTCGAACCGCGCCTCGAACTCGACCGGCGGCGTCGCGGGATCGGCGACGGTGAGATTGTGGTGCGTCTGCTCCTCCAGGCTCAGGCCCAGCACGTAAGAGGTCAGAGCCGTCGTCAGGCCCGCGGCCCGATCCTCCAGGCCGTGGCGGGAACAGGTGGCCTCGACCGCCCCGGCGACCGGGTTCACCGCACCGGCCGCGAGTCCGAGTGCGACGATCTCCGCGCCGTCCGGCACGCCCGTGACCGCCGCGCGCAGCACCGCACCCACCTCCCGCAGCTCGGCGGCCGCAGACGCACCCGAGCTCACCGAGCCCATGGCCGCGAGGACCCGCTCGGCGACCGCGGTGAGCAGCGCCTGCTTGGACGGCACGTGCCAGTACAGCGCGCTCGGCTGGACGCCCAACCGCGTCGCCAACGTGCGCATCGACATCCCGGGCAGCCCGGACTCGCGGAGCAGGTCGAGCGCGGTGTCGACGACCGTTGTCGTTGTCAGGGCCACGATCGATGATCCTACCGCGCCACCCCGATCCTCCTGAACGCTGTACAAGACGGGGGCGCTCGGCTAGCTTGAACACCGTTCGATGAACGGCGTTCAGGAGGAAGCCATGCCCGTCACCACCCCCCGCTGGCACGAGCTCGCGGACCACGTCCTCGCCGGCGGAGCCGTCACCGCGGCGGACGCCCTGGCAGTCCTCGACTCGCCGGACTCCGAGCTCATGGAGGTCGTGGCCGCGGCGTCCCGGCTGCGGTTCGAGCACTTCGGCAACAAGGTCAAGGTCAACTACCTGGTCAACCTCAAGTCCGGCCTGTGCCCGGAGGACTGCTTCTACTGCTCGCAGCGCCTCAACTCCACGGCCGGCATCCTGCGCTACACGTGGCTGAACACCGACGAGGCCGTCACCGCCGCCAAGGCGGGCATCGCGGCCGGCGCCTCGCGCGTGTGCCTGGTCGCCAGCGGCACCGGCCCCAGCAACCGCGAGGTCGGCAAGGTCACCGACATCATCGAGGCCATCAAGTCCGACACCCCGGGCGTCGAGGTGTGCGCCTGCCTGGGCGCACTGAAGGACGGCCAGGCCGAGAAGCTGTGCGCGAGCGGCGCCGACGCCTACAACCACAACCTCAACACGGCCGAGAGTCACTACGAGGACATCTGCACCACCCACTCCTACGCCGACCGCGAACACACCGTCGCCCAGGCGCACGGCGCGGGCCTGTCGGCGTGCTCGGGCTTCATCGCCGGTATGGGTGAGACCCGCGAGCAGCTCGTGGAGCTGGCCTTCGATCTGCGCGCCAAGGAGGTCGACTCGATCCCGGTGAACTTCCTCCTGCCCTTCGACGGCACCCCGCTCGAGGGCGTCGACACGCTCAACCCACGCGACTGCCTGCGCATCCTCGCCATGGTCCGCTTCGTCGCCCCCGACACCGAGATCCGCGTGGCCGCCGGACGCGAGCGACACCTGGGCAACCTGCAGGGCATCGCCCTGTACGTGGCGAACTCGCTGTTCCTGGGCGATTACCTCACCAGCGAGGGCCAGCCCGGCGCCCAGGACCTGCAGATGATCGCCGACGCCGGTCTCGAGGTCCTGCGGATGGACCAGCCCGTCGAGGCCCCCGGGAGGCGGGAGGAGAAGGTGGCCATCCGCACGCGCGGAGCCGGCACGAGCGAGCCCGCGAACGCCTGACATGTCGGCCTCCGTCCACCTCCCCCGCACGGACGACCTCGTCGTCGTCGACACTCCCTCCGCCCTCCTCGCCGCCGACGCCGCGCAGGCGCGCACCGCCGCCCTTCTCGCCGCCGACGCCGAGCACGTGTGGCACCCCTACGGCGGGTTCCCCGCGAGCACCCAGCCACTGCCGGTGGTCTCGGCGGAGGGTGTGCGGCTGCGGCTGGCCGACGGGCGCGAGCTCATCGACGGCATGAGCTCGTGGTGGGCGGCGATCCACGGTTACCGGCACCCACACCTCGACGCGGCCGCGCACCGGCAGATCGACACGATGAGCCACGTGATGTTCGGCGGGCTCACGCACGAACCGGCAGTCGAGCTGGCCACGCGGCTCGCCCGCCTCGCCCCCGGCGCGCTGAACAAGGTCTTCCTCGCCGACTCGGGCTCTGTGTCCGTAGAGGTCGCGGCGAAGATGGCGATCCAGTACCAGCGCTCGATCGGCCACCCCGGGCGGACCCGTCTGGCGACGTGGCGCGGCGGCTACCACGGCGACACCCTGACGCCCATGAGCGTGTGCGACCCCGACGGCGGAATGCACTCGATGTGGCGCGGGGTGGTGGCCGAGCAGGTCTTCGCGCCCGCTCCGCCCGCCGACTACGACCCCGCTTACGTCGCCGAGCTCGAGCGGGTGATCCGGAGGAGCGCCGACGAGCTGGCGGGGATCATCGTCGAGCCGGTGGTCCAGGGCGCGGGCGGGATGCGCTTCCACCACCCCGGGTACCTGCGTGACCTGCGCCGGTTGGCCGACGAGACGGGCACGCTGCTCATCTTCGACGAGATCGCCACCGGCTTCGGCCGCACCGGCGAGCTGTGGGCCGCAGACCACGCGGGCGTCGCACCGGACGTGATGTGCGTGGGCAAGGCCCTGACCGGCGGGTATCTCACCCTCGCCGCGACGCTCACCACCGACCGGGTGGCCGAGGTCATCAGCGCCAGCGAGGCGGGGGGCCTGGCGCACGGGCCGACGTTCATGGGCAATCCGCTGGCGTGCGCGGTGGCGTGCGCGTCGCTGGATCTGGTGGCCGGCGGCGGGTGGCGGCGCGACGTGCCACGCATCGAGGCACGCCTGCGCCACGGGCTGGCGCCCGCGCTCGACGTGCCCGGTGTGGTGGACGTGCGGGTGCTCGGGGCGATCGGGGTGATCCAGCTGGCCGAGCCGGTGGAGATGACGACGACGACAACAGCGATCACCTCGCACGGCGTGTGGCTGCGCCCCTTCCGGGATCTCATCTACACGATGCCGCCGTACACCTCTACGGATGACGAGATCGATCGGATCTGTGCGGCGGCGGTGGCCGGGGCTGCAGCGGCGGGAGCGGGCCGATGATCGGGCCGAGCTCACCGGTCGGGCCCGCGCCCGACCGCTCCCCCGCCCTGGACTGGCTCGACGACGCCGCCGCCGACCGGGCCGCCCGGCATGTGCGGCGGGTGCTGGCCCCACGCGCGGCCGATGACGGCGTGATCGACCTCGCCTCCAACGACTACCTCGGGCTGGGTCGGCACCCCGAGGTCGTGGACGCCGCCGTGGCAGCGACGCGCCGTTGGGGTGCGGGCGCGACGGGATCACGCCTGGTCACGGGCACGACGGAGGAGCATCTGGCGCTCGAGGACGAGCTCGCCGAGTTCACTGGCAAGCCCGCCGCGCTGGTCTTCTCCTCCGGCTACACCGCCAACCTCGGAGCCGTGGTGGCGCTGTCCGGGCGGGGATCGCTCATCGTCTCCGACGGCGGCTCGCACGCGTCGTTGGTGGACGCGTGCCGGCTCGCGAGGGCGCGTGTCGTCGTCGTCGACCGGGGTGACGTCGCGGCGGCGGCACGCGCCCTGGCCGAGCGCACCGAGGAGCGCGCGCTGGTCGTTACCGACTCGGTGTACAGCGCCGACGGTGAGCTGGCTCCCCTGCTCGCGCTGCACGGGGCGAGCCGCGCGCACGGCGCGGTCCTGCTGGTCGACGAGGCCCACGGCCTCGGCGTGCGCGGCGACCGCGGGCGGGGGCTCGTGGACGAACTGGGGTTGAGCAGGCACGAGGACGTGGTGGTCACGGCGACGCTGTCCAAGGCGCTCGGGTCGCAGGGCGGGGTGGTCCTGGCGTCCGAGCGGGTGCGCGAGCACCTCATCAGCAGCGCGCGCACCTTCATCTTCGACACCGGCCTCGCCCCCGCCGCGGTCGGCGCGGCCCGCGCCGCCCTCGGCGTCCTGCGCCGCGACCCCTCGCTCGCCTCGCGCGTGGTGGAGGTCGCCGAGCACCTGGCCGCGGTCACCGGCGCCGAGCAGCCACGCTCGGCGGTGGTGTCGGTGATCCTCGGCGACCCCGCCCGCGCGGTCTCCGCCGCCGGCAGGTGCCTCGAGCTGGGCGTCCGGGTGGGGTGCTTCCGCCCGCCGTCGGTTCCCGAGGGCACCGCGCGGCTGCGCCTCACCGCCCGGGCGGACCTCTCCGACGCCGACCTCGCGCGGGCGAGCGACGTGCTGGCCCAGGTGTTGGCCGAGCACGGGCACCCGGTTGGGGCGGCAGCGCGGCTCGAGGGGGCCCGCGCATGACCGCGTCTTCCGGCTCCGCATCCCCGCCCGCCCCGGCGCCGATCGTCATCACCGGCACCGGCACGGACGTGGGCAAGACCATCGCCACCGCAGCGCTGGCCGCCCACGGCCTGTCGGCGGGCCTGGACGTGGGGATCTGCAAACCGATCCAGACGGGCCTCGCGCCCGGCGAGCCCGGCGACGCCCACGAGGCCGCGCGCCTGTCCAGGGTGCGGCGGATGCTGGAGATCCGTCGGCTGCCCGATCCGCTGGCGCCTGAGACCGCCGCCCGCGTCGCCGGCCTGCCGCAGTCCACGCTGCCCGAGTTGATCGATCCGATCCGCGCGTGGCTCCGCACGTCCGGCGGGTCGGCGCCCGACACCGCGGCGGCCTCCGGACCTGCACGCGGGCGCCTGGATCTGGTCGAGGGCGCCGGCGGCGTGCTCGTCCGGCTCGGTACCGGCCTCACCGTCCTCGACCTCGCCCGGTCGCTCGACGCCCCGGTCATCGTGGTCGCGAGGGCCGGACTGGGCACGCTGTCGGACACCGAGCTCACCGTCCGCGCGATCGAGGCGGCGGGTCTGCGGTGCGCGGGGATCGTCATCGGGTCCTGGCCGGCCGATCCGGACCTCGCCGAGCGCTGCAACCTCGAGGATCTGCCCCGCCTGACCGGGGTTCCGGTGCTCGGCCGGGTGCCCGCGGGTGCCGGGGCGGTGGAGCGGGACGAGTTCGGGCGGCGCGCACCGGGGTGGTTCGTCCCCGACCTGCTCGACGTCCTTCGAAGCGGAGATCGGCGGGCGCACTACGGTGAGAAGTCGACGGTTATCGGATCTCCGGCCTGTCAGGCTGCGGGATGACGTCCGAGGTACTCGTCGATCGCTGACCGGATAACCGCACTCATCGGCTGCCCGGTCCGCTCGGCATAGTCCGCAAGCCTTCGGCGGTCCGACTCGGTCAAACGGACAGCCAACGGCCGGGTCTCTTCTGCGACATCACCGGTCCGCGGCCGGCCGGGCCGGTAGTCCGGACGTATTTCGACAGCCCCGGCGTCGATCTCGTACTCGCCGGCCTCCACCGCGTCGGCAAGACGCTCGTAGCGGGCTTCACGTTCACTGGCAGCACTCATCATTCCTCCAATCGCGCTCTCTGCCGGGCACTGACCTCATCGGTCAGATCAACCGCCCCTCCGGTTGCCACGAGGACCTCGCGAGCCACAGCCGCCGTCAGCAGCATGGCGTGGAACACATGGGCGACGCGTAGATCACCGCTTTCACATTCAAAAATGTATCACGGTTTGAGGCGACGAGAACGACCGAGGCGGGGCGGGGCGGTCCACTTGCCGGTCGCGGTCCCCGCCCTGCTGAGCAGGTAGAATCGGCTGCACGTCGACGCAAGGAGACTGTGTGGCCACCCGCATCCGCCCGACCACCGACCAGGCACTCGCAGGAGCCGCCGCCGGCCACCGCATGGCCGGCATGGAGCCCTCACCCGAGGCCCTCGAGATCACCCGCCGGTTCGCCGACGGGCTCCTCAGCCGCGACCGGGCTCTCGCCGAGATCCGCGCCGCGGTGCGTGAGCGCACCGCTCCCTGACGCTGCCCTCACGCCCATGAACCCCCGAGATCCGTACAAGGAACCCTCGGGGGTTCTGCGTAACCGACTGGGCATCTCCGACCCCGCCGAGCTGGCGGAATACGAGCGCGACCTGGCCTTCTTCCGGGTCGTGGAACTGGAACTCAGCCCGCTGGAGGGTCGATTCGATTTCAAGCACCTCCGCGCGATCCACCGCTACATCCTCCAGGACGTCTTCGACTGGGCCGGCGAGCTCCGCACCGTCGACACCCGCGCCCTCGGCATCCCTCATGCCCGCCCGCAGTTCCTGCCCGACGAGCTCGACCGGGTCTTCCGGCAGATCGCCATCCGACCGCCCAGCACCACCGACCCCGACGCGGCCACCGACACCATCGCCGAGCACTGGTCCGAGCTCACCCTCGTGCACCCGTTCCGCGATGGGAACAGCCGCACGCAGCGAGTCTTCTTCGACCAGATGTTCCGCCACGCCGGGTGGGCCGTCAACTGGGCCGGCATCGACGCCTCAGCGGCGCACGCCGCCCGCCACATGTCGGTGTACGGGCGGCCGGACTACCTCGCCGACCAGCTCAGACGCGCCGTCCACCCGGCCACTGAGCTCGCCGAGGGCCGCCTGGCCACCACCCTGGGCAACCGCTCGCTGCTCGACTCCTCCGCGCACTTCCGCGCCATGCGCGAGCACCACAGGGCCGCGGTCATCACGCCCTACGGTCGCACCGGGTAGCCGACGACCGGGCTCCCCACCGGGCTCCCCACCGCGTCGTCGCGCCCGGTCAGGACAGGTCGAGGAAGCTACGCAGGTCGTTGAACGACTCGCGCACCACCGAGTAGTGCGCCCACTTGCCGCGCTGCTCGCGGACCAGCAACCCGGCCTCGACGAGCTTCTTGAGATGGTGGCTGATCGTGGGCTGGCTGATGTCGACGACCTCGAGCAGGTCGCACGCGCACACGGAGTCGCACCCCTGTGCCGCGATGTGCGACAACAGGCGCAACCGCATCGGGTCCGCGAGCGCCTTGAGTCGCGCCGACATCCGCTCGGCGGTGGAAGCGTCCACCGGCCCCGCCGACATCGAACAACACGCGTCCTGCTCCGGCGCCGACAGGCCGGGTTCCACTGTTGTCATCGTCCACCTCACCTGCCCCCGAAGATACATTGACACTTACCGATGTGTCAGCCTAGCCTCCCCCATAGACAATCATCGATCTAAGGACGTTCCCCCGGATGAGCACCATGATGACCGGGCCCGGCGTGGCACCGGTCGCCAAGAAGATGTCGTTCCTCGACCGCTGGCTGGCCCTCTGGATTCTCATGGCGATGGCCGTCGGGCTGCTGCTCGGACGGTTCATCCCCGGCCTAGACCGGGCGCTGGACTCGGTGAAGATCGGCGGGATCTCCGTCCCGATCGCCATCGGCCTGTTGGTGATGATGTACCCGGTCCTCGCGAAGGTCCGCTACGACGAGACCGACCGGGTCACCGGTGACCGGAAACTGCTCACGCTGTCGCTGTTCCTCAACTGGATCGCCGGTCCGGCGTTCATGTTCACCCTCGCGTGGGTCTTCCTACCCGACCTGCCGGAGTTCCGTACCGGGCTGATCATCGTGGGCCTGGCCCGCTGCATCGCCATGGTGTTCATCTGGAACGACCTGGCCTGCGGGGACCGGGAGGCCGCCGCGGTGCTGGTCGCGATCAACTCGGTGTTCCAGGTCGTGGCGTTCGGCGCCCTGGGCTGGTTCTACCTGCAGCTTCTGCCCTCCTGGCTGGGGCTGGAGACCACGACGGCCGAGTTCTCGGTGTGGGCGATCGTGCTCTCGGTGCTGGTGTTCCTCGGTATCCCGCTGCTGGCCGGCTTCCTCACCCGAGTGTTCGGCGAGCGGGCCAAGGGCCGGGAGTGGTACGAGGAGACGTTCCTCCCCCGGATCGGCCCGTGGGCCCTCTACGGGCTGCTGTTCACGATCGTGTTGCTGTTCGCCATGCAGGGCGATGCCATCACGTCCCAGCCGCTCGACGTGGCGCGGATGGCCGTGCCCCTCCTGCTGTACTTCGTCCTCATGTTCCTCATCAGCCTGTTCGCCTCGCGGGCGGTCGGGCTGAACTACGCGAAGTCGACCAGCGTGGCCTTCACCGCGTCGGGCAACAACTTCGAGCTGGCGATCGCGGTGTCGATCGGCACCTTCGGCATCGCCTCCGGCCAGGCCCTCGCAGGCGTGGTCGGGCCGCTCATCGAGGTCCCGGTCCTCATCGGGCTCGTCTACGTCGCCCTGTGGGCGGGACCGAAACTCTTCCCGGGCGACCCGACCCTGCCCGATCGTTCGGTGACCGGGACCCGCTCATGACCGGGGAGCAGCAGGCGCACCACGTCCCCAGCGTTCTGTTCGTGTGCGTGAAGAACGGCGGCAAGTCCCAGATGGCGGCGGCGCTCATGCGCCTGCACGCCGGTGACCCGATCGAGGTGCACTCGGCGGGGACCCGGCCCGGCTCGGCCGTCAACGCGCTGTCCGCGGAGGTGGTCGCCGAGGTCGGCGCCGACATGTCCGGCGAGACCCCCACGGCCGTCGACCCCGACCTGCTGCGACAGGTGGACCGGGTGATCGTCCTGGGCGACGAGGCCGCCGGGGAGATCGACGACGACGAGGTCAGCGCGCTCGAAATCTGGCGCACCGACGAGCCGTCGCACCGGGGCATCGAGGGCATGGAGCGGATGCGTCTGGTCCGCGACGACATCGATCGCCGCGTCCGCACCCTGCTCGCAGAGCTGACCGATTCCAGGCCCCGGGTGCTGTTCGTCTGCGTCCACAACGCCGGGCGCTCCCAGATGGCCGCCGGCTACCTGTCCCACCTGGCCGGAGGACGAATCGACGTCCTGTCTGCCGGGTCGGCACCCAAGGATCAGATCAACCCGGTCGCCGTCGAGGCGATGGCCGAGGACGGCGTCGACATCACCTCGGCGACCCCGAAGATCCTCACCACCGACACCGTCCGCGCCTCCGACGTGGTCATCACCATGGGCTGCGGCGACGCGTGCCCGATCTTCCCCGGCAAGCGGTACGAGGACTGGGACTTGGCGGACCCGGCAGGCCAGGGAATCGAGGCCGTCCGCCCCATCCGCGACGAGATCAAGCGGCGGGTCACCGCGCTGATCTCCGAACTGCTCGAGACCGGGTCGTAGTGGCTCCCCTGACCTGATCTCCATCGGCGTGACCTCCGGCTCCACCTCAAGCTGAAAGGGCCCATCATGATCACCGACACCCCCGAGCTGGACGTCCACGTCCTGCACCGCGCCGCCGAGAGACTCGCCACGACATACGAGGGGATCTTCTCGCCGGAGACCGTCGAGCGGTACGTGTTCGAGTCCTACGCGACGCTGGGCCGCACGGCGAAGGTCAGGACGCATCTCGCGGCACTGGCCCAGCACTTCGCGGCCGATCGGCTCCGGGCTCTGGCACTCGCCCAGGGCAAGCTCGAGTCCGCGGTCCCCCAAGGTGCTGTTCGTCTGCGTCCAGAACGCCGGCCGTTCCCAGATCGCCGCGGCCCTGTTGCGACATCATGCCGGCGCCGACGTGGAGGTCCGGTCTGCCGGCTCACTCCCCGGCTCGGAGGTGGATCCGCGGGTCCTCGCCGAGCTGGAATCCCGGGGAATCGACATGGCCGGGGCGTTCCCCAAGCCACTGACCGATGACGTGGTCCGCGCGGCCGACTATGTGATCACCATGGGCTGTGGCGACGCGTGCCCCGTCTACCCGGGCAAGAACTACCTGGACTGGGACCTGGTCGACCCCCGGGGCGAGTCCGAGGACACCGTCCGCCGGATCGTCGAGGAGATCGACGGCCGGGTCCGGGCACTGTGGGCGGAGATCAGCCGCTGAGCTGAGCCCCGGGAGCTGCACGGCCGGTAGTGCCACCTCGCCGGCCGGGCGGGTTCAGCCGACGTGCCAGTGACGGCGGATGAGCTCCTCCCGGTCGACCTCTCCGCTTCCGGAGTTGCCCACCTCGTCGTCGTCGTTGTCGTCGTCATCGTCGTCGCCATCACCGCGTAGCCCCGCGAGCACCGAGTCGATGAGCGCGGCGGGGAACACACCGTCGGTCTCGAACATCTCTCGCTCGGCCTCCAGCACGTCGGCCGACTCCGCGCACGAGGTGGGCAGGGTCTCGAAGTCCTCACCGCCGGCGGCGTTGAGTCGCTCGGCCTGCTCCAGGCTGCCCGGGTCGTCGAGCCCGCGCCTGGCCGCCACGGCCATGCCGGCCAGGAGGAGATGCACGTCGGCGGAGCCGTCCGCGAGTCGGAACTCGACGGTCTGCGGGTGCACCGCGGGTTCGGGGATCGGCTCGCTGGTGCCGGGGTTGGCGTGGGCGACCATACCGGCGAGCACGTCGCCGCCCCAGGCCAGCGGGACTCGGACGAGGCCGGTGCGGTCCTGCTCACCCCAGCAGATGTCCTCGGGAGACTCGTCGCCCTCGGCGAACCGCAGGTAGGACGTCGGCACCGTGTTGCCGACCGCGGACAGGGCCCTGGCCGCCGAGAGGTAACCGGCGATCAGGCGTCGCCCGGTGTCGTTGATGCCCGCCTCACCCACGATGGCGTTGGCGCCGTCGCGTACCAGGCGACTGTGGACGTGCAGGCCGTTGCCGGCGCCCTCGCCGCTCACCAGCGGGGCGAAGGTCGCCTCGAGGCCGTGGGAGTAGGCGACCTCGCGCACCACCCACTTGGTCAGGACGAGGGCGTCGGCCGCCTGCTCGAGGGGCAGGGGCTGGAGCTCAATCTCGTGCTGGACCATCTGCCGGTCGCCGGTGAGGATGTTGCCGACCTCGCCGTGCGCGTACTTCAGCGGTATCCCCATGGCGGCGAGGCGGCCCAGCACCTGCTCGCGGACCCGCTCGTGCTTGGAGAACGGAGCCGACTCCTGGTAGCCGCGCTCCTCCTCGACCGGGTAGATCGCTTCGGGCGCGTCGACGAGGTAGTACTCGAGCTCGCCGAAGGCCTCGAGCGTCATGCCGGTCTGCCGCGTCAGCGTCTCGGCGGCGCGGCGCACCACCTGCTCGCGCGCGTAGGGCAGCGGCGTCCCGTCGGGCGCGTAGAACGAGCAGAGCACGTCGAGCGAGCAGCGTTCACCGAAGGGGTTGAGGAACGCGGTGCGGTGCCGGGGCACGATGTAGACGTCGCTGGCGTCGGTGTCTGTGCCGGGGAAGACGCTCGAGCCGTCCACGCGCTCGCCGCGGGTGAGCACCTCGCCGAGGTGCTCGCGGGAGTTGATGGGGAAGGCGACGGTCTTGAGGCGCCCGTCG
The DNA here is from genome assembly GCF_001571065.1 of Dietzia cinnamea NBRC 102147. Lineage (GTDB taxonomy): Bacteria > Actinomycetota > Actinomycetes > Mycobacteriales > Mycobacteriaceae > Dietzia > Dietzia cinnamea. The sequence goes on from NZ_BCSW01000054.1 coordinate 16,679, forward strand.
CCGCCCACGTAGCGCAGGTTGACCTGGCTCAGGCCCAGCTCCTCGACCGCCCGGACGAGGTCGCCCGCGGTGAAGTCGTCCGTGGGCTTACCGAGCAGCCGGACGAGGGGGTGTGGTTCGAATGCATCGATGGCCATACCCCGTTGTATCAGCGCTACCGGGTGTCAGCTTCCGGTGCGCGCGACGGAACCGCGTGGCGGGCCGAACGTCAGAACCAGTGGGCGGCGAGCAGTTCGACCGCCTATCCCCTCCCGAGAATCACGTCGTGTACGCGAGGGGCGTACACCCGACGCTTGTAGGCCTCAGGATCGATAAAGGCCAGAACACCGAGTTCCACCAGCTGTCCGACAACCTTGTTGGCTCGCCCGTAGGAGACGCCCAGCGCCTGTTCGACGTGGCGGACCGTGAAAGTCGGATGGGCAACGGCGAGGTCGACTACCGAGATCGGCGTTGCAGACCGCAAGTGGGACCCGCGGACGATTTCCTTGAGTTCGGCTTGCACGCCGACGAGTTCGATCATCTGCGTGTGCGTGGTGCGCGCGGCAGCTTCGAGTCCCCGTGCGAAAAACGCCACGTAGGTGTCCCAGTCTCCCCGCGTACTCACGCCGAGAAGTGCGTCGTAGTACTCGGCACGTCGAGCCTCGAACCACGGAGACACGGTGAGGGTCGGCTCCCCTAGGA
>NZ_BCSW01000055.1 GCF_001571065.1 Dietzia cinnamea NBRC 102147
CGGCGCCGCCCGCGCCGGCCGCCGCGCCACCGGAGCCCGCCGCGCCGGCCGAGGCACCCCCGACGGGCCCGCGCGACACCTTCCCCGAGTCCCCCGCCGCTCCGGCCGCGCGCCGGCGCTCGAGGTACTCGTCGATCCCCCGCGGCAGATTGGTGAGCCGGCCGTCGCCGAACAGCGCCCACACGGAGTCACAGATGCGCTCGACGAGGTAGCGGTCGTGGGAGATCACGACCATCGTGCCGGGCCAACCGTCGAGCAGGTCCTCGAGCTGCCGCAGGGTGTCGATGTCGAGGTCGTTGGTCGGCTCGTCGAGCAGCAGCACGTTCGGCTCGTCCATGAGCACGCGCGTGAGCTGCAGCCGCCGCCGCTCGCCGCCGGACAGGTCACCGACGGGCGTGCGCTGGCGGGCGGGCGAGAAGCCGAGCCGCTCGGCGAGCTGCGACGCGGTGAGCTCATCCTTGCCGAACGCCACGCGGGTCGCGACGTCCTCGATCGCCTCCAGCACGCGCTGGTCGAGCGGCAGGTCGTCGAGCTCCTGCTTGAGCCAGCCGATGCGAACGGTCTTGCCCTCCTTGCGCCGGCCGGCCGCCAGCGGAGCCGCCCCCGCGAGGGCGCGCAGCAAGGTGGTCTTGCCGGAGCCGTTGACGCCGACCAGGCCGATGCGTTCGCCGGGCGCGAGCCGCCAGGTGAGGTCGTCGACGAGGGTGCGGCCGTCGGGGGCGTCGAGGCGCGCGTCCTCGAGCTCCACCACGACCTTGCCCAGCCGCCGCGCCGCGAAGCTCGACAGCTGTAGGGAGTCGCGCGGCGGCGGCACGTCCTTGATCAGCGCCTCGGCGGCCTCGATCCGGTAGCGCGGCTTGGAGGTGCGGGCGGGGGCGCCGCGGCGCAGCCAGGCGAGCTCCTTGCGCATGAGGTTCTGCCGCCGCGACTCGGTGGCGGCGGCCTGACGGTCGCGCTCGGCGCGCGCGAAGACCCAGTCGTTGTAGCCGCCCTCGTACTGCTCGACGCGGCCGTCGACGACCTCCCAGGTGCGGGTGGCCACCGTGTCGAGGAACCACCGGTCGTGGGTGACGACGACGAGCGCGCTCGATCGCCCGACGAGGTGGTCCGCGAGCCACTGGACGCCCTCGACGTCGAGATGGTTGGTCGGCTCGTCGAGGACCAGCAGGTCCAGGTCCTGCACGAGGGCCGCGGCCAGCGACACCCGCCGTCGCTCGCCGCCCGACAGGTCCGCGACGGGGGTGTCGAGCCCCAGGTCGTGGATGCCGATGCCGTCGAGGACCGCGCGGACGCGGGCGTCCCCCGCCCACTCGTGGACGGCCAGCCCGAGCCCGCCGACCACGGCCTCGCCGACGGTGTCGGCGGCGAGCTCGGTGCGCTGCGTGACCACGGCCATCCGCAGGCCGGAGACGCGGGAGACGCGCCCGGTGTCCGGTTCGGCGACACCGGTGAGGATCTCCAACAGGGTGGTCTTGCCGCCGCCGTTGAGGCCGACGACGCCGATGCGGTCACCGGCGTTGACGCCCAGCGAGACGTTGTCGAGCACCTGGCGGATGCCGAAGGAGATCGATCCCTGCTCGAGGTTGATGAGGTTGGTGGGGGCCATCTCTACTTTCCTGTGGGGTCGACGCCGGGGCCGGCGCCGCCGGACGGGTCGTCGCTGATGATGTGGGCGCCGCCGACCGGGCCGCGGGTGACGCGTACCTCGCGGGCGACGCCGGACTCGCTGATCTCCGCGGCCACGGCGATCGCGTGGTCGCTGTCGGAGCAGAAGAACAGGCAGGTGGGGCCGGAGCCGGAGACCATGCCGTGCAGCGCGCCGGCCTCCTGCCCGGTGCGGAGGGTCCTGCGCAGGGCGGGCCGCAGGGAGAGCGCGGCGGGATCCAGGTCGTTGGCCAGCAGGGCGGCGACGGCGGCGGGATCGTCGCCGCCGAGGGCCTCGACGAGCGACTCGACGCCGCCCGCACGCGGCACGGACCGCTCCGCGCGGAGCCGGTCGAGCTCGGCGAACACCGTCGGGGTGGACAGTCCGCCGTGGGCGAGTGCCACCACGACGTGCTGCTCGGCGCGCGCGTGCAGCAGCGTCGCGAGCTTCTCGCCGCGCCCGGTGCCCAGCGCGGTGCCGCCGCGCACACAGAACGGCACGTCACTGCCCAGCCGCGCGGCCCGCTCCTCCAGCGCCGCCCGGCCGAGTCCCAGACCGAGCAGCCGGTCCGTGGCCACCAGGGCGGCCGCGGCGTCCGCGCTGCCGCCGGCCATCCCGCCGGCCACGGGGACCCCCTTGTGTATCCGGATGGCGATCCGGGCGTCCGACCCCGCCTCCTCGCGGAGCAGATCGACCGCCCGGGCGGCGAGATTGGTCCGGTCCGTGGGCACCTGCGGGGCCCCCGGCCCGGTGACGGTGATCTCGTCGTCGTCGCCAGACCCGGCGGCGCCGCCGGCGAACGACACGGTGACGCGCTCCCACATGTCCACGGCGCGATAGACGGTGAGCAGGTCGTGGAAGCCGTCTGGGCGGGCGTCGCCGACGCCCAGGTGGAGGTTGATCTTGGCGGGGGCGACGGCCGTCACGGCGCGCGCGCCGTCGGGGGTGAACACGTCGCGGGGCATGACCACCAGCCTACGGCTCGCGGTGCCCCGGCCCGATCCCGAGCCGCGCCGCCGCCTCCGCGACGCGCACGAAGTCGGCGGTGGTGAGCTGCTCGCCGCGGGCGCGCGGGTCGACCCCGGCCTCGGTGAGGGCGAGTTCGGCGTCCGCGCCGGAGCCCGCCCAGCCGGACAGCGCGGCGCGCAGGGTCTTGCGCCGCTGCGCGAACGCGGCGTCGACCACGGCGAACACCCGCCGGCGGTGCTCGGCGCCCAGGTCCCACGGCGCCTCGGGGTACGCGTCGATGCGCACGAGGCCGGACTCGACGTTGGGCACGGGCCAGAAGACGTTGCGGCCCACCACCCCGGTGCGGCGGACGGTGCCGAAGAACCCTGCCTTGACGCTGGGCACCCCGTACACGCGGGAGCCGGGCGCGGCGGCCAGGCGGTCGGCCACCTCGAGCTGCACCATGACGAGCGCCGTGCGCAGGGTGGGCACCTCGGCGAGCAGGTGCAGGAGCACGGGCACCGACACGTTGTACGGCAGGTTCGCCACGAGCGCGGTGGGCGACGGCTCGCCCAGGTCGGCGGCGGACACGGCCAGGGCGTCGGCGCCCACGACGGTGAGCAGCTCGGCCAGCCGCGGCGCCCGCTCGGCGACCGTGCGCGGCAGCCGCGCGGCGAGGACCGGATCGATCTCCACGGCCACCACGCGTCCGGCGGCGTCGAGCAGCGGCAGGGTCAGCGACCCGAGACCGGGGCCGACCTCGATCACGGTGTCGTCGCGGCCCACACCGGACGCGGTGACGATCTTGCGGACCGTGTTGGCGTCGTGAACGAAGTTCTGTCCGAGGGTCTTGGTGGGCTTGATGCCCAGTTCCCCGGCGAGCGCGCGCACCTCCTGCGGGCCGAGTGGGTCGGCCTGCCCGCGGAAGGTCGCGTCCGGGCCGGTCAGCGCAGGCCCAGCTTGGAGGTGCAGGCGGGCCAGGCCCCCCAGCCCTGCGAGGCCCGGACCTTCTCGGCGATCGCGATCTGCTGCTCGCGCGTGGCGAGATGCGCGCTGGGCGCGTACTGGCCGCCACCGTGGCCGGTCCAGGTGCCGGCGGCGAACTGCAGCCCGCCGGAGTACCCGTTGCCGGTGTTGATGCTCCAGTTCCCGCCCGACTCGCACTGGGCGATCGAGTCCCACACGCCGCCGTTCGAGACGGCCGGCGCGGAGGGCTTCGGCTTGGTGCCCACGCGGATGACGGCGGGGCGGGCCTCGGTGAGGACCTTCTCCGCGCCGCGGGCGCGCTCGGTCTCGACGCCGTTGACGCGGGTGATCGTGTAGACGACCTCGCGCTCGCCGGGAGCACCGGGATCGACGACCGTGCGCTCGCCCTCTGTGGCCTCGGGGTCCTCGGTGGTCTGTTCGGGGGCCTTGAACTGCTCGACCGCGGTCTCCTCGGCGACGGCCACGCGGGTGATGGTGACCTCGGTGCCGGGCTCGACGGGGGCGTCCGGGGCCGGGGTGACAGTGTCCAGCGGGCCGAGGGTGATGCCGGCGCGCTCGAGGAACTGCCCGACCGTCTCACCGGGTGAGGCCATCGGGGTGGCGGGGCCGCCGTGGTCGGACAGCAGCGCCTCGCGCGGGGTCACCACGGAGACGGTGGTGCCGTCGAGCGGGACGTCCGCGTCGATGCGCGGGCTGACGTAGCTGCGGGGCGGGACGTCGTCGCGCTCGGCCACGAGGTCGGCGACGGTGGTGGCGGTGGTCCAGACCTGCTCGCTGCGACCGTCGACCTCGACGGTGACGGGCCGGGCGCGCAGCAGGGTGACGGTGTCGCCGTCGTCGATGCTGTCGCCGGGCGCGATCACCACGTCCCGGTCGTCGACGCTGTAGCCGGCGTCGGCGAGCGCGGCGCGCACGTCGGAGCTGAAGGTGACCAGTTCGACCTGCTCGCCGTCGACCTCGAGGGTGTAGGTGGTGCGCTGGTCCAGCGCCGCGACGCCGCCCACGACGAGGGTGGTGAGCATCCCGGCCACGGACAGCCGCAGCATGGTGGAGCGGGATCCGTGGAGTCGGTGAATGGGGTCGAGCAGGCCCCGCGTCCCGTCGGGTCGGGTGCCCGTGGGGGTGTCGGTCCGTGCGTCGTCAGCCACTGGTCGGTTCTCTCCTCGTATCGCCCGTGAACGGCCGTACGGCCGTCCGCGTTTCATCACGGTAGCGTAACGAGGCGGTGGAGCGTCGGCAACGCGCCACCCCCTGACGTGCATTGATGTGACGACGACGACAAGGGATTCAGGTCACGTTTCGTTACACGATCCCCGCGAGCCCCGTTCGTACCTCGAGTCACACGGGCCCCTCCCGGCAGCCCCTCCCACCTAACCCCGCAGGGCAGGCCCTCCCGGCAGCCCCCTCGAGATCCGCTACCCGGACTCGACAACCGCTACCCCTGTAGGACTAGCGGATCCCGGCGGAGGGTAGCGGATTCGAAAAGGGGGTCAGACGGTGAGGCCGAACACGGCGCGGGCGGTGTCGGCGACCTCGGCGACCAGGTCCTCCGGCGACTGCCCGCGGACCTCCGCGATCGCCCGGACGGTGTATCCCACCAGACCCGGCTCGTTGCGAGCCCCCCGGAACGGCTCCGGGGCCATGTAGGGGGCGTCGGTCTCCACGAGCAGCTGTCCGGGGGGCGCCAGGCGGGCGGCCTCGCGCAGGTGCTCGTTGGCCTTGAACGTCACGTTGCCCGTGAAGGACAGCACGTACCCGCGCGCCAACGCCTCCTCCGCGACGTCCAGCGGCGAGGAGAAGCAATGGAGCATGACGTGCGGGATGCCGGAGTCGGGGCCGGCGACCTCGCCCAGGACGTGCATGAGGTCGGCGTCGGCCTCGCGGTTATGGATCATCAGGCACTTGCCCAGCTCGGCGGCCAGCCCGGCGTGCCAGCGCAGGGACTCCTCCTGCTCGGCCGGGTCCGCGCAGTCGTCCATCTTTCCCACCCAGTAGTGGTCGAGGCCGGTCTCTCCCACCGCCACGACGCGGGGGTGGGCGGCGAGCTCGCGCAGGCGCTCGCGCACCTGCTCGCCGTGCTCGGGATCGGTGGCCTCGCGGGCGCGGGTGGGGTGCACGGCGACCGCGGCGTAGACCCGCTCGTCGGCCTCGGCGGCGGCGACCGCCGCCTCGGACTCGGCGAGGTCGTCGCCGACGGTCACCATGGCGGCCACGCCGGCGAGCGCGGCCCTGTCGGCGGCCGCGCGCACCTCGTCGGCGGTGCGGTGCCCGCAGGAGTACAGGTGCGTGTGCGCGTCGACGAGCCCGGGCAGCCGCTCGGGCAGGACAGGGGTCGGGCGGGACTTGCGCTTACCCATGGCGGGCGCTCAGCCCTCCCCACCGTCGGTCGGATGCTGGATGGGCGCCCAGGTCGGCCCGGTCTCGGCCAGCTCGGGATCGACCTTCGCGAACAGCGGGCTCGGCTTGGCCAGCGGCGTGCCGGGGGCGATCGCGGTGCGTCCCCAGCGGGCCTGCTCGGCGGCGTAGTCCCCCATGATCACCGGGTACGTGCGTCCGGCGGCGGGCAGGCCCTCGCCGACGAGCTCGACCGGCATGTCGTCGGTGACCTCGTGGACCTGCGGCGCGGCGGCCCACACGCCCTGCCCACCGATCGCGCCGTGGATCTGCTGCGCGGCGGACGGCAGGTACGGGGTGAGGAGTGTGTTGGCGTCGGAGACCACCTGCAGCGCGGTGTGCAGGACGGTGCCCAGGCGCTCACGCTGCTCGGGCTCCTTGGCCAGCTTCCACGGCTCGGTGGCGGCGATGTAGCGGTTGGCCGCGCCCACGATCCGCATGGCCTCGGTGACGCCGGCCTTGAACCGGGAGCGCTCGAGGTGCGCGCCGACGGTGGCGAACGCGGACTCGGCGTCGCGCAGCAGCTCGGCGTCGAGGTCGGTGAGGGTGCCCGGCCGCGGGATCTCGCCGAAGTTCTTGTGCGCCATGGACACGGTGCGGTTGACGAGGTTGCCCCAGCCGCCCACGAGCTCGGCGTTGGTGCGGCGCACGTACTCGTCCCAGGTGAAGTCGGTGTCCTGGTTCTCCGGCCCGGCCACGGCGATGAAGTAGCGCAGCGCGTCGGGGCCGAACTCGGCCAGGAAGTCCCGCACGTAGATCACGACGCCGCGCGAGGACGAGAACTTGGACCCGGACATCGTGAGGAACTCGCTCGAGACCACCTCGGTGGGAAGGTTGAGCGCGCCCAGCGCCCCCGGCTCACCGCCGCGGGCGCCCCGGCCGTCGTAGCCGATGAGCTCGGCCGGCCAGATCTGGGAGTGGAACGTGATGTTGTCCTTGCCCATGAAGTAGTGGGACACGGCCTCGGGGTCGGTCCACCAGCGGCGCCACGCCTCGGGCTCACCGGCGCGCCACGCCCACTCGATGGACGCGGACAGGTACCCCACCACGGCGTCGAACCAGACGTAGAGCTTCTTGTCGCCGCGGTCGGACCAGCCGTCCACGGGGATGGGGATGCCCCAGTCGATGTCGCGGCTCATAGCGCGGGGGCGCAGGTCCTCCAGCAGGTTGAGGGAGAACTTGAGGACGTTGGGCCGCCACTCCTCGCGCCCCTTGAGCCAGTCCCCCAGCGAGTCGGCCAGCGCCGGCAGGTCGAGGAACCAGTGCTCGGTCTCGATGAACTTCGGAGTCTCGCCGTTGATGCGCGAGCGTGGGTTCTTCAGGTCCGCCGGGTCGAGCTGGTTGCCGCAGTTGTCGCACTGGTCGCCGCGTGCGCCGTCGTCGCCGCAGATGGGGCAGGTGCCCTCGATGTAGCGGTCCGGCAGGGTGCGCCCCGTCGACGGGCTCACCGCGCCAGTGGTGGTCTTGGCGACCATGTAGCCGTTGCGGTGCAGCCCGCGGAACAGCTCCTGCACCACCGCGTAGTGGTTACGCGTGGTGGTGCGGGTGAACAGGTCGTAGCTCAGGCCGAGCCCGGCCAGGTCGTCGACGATCACGCGGTTGTAGCGGTCGGCGAGTTCCTGGACGGGCACGCCCTCCTTCTCGGCCTGCACGAGCAACGGGGTGCCGTGCTCGTCGGTGCCGGAGACCATGAGCACGTCGTTGCCGGCCATGCGCTGGTAGCGCGAGAAGACGTCCGACGGCACCCCGAACCCCGAGACGTGTCCGATGTGTCGGGGGCCGTTCGCGTACGGCCATGCGACCGCGGTGAGGACTGTCTTCGCCATACCTACAGACTAGGTGGTGGTGGACCCGTCACCGGAGGTGGAGGTCCCCCCGGCGGCGGGAGCGGTGGCCGGCGTGCCAGCACGCGACAGCCGCTTGTCGCGGCGGCGGCGTTCCGATCTCGGCAGCAGGTAGACCTTCTCGGTGATGAACGGGTCGCTGGTCAGCGCCTTGACGATCGCGACGCACAGCGCGCCCAGCACCAGCACGAACGGGGACGCGGCGATGATCGTGAGGTTCTGCAGGCTGTTGAGCGCGGTCTCCGGCTCACCCTCCCGCAGGCCGGGCAGCAGCATGAGGATCGCGACGGCGGCGGTGAGCGCGCCCCACAGCACGACCAGCCACCGCTTGGGCTCCTCCGCGCCGTTCTCGGACATGCCGGCCATGACGATCGAGGCCGAGTCGGCGCCGGTGATGAAGAAGATCGAGATGAGGACGATCGCGACGAACGACAGGATGGTCGTGAACGGCAGTTCGCCGAACAGGGCGAACAGCTGCAGGGTCGAGTCGCCGTCGCCGTAGATGCTGCGCCCGCTGAGCTCGAGGTCCAGGGCGGCGCCGCCGAAGATGGAGAACCACAGGATGCTCAGCACGCTGGGCACGATCATCACGCCGATCACGAACTCGCGGATCGTGCGGCCGCGCGAGATGCGGGCCAGGAACATGCCGACGAAGGGCGACCAGGAGATCCACCACGCCCAGTAGAAGACCGTCCAGCCGGACAGCCACTCACCGGCCGTGCCCTCGACGCTCGCGCCGGTGCGCGAGGCCATGTCGAAGAAGGTGCCGATGTACCCGCCCAGCGAGGTGGGAACGAGGTCGAGCATGAACACCGCGGAGCCCGAGGCCACCAGGACGAAGAGCGCCAGGGCCACGGCGAGGACCATGTTGGTGTTGGACAGGAACTGGATGCCGCGGTCGATGCCGGAGACCGCCGAGGCCACGAAGCACAGGCCCAGGACGATGATGATGCCCACGGCGACGGCCGCGCTCTCGGCGGAGACGGTGCCGGTCTCGGCCAGACCCGCGCGGATCTGCAGCGCACCCAGACCCAGGGAGGCCGCGGTGCCGAAGACGGTGGCGAAGATCGCCAGGATGTCGAGGACTTTTCCCTGCCAGCCCAGCGCGCGCTTCGGCCCGATCAGCGGGACGAAGGCGCTGGAGATGAGGTGCCGCCCGCCGTAGCGGTAGGCGGTGAGCGCCAGGGCCAGCCCGACCACCGCGTACACCGCCCACGCGTGGGCGGTCCAGTGGAAGGTGGTGGTGGCCATCGCGGTGGTCACGCCGGGGCGGGCGCCGGGCGGGGTGTCGATGTAGTGGCTCAGCGGCTCGGACACGCCGTAGAACATCAGGCCGATGCCCATGCCGGCCGCGAACATCATCGAGATCCAGCTGGTGGTGCGGAACTGCGGCCGCTCGGCGTCACCGCCCAGGCGCACGTTGCCGTACTTGCTGAGAGCCAGCCACAGGACGAACGCCACGAACACGGTCGCCGCCAGCACGAACAGCCAGTCCACGCTCCGGGCGGTCCAGTCGAACGCGGCCGTGGCCGCCGACTGGAAGGAGTCCGTGAAGCCCAGTCCCCAGACGAGCACCGCGCCGACCAGGACGAGCGCGGGGACGAACACGCCCAGGCTGAGGCCCCGCGGGAACACGGCGTCGCCGGCCACGGGGGGATCGGAGGGCGGAGGAGATGGAGTCTTCTCGTCGTTGGTGGTCACCCTGACAGGCCTAGCACGGATCTGACCCGAGGGAGGGTTAAACTCCCTTTCACCCGGCCCCCGGCTGGACCCCGCCGCGGGCGATCTGCCAGGTTGGACGGGTGCACACGTGGGCGGAGATGCCGCCGGATCCGCTCAGCGTCCTGAACGCCTGCGCGCGCCGTGCCGAGCGCGAGGGCCTGCCGCCACCGGCCGCGTTCCTCGGGGACTGGCTGGGCGCGGCCGCGGTGATCGCCCCGTCGGCCCGGCTGGCGCCCGTCGCGCCCGCCGACGCGTTCGGGACCGATGCCCTCGTCGTCGTCGACCCCGACACCACCCGCACCGACGGTTCCCCCGGCACCGACGCCGACCCCGGCCTCACATTGGGCTTCCGCTCCTACCCCGACGTGCCCTCCGGCGCCAGACGCCTCCTGCCCGAGGCGGTCTCCGGGCGCGCCGACGGGGTGCTCGTGCTGGGCCACGACGGCCGGTGGACCGCGCGGGGCACGGTCCCCGACGCGCGCGAGCTCGCCCCCGGACCGGGGGGAGGGGGCGACGACGACGAGGTCCCCACCCTCGACTGGGACGCACCGGATCGGGAGGCGCACCGGGCGTCGGTCACGGCCTGCCTCGAGGCGATCAGGGCCGGCGAGATCTACCAGGCCTGCCTGTCCACGCGGCTGGACGGCCGCCTGCACGGCGAGCCGATCGCGCTGTTCAGCGCCCTGTGGCGGCGGACGCGGGCCCGGCGGGCGGCGTACCTGGCCGGCGAGTGGGGCGCGGTCGTGTCGCTGTCACCGGAGACGTACCTGACGCGCCGCGGCCGCGACGTGCGCTCGGCGCCCATCAAGGGCACGCTGCCGCTGGACGCCGACCCGGCCCTGCTGCGCGCGTCGGGCAAGGACGTCGCGGAGAACATCATGATCGTCGACCTCGTCCGCCACGATCTCGGACGGACCGCCGACCTCGGGACCGTGACCGTGCCCGAGCTGCTCGCCGTGCACCCCGCGCCCGGCGTGTGGCACCTCGTGTCCACCGTCGCCGCGCGCACCGGCGTGCCCCACGACGAGCTGGTGGAGACGACGTTCCCGCCCGCCTCGGTCACCGGCACGCCCAAACTCCGGGCGCGGGAACTCATCTCCGGGTGGGAGCCGCGGGCCCGCGGCCTGCACTGCGGCGCGATCGGCCTGGCCGGGCCCGGCGTGCTCGACCTGTCGGTGGCCATCCGCACCCTCGAGATCGGCCCCGACGGGCGCTGCGAGTTCGGGGTGGGCGGCGGCATCACGATCGACTCCGACCCCGACGCCGAGTGGGACGAGTGCGTGCACAAGGCCGCGTTCACGTGGGGCGGCGGCGACGCTCCCTGGGCGGGGTGAGCGGCGGGCGCCAGGCGGGGTGCGCGGCGGCGGCGCGGTGGGCGGCGGCGGACGCGTCAGCCGCGCGCGTCGAGGACGGCCTGGTACAGCTCCCGCTTGGTCACCGCCGACCCCTCGGACACCGCCGCGCACGCGTCCTTCAGCCGCTCCCCCGCCTCGACGCGCTCCTCGACGATCTCCACGAGGTCCTCGAGCGTCGCGGCGGAGTCGGCCGCGTCCGCCCCGGCCACCACCACGACGATCTCCCCCAGCACGCCGGACGCCGTGCGCTCGGCCAGCTCCCCGAGGGTGCCGCGCAGGACCTCCTCATAGGTCTTGGTCAGCTCGCGACACACCGCCGCCCGGCGGTCCGCGCCGAGCACCTGCGCGGCCTCGGCGAGGGTGTCGGCCAGCCGGTGCGGGGACTCGAAGAACACGCACGTGCGCTCCTCCGCCGCCAGCCGCGCCAACCAGGTCCGGCGGCGGCCGGCCCGCCGCGGCGGGAACCCGTCGAAGCAGAAGCGGTCGACCGGCAGGCCGCTGAGCACCAGCGCGGTGGTCACCGCCGACGGCCCCGGCAGGCACGTCACCGGAAGGCCCGCCTCGATGCACGCCACCACCAGCGAATACCCGGGATCCGACACCGCCGGCATGCCCGCGTCGGTCACCACGGCCACGGTGTCGCCCGCGCGCACGCGGTCGATCAGCTGGGGCACGCGGCCCGCCTCGTTGTGCTCGAAGAAGCTCATCACGCGGCCCCGGATGGTGACCTCCAGTGCCGTGGCGAGGGAACGCAGGCGACGGGTGTCCTCCGCGGCGACGATGTCCGCCGTGGCCAGCACGTCGCGCAGGCGATCCGAGGCGTCACCCGGGTTCCCGATGGGGGTGGCCGCCAACACGACACGTCCGGACGTCATGCCGACCACCCTATCCGCCGGGTGAGGCGTGTCCCCTGGCGGCGCGGGGGCCACACTATGCTCGGCTCGTGACCTCGACCCCCGGCGTGCGGTCCCCCGGACGTCCGCTGCCCGCCCCCGACACCGGCCCGGTCGACACGGCCCGCGACTGGATCGTCACCGGCGTCGTCCTGGTCCTGGCGTTCGTCTCGCGGTTCTGGGGACTGGCCTCGGCAACCGACAAGGGCACCCCGGTCTTCGACGAGAAGCACTACGCGCCGCAGTCGTACGACATCGCCCGGCTGGGCATCGAGGAGAACCCCGCCTACGGCCTCGTCGTCCACCCGCCCGTCGCCAAGCAGATCCAGTCCCTCGGCGGGCTGCTCTTCGACTACACCCCCATGGGCTGGCGGTTCACCGCCGCGCTGGCGGGGGTGCTCGTGGTGCTCATGGTCATGCGCATCACCCGGCGGCTGACCCGCTCCACCCAGCTCGGCTTCGTCGCCGGCCTGCTGCTGTGCCTGGACGGCGTCACCTTCGTGACCTCTCGCATCGGCATGCTGGACATCTACCAGGTGCTCTTCGTCGTGGCCGCCGCCGGCGCACTGCTGGTGGACCGCGACCAGATGCGCGGTCGCATGCACCGCGCCGCCGTCGAGGGCCGGCTTCACCTCTCCGAACTCGGCCCCCGCCTGGGATTCCGCTGGTGGCGTTTCACCGCCGGCGTGATGCTCGGCCTCGCGCTCGGCGTGAAGTGGTCCGGCCTGTACTTCATCGCCTTCTTCGGCCTCATGACCGTCGCCTGGGACTGGGCCCTGCGCAGCCGCTACGGCATCCACCGCCCGCTCGCCGGCGCGCTGCTGCGCGACGCGGTGCCCGCCTTCCTCACCCTGGTGATCTGGCCCGCGATCCTGCACCTGTTCACGTGGCTCCCGTGGTTCGCGGGCGAGAACTCCGTGTACCGGCACGCCGTCCCCGAGAAGGTCGCCGATACCTGGCTGCCCGATGCGCTGCAGTCGTGGCTGTACTACCAGTCGTCGGTCCTGGACTTCCACTCCTCGCTGACCACCTCCGCCGGCAACCGGCACCCCTGGGAGTCCAAGCCGTGGACCTGGCCCATGAGCCTCCGGCCGATGCTCTACTACGTCGAGCAGGGCGAGGGCGTGGCCGGGTGCGGTGAGGCCACGTGCGTCCGCGCGATCATGCTGATCGGCACGCCCGCGATCTGGTGGCTGGCGATTCCGGTGCTGGCGTGGGCGTTCTGGCGCGCGGTCGTCTCCCGCGACGGGCGCTACGCTTTTCCGCTGGTCGGCTACATGGCCGGGTATCTGCCCTGGTTCTTCCAACACGACCGGCAGATGTACTTCTTCTACGCCTCCGTCATGGTGCCGTTCTTCGTCATGCTCATCGCGCTCGTGCTCGGCGAGATCGCCGGGAAGGCCACCGACTCCCGCCGGCGCCGGCTCCTCGGGCGCGGGATCGTGAGCGTGTACCTCGCCCTGGTGATCGTGAACTTCATCTACATGTTGCCGATACTCGCGGGGCTGCCGATCACGCAGACCGAGTGGAATCACCAGCTCTGGTTGCCGTCCTGGCGCTGATCGGCCGCCTCGGCCCGCCCCGGACGTCCTGAGCAGCCGCTGTGCATCGCGCCCGGGCCCCCATTTCGTGGTGACGGACCCGCCGGGCCGTCAGTAGCGTCGCGGAGGTGAACGAGCTACCCATTCCCTTCGCCGATCTCCCGATGAGCGACGTGACCCAGCAGTGGCTGGTCGAGAAACCGGTCACGATCGCCATCTACATCGTGCTGGCCCTGGTGGTGCGCTGGCTGCTGCACCGCGGCATCGACCGGGTCACCGCCCCCTCCGGAGACGGGTCGGTCTCCGGGTGGCGGCGACGCCGCCAGGAGAGGTCCGACCGGCGCGACGACGAGGCCGGATCGGCGCACGACACGGACGGCCACGACGGCGACGTCAGCGCGGACGAGAGCGGGGGCCTCACCGCCGCGAGCCTGAAGAAGCACAACCGCCGCCGCGACGCCGAGCACGTGCGGGCCGAGCAGCGCCGCGCGCAGCGGCGGGCCCAGCGGATGGCGACCATCGGCTCGGTGCTCAAGTCGCTCGTGTCGTTCGTCGTCCTGGTCTGGGTGGTCCTGCAGACCCTGGCGATACTCGGCGTCAACGTCGCGCCGTTCATCGCCTCCGCGGGGATCGTGGGCGTCGCCCTCGGCTTCGGCGCCCAGACCCTCGTCCGCGACTTCCTGTCCGGACTGTTCATGCTCTTCGAGGACCAGTACGGCGTCGGCGACTGGGTGGACCTCGGCGAGGCCGAGGGCACCGTCGAGCACGTGGGCCTGCGCATCACCTCGCTGCGCGACCTGCACGGCACCCTGTGGTACTGCCGCAACGGCGACATCGCCCGCGTCGGCAACTACAGCCAGGACTTCGGCGTGGCGTTCCTCGAGATCCCCGTGTCCTACACCGCCGACGTCGACCGGGCGTGCACCGTGGCGATCGAGACCGCCAAGCAGGCGGCGGCCGAGGAGCCCATCGCCTCGAACCTCATCTCCGGGCCGGAACTGCAGGGCGTCAACGCGCTGGACGCAGATTTCTGGTCGCTGCGGATGACCGCCGTGACGCAGGCCAACGCGCAGTGGGCCACCGAGCGGGAGTTGCGCCGCCGGATCCGCAAGGCCTTCGACGAGGCCGGGATCGACGCGCCCTACCCGGAGGGCCTGCCGGTCTCGGCGATGCGCGCGATGGCGGCCGAGTAAGGCACCGCTGAGCGACCTCCTGCGGCCGCGGCGGCGCCGGCGGCGGCGTCAGCCGCCCAGCACCCTGTCGATACTGAACCTGCCGGCGCCGACCGCGGCGATGAGCAGCGCCCCCACGCCGAGCGCCACGACGAGCTCCCAGCCGTTCTGGGTGACGAACGGGCCGTGGATTGCGTGGACGAAGTACAGGGCGCCGAACATGTCCACTCCGAGGAGGATCCCGGCGAGCGGGGTGAGCAGTCCCGCGACGAGAGCGACCCCGGCCACGAGTTCGACCCCGGCGACGATCGCCGCGGTGACCTCCGGCTGCGGGATGCCGTAGCCCGCGAACTGCTCCCCCACCCGCGCCAACCCGAGTGTGAAGAACTTCTGCCACCCGTGCGCGACGAAGACCACGCCGATGCCCACACGGGCCAGCAGGATGGCGGCGTCGCGGAGGGTCTCCATCCCCCTCACGGGAGGATGCCCTGTCCGACCTTGGTGATCCGGCGGTTGAGAAGCGTCATCGCCAGGTTGTACAGCGGCGGGGCGAACCTCTGGGCCGCGAACCCCACGCGGACGTCCGGCGAGGTGTAGACGATGTAGCGGCCCTTCCGCACCCCCTCGAGCATCTTCTCGGCGGCCTCGTCGGGGGTGACAGCGTGACGCCGGAACTGGTCGACTGTCTTGGCGACCTCAGGGGTGGAGCGGTCGACGCCCGCGATCTCGATAGTCTCGACCAGCGGGGTGTCGACGCCGCCGGGGCAGACCAGGTGGACCCCGATGTCGTAGGGCGCCAGGTCGAAGCGCAGCACCTCGGCGATCCCGCGGATGCCGAACTTGGCGGCGCTGTAGGCGGCGTGCCACGGCAGACCGAGCAGACCGGCGGCCGAGGAGACCAGGGCGAGGGCCGAGGGCTTACCGGCCGTCATCATGGCCGGCACGAACGCCTCCACCACGTGGACGGTGCCCATGAGGTTGACCTCGACCATCGACCGCCACACGCGGTGCTCGAGCAGGTCTGGTCGACCCCATGCCGAGTTGCCCGCGACGTGGAAGACCGCGTCGGGGGCCCCGTGCGCGGCGATGACGCGCTCGCCGAAGACGAGGACCGCGTCGTGGTCGGTGATGTCGAGCGCCTCGGCGGCCAGGACGGGCGCACCCGCGTCGCGGCAGGCCTGCTCGACCGATGCCAGCCCGTCGGCGTCACGGTCGGTGAGGACGAGACGGGCCCTCTCACGGGCGAGCCGGATCGCCGTCGACCGACCGATCCCGCTGGCCGCGCCCGTCACCACGCAGACCTTGCCTCTGTACTCCCTGATGCGTCGCCTCGACATCTGCTCCCCTGTCCCGGCCCGCGTCGTCGGCAGCGGACCGCCTGATGTGCTCACCGTAGCGGCCCGCGGGTGCCGTCGAGGCGGTGTCGGTCGGGCGCGTCCCCTCTCTCGGGCCTCCTCTCAGACCTGCTCTCTCAGGCCTGCGGCGTGAGCTTGGTCGCCTGGAGCGTGTCGTGGCCGCCGCGCGGCGGGATCGGCGGCACGTACTCGCGCAGCACGCACCGGCTCCCGCTGTAGATGGTGGCCATGCACCGGTTGCAGTGGACACACAGCGAGCGACGACGCTCGTCCTCCCTGAGCTTGTTGGGGAAGTCGGGCTCGCGCAGCAGAGCGCGGCCCATGGCGACGAACTCGAAGCCCGCGTTCATCGCCTTGTCGATGGACGGTCGGTCGACGATGCCGCCGAGCAGCATCATCGGCAGGTCGACGGCCTCGCGGATCTGGCGGGCGTCGTCGAACATGTACGCGTCGGTGTAGGGGTACTCCTTGAACATCTTCGGTCCGACGACCTTCATGCCCATCTTGATCACGGGCGGCTGGGTGGCGGCGAACTCCTCCAGCGGCGCGTCACCCTTGAACAGGTAGATCGGGTTGAGCAGGGAGCTGCCGACGGTCATCACCAGCGCGTCGGCCGAGCCGTCCTGCTCCAGCCACCTGGCGACCTGCCGCGCCTCGTCGATCCAGAAGCCGCCGGGCACGCCGTCGTCCATGTTGAGCTTCATGGTGACGGCGATCGTGTCGCCCATGGCGTCGCGGATGGCACGGCCGATGCGGCGGGCGAAGCGGGCGCGGTTCTCCAGCGACCCGCCGTACTCGTCC
>NZ_BCSW01000056.1 GCF_001571065.1 Dietzia cinnamea NBRC 102147
CTCCCCCGCCGATCCACGTGATGAGGTGGCGCAGCGCGGCCCGGCACACGAACACCTGCTGGCCGCTGTTGATCGCGCCGCCGCAGTCGACCATCCCCGCGAGCTCGCCCAACTGGTAGGCGTCCGCGTGGGCCTGGCCGGCGATCTCCCAGGTGACGATCTTGTCGGAGTCGGGCTGGCGGGCGCGAGCCGAGTCGAGCAGGCCACCGAGGTCGCCCTCGGCCTGCACTACCAGGACGGGCGCGTCGAGGTCATCGCGCAAGCGCAGGGTCTGCGACGAGACGGCGGCGGCGATGCCGGCCGCGCGGCCGCGGTCGCCGAACGGCAGGGCCCCGCCGCCGCGGCTGTGCAGCAGGAACCCGTCGAACACGCCGACCAGCGGGTGCACGCCGTCGATGTAGGAGGTCAGTGCGATGGCCGACTGCGACTCCCCGATCGCGATCACCGTCTCCGGAGCGAGCCCGGCCAGCGGTCCGACGTCGAGCGGGGCCCCGCCCTCTCGCGACCCGCCCGCCGCGCGGCAGTAACGGCCGACCTGGGTGACGATGTCGTAGGCGTACGCGTCACCGGGATGGTGCAGGTCGCCGTACCGCCCCTCGCGCTGAGCGCGCAGGCCTCCGGTCTGGCCGCCCATCCCCACGGCCGCGTCGCCGCCCTCGACGGCGATGAACTGCGCCGACACCCCGACCCACGCGTGGCCGGCGCGCACGATCTCCTCCGCGAGGTAGGTGTACTCGGGCGCGGCGTCCTGGCCACCGCTGACGTTGAGCCACTCCACCAGCACCACGCCGCTGAACCGTTCGGCGGACGGGCGGCGGACCAACACGCGGGTGCAGTAGGGCTGGGAGTCGGCCTCGGCGAGCGTGACCCGGCCATCGGTGGGCAGCTCGCCGACCGAGTACGACACCGCCTCGCCCGCACACGACCACTCGGACTCGATGAACCCCGCGGCGGGGAGGTCCGGGCCTGGGCGGGCGGCCATGGGCGGCACGGCCCGGCCCTCGGTGAGTTCGGTGAACGTCGGCGACTGCGCTGGCTGCATGGCCTCAATTCTGCCCGCCCCTGACGCGCCTGGAACACGTTTCCGCGACCCGGAGTGAGGCCCCCGCCGGGCCTCCGGGGGTCGGCGAGAGCTGACCCCCGTCGCTACTGCCCGTCCGGACCGGGAGCGTCATCCGCCGCCGTGGACGGGGTCGACTCAGCGGTCGACGAGGGCGACGTCGTGACGACGCTGGTCGGCGGGGACGTCGACGTGACGACACTGGTCTGCCGCGAACTCGTCGCCGGCGCCGCGGCGTCCTCGACCGGGGCCCGGGTCCGCGAACTGGTCCGGGTGGGCGTGGCGGGGGGCCCGGCCGAGAGCGTGGCCGCCGACGTCCGCGCGGGCGACGGTGTGGGCGTCGGCGCCGCCGGGCCCGGCCGCTCGGACGGTGCACAGCTGGTCAGGTGCTTCTGCGCCATCCACGCCGGCGCACCCTTGGCGATCGCCTCGGCCGGGCAGGTCCCCAGGTGGATCGACACGTCTGGGGCCCGTCGCCACCTGCCGTCCGAGTACGCCACCCAGTAGGGATCACCCGACACGGCGCTGGCCATGACGGCCCAGCCTGCCTGGCAGTCGATGATCCGCGCACCGCTGTTCGGGAACAGCAGGTCGGCGTTGATCACCGCGGAATCGCACTCCGGCCCCGTCACCTCCAGCACCCCGGCGCCCTCGGGACCGGAGGGCCGCGGGACGATCCAGGACATCCGGGGAGAAGCCACTCCCGGCAGCCGAGGGCGAGACCTCGACGGCCGGTGTCTCCGACCCGGACCCACTGCTGCGGACCAGGGCGACCACGCCCACCCCGACCACGAGCACGGCGAGGGCGGCCGCCAGAACAGTGATCAGCGTCCTGGAAGCCGTGAGTTCGGGGCGACCGGTCATCGCGCCTCTCCTGCACGGTCGGAACCACACCCGTTTGTGAGGTCATTTTTATGCTACGGGGCGCGTCAAGTGGGCGATCGGTCGCCGATACCCGCCCCGCGGTCGGCGGTTATCGGAGAGGATCGTGCCCATGACGGACTCCACTCGCACCCTGGCCGGAAAGACCCTGCTGATGTCGGGCGGCAGCCGCGGCATCGGCCTGGCCATCGCCCTGCGCGCCGCCCGCGACGGTGCGAACATCGCGATGCTCGCCAAGACCGACACTCCCCACCCGAAGCTCGAGGGCACCGTGCACACCGCCGCGGCCCAGATCGAGGAGGCGGGAGGGAAGGCCCTGGCCGTGGTGGGCGACGTCCGGAACGAGGACTCGGTGCAGGAGGCCGTCGACAGGACGGTCGAGGCGTTCGGCGGGATCGACATCGTGGTCAACAACGCCAGCGCGATCGACCTGTCACCGACCCCTGACCTGGCCATGAAGAAGTACGACCTCATGCAGGACATCAACTGCCGCGGCTCGTTCCTGCTGTCCAAGACGGCGCTGCCGCACCTGGAGGCCTCGGACGCCGCCCACATCCTCACGCTGTCCCCGCCGCTCAATCTCAATCCCAAGTGGGCGGGCAGCTTCCTCGGCTACACGATCGCCAAGTACGGCATGAGCCTGGTGACGTTGGGCCTGGCCGAGGAGCTCAAGGGACGCGGGATCGCGGCCAACAGCCTGTGGCCGCGCACCACCATCGCCACCGCCGCCGTGGCCAACCTGCTCGGCGGCGAGGAGATGGTCGCGCGCAGCCGCACGCCGGAGATCATGGCCGACGCCGCGCACGCGGTCCTCACGCGCGACCCCCGCGAGTGTACGGGCAACTTCTTCATCGACGACGACGTCCTCACCGAGGAGGGCGTCACCGACTTCTCCGTCTACGGCGGCCCCCTCGAGGAGCTGGAGCTCGACATCTTCCTCGACGCCTGAGCCCGGTGGCGGCGCGCTCTGAGGCCGCGCCGGAGCCGCGCAGCGTGCCGACAGACGGCCGGCCGCTACTTCGCGTCGGCGAGCGCGTAGGCCGCGCCCGACGCCGCCGCCGTCACCGTGAGCACCGCCGGCCACGAGCCCATCTTCTTGGCCAGCGGGTGCGAGGCGCCGAACGCCGCCACGTACAGCGCCGACAGGCCCACCGTGGTGGGCACGTCGGTCTTGGCCGCCCACGAGCGACCGGCCCAGACGCCGGCCGCCGCCAGCACGACCCCACCGAGCGGACGGATCCCCGTCTCACGGGCGGTCAACCACCCGCCGAGCAGCCCGGTGGCCACGACGGCGGCGGTGGAGACGGACTCAGGACTCTTCACATCGATCATCGGCATGACCCGATCCTATGGCCGACGCCCACGTGGGCGGGACGGGCGTTCCTCGTCGTCGTCGCCGTATCTCTCGGTACGGTGAGCCCAACGCCGCCCGCACGCGCCCCCGGCGGCGACGCCCCGCCCGCCCCACAGGAGGCCCCGTGACCAGTCAGGACACCGCCACGCACGTGCTCGATGAGGTGGTGGCGCTGGAGCCGCTCGGCGAGAACCTCTACCGCGGCCGCACGCACGAGGCGTACGCCAACATGGTCGGCCCGTTCGGCGGCACCACGGCGGCGACGATGCTGGCCGCGGTCCTGCAGCACCCCGAGCGGCACGGCGACCCGCTCGCGCTGACCCTCAACTACGCCGGGCCCGTCGCCGACGGCGAGTTCCTCATCGAGGCGCGCCCCGCCCGCACCAACCGCTCCAACCAGCACTGGTGGATCGAGATGCGCCAGGGCGACGACGTGGTCACCACCGCCACGGCCATCACCGGGCTGCGGCGGGAGACGTGGTCGGAGACCGAGGCCGCCGCGCCCGCCGTACCCGCTCCGGAGGAGCTGCCCTCCGCCGGCGCCGACCGCGGCGTGAAGTGGGTGGAGAACTACGACATGCGGTTCGTCGAGGGGGGATGGGAGGCCGTCGCGGCGGGCGAGGAGAGCCCGGGGTCGACGACGACGATGTGGATCCGCGACGCCCCGGCCCGCGGTCTCGACCATCTCGCGCTGACGGCCATGTGCGATTCGTTCTTCCCGCGCGCATTCCTGCGGCTCGGTCGGCCGGTCCCCGCGGGCACGGTGACGCTGACGATCCACTTCCTGGCCACCGCCGACGAGATCGCCGCCCAGGGCACCGACTTCCTGCTGGGCAGCGTGCACTCGCACCGCTTCCACGGCAACTACCACGACGAGGCCGCGCGCCTGTGGGGTCGCGACGGGACGCTGCTGGCGACGGGCACGCAGCTTATGTATTTCAAAGGCTGAGTACTTCAGGAGCTCAGTACTTCAAGAGTTAGGACGGCCCATGTCGGCGACCCGAAACCATTCCACCCACGAGGTCCTCAACCAGGCTCCGCCGCGGGTCGACGTGGACGAGTTCGCCCTCAACCCGGCGCTGCAGGACGCGGTGGCGACCTTCTCCCCGCACGCGCGGATCGAGGGGTTCCACGAGATCGGCCGCCACGTCGGCACCGCGCAGTACCAACACGACGCCGAGCTCGCCAACACCCGCCCGCCCGTGCACCACTCGCACGACCGGTGGGGCAACCGCGTCGACGAGATCGAGTTCCACCCCGCCTACCACCGCATCATGGAGTACTCGGTGGCCCACGGACTGCACACCTCGGCGTGGGCCGACCCCGGGCAGGGCGCGAACGTCGAGCGGGCCGCCGGGTTCATGCTGGTCTCGCAGGTCGAGGCCGGGCACGGGTGCCCGCTGTCCATGACCCACGCCGTGGTTCCGTCGTTGCGCCTGAGCCCGGAGCTGGCCGCCGAATGGGAGCCCGCGCTGCTCTCCCGCGTCTACGACCCGGAGCTGCGCGACCCCGCCACCAAGTCGGGCGTGCTGTTCGGGATGGCGATGACCGAGAAGCAGGGCGGCTCGGACGTCCGCGCCAACACCACGACCGCCGAACCCGTCACCGCCGGCGGCTCCGTGGGCGCGGGCGACTCGGGCTGCCATGTCCTGCGGGGCCACAAGTGGTTCTGCTCGGCGCCGCAGTCGGACGCGTTCCTCGTGCTGGCGCAGGCTCCGGAGGGGCTGAGCTGCTTCCTCGTCCCGCGCGTGCTGCCGGGCGGCGAGCGCAACCCGTTCCTCGTGCAGCGGCTCAAGGACAAGCTCGGCAACAAGTCCAACGCCTCCTCCGAGGTGGAGTTCGACGGGACGCTCGGCTGGATGGTCGGCGAGCCCGGTCGCGGCGTGCGCACGATCATCGAGATGGTCGGCCGCACCCGGCTGGACTGTGTGCTCGGCGCCGCGGCGGGAATGCGGCAGGGCGTGGCCGAGGCCGCGTGGCACGCCCGGCACCGGGCGGCGTTCGGCGCGACACTCGTCGACCAGCCCGCGATGGCGGCCGTCCTGGCCGACCTGCAGCTCGAGTCCGAGGCCGCGACGTGGACGGCCTTGAGGTTGGCGTCGGCGTACGACGACGAGGAATTCGCCCCCTACCGTCGGCTGGCCACCGCGGTGGCGAAGTACTGGGTCTGCAAGCGCGGGCCGAACCACGCCTACGAGTCGCTGGAGTGCCTCGGCGGCAACGGCTACACCGAGGCGTTCCCACTCGCGCGCCGCTACCGGGAGCAGCCGGTGCTGGCGGTGTGGGAGGGCTCGGGCAACGTCATCGCCCTGGACGTGCTGCGGGCCATGACCCGGGAACCGGAGTCGGTAGCGGCGTTCGATGCCGAGCTGTCCGCGCAGCTGGGCGGTCACGAGCTGTACGACCGGCACGTCGAGCGGGTGCGCGGGCTCGTGAGCCGGGCCGCCGCCGACCCGGGCGCGGCGCCCGGGATCGCGCGACGGCTGGTCGAGTCGATGGCGCTGGCCCAGCAGGCCGCGGTCCTGCTCGCCCACGCCCCGGCCCCGGTCGCGGAGGCGTTCTGCCTGGCCCGCCTCGGCGACGACCGCTCGGCCGAGTACGGCGCCCTGCCCGACGGTGTGGACATCCGCGCACTGGTCGAGAGGGCCTGACCCGGCGCGCGGCAGAGAAACGACACCGCCGGTTTCGGAAATCGCGTGACAGCACGTGAGCCGTGTCACACACTGGGGGCATCCCCACAACGAGGTGCTGTATGTCAATTTCCGGTGAGCCGCGCGAGAAGGTCTTCCGTCCCGGGCCCGCGCCGCTGCGCTCCCACCTGCCGGTGCTGGGCAAGACGCTGGAATATGTGCACGACCCACTGTCCGCGATGGCCCGTCGCTATCGCGACCACGGCCCGGTCTCCGATCTCAACCTCCTCGGCCGGACCAGGACCGCGCTCATCGGCCCCGACGCGTGCCAGGCCGCTCTGCAGAACGGCGACAAGGCGTTCGCCAGCGGCCCGGGCTGGGGATACCTGGTGGGGCCGTTCTTCAATCGCGGGCTGATGCTGCTCGACTTCGAGGAGCACAAGCACTACCGGCAGATCATGCAGGAGGCGTTCACCCGCCCCCGGCTCGAGGGCTACACGCGGACGCTCGCGCCGCTCGTCGACGCGGGAATCGCGTCCTGGTCGCCGGACCGGGCGTTCCGGATCTACCCCGCACTCAAGTCGCACACGCTCGACCTGGCGACCGACGTGTTCATGGGCGGCGCCGAGTACGCCGTTCCCGGCGAGATCGACCGTGTGAACACGGCTTTCGTCGACTGCGTGCAGGCGGCCAACGGGTACGTCCGGTCGACGGCCCCGGTGCCGTTCACCAAGTGGGGCCGCGCCACCCGCGGCCGCCGGCTGCTGGAGGAGTTCCTCCGCCGCCATCTTCCGGCCCGCCGCGCGAATCCGGGAGAGGACCTGTTCTCCGCGCTGTGTCAGGTGGCGGACGCCTCCGGCGGGATCGACGACGACGACATCATCAACCAGATGATCTTCCTGCTGATGGCCGCGCATGACACCACGACCAGCACGGTGACGTCCATGGTCTACGAGCTCGGCCGCGACGTGGAATGGCAGGAGCGGCTGCGTCGGCAGTGCCTGGCGCTGGGCCCGAACCCGAGCCTGGCCGAGCTGGAGGAGCTGCCTGACCTCGCATTGGTGATGAAGGAGACGCTGCGTCTGCACCCGCCGGTTCCGGTGCTGGCCCGCAAGACGGTCAAGGACACCGAGATCCTCGGGGTGGAGATCCCGGCGGGTCGGCTCATCTCGGTGATGCCGCTGTACTCACACCACATGCCCGAGTACTGGACGGACCCGGAGATCTTCGACCCGGAGCGGTTTTCCGAGGAGCGGCGGGAGGACAAGTCGCACCGCTTCGCGTGGGAGCCTTTCGGCGGTGGCGTGCACAAGTGCCTCGGCATGATCTTCGCCAACCTCGAGTCGAAGCTCGTGCTGAGCGCGCTGCTGCGCCACTTCGAGTGGTCGGTGCCGCTGGACTACTCCCCGCCCATGAAGAACGACTCGCTGCCCTACCCCGGCGACGGGCTGCCCGTCGCCCTGCGCCGGCTCTCGCGCGTCCACGCCTGACCCGCCGCCGCCCACCCGCCCGCACCTGCTCCGGGTGCGGGCGCGGGCATATGCGCAGCTAGAGTCGCCCGCGCCGGCGCCACCTATCCGATTCCGCGGCGCCTACCGGATCCGCTAGGTGGCGCAGATCGCGATAGGCGGCGTGGGGATCTGGTAGGTGGCGAGAGATCCGATAGGTGAGCTGAGCGCCGGGCGGGCGGCCGGCAGCCCCGCTGTCAGACGAGAAGACGGTTCCGCCCGCGTCGGCCGAGTGGGCGCGTGCGGAACCGTCTTTTCGATGGGCGAACCGCCGCCCGGCGGCCATGCCCGGCGGACTCGGGCGGCGGGGCGGAGGACCCGGGCGGTGGGGCGGCGGGGCCGGGGTCAGCTCTCGAGGGCGTTGATCACCTCGAGCTCGCCCTCCGAATGCGAGGCGCGGATGCGCTTCTTGTCCAGCTTGCCGACCGAGGTCTTGGGGATCTCGTCGACAAAGGCGAAGCGCTCCGGCACCTGCCACTTGGCCATCCGCTGTGCCAGGTGCGCGCGGAGCTCCTCGACGTCCGGATCGGGGATGCCCTCCTTGACGACGATCGCGGCCAGCGGGCGCTCGTCCCACTTGGGATCCGGCACACCGACAACGGCCGCCTCGGCCACGGCCGGGTGCTCGAGCAGGTAGTTCTCCACCTCGACCGAGGAGATCCACTCGCCGCCGGACTTGATGATGTCCTTGGCGCGGTCGGTCAGCTGGAGGAAGCCCTCGGGCCGCACGTAACCCACGTCGCCGGTGCGCAGCCAGCCGTCATCGAACGAGTCCGAGTTGTCGACCTTGTAGTAGCTTCCGGTGATCCACGGGCCGCGGACCTGCAGCTCGCCCACAGACTCGCCGTCCCACGGCAACTCGTTGCCGGCGTCGTCGACGATCCGCGCCTTGACGCCCGCGAGGAAACGACCCTGGGTGGTCCGCAGCTGGAACTGCTTCTCCTCCGGCAGCTCCGCCTTGGGCCGCGACAGCGTGCCGATGGGCGAGGTCTCGGTCATCCCCCAGGCGTGGATGATGTTGATCCCGTAGCGCTCCTTGAACTTACGGATCAACTCCGGCGGGCAGGAGCTGCCACCCACCACCACGGCGCGGAAACTCGACATGTCGACGGGATGGTCCACGCTGTAGGCGTCCAAGGCCATCCAGATGGTCGGCACGGCGGCGGCCAGCGTCGGACGCTCGGAGGCGATCATCGCGGCGAGCGGCTCGGGCTGCAGGAACCGCTCCGGCATGAGCAGCGAGGCGCCCACCATGAACGCGGCGTACGGCAGGCCCCACGACATGGCGTGGAACATCGGGACGATCGCCAGGACGTTGTCGTCCACCGAGATGTCCATACCGTCGGACATGCACACCTGCATCGAGTGCAGGTAGATCGAGCGGTGCGAGTAGACGACGCCCTTCGGATCGCCGGTCGTGCCCGAGGTGTACGCCATCGCGGCACCCGAGTTCTCGTCGACCTCCGGCCACTCGAACTCCGTGGGCTGCGCGGCCAGGAGCGCCTCGTAGTCGTGCACCTGCACGCCCTCGGGAGCCTCCAGGCTCGCGGCGCCACCACCGGTCACGATCACGTGCTCGACCGTGGAGAACCGCGGCAGCAGGGGCTGCAGCAACGGGATCAGGCTCGGGTCGACGATGACGACCTTGTCCTCGGCGTGGTTGGCCACGAACTCCAGCTGGTCCGGGAACAGCCGGATGTTGAGCGGGTGCAGCACCGCGCCCATCGACGGGATGGCCAGGTAGGCCTCCATGTGCTCGGAGTTGTTCCACTGGAAGGTGGCGACCCGCTGGTCACCGTCGATCCCCAGCGACCGCAGGGCGTGGGCCAGCTGCGCAGCGCGCTTGCCGAGATCGCCGAACGAGAGCTTGCGCGGCCCCTCCGCGGTCCAGGTGGTGACCACGGCATCGGCGTGGACGGTCGAACCGAACTGCAGGATCGTGCTGATGTTCAGCTGCTCCGGCATCATCGTGCTGCGCATGGGCGGGACTCCTTACTCGCGGGGCGTGCGTGACCTGACGGGACGCGTGTGTATGCCGTAGATCACTCTGAAGGTCGAGACTACCCCCGCGCCCCTCCGCCCCACCCGCTCAGGGGGGAATCGCCCGCTTCGGCGTCGAGGGCGTCGAACACCTCCTGGACCGTCTTCATCGCCGACAGGGCGGCGGGCGCCCCGCAGTACCCCGACGCGTGGATGACGGCCTCGGAGATCTCCTCCCGCGTCAGCCCGTTGGTCAGGCCCCCGCGGACGTGGCCGGCCAGCTCGGCGTTCGCGCGCAGCGCCACCAGCATCCCGATGTTGAGCAGACTCCTGTCCCGCCGACCCAGGCCCGGCCGGTCCCAGATGTTGCCCCACACGTTCTCGGTGACCACGTACTGGATGGCCTCCGACGCCGTCCCGGCCACCCGGTCCATCGCCCGGTCGACGAAGGCGTCCCCCATCACCTCGCGCCTGGTCGCGAATCCCTGCTCACGCAGGTCCCGGGCCGCAGGCCCGTCGTCGGCGGAACTCGTCGTCGTCGTCATCTGGTGGTCCTTCCTCTGGGCGCCGTCGGTCAGTGCCTCGTGGGTCACCGACCATCCTCCCCTGTCCCGTCTCCGCCGAAAGCGCCACGCCCGCCCCGCCGGCGGAGCACTCTGGGGACAGGTATCCGGCTCGGGAAGGCGGCCCGCCATGCACTCTCGGACAACCCGACGGATCGCACGCGCGGTCCTCGCGCTCGGACTCGCGCCCGTCCTGGCGCTGTCGGCCTGCTCGACCGAACCCGGAGGGGCCGAGGAGGACGCGACGGCCACCTCGTCGTCGTCGCCCCCGGACCGCACCACCTCCGCGCGTCCCGGCACGCTCGGCGGCGAGCCCCTCCCGGTCCAGGACACGGCGCCGTGCGCGCAGGACGGCGGCGGCACGCCCGTGGCCCGCACCGCCGACGGCCAGGCCGGCCCCGAGGGGCCCATCTCGTTGAACCCCGAGGTCGCCACCGGGTTCCGCACCGGGATGCGGCCCGTCGCCACCGCGTCGTACTCGGTCTCCACCGCGCACCCGCTGTCGACCCGGGCCGCGTGCGAGGTCCTCGCCGACGGCGGTACCGCCGCCGACGCCCTGGTCACCGCCCAGGCCGTCCTCGGGCTGGTCGAGCCGCAGTCCTCCGGCCTCGGCGGCGGCGGATTCCTCGTGCACTACGACGCCGAGTCCGGGCAGGTCGAGACGTACGACGGCCGCGAGACCGCGCCCGCCGCCGCCACCGTGGACTACCTCCGGCACATCTCGCCCGACGACACCGCCGCACCGCGGCCCGACGCCCGGCGCAGCGGGCGGTCCATCGGCGTGCCCGGCATCCTCCGCCTGCTCGAATTGGCCCACGCCGACCACGGCGAGCGCGAGTGGCGCGACCTGTTCGACCCCGCGGTGCTGCTGGCCGACGACGGCTTCGAGATCAGCCCACGCCTGGCCGAATCCATCGCCGCCTCCGCCGCGGACCTGGCCCGCGACCCCGACGCCGCCGGGTACTTCCTCGACGGCGACACCGGGAAACCCGCCGGGACGCGCCTCACCAACCCCGCCTACGCCAAGACCCTGTCCGCCGTGGCCACCGAGGGCGCCGACGCGTTCTACACCGGCGCGATCGCCGAGGCGATCGTCGACCAGGTCAGCACCGAGCGCGAGGGCATCACCCCCGGCGCCATGACCCTCGACGACCTCGCCGGATACGAGGCCATCACGCGCGACCCCGTGTGCAGCCCGTACCGCGACCACGCCGTGTGCGGCATGGCGCCGCCGTCCTCGGGGGGCACCGCCGTCGCCTCGACCCTGGCCATGCTCGCCGAGTCCGACCTCGCCGCGTACCCGCCGACCGACGTCGGACCCGACGGCGGCCTGCCCGCCCCCGAGGCCGTGCACCTGGTCACCGAGGCCGAGCGGCTCGCCTACGCCGACCGCGACGTCTACATCGCCGACCCGCGCTTCGTGCCGCCGCCGCTGGGCTCCGCGATGACCCTGCTGCGCCCCGGCTACCTCGCCGGACGCGCCGGCCTCATCGACACCGAACGGTCCATGGGCGAGGCCGAGCCCGGCGACTTCCCCTTCGACGCCCGCGGCGTGTTCACCGGCCCCGAGCACGGGACCACGCACATCAGCATCGTCGACGCGCAGGGCAACGCCGCCGCGCTCACCACGACCATCGAGTCCGCGTTCGGCTCCTTCCAGATGGTCGAGGGGTTCCTGCTCAACAACCAGCTCACCGACTTCGCCGCCGAGCCGCGCGACGAGGCCGGGGAACTACAGGCCAACCGCGTCCAGCCCGGGAAGCGGCCGCGCTCGTCCATGGCCCCCACGCTGGTGTTCGACGGCACGCCGCTCGCGCGCGGCGAGCTGCGCGCGGTGGTCGGCTCGCCCGGCGGGTCCCGGATCATCCAGTTCGTCGTCAAGACGCTCGTCGGGATGCTCGACTGGGACCTCGACCCGCAGCAGGCCGTGGGCTCGCCGTCGTTCGGGGCGATCAACTCGCCCGAGACCGCGATCGGTGGCGAGCACCCGGCGGTGACCGACGACTCCGAGCTGACCCGGTGGCTCACCGAGCGCGGCCACGAGGTCTCCACCGAGGAACAGTCGTCGGGGCTCTCGGCGATCCTGCGCCAGTCCGACGGCACGCTGGTCGGCGGCGCCGACCCGCGGCGCGAGGGGGTCGTGCTGGGCGGGTGAGGCGGCGGCTTCTACCCGAAGGCTCGGCGGCGGGGCGCTGGGCGGGTGAGGCGGCGGCTTCTGCCCGCCGCGCCTGCTCGGCTACCCTCGAGAGGTCCGGCCACCTGCGCCGGGCGCCCCGCGGCAATTCGGCGGAAGTCGGTGTGAATCCGACGCTGTCCCGCAACTGTGATCCCGTCCCCGGACGGGCGAGCCAGGTCGGCCGGTGCCGCGGTAGCCGTACGTACTGACCTCGGACGAAGGACGGTCGCGTGCAGCGGCCCCACCGCCGCGGCCCGAGCTGTTTTCGTCCTCCGAGCCGCGGAGGATGCCATGCCCCACCCACGATCCCGTTCCCTGCTGATCGCGCCGCTGGCCGCCCTCGCGCTCGTCGCCACCGCGTGCAGCGGCTCCGACGGCGAGGACGCCGCCCCCGCCGATCAGACCGGCGCGGCGGCCGACGAGCCGCAGGCCATCGTGTCCCTGAGCCCCACGACCACCGAGATGCTCTACGCCGTCGGCGCGGGCGACCAGGTGGTGGCGGTGGACGAGCGGTCCGACTTCCCGGAGGACGCGCCCGTCACCGACCTGTCGGGCTACACGCCCAACCTCGAGGCGATCCTGGGCTACGCCCCCGACCTGGTGGTGCTCACCGACGACAACGCCGACATCGTGGCCGGGCTCGAGCGCTCGGGCGTCGAGGTGCTCCAGCTGCCCGCCGCCCAGACGCTCGACGAGACGTACAGCCAGCTCGAGCAGGTCGGCGCGGCCACCGGCAACATCGGCGAGGCCGCCGAGCTGGTGTCGGAGATGCAAACCGAGATCGACGAGATCGTCGCCTCCGTGCCCGAGCGCGAGACGCCGCTGACGTACTTCCACGAGCTGGACGACACCTACTACACCGTCACCGACGCCACCTACGTCGGCGAGATCTACTCCATGCTCGGCCTGGCGTCCATCGCCACCGGCGATGACACCTACCCGCAGCTGTCGGAGGAACTCATCCTCGAGGCCGACCCTGACCTCATCTTCCTCGCCGACGGGCAGTGCTGCGGAGTGACCGCGGAGACCGTGGCGCAGCGTCCCGGCTGGGACGGGCTCACCGCCGTGCGCGAGGACCGCGTCCACGTGGTGGACGAGGACCTCGCCAGCCGCTGGGGCCCGCGCATCGTGGACTTCATGCGCGAGGTCGCCGCGATCGTCGCGCAGATCCCCGCCGACCAGCCCGCGACCCAGCCCACCCCGTGACCCGCCCGTCGCCCCGCCACGCCCTCACGCTGGGCGGGGCGACGCTGCTCTTCGGAGCGGCGATGCTGCTGGGCACCCTCATCGGCCCGGCCGGACTCACCGCCGGCGGGGTGCTGCTCGACCTGCTCGACCGCCTTCCGCTCATCGCGGTGGACTCCGGCCTCACCGAGCGCCAGCAGGTGATCCTGTGGGAGATCCGGGTCCCGCGCGTCGTTCTGGGTGCGATCGTCGGCGCGACACTGGCGATCGCGGGCGCCACCTACCAGGGCGTGTTCCGCAATCCGCTCGCCGACCCATACCTGCTGGGCGTGTCCAGCGGCGCCGGCCTGGGCGCGACACTGGCGATCGTCGCGGGCGGTGCGATGGGCTCGGGCCTGGTGCCGCCGGCCGCGTTCGCCGGCGGCATGATCGCCGTGATGGCCACGTACGCGCTGGGACGCAGCGTGGGCGGCGGGCGCAGCGAGGTCGTCATCATCCTCGCCGGCGTCGCGGTGGCCGCGTTCGCGAGCGCCATCCAGACCTTCTTCATGCAGCGTCACGACGACACGCTTCGGCAGGTGTACTCGTGGATGCTCGGACGCCTCACCACCAGCGGGTGGACCGACGTGCGGGCGGTCCTGCCGTACGTGCTGGTCTCCGTGGCGGTGATCGCCCTGTTCCGGCGCATGCTCGACGTCATGGCGGTCGGCGACGTCGAGGCCGCCACGATGGGCATCTCCCCGGCGCGGGTGCGTCTCATCCTCATCAGCGTCGCCACCCTCGGCACGGCGGCGGTCGTGTCGGTCTCGGGCCTCATCGGGTTCGTGGGCATCGTCATCCCGCACGCGGTGCGGATGCTCATAGGGCCCGGGCACCGACTGCTGCTGCCCACCTCCCTGCTGGCCGGGGCGACGTTTCTCGTGCTGGCCGACGTCATCGCGCGCACCGCCATGAGCCCGGCCGAGCTGCCGATCGGCGTGGTCACCGCCGCGATCGGCGCCCCGTTCTTCCTCGTGGTCCTGCGCCGCAGTCGGGGGCAGATATGAGCCCCGCCGACCACGCGCGCCGGGCCCCCTCGAGCCCGGCCGCACCACGCCACCCCGCCCTGGCCTGCCGCGACCTGCACGTCGTCCGCGACCGCACGCCGGTCCTGCACGGCATCGACCTGTCGGTTCCCGCGGGTTCCTGGGTGTCGCTGGTCGGCCCCAACGGCTCCGGTAAGACCACCCTGCTGTTCGCACTCGCGGGTCTCGTCCCGACGTCGGGGGGCGTCGAGGTCGAGGGGTTCGCGCCGCGCCGCGCGGGGCGCCGCCGCGTAGCGCGGACGGTGGCGATGATGCCGCAGCGCCCGGTGGTACCGGAGGGCGTCACCGCGCGCGAGCTCATCCGCCTCGGTCGCACGCCGCACATCTCCCGCTTCGGCACGGAGACCGCCCACGACCACGAGGTCGTCGACCGGGTGATCGACCGCCTCGACCTGCGCGACCTCGCCGCGCGCACCGCGACCACCCTGTCCGGCGGCGAGCTCCAGCGGGTGGTGCTCGGTCGCTCGCTGGCGCAGGAGCCGCGGGTGCTGCTGCTCGACGAGCCCACCAGCGCCCTCGACATCGGTCACCAGCAGCAGGTGCTGGACCTGGTCGACTCGATGCGGCGCGAGAGCGGGCTGACGGTGGTCGCGGCCATGCACGACCTCACCTCGGCCGCGCACTACGGCGAGCGGCTGGTGCTACTGGACGGCGGGCGCGTCGTGGCCGACGGCCGGCCGGAGGAGGTGCTCACCGCCGAACGGGTGGCGCAGGTGTACGGGGCGCGCGTCGAGGTCGTGGAGCGTCCCGACGGCCCGGCGGTGCTGCCCCTGCGCGGCGCGGGAGCGGGGCCCGGCGAGGAGGGCGCGCCCGGGCGCCGGACGCCCGGGGAGTGCGCGCCGTGATGGAAGTCGTGCTGCTGGGCACGGGCGCGGCCGACGGCTGGCCCAACCCGTTCTGCCGGTGCACGTCGTGCGGCGAGGCGCGCCGGCTCGGCGTGGTGCGCGGCCAGACCTGCGCGCTTGTCGACGACGAGCTGCTGATCGACTGCGGCCCGGAGGCCCCCGGCGCGGCGGTGCGGCTCGGGCGCACCCTGGCGTCGGTCAGGCATCTGCTCATCACTCACGCCCACGCCGACCATCTCGGTCCGCAGGCGTTGCTCTACCGCTCGTGGGTCCCGGGGGCGGGTGGGCTCGAGGTGGTCGGTCCCGCCGACGCGCTCGAGGTGTGCCGTCCGTGGGTCGGTCCGGACGACCCGGTGCGGTTCGTCCCGGTCGTCGCCGGGGACCGGCTCATCGTGGGCGGCTACGACGTGCGCGTGCTGCCGGCCCGGCACCGTGTCTTCCGCGACGGCGACGCCGTGCTCTACGACCTCACCGGGCCCGACGGCGCGCGACTGCTGTGGGCCACCGACACCGGTCCGTGGGACGAGGACTGGTTCGCCGCGGTCCGTGACGCCCGGTACGACGCGGTGTTCATGGAACAGACCCTCGGCGACCGCGAGGAGCTCTCCCCCGTGCACCTGGGCCTGTCCCGGTTCGCCGACCTGCTCGCGCGGCTGCGCGGGGTGGGCGCGGTGGTCGATGAGACCGAGGTGGTCGCCGTCCACCTGGGGCATCACAATCCGGCGCCCGACGTCCTGGCCGCGCGCCTGCACGGCCTCGGCGCCCGTGCCGGGGTCGACGGCGAGGTGGTCTGCTGCGGTCGCGATCAGCGGACTCCCGGTGACCGCGACCTCGACTCGCG
>NZ_BCSW01000057.1 GCF_001571065.1 Dietzia cinnamea NBRC 102147
TTAGCGGCGTTTGAAACTAGCGACTGGGGCAACGTAGCGCTAGCGTCGCCTAGCTCGCAGTATGCGCCCGGCTTGAGGGTTTTCTCGTGGGTGTGGGGCAGATTCCGGGGGAAGGTCCATGAACGCCGGATCCTGGGACGGGTCCTCGCGGATCCACTGCACCTGGCCCGGCGTTCGGGGATCCAGGTCGATGGTGTGAACGGTTCCCTCGGGTAGTTCAGCTGTCAGGGTGGCGTCGGCGATCCACTTGGTTCCGTCTGCGGTCTCGACTCGGTCGGCTCGCCGCCTGTGGGATTGCACAATGGCAATGATTGAGTCGTCCAAGACTGGGATTAGGTCGCCGTCGATGAGTTCACGCACCGGATATTGGTCTGGGTCGATGTGCACGAATCCGTACTGGGGATGGTCGTGAACCGAGTGGTGTGGGTAGGTGCATACGAACAGGCGGCCCTCGTAGTCGATCGTGTAGTCCCCGCCTTCGGTGGTCACACGGTGCACACTCAGCTCGGTTGGGCCGAGTCGGGCGCAGCGCACGATCTCCTCCGGGGAGGTGATCCAGCACCCGTCGCGGTCAGCATGGACCCTGCGCGACCACTTGTCTGGTGGTGGTTCGATCGACAGTGGTAGGAGGTATTCCACGACCTGAGGTGGGGAGTGGGAGGTATCCACGTGCAGAAGTAGGGGATTGGCCCGATCCATGACCCACACGTCGGTGCCGGTGACAGTTACTGCCCCGGCCTCGAAGTCGGTCACGTCATCGGGGACGGCATCGAGGTCGAGATCCACCAGGACGCCTGTTTCTTGGACCGGATCGTCGTTGGTATAGATCCGCCTCCAGTTTGGCCAGTAGCGATCGGGTGACGGGCCCAGGTCGCGTAGTTGGGCGGTGCCGGTGATTGGGCGGGGTCCGGCATCAGTGGCCCGGAACTGTTCCTCCACTAGTTGCAGTCGCCGTATCTTGCCGGTCATCACGCCGGGGTGACCTGCCACCGCTCGCACGAAATCGGGAATCAGACGCCCGGTGAGGTGGATTCGCCCGCTCACCGGGCGATCGTGCGACCAGTAGGCGGTCCAGCCGTCGCCGAGCACTTCGAAATGCCAGAGCAGTGTCGCGTCGTTGTAAGGATGGGGCTGCGGGGCGTGCCCCCACCGCGGGCGAACAGTGACGGGGGCAGTGAAAGCGCCGGGGGCGCGTGGATCGCGCTCGGTGATGAACACAGGCACAAGGCTGATGACATCACCGATACGCAATGGTGGAAGAGAATTGTCCTGGAAGATCTCGCTCGGAACGAACACGGGCATCGTGCGACCGGTAGTGCCGGGATACATAAACATGCCCCACGCACTAGAGGAACCGATGGGCGAAGCCATCGGGCGCGGGGTTACCTTGGCCGAGACAGTACGCGGCCCGACGGCCAGAGCGCCACTGACGCCAGACATGGCCGGTAGCTCCGCCCAGTGGATTCACTCGCTGGCGACCATCTTGGAGGTTCGACTCTACATAAGGTCTGGTTACCGGCGGGCCAAGGCTGCGGTCGCTCCCTTTTCCTTCTCAGGCTCGATCCAGAAACCGAGCTGATGCGTTGCTCTCGTTGCCTTAACTAGCGGGCAGTCCGTCGGCCACCTGGAACGGTGCGTCGGTGGCGGCCTCGACCTGGTCGAGGGTCACACCGTCCACGATCTCGATGAGGGTCAGTCCGTTCTCGTCGCGGTCGAACACGCCGAGTTCGGTGATGATCCGGTTGACGCAGCCCAGGCCGGTCAGCGGGAGGGAGATCTCGGAGACGATCTTCGATGAGCCGTCCTTGGCGACCTGGTCCATGACCACGACGATCCGGCGCGCGCCCACCACGAGGTCCATCGCGCCGCCCATGCCCTTGACCATGGCGCCGGGGACCATCCAGTTGGCGATGTCGCCGGCCGGGTTGACCTCCATCGCGCCGAGGATAGCCACGTCGATCTTGCCCGAACGGATCATGCCGAAGCTCATCGCCGAGTCGAAGATCGACGAGCCGGGAAGGGTCGTGACGGTCTCCTTGCCGGCGTTGATGAGATCCGGGTCGACGTCGTCGGGGTGCGGGTACGGTCCGATGCCCAGCAGTCCGTTCTCCGACTGCAGGGTGACGTTGACGCCCTCGGGGACGTAGTTGGGGACCAGGGTCGGCAGGCCGATCCCGAGGTTGACGTACTGGCCGTCCTCCAGCTCCAGCGCCGCCCGGGCGGCCATGGCTTTGCGGTCGCGTCCGATCCTGCTCATCAGCGCTGTCCTTCCGAGGGCGGGTTGGTGGTGGTCTTCTCGATCCACTTGGTCTGGGCGACCTGCTCCGGGGTCAGTTCCACCAGGCGGTGGACGAAGATGCCCGGGAGGTGGATGTCGTCGGGGGCGAGTTCGCCGACCTCGACGATCTTCTCGGCCTCGACGATGCAGACCCGGCCGGCCATCGCCGCGAGCGGCGAGAAGTTGCGGGCCGTGAGGTTGAAGCGGAGGTTGCCGCTGCGGTCGGCCACCGCGGCGCGCACCAGCGAGTAGTCGGCCTCGATGGCCTGCTCGAGCACGTAGGTCTCGCCGCGGATCTCGCGGGTCTCCTTGGGCGGGGACGCCACCGCGATCCCGCCGGACGAGTCGTACTTCCACGGCATGCCGCCGTCGGCGACGAACGTGCCGACGCCGGTGCGGGTGTAGAACGCCCCGATGCCGGATCCGCCGGCGCGCATCCGCTCGGCGAGCGTGCCCTGCGGGGTGAGCTCCACCTCGAGCTCACCGGACAGGTACTGGCGGGCGAACTCCTTGTTCTCCCCGACGTAGGAGGAGACGATGCGCCGGAGCTTGCCGCTCTCCAGCAGGATGCCGAGGCCCTTGCCGTCGACGCCGGCGTTGTTGGAGAACACCTCGAAGTCCCCGACGTCGCGGGCGGCGAGGGCCTCGATGACGATCTGCGGGATCCCGCTCAGGCCGAACCCGCCGGCGGCGATGGACGCCCCGTCGGGGATGTCCGCGACGGCCTCGGCCGCGGTCATGATCTTGCTAGACATGCTTCTCCATTAATCTCTAGCTGCAAAGCTAATCTGGGTTTGCTGACCCTTCGGGAAGTCCCGCGGCCGACTCGGTCGCGGGACTTCTGTCATTAGGTGCCGTGGAACACGTCAAGTGCGAGGGTCGTGCTAGCTGCTCCTGCGTAGAAGACACCCGCTAGCTGATCTGGATCACCGAGCGAAGGACTTTGCCTTCGCGCAGCCGTTCGTAGGCGGCCGCGCAGTCGTCGAGTGGCACGACTTCGCTGACGTACCGCGCTATGGGGAAGTATCCGTCTTCGACCTGTTTGACGATGTCCGCGAGGTCGCGCTCGGGCAGGCAGTCGCCCCAGTGCGAGATCTCGATCCGCAGGCGTTTGAGGAAGACTTCGCGCATGCCGTAGTCGGCGACCTCGGTCTGCGTGGGCGCCCCCGAGAGGATCACGCGCGCGCCGCTACCGGCCAGGGAGATCGCCGTGCGCAGGGTGGCCGCGCCGCCGACGGCGTCGATGACCGTGTCGAATCCGGTGGGCAGATCGCCCCGGCCGGGTACGTGCACCTCGGTCGCCCCGAAGGACTTGGCCTCCTCCAGCTTGTCCGGGTTGAGATCCAGCGCGAGGATCCGCCCAGCGCCGGCCGCCTTGGCCGCTCCGATGGCGGCCAGCCCCACGCCCCCGGAGCCGATCACCGCCACGGCGTCGCCTTCGACCACGCCGGCCGTGTTGTGTACAGCCCCGTAGCCGGTCGGGATGCCGCATCCGAGCAACGCGGCCTGCTCGTCGGGGAGGGCCTCGGTGATGGGGGAGACGTGCTGCGCCTCGACCGTGACGTGCGTGGCCAGGCCGCCCGCGGCCAACACGGAGGTGAGCGTCTCGCCCGTTTCCAGTCGCGCCGACCGGGCTGGCCGGATCTTGTTGACGCACGACAACGCGCGGCCGCGACGGCACTGGTCGCACTCACCGCACGGGGCCATGAGGGCGACGACGACACGCTGCCCGGGTTCCAGCCCGGTGACCTGGGGTCCCACGGAATCGATGTGGCCGACGATCTCGTGTCCGAGCAGGTAGGGAAAGTCCGTTCCGGAGCTCCCGTCGATGTAGTGCAGGTCGCTGTGGCACAGCCCGCACGCCTCGACCGCGATCAGCACTTCGGTGCCGATGGGCTCGGGCACTTCGATGGGGACGACCTGAACGGGCCCGCCGGCCGAGGTCACCACGGCGCCGCGCGCCTTGCGGTACTGGCTCATCTCACATCTCCTTGGCACTGGTGCCGTGCGCATCGATCAGCACGCTCTTGACGTTGGTGTAGGCGAGGAAGCCTTCCTCGCCCATCTCCTGGCCGAACCCGGAGGCCCGCCGTCCGCCGATGGTGGTCTCCACGCCACCGTGCACGGCGTACGAGTTGATCCAGAACATCCCGGCGTCCACCGCGCGGGCGGTGCGCAGAGCGCGTCCGATGTCGCCAGTCCAGCAGCCACCGGCGAGCGCGTACTCGGTGGAGTTGGCCAGCTCGATCGCCTGCTGCTCGGTGGAGAACATCTGCACGGCCACGACCGGGCCGAAGACCTCGTCTTTGAGCACGGAGGCGTCGGGCACATCGGTGCAGTCGATCACCGTGGGCGGATAGTGGGCGCCGCCGCCGGGCGTGGTGACCGGCTCGCCACCGCACAGGACCGTGGCGCCCTGCGCCCGTGCCCGCTCGACGATCTGATGCACGCGGTCGACGTCGCGATGGGTGATGAGTGTGCCTACCTGGGTGGCCGGGTCGAACGGGTCACCCACTCTCAGCCCGGAGGCCTCCGCCACGTAGCGGCCGAGGAACTCCTCGTGGATACCGTCCTGCAGCAACAGTCGCGAGCCAGAGAAGCAGCGTTGGCCGCTGTTGCGGAAGATCGCGCCGAGTGAGCCCGTGACCGCCTGGTCGAGGTCGGCGTCGTCGTAGACGATGTTGGCCGACTTGCCGCCGAGCTCCAGGATGAGCCGCTTGTGTCGCCGCACGGCTTCCTCGCCCACCATCACGCCGACCCGGCTGCTGCCGGTGAACGAGAGCATGTCGATCTCGTCGGCCTCCACCAGTGCGCGCCCGACCTCTGCGCCGCCCTGGACGAGGTTGATCACCCCCGCGGGGATGCCCACGGCGGCCGCGTGCTCGGCGAACGCGGCGGCCGCGTACGGGTTCTGGTCAGGGGACTTGACCACCACGGTGTTGCCGGCCGCGATCGCCGCCCCGGCCTTGAGGGCGGAGAACATGAGCGGGGCGTTGAAGGGCATGAAGATTCCGACCACGCCCACCGGGTCGCGCCACGTCAGCCGCTCGAGGCCACTGCCTTCGACCATTGTGGTGCCCTTGACCCGGGTGGCCCAGCCGGCCGCGGACTCCAGGAGCCCGGCCGCGGCATACACGTCCAGCACGGCCTCACCATAGGTTTTGCCGTTGTCGAGGGTGATGAGGTGCGCGAGCCGGTCGAGATCCCCGATCAGTGCCATGCCCAACCGCATGAGCATGCGGGAGCGGTCGTCGGCCGGGGTGCCCGCCCAGGCGGTCTGCGCCGCGCGAGCCGCCCGGGTCGCCGCTGCGACCTGTGCTGGGCTGGTTGCGCGGGGCGTGCCCAGCACAGCGCCGTTCACCGGCGAGGTGACGGTGAACTGCTCTCCGGCCCCGTCGACGAAATCGCCGTCGATCACCGTTATCAACTCCGGCAACGCAGCCGTGGCCAGACGCTCCGTCGCCTCAGAGGTGTTCAGCAGATCGGTCACGTCACCGGCCTTCTTCCGTGTCGAACGCGGGCACGACCTCGCGGATGAACGACATGGTGACCTCGTGATACTCCTCAGGGCATTCTGCGAAGGCGTAGTGGCCTGCGTCCGCGAACTCGTGGTAGCGGGCTCCGTCGACCATGTCGCGCATGCGGCGCATGCCCTCGGCCTTGCACGCCGGGTCGTGGGTTCCCGGCAGCATGATCGTGGGCAGCGACAGGGTTTTCAGTGACGGCACGGAGTTGTATTCCGTGATCGCCTGCATCGACGCCAGGAACGCCTCGGTTCTCATGGCGGACACCACCTCGAAGACCTTGTCGACCTGAGCCCCCGACGCGCCGGGGGCCATCATCGAGGTCAGCAGCCCGGTGGCGTACTCGGGGACGGTGAGGCCGCCCTTCGTGATGGGCTCGACCCGTTCCTCGAGGTACTTGGCCTTGTCCTCCTCGGTCCGGTTGGTGAAGCCGGGGGACGCTGCGGACAGGATGAGTCCGTCCAGGGCGTCGCCGACCAGCGCCGGCACGCGCGGGCCGATGAGGCCGCCCATGGAGTGACCCAGCAGGATGTTGTGCCGGGTCTTCTCGGCCAGGACCAGCCGCGCCGCGTACTCGGCGAGCAGCGGGACGCCGTAG
Source organism: Dietzia cinnamea NBRC 102147 (assembly GCF_001571065.1). Lineage (GTDB taxonomy): Bacteria > Actinomycetota > Actinomycetes > Mycobacteriales > Mycobacteriaceae > Dietzia > Dietzia cinnamea. The sequence goes on from NZ_BCSW01000057.1 coordinate 6,401, forward strand.
CCGGCGGGGACCTCCTCGCCGGCGCCGTAGCCGGGGCAGGTCCACGCCACGACGCGAAGGCCCGCATCGGTCCAGCGGCGGATCGAGTCCTCGAAGTAGTAGCGGTCGCCGTACGCGCCGTGCAGGAGGAACAGTGTGGTGTCTCCGCTGCCTGCGACCTCGTAGTCCGGAAGTGGCCCCTCGGGCAGTGTGGTGGCCACCAGTCCGCGACCGGCCTCGGCGCGACGCCACCAGTCGCTGATCGCGTCCGCGACCAGGCCCGGCTCCTCCGACGGCAGCATGTGCGCGGTGTCGGGGATCTCGACGTACTCGACGTCGTTGGAACGGGCCCATTCCCGCTGGCGCTCGGTCGGTACGACCTGATCGTGCTCGGCGGTCACCACCAGCACCGGCACGTCGAGTCCGGCGAGGAACTGTGCGCGGTCCGGTCGCTGGCCCAGAGCCACCGCGTGGGCGGCGAACCGTTGCGGGCCGTATGCGCGGGCCCCGCGCAGTCGCTCCTCGCGGACCGCCGGGTCATCGGCACGCTCACCGTGGAACACCAGGTTCATCCGGCCCACGGCGAGCTGTTCGTACTGCTCGTCGGAAAGATCGGCAGCCCGCTGCACGCGCTGGGCTGCCGAGTCTGCGTCCTCGTCGTCGTCAGGACTGTTGACCAGGGCGAGCCCCGCGACCAGGGACGGATGGCGCTCGGCGAGTCGCATGGCGATGACGCCGCCGAAGGAGTGGCCCACCACCACGGACGCGGGTGGCACCTGCTCGGCCACGGAGTCGACCAGCGCGTCGAGGTCCGGCACGGCGGGCAAGTCCAACGCGACCGTCTCGAAGCGCTCGGGCAGTGCGCGGCGCACGGGGTCCCACACTAGGGAGTCGTTGTGGAGGCCGGGGAGAAAGACGATGGTGGTCATACGGCCAGCGCCCGCCCTTCGCCCTCGATGCGGTCGCCTTCGACCCAGCAGGCGTGGGTGCCCACCGAGATCCGCTCGGGCAGGATGATCCGGCAGATCGGCCCCGACTCCATGTCGTCGAGCCGGAAGATCACCGCCTCCGATCGGTCCTCGACCATGTCGGTGACAAAGGTGATTCCGTAGCCGTCGTCCTCGCGATCGGTCGCGTCAAGCCCCCGCGCGATGGCCGGCTCGCTGCCGAAGCGGCCCTCGCCGAACTCGAGGCGGGTGGTCTTGTCCTCCGTCATGTCGTAGCGCTTGAGGCCGGTGAGCAGCCACTCTCCAGGCAGGAACGTGGCGTTGTAGCTGTAGCGGTAGGGCAGGCCCTGGACGTCGTTGGAGATGACGGGGAACTCCGTGACCTCGTCGTCCAGCGGGAATTCCCGCACCTCGCCCGTCTTGAGGTTGAACATCCACCGGTACATGTGCGAGCCGGTGGCTGTGGCGTCGACGTTGCGCTTGATGCGTGCGTAGATGTCGTGCGCCTCGGTGCCGCCCACCGGGGGCTTGACCAGTTCGGGCCAGATGCAGCCGTCCTGGATGATCCAGTCGCCCTGTTCGTAACAGTTGGCCAGGTGCATGATCCAGGCCGGCTTGGCCTCGAACCAGCGGACGTCCTCGCTGCGGCCGAAGCGGGGGATGATGCCGAACCGCGCCGGGATGTCGTTGTGGAACTTGCCGCGGCGGATGCCCTTCTCCAGCAGGTCGGCGTCGAAGAAGTACGGCAGGTCGTGCAGGACCGAGTAGTTCTCGGTCATGCCGATGTCGTGGGGCCAGCGGGCGCCCGGCAGATCGATCGGTACGAAGTGGACGAGGTTGTCCTCCTTGTTCACCACGCCGTAGTTTAGGTACGGCGGCTTCTCGGCGAAGTTGAAGAAGATCATGTCGCCGGTCGAGTTGTCGACCTTGTAATGCGAGGCCATACCGCCCGGGACGAACTTGGCCCAGTTGGTATTGGGACCAAGTGTTTCGAGGGTGGTGGGGCTGAGGGTCCACGGCTCCGAACCCTGGGACATTGTGGCGTAGAGCTTGCCGGCGTGCGCCTTGACGTCGGTGCCGGCGTTGTCCTTCATCGCGCCCATCGATCCCCAGCCGCGACGCTCGTACTTCTCCGGCTCCATGATGCCGGGCCAGAGGGACTTCTTGGCGCCCTGCTCGGCGAGGAAGCCTGTGGTGCGCACGAACGCGTTGCGGTACTCGGCCTTGCCGTCGCGGAACCGGACCGCGTGGAGCATCCCGTCGCCGTCGAACGGGTGGTAGACGCCCTTGGGCAGCAGCGCCTGGTTGTGGGTGTTGCGCACGTAGAGTCCGTCAAGGTCTTTGGGGATCGTGCCGATCACCTCGAGCTCGTCGCTGCTCACCGCGTACTCGCGGCCCTGGGGGCGCCAGGGTCCCTTGAGCCACGGATTGTCGATGGACTCGTCGTCGGGGACATCGATGTAGACGGTGTCGTTGACTTCGAACATGGTACTGCTCTCCTTCGGGCCCGATCCGGGCCGAAACGGTGCTTACTCGTGAGGGGGTTCGGGAGGGGCGATGACGGCGAGGATGGTGTCGGTGAGCCTGGTGGCCCAGTTCTCGCCCTCCTCCCAGCGACCGGCGATGGTCATGGCGTAGAACGAGCCGACGAACATGGCGACGATGACCTCGATGTCGAGGTCCGGGCGGGCCTGTCCATTGGTCTGAGCGGTCTCGAGGATGTCGCGCATCTGCCGACGGCGAGGTTCGACGAGCTTCTCCAGCAGTTGCTCGTAGATCGCAGGGTGGTGTCGGCGTTCGACGATCGCGGTGCCGAGCATCCCGACGTAGTGGTTGCTCGACCAGCGTTCGACCAGCGACTCGGCCTGGTCCATGAGGTCGCGGCGCAGGTCTCCCGTGGGCTCGTGGACCGAGCCTTTGATCTGGTTGGCGACCGCGGCGATGACCAACTCGTCCTTCGATGGCCACCGCCGGTAGACCGTGGGCCGGGTCACGCCGGCGTCACGGGCCACCAGGTCGATCGAGGTGCGCTCGTAGCCGTCACGGCTCAGCCGCAGCGCGGCGGCTTCCAGTATCGCGTCATCGGTGGAGACGTTCCGGGGCCGACCGGGCTGGGTCTGTTGAGTCACTGTCGTGGGTCCTTTCAGGGTGGTTCAGAGGCTGTCAGTTGATGGATATAACATCCACGACCGACTTCAGGCCCTCCCCGTGCTGGTACTCCATGAGCTGGACCTCGTCGCGCCAGTTGGGATCGTTCACCCAGTCGAGCGAGGTCTTGGCGCCGTCCGGACCGATCGGGATCTCGGTGTCAATCGTCCAGGCCGCGTTCATGACATTGACCCGGTTGAGGCCGCCATCCAGGCCGGCGGCCTGCTCGAGCACGTCGAGCATGAGCTTGCCGATCTGGTAGCCGCCGGCAGTGTAGGAGCTGTCGACGTCGGCCTGCGGAGCGAACTTGCCTAGCGTCTCGCGGTACTGGAGCATCTCCGGGTCCTCGGCCGTCACCGGGTTGGCGGGGTCGTCGGTCACGGTGAGCACCTGGACGCCGTTCGCGGTGGCGCCGATGGGCATGAAGTTGGACTTCATGGCTGCGCAGGTGTTGTTGACGATGATCTGGCCACCGAAGTCGGCTCGGCGCAGACCGGTGATCAGCGGCGGGCATGCGGTGGTGTTGGTACCCAGGAGGACGACATCCGGGTTCTGCGCCATAGCCCCATTGATCTGTGCAGTGACGCTCGGGGCGGCTGCGGCGACCTGCTCGGTGCCGACCAGTTCGAAGTTCGTTCCCTCGACGGCGTCGCGGACGCCCTGCTCGAACACCTTTGCACGGTCGTCGTCCGTGGTCACAAGAACGATCCGTCCGCCGTCACGGCCGCTCTCGGTGAGCGAGCGGATCCACAGCGCGGCTTCGGTCTCGTACGGCATGAGGTTGGCCGTCGTGAACGGGTGGGCCTCGGGGTTGGCCGCGATGTCGGACACACCAGTGGCGGTCCAAAGCTGCGGGGTGCAGCTCTCCTCAGCGAACGGCTGTGTGGCGGCGACCAGGGGGGTTCCGACCTGTGCCACCATCGCGGTGACCTGTTCGCTGTCGATGAGCTCCCGGACGTTGGTGACCGCGCGGGCGGTTTCGAAGGCGTCATCCTTGACCACTAGTTCGAGGGGGTGTCCCTCGACGCCGCCGGCCTCGTTGGCCTCCTTGAACACCGCGTCGATCGCCTGCGCGATGTTGTTGACCACGGCCAGCGGCCCGGACTGCGCCAGGCTTACGCCGATCTTGATCGGCTCGCCGTCCGGCACGGCGGCCAGGGCGTCGGCCGGGCAGGAGTCCGCGGGCACCGGTCCGCTGGCGGTGCCGCCTTCGGAGCTGGAGTCGCCGCGGGCGCAACCGGTCATGGCGAGGGCGCCGACCGCGCACATTGCGATCATCTTGGTGAAGCTCTTCATCATCACTCCTGGGTTGAGGGTGTCGGGGAGGTAGAGGTATCGGAGGCCTGGGCGGCCGTTCTGGAGGTGCGCGCGGATCCGCGCTCGCGGTACCTGGCGATCCAGCCGGGGACCGCAGTCGGCAGCGATGCCAACCCGCAAGGTAGGAGGAAGACCATCGCGATCAGGACGATCGCGTAGAGGATGTTGGCCTGCGGCCCGCCGACCACGTCCGCTGTGAAGGACGGGAGGAAGGCGATGACGCCGCCGCCGATGAGCGCGCCCCACAGACTGTTGACGCCGCCCACGATGAGTCCGGTGGTGAGCAGGATCGTGAACAGCAGGGCGTAGTCGTCCGGCCCCGCCACCTCGAGAACCATGATGAGTAGCGGCCCGGCAACGGCACCGAGCAGGCCGGCGTAACCGAAGGCCAGGACTCGCTGTTTGCGAACGGCGATGCCGTTGCTCAGCGCGGCGGACTCGTTGGAGCGGATGAGCGCCATCGCCCGGCCGACACGCGAGCGGGCGATGTTGGAGACGAACAGGAAGCACAGCCCGGCGATCGCACAGATGACGAGGAAGCGGAACTGGGTGTTTGTGAGGGCGAGCCATTCGGGCGCCGTCAGGTCGACGCGGGCCAACTTGCCGTTGGCTCCGCCGGTGAAGTCCGAGTATCGCTTGATGATCATCGGGAACACGATGGCGAGTCCGAGCGTCATGGTGGCGAGGTAGTGTCCCTTGACGCGGAGCGCAGGCAGGCCGAGTAGACAGCCGGCCAGGAAGCCCAGCACCGCGGCCACCGGGATGGTCGCCAAGATGGGCCAGTTGTAGTCGGCGACGAGGATCGCGCCTGTGTAGGCGCCGAGTCCGACGAAAGCGCCCTGGGCGAGGGAGAGCTGACCGCTGAATCCGACGACCACAGACAGTCCGAGGATCGCCACGGCGTACACGACCGCCTTGGAGAAGCTGATCAACTCGAAGTCGGGACGGGCGAACGCGATGGCGACGGCCACCACTGCGAGCAGACCGGCGGTGACGAACGGCCGACGCGCGAGGGCACGGAGTCTGTTGGTCCTGGACTGCGGGGCCGGCACTGGGGCGGCGCCGGTCGCACCCGCGTGTGGTGCGGGCGCTGTTGCCGTGGAATTCATGGTCTGACCACCTTTGCCGATCCGAGGAGACCGCTGGGCTTGAGGACGAGGACGAGGAAGATCACTGCCAGAGCGACGGCGACGTTGAGTTCCGGGCCGAGGAAGTTGATGGCGCTGGGGACGGTCGCTTCGAGCAGCCCCACCACCAGGCCGCCGATAAGGGCGCCGGGCAGACTGTCGAATCCACCAAGTGCCGCTGCAGCGAATCCGAAGAGTAGGCCGTTGATCAGCAGGTTGTTGTGGAGGATGCCGGCCTGCTGAGAGAACAACACGCCCACGAATACGCCGATGGCGGCGGCGAGGCCCCAGCCGATGGTGAGGAGCTGGGTGCGGCTGATACCGAGGTAGGTGGCCGATTCAGGGTTGGAGGTCACCGCTCGGTATGCCAGGCCCATCCTGGTCTTGTTCAGCCACAGCTCGATCGCAGTGAAGGTCACCAACAGCAGGGCGATGCCGCCGAGCGTGAAGTAGGTGATGTGGACGACCGGGACGCCGGTGAGGAGTTCGACTTGGTCACCGAGGCCGTTGGGTAGCGGGGATAGTCCCCGCTCGGTGCCGGTACCCCAGATCGCCGCAGCTCCGGCGTTGAAGAGGAGGAAGAGGCCCAGAAGCACGATCAACGGGGCGTAGGAGCTGGTTTGTGGCACCGGTTTGAGCAGAAACCGCCAGGCCAGGGCACCGATGAGGAACATCACCACCATGGCGAGCAGCATCGCGACCCACACGTTCACGCCGAGGAGACTGGAGATGGTGAAGACGACGAACGCCCCGACCATCGACATCTCGCCCTGGGCGAAGTTCAGCTGATTGGAGGTCTTGAAGATGAAGACCAGGGCGAGTGCGAGGAAGGCGTACAGGACGCCGTTGGACAAGCCGTTGATCAGGCTCTGCAGGACGATGTTGAGTTGGAAGTAGTCGGCGTTAAAAATGGCGTTCATTTGGCGATCTCCCCTCCGAGGTAGGCCTGCTGGACGGCCGGGTTACCGCTGAGCTCCTCGGCCGTACCGGCGAGGGCGGTGCGTCCGACTTCGAGGACGAACCCGTGGTGCGCGAACTCAAGGGCGAGTTCTGCGTTCTGTTCCACAACGAGGATCGCCATGCCTGACTCCCGGTTGATCTCCCCGAAGAACTGGAGGATCTCGCGGACGATCTTGGGCGCGAGGCCGAGTGATGGCTCGTCGAGCATGAGGAGCTTAGGGGCGCTGAGCATGGCCCTGGCGATGGCGAGCATCTGTTGCTCGCCGCCACTGAGCAACCCGGCGGGCTGACTGCGCCGCTTGCCCAGGACAGGGAACCGTTCGAACCAGTGGTCGATCTCCTTGGTCGCGGCGGCTCGGTCCTTGCGGAAGATCGCACCGGTCTGAAGGTTCTCGTGGACCGACAGCTCCGCGAAGGTGCCGCGCCCCTGCGGGACATGGGCGATGCCGGCGCGAGCGATTGTGGACGGCGCACGGCCGAGGATCTCCTTGCCCTCGAACTTGATGGAGCCGGTGGCCTTGACGGTCCCACTGATCGCGCGGAGCGTCGTGGTCTTACCGGCGCCGTTGGCGCCGAGCAGAAGCGTGATGGCCCCGGGGGCGACCCTGAGGTCGACACCGTGGAGGACCCGGATGGCTCCGTACGACGCGTTCAGGCCGCGGACGTCGAGGAGTGCACTCATGCCGCTCCCACCCCCAGGTAGGCCTCGACGACGTCGGCTCGGCTCAAGACCTCGTTCGGCTCGCCCTGGGCCAGGACGGAACCGAAGTTGAGGACGACGAGCTTGTCCGACACGGCGCGGATGAGCCCCATGTGGTGCTCCACCAGGACGATGCACAGGTCGCTGTCGCGGTGCAGGCCGGCGATCTTCTCGGCGAGCTCGTCGACCTCGGAGTGGGTGAGCCCGTTGGCCGGTTCGTCCAGCAGGAGGACGCGCGGTTCGAAGGCGATGGCCCGGGCCAGCTCGACCTGCTTGAGGTTGGGCAGTCCCAGTTCGGAGCAGGTGCGATCGGCGATGGACTGCAGGCCCAGCCTCTCGATGGCACTGTCGGCGCGCTCGGCTGCCTCACGGGCCTCCTTCGCGGAACCGAGGCGGAGCCCGCTGCGGATCCAGCCGAAGCGGCCATGCCGGTGGGCGCCGATGAGGACGTTGTCGCGGACAGTGAACTCGGGGACGACGGCCGCGTGTTGGAAGGTTCGGGCGATGCCGAGTCGGGCGATCTGCTCGGTTCGCATTCCTGAGATCTCGGTCCCGTTGAAGGCGATGGTCCCCGTGGACGGGACCATCCCGGTGATCGCGTTGAAGGTCGTGGTCTTGCCCGCGCCGTTGGGGCCGATGAGCCCGAGAACCTGCCCGGCTCGGGCGTCGAAGGTCACGTCGTCCACGGCGACAATTCCGCTGAATTGCACCCGGAGCGAGGTGACCTCCATCACGGGAGGCAGCTCTATCTGTGTCATGGGCCACACCATACCGCTTTACGTTACAGTAAAGTCAAGTACCAGAAAGTCACCCGTCACCGAGCCAGGCCCGGTGCGGACTCTCGTAGATCTCCGGGTGGGTGCGGTGGTGATACTTGTCGCTGATGAACTCGCCGATCGTCGTGTCGAGTTCGGACAGAATCAATACGGGCTCGGGGTGTCGCCGACCGGTGGTGAGATAGCCCGGCCGTTCGGGTGGCGGCGGGGGAGAGGCGCTGATCGGCAGCCGCGGGAGGATGCGGACTCGGTTGGGCGAGTTTGGCTGGAATTTTTCGGGTGGAGTCGACGGATTCGGAGAACATCGTCGAGGGGAAGCCAAAGCCAAAGCCGGATCCGAAGCCGGCCCGCCGGGCCCGATGTCGTCGAGCGACAGACCGGACTTCTGCAGGGCCTCGGCCGTGGCCGGGATGGGCGCGGTGAGCATGATGGCCGGGTCATCGCCCGCCAGGGACGCGGTGTGCACCCGCGCGATCGGGGCAGCCCGCGCCAAGACACAATATCGAATCGCGGTCATTCCGCGCCCTCGTCCAGCGAATCGCCAATAGTGGACAGACGTGTCAGCTGTTCGGGACGGGTCGAGTTCGCGGTATGCGCACCTCGGCATCGTTTGGCGGAAGGTCTGCGTATCAGCTCCGGCCGTGTTCGCGTCCCGAAGCGCTGGCAGGGGCGACCGCCCAAGCGCATCGCAAGCCTTCGGTAGTCCCTTTCACCTGCTGATTCAATGATGCATCAGATGAGGCGGAATGATGATTCATGCAGGTCAAGAACGTGTCGAGGTGTACGATGAGGCCTCCTACAGGCGCGGCGTCCGGGCTGCGTCTGTACGGTGACGTCGCCCCGAGAAGATGATTCTGCAGGTAGGGACCGACCCTGAAGCTGCGCACGAGGGGCTGCTCAAGGTTCGGCGAATGATTCATCTGATGCGATACGCAAACTACAGCTTTACATTAGATAAGTTATCGGCGTTAACG
>NZ_BCSW01000058.1 GCF_001571065.1 Dietzia cinnamea NBRC 102147
GACCGCCGGGTACTGCGTGCCCTTGAGGAAGCGTGCGAGATGTACCGCGTTGGACGAGAGCGTGGTGATCGTCGAGGCCACGGCCGACGGCGTCTCGTCGAGGTCCTTGTAGTCCTTGGGGTTCATCGCCTCGTGGTTCCAGTAGGTGCCGCCCTGGGCAGGAATCGTGAAGCCGATGTCGTTGAGCCCCTGGAACGTGTCGGCGATGATCTTGTGCGCGCCGTCCTCGTTGCCCACCACCGAGACCACGGCGACCTTGCCGAACATCGCCGGCCGGCCGTCGTCGTCGGTGGCGGACAGTTGCGCGTCCAGACGCTCCAGCACGCGCTGCGCGATGCTCGACATGTGGCCGACCCAGGTGGGTGTGGAGAAAACCAGGATGTCGGCGGCCCTGATCTTCTCGAGGATGGCGGGCCACTGGTCGCCGTCGCCCATGTCGTCGTCGACACCCGGGCGTACGTCGTAGTCGGCGACGCGGACGGTCTCACCGGTCACGCCGTGACCGGCCAACTCGTCGAGGATCTGCCGGGCGATGAGGTCACTGCTCGACTCGGCGGGAGAGGCCTTGAGCGAGCACACCAGTGCGAGGGCTTTCAGGTCCGTGTCCATGCCGCGCACGGTAGACCCGCCCCGCGCGCCGGACAACCGCTGTCCCGGGACCGCCACCAGACCGGTGGAGCGTGTCGGAGGCGACCCCTACGGTGGGGGCCACTCACGGACCGACGGGTGGAGAGGGCACGCGTATGAGCACGGACAGGACGGTGGCCGACCTCGTCGTCGAGCGACTGGTGGCCTGGGACGTCGAACGGGTCTACGGCTACGCCGGGGACGGCAACAACCCCCTGCTCGGCGCGCTGCGCCGCTCCGACATCGCCCCGGCGTTCGGGCGCGCGCGCCACGAGGAGTCCGCCGCGTTCATGGCGGTGGCCGACGCCAAGTACTCGGGCGCCGTCGGCGTGGTGACCTCCACCCAGGGCCCGGGCGCGATGCACCTGATCAACGGCCTGTACGACGCCAAACTCGACAGCGTTCCGGTGGTGGCCCTGGTCGCGCAGCAGCACACCAGCGTGCTCGGCTCCGGCTATCAGCAGGAGATCAACCTCGGTGACGTCTTCTCGGATGTGGCCGGGCCGTACCTGCAGACCGTCGCGTCGGCCGAGCAGGTGCCGTTGGTGCTCGACCGGGCGTTCCGGTCCGCGCTCACGCACCGGACCCCGGTGGTGGTGATCCTCCCGCACGATGTGCAGAACGCGCCCGCGCCGGAGCTGGGCGAGGATCTGGGCCAGGAGCACGGGGTGGTGGTCACCGCCCGCGAGTGGACCCACGGGGTCACCGCGCCGCGTGACGACGACGTGGCGCGCGCGGTGGACGTGCTCGACGCGGGGGAGCGCATCGCGTTCCTCGTGGGGCGCGGCGCGGCCGGGGCGCAGGCCGAGGTCATGGAGCTGGCCGACCGCCTGGGCGCCGGCGTGACGATGAGCCTGTTGGGGAAGCCCTACGTCGACGAGTCGTCACCGTTGGTGGGTGGGACCATGGTACATCTGGGGACGACGGCGAGTGCGCGGATCCTCCAGAACTGCGACACCTTGCTGATCGTCGGTTCGAACGACCCCTGGACGGAGTTCTACCCCGAGCCCGGGCAGGCGCGGGCCGTGCAGATCGACCTGGACCCGGTGCACCTGGCGAACCGATACCCGATCGAGGTGGGCCTGGTCGGCGATGCCGCGCTCGCGCTGCGTGAGCTGCTCGGGCGGGTGGCCGAGAAGGACCGCTCCGCCTGGCGTGGCGACGTCGAGAAATGGGTGCGCCAGTGGCGGGAGATCTCCCGGATGCGCTCCGAGGTGCCCACACGCGGACTCAACCCCGAGCTGGTCGCCCGGCGGCTGGCCGAACACATACCGCACGACGCGCGCCTCGCCGTGGACGTGGGCAGCAGCGTCTACCACTACGTGCGGCAGATAGATCTACCCACGTCCGTGCACGCGCACCTGTCGTCGACGCTGGCCTCGATGGGCTGCGGTATCCCGTACGCCATCGCCGCCAAGGCCGCCGCACCCGCCAAGCCGGTGGCCGTGCTGGCCGGCGACGGCGCCGTGCAGATGCTCGGTATCAACGAGCTGATCACCGTGGCCGAGGCTTGGCCCGGCTGGGAGGACCCGACCATGGTGATCGTGGTGCTCAGCAACCGCGATCTGGCAGAGGTGAGCTGGGAGCAGCGGGAGAGCGAGTCGCAGCCGCGGTACGCGCGGTCGCAGGAGGTGCCGGAGTTCGACATGGCCGCCTACGCCGAGCTGCTCGGCCTGCGGGGGATCCGGGTCGAGGAGCCCGATCAGCTGGCGCCGGCGTTGGAGGAGGCGTTCTCCGCGGGCCGGCCCACGGTCATCGACGCGATCACCGATCCGGACGTCCCGCTGCTGCCGCCGTTCCCGCACGGCCGCGAGATGCTCGAGTCGATGCGCACCGGCCTGCAGGCCGAGGGCGCCGCAGGCGAGCACGCCCTCGAGCTGCTGGAGACGTACGCACGGATGGAGGAGGAGCGGTTCACGTGACGGGGATGAACGGACCAGGCCGACCCGACAACGACCCGGCGTTCCGGCCCGATGCCGAGGTGGAGCGCAGGCCGCGCCGCTCGCGCCAGCCCGCGCTGACGGTGCTGGCAGTGGTGGCGATCCTGCTGCTGGTTCTGGCGGTGGGGATCTTCGGCGGCATCTTCTAGGCGGAGGCCGACTGGGCAGCGGCTACGTGTTCATCCCACCGCGGGGGAGTAGGAGCGCTGCGACACCCATCGCGGTCCGTTCTCTGAGTACATCGCGGATACGCGAAAATGCTCAGCGAGTGTGTGCCTCTGCCTAACATCTGGCGCACCCATGAAAGGTCCGATATGCGCTCTGCTCTTTTCGCTGCGGCGGCGGCCGTCCTGGTTCTTGCCGGATGTTCCGCTCAATCCGACTCGGAATCCGAAGCGCTGCCCACGCCGATCACCTCGAGTTCGGCTCCGGCTGGGCCCGCTGAAGTACCTATCGCTCTCGGGGAGGTGTTCACCATCAGCGGGCCGAGTTACACCGCTGACGTCACGATCGAGCGAGTATTCGTTCCCGGGGCCTGCAGTGGGGCACCGGACGACTCTGTTGCCATTCAGGTCGATGTAGACGTGAAGTCCGGCGACGGGACTCGGGAAGTACTTAATACGGGCACGATCCGCGAACGCACGCGCGACGGCTACATCGAGAAGGAGCGGACGATCTCGCGGAGTTGCGGCGATATTGACGAGCTCGACGCCGTGAACGTCCAGACCGGTGACAAGTATCGAGGAGTCGTCTGGCTCAAAGACGACGTCGACCCTGAATCCGAGCTGCTGATCAACGCTCCGACTGGTGGCGGGCCGATTACCGAAGTCTTCGTGTTGAATCTGAGCGACATCGAGATAGCAACAGACGCCCCGGCGCCACCAGCCGACGACGAACCTACTGCGCCGACAGCGGCCGCTGTACCGACAACGGCGGCGCCGACGGTCGTCGAGTGCCTGTTCGGGACCCCCGGGCCGTCTCGCATGTCAGACGGGACGATCCAGAACACCGAGTTCTGTGCCAATCAGCCGGGTGCAGCCGAGAGTCGATACCTGGAATCGAACTGCTCGGACATGGCGTGGCGTCAAGAGATGGGTTTCGAGGGCGACCGTCTGTGCGGGTCGTCCCTCTTTGAGGATGGAGCATTGGGCGGCAACTAGTCGGCTGGACTGATGAGAAGGTCCGCGTCCGACAACGCGCTGGCTTCCAGAAGTCATCCTCCGCGCGACCCGCGGCACCTTCACGTGCGCGGCGAAGGTCGGGAGTGCTCGAGCTCCCCCGCCAGGACTCGAACCTGAAATGCCTGAACCAAAATCAGGAGTGTTGCCAATTACACCACGGGGGAACGGCCCGCGCGCGGGCCACTCCCCAGTCTGGCATACGAGCACGGCCCCACTGTCGCCTACCTGTTCCCGGATGGGTGGCCTCGCCGCTAGCAGCCCACACGGGGGAGTCCGACCCCTGATCGGTCGGCCGCGTTCAATGCTCCGACTAGGCTTTTCCGTCGAGGGAGGCGACACCACATGACAGGTCAGTCGGAAATGACGCCGGCGCCGCGTACCAGGATGTCAGCGGCGAAACGCCGGCAGCAGTTGGTCGAGGTGGGCCGCCGGATTTTCGCCGAGTACGGTTACGACGCGGCCACTGTCGAGGAGATCGCGTCGGTCGCAGGCGTGTCCAAGCCGGTCGTCTACGAGCACTTCGGCGGCAAGGAGGGCCTGTACGCGGTGGTGTGTGACCGCGAGCTGGCCTATCTGGGTGCCGAGATCACCGAGGCGTTGGAGGGCGAGGGGTCGCGCCGCCGCATCGAGCGCGCCGCGATGGCGCTGCTTCGCTACGTGGAGGAGCGCACCGACGGGTTCCGGATCCTGGTGCGTGATTCGTCGCTGAACAACGGTGGCTCGTACTCGACGCTGCTCAACGATGCCACGGCCAGTGTCACCTACATCCTCGAGGAGGAGTTCGTGGCCCGCGGGTTCGACCCGGTCACCACGAACGTCTATGCCCAGGCCCTGGTCGGCATGGTCTCCGGCACCGCGCAATGGTGGCTTGATGAGCGCACTCCGCCCAAGGAGGAGGTGGCCGCGCATATCGTCAATCTCTGCTTCAACGGCCTGTCGCACCTCGATCCCGCGCCGTCGCTCGAGTCAGGTGTCATGGCGAAGTACTCCAGCCGCAGTCATCCGGCCGGCGACTCGGCCGGGCGCGATCTGCGCCCGGGGCCGGCTCGGCCCTGAGCGCACCGTAAGTGACGCGGGCCCGTGAGCGCACGTGAGGTCCCCGGTGAGTCCGCCACCCTCTGCGAGGCACCGGCCGAGAAGAACAGGGCCCGCCGGAAAGAACGAAGCCCCCGCGGCCCTCGAATAGCGGGCAGCGGGGGCATTCGTGTCGGCAGGTTCGGCAGTCACGGCCTGCCTGAACGGTCGGCCCGAGAATCAGATCTCGTCGGCCACCGGGGCGCTCGAGAGCTTGGCGGCATCGCTGCGTAGACGGAACGAGACGGCGATCATGATCAAACCGACGATCACGCCGAACCAACCGGCGAACGGCAGGAAATTCTCGATGGTCGACGGCCCGAACAGCGCCAGGCCGAGTCCCACCACGGCAATCACAACGCCGACCGCACCCATGATCCACGCGTTGGCGACGACGGTCCGGAGGGTGGACGCGCCGTAGACCAGCAGCGCACCGGAGGCGATCAGCCAGATCGCGAAGAGCAGCACCAGCGCGGTCACGGTGATCGACGGCCAGAACAGCACGACCAGGCCGAGCACGATGAAGAGCGCGCCGCCTCCGATGAACAGGCTCGACGAGCCGCTGTGTCCGCGCAGCCCCAGGCCCGTGGTGATGGTCATAGCGCCGTCTGCGATCGCGAACGCCGCCACGAGGAACACCGCGAGAATGAGGCTCGAGCCGGGGGCGATCAGCGCGGTGATGCCGAGTACGAGCGCCAGGACACCGCGGATCAGCTGGACCCACCAATTACGGGTGAGGGACGTGATCATTGCTTCCACCTCTCTGTCAGCGGGCTCTCAGCCCGTACGCCTAGTGATCATGCCCGCACTTCGGATTTGCGGCAGTCCAATGTGAGGCATTGGACTCTAGTAGGTATCCGCCGGTGTTCGCGGGTGCCAGCAGCGCGCGCCAGCGCCTGCAGGTGGCCGCCGACCCCGACGGGGTGCAGGGCGAGGGCCGCCGGATCAGAGGTTCGCGAAGAAGTCCGCCCAGTAGAAGTCCCAGAACGCCCACAGGATGACGCCCGCCACGGCGAGGAACCACACCACCACCGGGACGAGGTGCCAGCTCTGCAGCGTGCGCACCCAGCGGGCCGCCGTGAGTTTGGCCAGTACGTGCAGCAGTGTGTACCAGAACATGGGGATGGTGGTGGCCCACACGACCATGCACCACGGGCACAGGACCTGGATGGAGAAGATGGACTGGAACGCCAGCCAGTGCACGAACCCGGCGGCGAACGTCAGGCCCAGCAGCGTGCCCACCCAGTACCAGCGCGGCAACCGCACGCCGGACGCGGCGGCGACGCCGATCGCGATCACGATGCCGTACCCGACGAGCCCGATGAACGGGTTGGGGAAGCCGAACGCCGCGCCCTGCTCCGAGTTGATGACGCTCTTGCAGCTCATGAGGATGGAGAAATTGCACGCGGGCGTGTAGTCCGGGTTCTCCAGCAGCCGGATTTTGTCCAGGCTGAGCTGGAACGACGCGACCAGCGCGATGGCCGAGCCGATCGCCAGCAGCACGCCGATCCACCGGTCGGTGAACACCCGCGAGCCGACGATCGTCGCGCCGGCGTCCGGTCCGTCGTCGCGGGGGCCGGGGGCGATCGTCACCGGGGCGGCGGGCTCGCCGGGAGCGGTGTCGCCCGCGGCTGGCCCGGGGGTGTCCCGTCCGGCGTTCCCGGCGGCGGCGTCTGTGGTCTCGCGCATACGCACAGGCTACCGGGGCCGCCGCGCCGTTAGAGTGGGAGATCTGGCACACCGGCCCGCCTGTCGTGCCCCGCCGCGCACCGCCGGTCCGATCACGGCCGACCTGCGCGTGCCGTGCGCCCGCGCCCGCCCAGACCGAGTCCGACCACCTCGCCCCGACCCTGAAGGACCCTCACGCGTGACCTCCACCGCCCCCGCCGTCACCTCCACGACCGCCGCGCTGTCCGGTCTGGCCGGTGCGGTCATCTCCAACCCGGCGCTGGCCGACCTGCGCGCGGGTCTGGACCGCGACACCGCCGTGGTGCGCGCACCGGAGTCGCTGCGGCCGTTCCTGGTGGGTGCGCTGGCCGAGCGCGCGCCGCTGCTGGTGGTCACCGCCACCGAGCGGGAGTGTGAGGAGCTCGCCGACGAGCTGTCGGGGATGTACGACGGCGAGGTGGCGCAGTTCCCGAGCTGGGAGACGTTGCCGCACGAGCGTCTGTCGCCGGCGGCCGACACGATCGGTCGCCGCCTCGAGGTGCTGTCCGCCGTGATGGCCGGACGGGCGCCGAGGATCATCGTCGCGGCGGCGCGATCGGTGGTGCAGCCCATCTCCCCGGCGGCCGCCCGCCGCGAGCCCGTGCGCCTGACCCGGGGCGCCGAGGTCGACCCGACCGAGCTCATGGCCCACCTGGCCGAGTTCGCCTACACCCGCGAGGACATGGTCGCCCGCCGCGGCGACATCGCCGTGCGCGGCGGCATCGTGGACGTCTTCCCGACCACGGCCGACCACCCGCTGCGCATCGAGTTCGACGGCGACGAGATCGCCGAGATCCGCGAGTTCTCCGTCGCCGACCAGCGCTCGCTGCCCGACGGGGAGGTCGAGCAGGTCGTCCTCTACCCGTGCCGCGAGCTGCTGCTCGACGACGACGTCCGCGCCCGGGCCGGTCAGCTGGCCGCCGAGCACCGCGCCAACCCGACGCTGGCCGAGCTGCTGGACTCGTTGGCCGAGGGCATCCCGCGCGACGGCATGGAGGCCCTGACCTCCGTGCTCGTGCCGGGCGAGATGGCCACCCTGCCGATGCTCATGCCGGACGACACCCGCGTCGTGGTGTGCGACCCCGACAAGGTGCGCCGCCGCGCCGCCGACCTCGCCTCGGCGGGCCGCGAGTTCCTCGAGGCATCCTGGACCGCCGCGACCATGGGCGGCGACGCCCCCGTCGACAGCGAGACCCTCGACCTGTCCGGCTCGGGCTACCGCACCTTCTCCTCCGTGCGCGAGGAGGCCACCGGGGCTGGCCGCGCCTGGTGGCAGCTCGTCCCGCCCGGATTCCTCACCGACCCCGAGGACGGCCTCGTGGTGACCGTCGAGGCCGGCGACCCGCCCGCCCCGCGCGGCAAGGACTCCGAGATGGAGGCCATGTTCGTGCGGCTGCGCGCGCTCGTCGGCGCCGGCGGCCGGGCCGCGATGGTCGTCCCCGGCCACGGCACCGTCACCCGCATCCTGGAACGCCTGTCCGAGGCCGAGGTCCCCGCCACCGCCGCGACGCCCGGCGCCGAGCCCGCCGACGGGCTGGTGACCGTCTACGAGGCCGTCCTGCACGCCGGGTTCGCGCTCACCGGCGGCGCCGACGGGGCGTCCGGCGACCTCGTCGTCGTCTCCGAAACCGACCTCACCGGCAACCGACTCGGTTCCACGGCGCGCCCCAAGGCCCGCCACTCCAAGCGCCGCAACCAGGTCGACCCGCTCGCCCTCAAGGCCGGCGACCTCGTCGTCCACGATCAGCACGGCATCGGCCGGTTCGTGGAGATGGTCGAGCGGCAGGTGCGCGGCGGCGACGGCTCCTCGCGGCGCGAGTACCTGGTGATCGAGTACGCGCCCGGCAAGCGCGGTGCGGCCGGCGACCGGCTCTACGTGCCGATGGAGTCGCTCGGCCAGCTCAGCCGCTACGTCGGCGGCGAGGCACCGACGCTGTCCAAGATGGGCGGCGCCGACTGGCAGAACACCAAGCGCAAGGCCCGCAAGGCCGTCCGCGAGATCGCCACCGAGCTCGTCCAGCTCTACGCCAAGCGGCAGTCCGCGCCCGGCCGCGCCTTCGGGCCGGACACGCCCTGGCAGCGGGAGATGGAGGACGCGTTCCCGTTCACCGAGACCGTCGACCAGCTCAGCGCGATCGAGGAGGTCAAGGGGGACATGGAGAAGTCCGCCCCCATGGACCGCGTCGTGGTGGGCGACGTGGGCTACGGCAAGACCGAGGTCGCCGTTCGCGCCGCGTTCAAGGCCGTCCAGGACGGCACCCAGGTCGCCGTGCTCGTACCCACGACCCTGCTGGCGCAGCAGCACCTCGCGACGTTCACCGAGCGCATGACCGGGTTCCCCGTCACCATCAAGGGGCTCAGCCGGTTCACCTCGGACGCCGAAGCGAAAGAGGTCCTCAAGGGCCTGGCCGACGGGACGGTCGACGTGGTGATCGGTACACACAGGCTGCTCGCGACCGGCGTGCGGTGGAAGAACCTCGGACTGGTGATCGTGGACGAGGAGCAGCGCTTCGGCGTGGAGCACAAGGAACACATCACCTCCCTGCGCACCCACGTCGACGTGCTCACCATGTCCGCCACGCCGATTCCGCGCACGCTCGAGATGTCGCTGGCCGGCATCCGCGAGATGAGCCAGATCCTCACCCCGCCCGAGGAGCGCCTGCCCGTGCTGACGTACGTGGGTGCGTACTCGGACAAGCACGTCGCCGCCGCCATTCGGCGCGAGCTGCTGCGCGAGGG
This sequence comes from Dietzia cinnamea NBRC 102147, assembly GCF_001571065.1. GTDB lineage: Bacteria > Actinomycetota > Actinomycetes > Mycobacteriales > Mycobacteriaceae > Dietzia > Dietzia cinnamea. The sequence goes on from NZ_BCSW01000058.1 coordinate 9,269, forward strand.
GCAGATCTTCTACGTCCATAACCGGGTGCGGACCATCGACTCCACCGCCGCGAGGATCCGCGACCTCGTGCCCGAGGCGCGCGTCGTGGTGGCGCACGGGCAGATGGGGGAGGAGCAGCTCGAGCAGACCGTCGGCGGGTTCTGGAACCGCGAGTACGACGTGCTGGTCTGTACGACCATCGTCGAGACCGGCCTGGACATCTCCAACGCCAACACGCTCATCGTGGACCGCTCCGACCAGCTGGGCCTGTCGCAGATGCACCAGCTGCGTGGGCGAGTGGGCCGATCCCGCGAGCGTGGGTACGCCTACTTCCTCTACGACCCGGAGAAGCCGCTCACCGAGACCGCCTACGACCGGCTGGCCACGATCGCGCAGAACAACGACCTCGGCGCCGGCATGGCCGTGGCCATGAAGGACCTCGAGCTCCGCGGCGCCGGCAACGTGCTGGGTGCCGAGCAGTCCGGCCACATCGCCGGCGTGGGCTTCGACCTCTACATCCGTCTCGTCGGCGAGGCGGTGGAGGCCTACCGCGCCATCGCCGACGGCGAGAAGGTCGAGACCCAGGAGGAGCTCGGCGAGATCCGCATCGAGCTGCCCGTCGACGCCTTCATCCCGCCCGACTACGTCGACGGCGACCGGCTGCGGCTCGAGGCCTACCGAAAGCTCTCGCAGGCCCGCGAGCCCGGCGACATCGACGCCGTCGTGGAGGAACTGCTCGACCGCTACGGGCCCCTGCCCGTGGAGGCCCGCCGCGTGGTGTCGGTGGCGCGGCTGCGGCTGGTGGCGCAGAAGTACCGGGTCCGCGAGATCGTGCTGGCCGGCTCGCGCCTGCGCGTGGGCCCGCTCGACCTGCTGGACTCGCAGCAGATGCGGCTCAAGCGCATGTACCCGGCCGCGCAGTACCGGGCCACGCAGAAGACCGTGCTGCTGCCGCTGCCCAAGGCCGCCGGCGCACGCGCGGGTGCCGGCGGCGAGAAGGCCCGCGACGACGAGATGTTGCAGTACGCCGCCGACTTCCTCACCGCCATGGCCGGCGACCCGGAGGGCTCGAACCCGGTGATCCAGCCCGAGACCGCGCCGGCCCGATGAGCTCGCGCGGTCCGGCCGCCGACGCCCCCCGTCCCCATCGAGAAGACAGTTCCGCACGAGACCACTCGGCCGATGCGGGCGAAACTGTCTTCTCGACGGCGGCCGGCGGCGGAGCGGGCCGCTGCGCGGACTCCTCCGGCGACCGGCTGGCGGAGGCCGTCGCGGTGATGGCCCGCATCCGCCGCGACGGCCGGTGGGAGTCCGCCCAGACCCACGCCTCGCTGCTGCCATACCTGATCGAGGAGTCGTGGGAGCTGGTCGACGCGGTGGCCGACGACGACCGCGATGAACTGGTCTCCGAGCTCGGTGACCTGCTGCTCCAGGTGCTGTTCCACGCCGCGATCGGTGCCGAGCGCGGCGACGCGCCCTTCGATATCCAGGACGTCGCGGGCGCGCTCCTGGACAAGCTCCGCCGCCGCGCGCCGTACTGGTTCGACAACGACGACGACAACGACGCCGCCCGCGTCCTGTCGGCAGCGGCCGTGGACGCGGACGAGCAGGATCGGCTGTGGCAGAAGGCCAAGGCCGCCGAACGGGTGGGCCGTCCGCCCCGCGGCGTGGTCGAGGGCATCTCGTGGGATATGCCGGCGTTGGCGCTGGGGCAGAAGGTGCTGTCGCGCGTCCGCTCCGCCGGCATCCCCGACGATCTGGTGCCCGCCGAGATGACGGTCGTGTCCATCGATTCCACCGCCGGGGCCTCGGGCTCTGCGGAGGTCGAGTACCGGCAGGTGATCCGTCGCTTCGCGGGCACCGTTCGTGTCGCCGAGTCGCGGCTCCCGGTGCCCGTCGCCGACGCCACGGACGCCGACTGGCGCGCGGCCTGGCCCGTCTGAGGCACTCCTCCGCAGCCGCAGCCGCAGCCGCCGACCGCCGACGGCCCCGCCCCATGGCCGCCGACGCCTCGCGCGCTCACCGCTCGCCGCTCGCCCGGCCCTGCTCGCGGGCACGCCGCTCTCCCGACCCCCTCGCGGGCACGCCGCTCTCCCGACCCTCCTCGCGGGCACGCCGCTCGCCCGACCGGCGTGCGCCGAGTGGTCGAAGCCGATCACATCGCCCCTGGACGGGGTCTGAGAATCCCTGCAGGTGTGACCAGTCGCCGAGCCGCAGCGGCGCTGCCTAACCGCTTCCTTATACCAACGTCCCCGTGCGTGCTCGCCCCGACCCGACGGGGCGGACTGCTGTTCGATGGCGCAGGTCACATGTGCGCTATGCCCCCAGCCTGGCAGCGGTGTTTTTTGCGCGCTGGCGCAAGAGTGTGGCGCTGTGCGCTCGATGGATGGTCATCCATAACGCAACCTGAGCGCTGCGACGCGTTTGGTCTTTTCCTCCATCGGCGGGCCGATTGTCCGGCCCGGTTCGTGGGTCGAACCGGCCGCTCGTTGGACGCCCCGACAACCGGAGATTCTCAGTTTCCTCCCAACTTCACTATGCTCGACACGTTGGTCAGATAAGTGAAGAGCGAAAGGGCAGAGAAATTTGCTGGAATACACTGCGCTGAGCGCTACTGCTGTCGTTCTCCTTCTGCTGCTGTTCTACGGCGGGACGATGGTCATGTCCATGCGGATCGCGCGCAAGGACGAGAACGCGGATAGCTACATGACTGCTGGTCACAAGATCGGCTTCGGGATCTCGGCGGCGTCGATGACCGCGACCTGGATCTGGGCGTCGTCGATGTACGCCTCGGTGAACTCGGGCTACCTCTACGGCGTGTCGGGCCCGATCCACTACGGGCTCTGGGGTGCCCTGATGATCCTGTTCATCTACCCCTTCGGCCGCCGGATCCGGAAGGTCGCCCCGCAGGCTCACACGCTCGCGGAGGTCATGTTCGCTCGCCACGGCCGGTCCTCCCAGCTCATGCTGGCGGGATCCAACATCCTCGGTTCCGTCATCTCGTTGACGTCGAACTTCATCGCCGGTGGCGCACTGATCTCCATGCTGAGCCCGTTCAGCTTCATCCAGGGCGTGATCGTGATCGCCGCCGGCGTGCTGCTGTACACGCTGTGGTCGGGCTTCCGCGCCTCGGTGCTCACGGACTTCGCGCAGGTGCTGGCGATGCTCGGCGCGGTGGTCATCATCGTGCCGGCCATGTTCTTCTTCCTCGGCGGCACTGAACTCTTCGAGACCGGCGCCCAGAACCTCACCCAGCAGCAGCAGTCGTTCTTCTCGTCGGAGGCGTTCCTCAACCAGGGCGCGCCGTACATCGCGGCGGTGTTGGCGTACGCGATCGGTAACCAGACCATCGCGCAGCGGCTGTTCGCGGTGCGGGAGGACCTCATCAAGCCGACGTTCATCACGGCGACGGTCGGCTACGGCGCCACGATCATCGGCATCGGCATGATCGGTGTGCTGGGGCTCTACGCGGGCATCCAGCCGGTGGAGGGCGATCCCAACAACCTGCTCCCGCAGGTCGCGGCGGAGTACCTGCCGGGCGTGCTGGTCGCGGTGTTCTTCATCATGATCATCGGGTCGCTGTCGTCGACTGCGGACTCGGATCTGGCGGCCATGTCCTCGATCGCGATGACGGATATGTACGGGCAGAGCATGCGCAGTCGGGGCCAGATCCCCAATCCGCGGATGATGCTGACGATCGGCCGGGTGACGATGATCCTGGCGACGGTCGCGGCTCTGTTCTTCGCCAACATGCGGTTCAACATCCTCGACCTGCTGGTGTTCGTGGGTGCGCTGTGGGGCGCGCTGGTCTTCCCGGTGATCGCGAGCTTCTACTGGAAGAAGGTCACCAACTCCGCGTTCACCGTGTCGGTGATCGTGGCGCTGGCCGCGTTCCTGCCGACGCGCTTCGGGCTCGTCCCGGACACGGGCGCCCTGCCGATCGTGACCGAGGCGTTGGCCGTGGTCGGCGTGGCGGTGGTGTTGGGCCTGATGGTCTTCGGCTTCCTCGGGTTGCGGCTGGCGTTCATCGTCGGCGCAGTCGGTGCGCTGGCCAGTGCGCCGTTCATCTTCGGCTTCCTGCGCGACTACGACACGCTGACCGCCTCGCTGGTGGCGTACGCGGTGAGCACGCTGGTGTGTGCTGGCATGTCGTTCCGTAGCTCGACGAATTTCGACTTCGCCACGATCGCGCGGGACACCGCCGATTACGACACCGAGGAGGTCGCAGAGATTCTCGAGGCGGAGTCCGACGCGGCGGAGACCGCCGACGTCGGTGACGAGTCCGAGGTGGTCACCGCCGGTAGGGACCGTCGCCGGCGCGATGACGACGACAACGACGACGACCTCGTTCGCGTCTGAGAAGGAGGACGACCACTCATGTCACCGATCTTGCTGACGATCTATGTGCTCATCTGGCCCGTCGTGGTGGCGGGCACCCTGGCGGTGATCGTGCGGGGCTTCGTCAAGGAGGCCGCGGAGGCCAAGAGGGAAGGCGCCCCGATCATTTAACGCCCGCGCACGCGAGGCGAGCGCCCGCGAGTCCACGGCCCCCGGTCGGCAGTCGCCGATCGGGGGCCGTGTCGTGTCGGGGCTGACCGGCCGCCGTCGAGTCGGGCCAGGGGTCGAGCCGGTGCACACACATCGAGGACAGCTTCGTATCCTGCCTTCCAAGCAGGGGCCCTTCGTATTGCGTGTTCGAATTTTTCGTTTTACCCTTGTCTATGGCTGCCATGAAAAATCACACTGTGCTTCCGTCGGATGCTGACGAGCAAGAGACGCTTCTTGGCTTGCAAGAGGCATTGGCTGGTGGGCGAGCAGTGTCAATATCGACAGAGGATGGCACGTTCCGGCTCACCGAAAGTGTGCGGTCGGTACTCCTCGATGCCGTGACGGCGTTGGCTCACGGGCAGGCCGTGACCGTAGAGCCACAGCGGACAACCCTGACGACTCAGGAAGCAGCTGAGCGCCTGGGAATCTCCAGACCGACACTGGTCAGATTATTGGAGCAGGGAAGAATTCCGTACACGACTCCGGGGCGGCACCGGCGAGTAAAGCTGGCGGATGTGCTCGCGTTTCAAGAGCGTGAGCGTGAACGTCGGGGCCGGGTGCTCCGCGAGATGGCCCGCGAGGAAGAACCAGACCCGGAAGAGGCTGGAGACGGCTTCACCAGAACCCGCTGACCGGCGTCGGAAATGGTTGGATTCCGAGTAGTTCTCGACGACGCCTGCGTGATGCTGCCGCAGACGCTCAACAACCTTTTGCTCACGCTTGCGGATGCCGAACTTTTCGTTCCGGTATGGACTCCAGATCTGCTCGAGGAAGTGGAGCGGAATCTCACCGGCTCCAGGTTTGGGAAGACACCAGAGCAGGCGAAGCGGCGTGTTCTGCGCATGCGAACTGCATTCCCATTCGCCGAGGAGTTTTCCAGCGGGTACCGCGAACTGATTTCGTCGATGGTTAACGATCCCAAGGATCGCCACGTCTTAGCGGCAGCCGTTCGGTCCGGAGCGGGCCTGATAGTCACGGCGAACCTCAAGGACTTCCCGAGAAGCGCGCTCGAGAAGTTCGATGTGGAAGCGATCCACCCCGACGAGTTTCTCTGCGACCTTCTCGATCTCCATACCGGCATTGTGTTCGAGTGCATGGAGGTGGTAGTGACGAGGAATGCGCACCCTCCTCGCACGGTCGGAGAGCTCCTCGTATCCCTCGAGCGGCAGGTGCCACGATTCGTCGACGCCGTCCGGAGGCATCTCATCGCTCCGGACGAACCGTCAGGGGAGTCGATGGGTGCCGCTGACCTCGCGCCGCACGAGTTCGTCGAGTTGGACGACGAGCAACTAAAGACCCTCTCGCCTGACGCGAGAGAAGCCTACGAACGTCTACGGACAATGGACCATGCGGAGCGGGTGCGGTTTCTCGGGCACGTCAAGTTGGTCGAAGCCGCGTGGGCGTTCCTGAGCCCGGTTTGT
>NZ_BCSW01000059.1 GCF_001571065.1 Dietzia cinnamea NBRC 102147
TAATGAGCCATTATTGCTGGTCCGGCTGTCGAAGTGGACCGACGCCGAAGAACCTGTGCCGGGAGGCGGCATCCGAACAGGCCACGGGTTTCGCGAGCAGTGGATCGATCGCCCTCAGATCGATCATGATGAGCTCGCACTGTCCACCTGTTGCTGGTGGGTGCTGAGCGAGTCAGGGGTAAGGCGGCGCGGGATTCGCTACGCCGTCGCTGTGTACCGCGGCGTGACACGGGGACTCTTCGAGATCCACCCGTCGACGTGGGAAAAGCGCGGCGAACGCTCCGGTTTTCAATGCACTCCGGTCACGTCGGGTGATGTGTGGGAGTCGGTAGTCGGTTCGCACGGCCACCGGGTGGTCGGTATGCGCCGAGGAAGTCAGAACCCGATCCGCTATTGGCCGATCACGGTTCCCGCGACCTGATGCTCCTTCTGCCTGCCAGATCGGCTCAGGAATATCTGCGATAGCTTACCGCTGGGCTTCCGCGGCCTTAGCGGCTTCAGGGCCCATGAGCGGTGCGACCCCGCGTGGTACAAGAACTGGTCTGGTCGGCTTGGAGCACCGCTGCCCGCACCCCGCAGCCGGCTCGGCGTCGTACCCGGCACCTAGAGTGAGCCCGACCGCCGACCGGACCACTCAGGAGAACACAGTGGATTCACCCGCCCCCGACGCTGCCTACAGCCGAGCAGCTCTCTGATGGCGGCCAAGCCCACACGAAAGTCCACCACCGCGAAGAAGACCAGCTCGTCGCGGACGGCGTCGTCAAAGAAGACCAGCTCAACGCGGAGATCCGCGGCGAAGAAGAGCAGTGCTTCACGGGGGAAGTCGGCCGCGAAGCGGAAGGCGGCCGCAGCCGTCCCGGAGATCCCCGCCGGCCAGCGAGTGTGGCTGCTGGAGCTCCCGTGGGGCGGGCTCGGCGGAGGGATGCCGGCCGGGGTGACCTACTACAAGTCGCTCACCGCCCACGCCTACGTCGGCACCTCCTTACCCGAGGCGCTGGAGCCCTACGCCAGCAAGCCGTACTCCTACCTGCGGTGGCAGGAGGACGAACTCAACGGCACCGAGGGACCCGGCGCGACCGCCGCCCCGATGACGCTGCGACCCGAGCAACGCGCGGACGTGGAGGCGATCACCGCAGCCGCCGAGCGCGGGTTCCGACAGGTCCATCTGGCCAACGATGTGGGCACCGGCAAGACCCTGGTGGCAGTGGCCGCGGCGAAGGCCATTGCCACGATGCGCGGCGCCCGCACGATCCTCGTGACGGTGGACCGGCCGGCGCGCATCACCATCCCGTCGTGGCGCCGCACCATCGCCGCGCTGAACAACACCGACGGCGGCGACGACGACCTGCGCTGGATCATCATGTCCTCCGACAGCCTGGGCAAGCTCATGGCCCGGAACGGGCGGCCGCGGCTGAAGGTCGATGTCGCGCTGATCGACGAGGCCCACCAGTTCCGCCACGCCAGTAACCGCACCAGCTACATGCGACGACTGACCCGCATGGATGCTCCCCACGACACGGCACCGTTCGTCCTGACGATCACCGCCACCCCGGGGCACCACCCGGGCGAATGGGGTTACATGTCGTCGCTGTACGCCCAGGTGCTCGGAGATCCACCGGCCCAGTGGGCGGACTTCGGTCGAGCGCTGGCCGACCGGGGCGTGCCCCTGGAACCCTCCTACGGGAAGTGGACGTGGAGCGCGGAGGCCAAGGAGTCGCTGCAGACGCAGCAAGCCGCAATCGGCGACGTGCGCGACATCCTGCTGCGGCACGATCCGCCGCTGATGCTCACCCGGTCCGCGCCGTGGGGACCGCCACCCTTCGACGTGGACCTGGTGGAGCTGACCCCGGACCAGTGGCGGGCCTACGAACTGGAATGGGGCGATTTTCAGCGCGAGATGCAGCTGGCCCGGACGGGCAATAACGTCGCCCGGGGTCTGGCTGCCCTGGTGCGGCTGCGGCAGAAGGCGTCGATGATCCGGGTCGAGCACACGGTAGCCGCGGCGAAGGCCGAACTCGCCCGGGGCTACCAGGTGTTGATCGCCACCGAGATGGTGTCCACGGCCGCGCACCCGGTGGCCGAGATGCTCGAGGCGGACGGCATCCCGGTGGCACGGATCTACGGCTCGAACCCGGAGGCCGAGGCTGAGCGGATGCGCTTCCAGCGCGGCGAGGCGCCGGTGGTGGTGTTCAACACGCCCACCGCGATCAATCTGCAGGCGGGCGAGCAGTTCGCCGACGGGTCGTTCGCGACCGCCACCCCGCGCAGAGGATTCTTCCACCAGGCCCGCTACAGCGGCCTTCTGGCCGAGCAGACGATGGGCCGCGCGCACCGGAACCACCAGGTCTGTTCCTGGTCGCTCCTGGCGGCGGCGGGCACGATCGAAGAACGAGCGGGCACGGTCATGCTGTCCCGCCTGATCGCCTCCGCGACCAGCACCGACGCGGACGCGTCGACGTTCTCCGAGGTGGCGCGGGTGTTCGGGATCGACTGGATCCCCGCCGCACGGCTGGCGGACGAGCTCAGCTAGGACAAGTTTCTCTCGCTGGCACGTAGCTGCTCGGGGCGGCGCTGGCGGCTCCTCCGGCGACGAGCGGGCCGGTTCTGGGGCCATCGCCGTCACCCACGATGCGTGGGCGTGCTGGTCGCCGCGCGCACTCCGAAGTACAACAAGGCTCGGCTCCTCTGAGAGAGCCCTCGCCGGCTGAACGCTCGGACATCCTGTCCGTGTGCCGATAGGCCTCGCACCGCTCGGCAACGCAGCATGGCGTTGCGTCGCGACCTGGCGACGGCTCGGCGGGGCGCGATCGTCTCGTGCGTTGGCGGACTACGGGAGCTTGGACGCGAGGACGTCGGCCGGCAGGATCTCGGGTGCTGCGCCGAGGAGGTGCTGGTTGTCCATCAGGGCTGCGACGATGGCGCCGTTGGCGTGGGCGTCGCGAGCGGCCTCGTCGGGGAATGCATCGAAGATCCAGAAGGTGTCGGCGTGGGTCCTGACCGCGAACCAGACAATCGTTCCTGCTTCCTCGTTGGCGAGTGCGACAGCGCCGGCGAGCAGATCGGCGAGCGCGTCGTGCTGTCCATCGGCCGCGACGATCTTGGCGACGAAGGCATACGGAAGTGATGCGGGTGTGGACATGTGGGACTCTCCTTGAAATCGGGGTTCTTCGTGGGACGAGTTCAGCGTATGACGAGCGAGGGCCGGTGGGAAGTGGCGTATACGGCAGTATTGCTATTGTTTACGTCATGCGTATCGGACTGATCGCGATCGACGGCTGCTTCGGTTCGGCTATCGCGTCGATCATCGACATCGTGCGGGTGGCCGACGGAGCCCGCCGCGATGTCGACCCGCGGATCGACCCGATCGAACTCGCCATCCTCGGACCGAAACGGCGAGTGACCACAACGGCATCGATGACCCTGTCGGTGGACCACCCACTGTCGGAGTCCGCAGAGTTCGACGTGGTCGTCGTCCCTGCGCTTGGAACCCTCACGGCCGCCGCTACCAACGACGCCCTCCAGAGCCGAGATGCTCGTTCGGTCATCGCCTCGCTCGGGCGCCTCGACGAGGCGACCACCCGGATCGCCGCGGCGTGCACCGGCGTGTTCGCTGTCGCCGAGACCGGACGGATGCATCATCGGCGGGCGACGACCAGCTGGTTCCTGGGGCCGGAGTTCCTGAAGCGCTATCCGACCGTCGCCCTCGATCTCGACACCATGGTCGTGGTCGACGGGAACCTCGTCACCGCCGGCGCCGCGTTCGCCCACATCGACCTCGCGCTCTCACTCGTGCGATCGATCAGCCCCGACCTGGCCCAACATGTCGCCAAGCTCCTCATCATCGACGAGCGCCCGTCGCAGGCGGCCTTCGTCGCCTACGAACATCTCCGGCACGAGGACCCGATTGTCGTCGAGTTCGAACGCTTCGTGCGCGCCCGCCTGGACGAACCGTTCAACGTCGCCTTCGTCGCGCAGTCGCTCGGCACCAGCCGGCGCACCCTCGAACGACGAGTCCGTGCGGCGCTCAACCTCACTCCGCTCGGCTTCGTCCAACGGCTTCGCATCGAACGAGCTCGGCACCTCTCAGCAACCACGGACCTCACCTCCGCCGAGATCGCGCTACGGGTCGGCTACACGAACGCCGAGACTCTGCGCTCCCTCCTGCGCAGGGAGCGACGCCGTTCCTGACCTATCGCCATGCCTGTAGCCGGTGTCCTAGCGCTCGGTTGGAACCACCTCTCAGCACGTCGCGTCGACGCTCCTGCGTCGCTCCTGGACGACCCACTCGACACGCCCGCAGCACAGGCCGTGTGACGTGCCCCAGCTTCCCGGACGGTCGGGGTTGGGTGGCTGTGATGTCGCTGCGTTCTCGTCGAGGGGGTCAGCAGACCCGATCAGGGTCGATTGGGATGAGCCGCGAAGGCGGTGAGGTCAGGGCGGCCGAAGCCGGCCGGCGGGGTTGTGTCGGTCACGTCGAGGTCTTTCGGATGGGTGGCGTAGGAATCTCCATCGTCGGGAGACCTCGACGTCTATCTGCGGACCGACGCGCCCGACCGACCTACACCCCCATCTGGGAAGAGCCGTTATCGCCTCGCGGCACCCTCACACCCCGAACCACGCCCGCGCCAGCTCGGCGTAGCGGCCGTCCGCGCGCAGCAGCTCGTCGTGCGTGCCGGACTCCACCACCCGGCCGTGCTCCATCACCAGAATTCGATCGGCGGACACGGCCTGGCTCAGCCGGTGCGCCACCACCAGGCCCGCGCGCTCGCGCAGGACTGCGGCCGCGGCGTCGTCGAGGCGGCGAGCCCCCGCGGATCCGGCCTCGGCGGTGGCCTCGTCGAGGATCACCACATCAGGGTCGGCCAGCTCGACGCGGGCCAGGGCGATCATCTGGGACTGCATGGGATCGAGCGGGTGGCCGCCCTCGCCGATGACGGTGTGGAGGCCGTCGGGCAGGTCGTCCACCCAGTCGGCGCCCACCGTCCGCAGGGCGGCGCGGACCTCGGCCTCGGGGGCCTCGGGGCGGGGCGCCCGCACGTTCTCGGCGATCGTCGCGGCAAAGGAGTGCACCTCCTGCGAGACCATCGTGATGCGCTGGCGCAGCGCCACGGGATCGACATCGGCCAACGGCACCCCGCCCATGCGGACGCTGCCGCCCGACGGCGTCAGGGTTCCGGCCGCGACCAGGGCCAGGGTGCTCTTGCCGGCGCCGGTCGAGCCGACCACCGCGACGACCTCGCCGGGAGCCAGCGTGAGGTCCACGTCGATCAGCGCCGGGGCGGCCACGCCGGAGGACGCCCCGCCGGAGGAAGCGTCGCCGGAGGCCTTGCCGTACGAGTGGGAGACGCCGGTCAGGTCGAGCGGGCCGGGCTCGAGAGTGGCGGTGCGCTCGGGCACCGGCATGGTGATGACGCCGACCATCCGCACGAGCGAGGCGCCGGCCGACTGGACCTGATCGACCATCCCCACGAGCGCGCCGATCGGGTTGAACAGACGGTGGAATAACAGCGCGGCGGTCGTGACGGCGCCGGCGGTGATGATGTCGGCGTCCACGAGGAAGAAGCCAACGACCAGCAGCAGTCCGAGGACCGTGACCTCGGCACGGTTGTTGCGGGAGAACGCGCGGGTGACGAAGTAGAACACCCGGATCGACAGGTCCCGCGCCTCCGCCGACGCGGCGGTGATGCGGCGCAGCTCGGCGTCCTGGGCGTCGTAGGCGTGCAGGGTCCGCGAGCCGGTGATCCCGCCGAGGAGTCGGCTGGCGCGGGTGCCGAACGCGGCGCGCTCGGCGGCGTAGATCGGGCCCGACCGGGGCAGGTACCACCGCAGCGTCGTCCAGTACATGGGCAGCGCCACCAGGCCCACGAGGCCGAGCCGCCAGTCGACCGTCGCCAGTCCGACCCCGGAGACGATCACGGTGAACAGCGACTGCACCACCAGCGGGATCACCGCGGTGGCGGCCTGGCTGATCTCGCGGGCGTCCTCGGCCACGCGCGAGACGAGGTCACCGGTCTCGGTGGTCTCCATCTGCGCGGCGCCCAGGCGCAGGGAGCGGTCCATGACCATCTCCCGCAGGCGCGCGACGGTCGGCTCGGTGAGACGGGCCAGCCACGCCTGGCCCGCCCACGTGCAACCCGCGCCCACCGCGCCGGCCACAGCGATCGCGCCCGCCGCCGCCCACACGGCCGAGTAGTCCTGGCTGCCGGGCAGGACGTCGACCAGTCGGCCGATCACCCACGGCGCCACCAGGCCTGCGACCGCGCCGACGAGCCCGGCCACGGCCACCAGCAGAAGGTAGCCGCGGCGCTCGCGCAGCAGCGGCCACAGCACGGCGAGCGACTCGCGGCCACTGGCCAGGGGAAGCGCCGCCGTGACGCCGGACCGGGCGGAGCCGCCGGCCTGGGCGGCGTCGGTGGTGTCGGCAGCGTCGGTGGAGGTGACGATGCTGGACTCGGAGCGGCTCATCGGTCGACCGCCGTCCGGTAGGTGGCTGACGCCTCGCGCAGCTCGTGATGCGTTCCCGTGCGCACGTCGCCGCTGCGGGGCAGGTGGACCACCCGGTCGGCGGTCGCGAGGAACGGCGGCGACGAGGTGACGATGAGCGTGGCCTGGCCCGGCCGACTCGTCCGGAGCCGGCGCACGGCCTGCGCGATCTGGAACTCGGTGACGGCGTCGACGGCACTGGTCGGCTCATGCAGGACCATGACGTCGGGATCGGCGATGCAGGGCCCGGGCGAGCGCGATCCGCTGTCGCTGGCCCCCGGACAGGTTCCGGCCGCCCTCCCGGACCGGGTGGTCCAGGCCGTCGGGGAGATTCTCGAGGATCTCCGCGACAGCCGAGGCCTGCAGGACCGCCTCGGAGATGGGCTCCTCGTCGTCGTCGTGCCTCATGGTGATGTTCGAGCGGACGGTACCCACGAACAAGTCCACGCGGTGCGGCGCGGCCACCAGGTGCTCGGCGATCGCGGGGGCGAGCTGGCTGCGGCGGTGACCACCGACGAGCACGGCATCGGCCCCGTCGCCGTGACCCGCGATCGCCAGGGTGACGGCATCGGCGGCGGCCGGCTGATCGGCGACGAGCGCCACCACCTCGCCCTCGGCCACCTCCAGGTCGAACGCGCGGCCGTCGGGCAGCGCCAAGCCCTGCACTCGCAGCCCGGCGCCGCCCGGCAGCTCGGAGCCGAAGTCGTCGACCGGCGCGGACTGCAGCAGGTCGACCAGGCGCTGCGCGGCGCCGTGGGAGCGGGCGAAGACGGCGACCATCTGGGTGATCATCCGGACGGGCTCCTCGAAGAACACGGCCACGCCCACCACGGAGACGAGGGTGCCGATCTGCATCTGGCCCTGGAGCACGCGGTACCCGGCGGCCAGCAGGACCAGCGCCAGGACCACGGCCATGCCGAGCGAGCCGATGCCCTGCACGCGCCCCGAGCGCTCGGCGGTGACGATGCCCGCGGCGGCCGCGTCCTCGGAGGCGGTCCGGTACTGCTCGGCGGCCCAGCGCTCGCCGCCGCCGGCCTTGAGCACGCGCAGGCCGGCCATGATGTCGGTCGCGCGGCTGCTCGCCATGCCGATCGCGGCCTGCTGCGCGGTGCTGTGGCGGGAGATGGCGCGGCTGGGCAGCGCGACCAGCACCAGGCTGAGCGGCACGCCGATGAGCACGATGAGCCCCACCACCCAGTCGGTCCACAGCAGGTAGACGGAGATCCCCACGATCCCGATCACTGCGGACCCGCCCAGTGCGATCTGCCGGAAGACCAGCGCGGCCACGTCGGCGTCCGCCGAGCACACCGAGAGCACGTCGCCGGAACTGGCGCCGTCCATCGCGCGGCGGCGGGTCAGCGGCACCCGCGTGACCTCCACGCGCAGGTCGTGGGCCTCCTCCTGCAGGGCGCGGTTGCTCATGCGGGCGCCGAAGCGGTACCCCAGGCTGAGCACGGTGAACAACCCGATGAGGCCGACGACCGACCACAGCATGGCCCAGCGGTCGAGCGGGATGATCGCGGCGTCCACGATCACGCCGATCGCGATGGGCACCAGCGCCTCGCACAGCTGCCACAGCGTCATGAGCACCAGCCCGGGCGCCCAGAGGTGCCGGCGGCGGCCGAGCGCGCGGAGCAGCAGTCCGTTGGCGGTGGTGGGGGCCTCGGAGCCCGGGCTGCTCGCGCGCGTCGGTGCTGACATCGGTGTGGGGCTCCCGCGGTTCGTGATCGGAGGTGACTATCGCCGACCCTGAACCCTGGTTCGCCCCGCTCCCGGGGAGGCGTTCACGCTTCCGCGGCGGTGGGCGGCTGGCAGTGGGCGTGCGAGAAACCGGGCCGCGCCTCACGCCACCCATCGGATCACGCGCCACCTATGGGGCCCCGCAGGTGATGCGAATTCCGATGTGCGGCGTGCCGCCGAGTGGCCGGCCACGGCAGAATCCCGGCTCTCCTGCCGAAGCGGCCACCGCAGCCGAACGCCGCCCACCGGTTATGGCGCCGTCGTCCCCACCGAGTACGCGGCCGCGGCGTCGCGCACGTCCATGACGTACTCGCGGGAGGCGTTGTAGGCGAGGACCGCGCGCTGCCAGTTCTCGGCCACCGAGAGGTCTCCCCCGGTCTCGCACAGCAGGCGCGCGGCGGCCACGGCGGCGTCGTCGATCTGGTTGGGGTCGGCCACGCCGTCACCGTTGGCGTCGCGGCCGTACTTGTTCCACGACTCGGGGATGAACTGCATGGGGCCCACGGCGCGGTCGTGTTCGGTGTCGCCGTCCCAGCGCCCGCCGTCGGTGTCGGGGATGTCGGCGAAGCCCGGCGATCCGTCGAGCTTGATCCCGATGATCGGGGGCAGTGCGTAGCCGTCGTCGTTCAACATCGCCCCGCGGTACCGGCCGTGCCGCGTCTCCACGTGCCCGATGCCGGCGAGCGTCGTCCAGGCGAGGTTGCACTCGGGGCGGGTCTGGCGCATGGTCTCGGCGGCGTTGCCGTAGGCGGCCAGGGCGGCGACGGGAATGTTCATCGGCTCGTTGAGGCCGGCCGCCCACTCGCGCAGCTGGTCGGACGTCCGGCCCGGGGCGTTGATGTCGATGGTCGGCACCGGGGCGCCGGCGGCCGGCGGGATGCCCGGGGGGATGGGGATGGGCGCCTCGCGGGTGGCCTCGTAGGAGCACGACGACGACAAGACGACGGTCGCGAGCAGGCCCGCGAGGCTCGCGGTGACGCGGGGGGTCAGGGTGGGCATCGCCTACCATCCTGCCGGAGCCCGGTTCCGCAGCGCGTCAGGGTATCCCCCGATTCGCGGCGGGCCGGCCGTGACGTTCCCCTCACCCGGACCCGAACCCGCGGGCGAGCGCGGTGAGCTCGTCCAGCAGGGCGTCGCGGCTGATGGCGGGCCGGTCGAGGACCCAGCGGACGGCGATGTTCTCCACGGCCATGACGATCACCCACGCCCGCGCCGCCGGATCCGCCGAGCGCAGTCCGGCCGCGGAGAGGTACACCGAGAGCAGTTCGCGGACCCGGGTCTCCAACGCGTGCTGCGCGGCCCGGTGGCGGACCGCGGGCAACTCCTCCCACACGATCCGCAGCAGCCCGGCGTCCGCCTCCAGGGCGGACAGCAGCGCGTCGGCGATCCCGCGGACCGCGGCCGGGTCCTGCACGTCGACCGGGCCGGAGGCCGCGAGCGAGGCGGCCACCCGGTCGGAGATCTCCGCCGACCAGCGGTCCATCACCACCGTGACCAGCGCCGACTTGTCGGGGAAGTACTGGTACAGCGATCCCGGGCTCACCTCGGCCTCGTCGGCGACGCGGTTCGTGGTGAAGGACTCGTAGCCGTCGCGCACGAGCACGACGCGAGCCGCGGCGATGATCCGCTCGACCATCGCGCGGGATCTGGCCTGCTTGGGGACCCTTCTCATGAACGCGAATTGTATGCGAGTAAAAACTCGCGTCATAGTCGTGTCATGACCGCAGCGCCTGAACGCCCCACCACCGCCACCGGTTCGCCGGCCGGCGAACCGGCCCCGCCGTACCCCACGCGCTTCCGCGAGGCCGAGGACCGCTCCCGCCGCATCGGCCGCACTCTCAAGGCCGTCGCGCGCGTGGACGCGGTCGACGAGCAACTCATGGACCGCCTCGGCCGCGGCTATCTCGAACGCGACGAGCTCGGCAACAGGCTGGCCGCCGCGATGCGCTTGCGCTCGGGCGAGCCCGGCGCCGTGAGCCGCCGCCAGCTCGACGAGGCCCTGACCACCGGCACGGCCGGCTTGCCCGAGGACGCCGCCCCGGTCCTGCGCGAGTACATCGCGCGGCTCGAGGACACCCCGGACTGGGTCGACTGGGCCAGGATCGAGCGCGGCCAGAAGGTCTACCTGCGGATGGGTCAGAACGCCGCCGACATCCTGCTGCAGCTCTCGCTCATCGGCGGCTACCGCTTCGGCGGCCCCACCGACCTGCTCGTGGCCACCGGTGGGCTGACCGGCAACACGACCCTGCGTCGCCTGGCCGAGACCAGCCACTGGACCATGTCGCTGTCGATCCCCGACGGGCTGCGCCCGGGCGGCGAGGCGTGGCGACTGACCGGCCACGTGCGGGCGATGCACGCGGTGGTCAACCACGCCATGGAGCCCCGCTGGGACACGGGCCACTGGGGCCCGCCGATCAACCAGAGCGACCTCGCCGCCACCCTGGGCCTGTTCGACGCCGTCGTCCTGCTGGGCGTGCGGACGCTCGGCGTGCCGGTGAGTCGGCAGGACTCGGCCGACGTCATGCACGTGTGGCGCTACGTCGGCTGGCTGCTCGGGGTCGACGACGACTTCCTCGTCGAGCGCGAGAGCGAACGCCACCGCATCAACTACCACATCCTCCTGGCGCAGGCCGGGTTGTCCGAGGCGGGCCCGCAGCTCACGCAGGCGCTGGTGGAGGCGCAGCGCACGCGGCATCGCAGCGGCCCGTTCCCCCGCCTGCGGGCCCGCATCGGCCACGAGCGACTGCTGAGCATGCTCACCATGCTGCTGGGCCGTGAGTCGATGCGCGAGTTCGGCCTGCCCGTCCGGCCGCCGTGGGCGCACGCCTATCTCGTCGCGCTCAACACGCTGCGCTACCGCACCCCGTTCGGCCGCGCCCGGCTCGACGCGTGGGGCGAGCGGGTCCGCGACCGCGAGCGCAAGGAGACCTTCGGCGACGCCCGCCCGGACATCGGCCGCCCCGCCACCGCCTGACCGCTACACAGAAGACCCCCGCTCGATGAGCCGTTTTCGCCTAATCCGTCCTAATTAGGCTGTTCGACCTAATGTCAGTGATATGTGGCACGATCACCTCATGTACGTGGTGACCATCGACCAGCGCCGCAGTCGCACCAGCGCCGACCGGGTGCCCGCGCTCCTCGACGCCCTGAACGAGATCCCGGTGGCGGCGGCGTTCGAGCGCACCGCCGGCGACGAGGTTCAGGGCCTGCTCGACGACCCCGCCGCGGTGCGCTCGGCGCTGCTCATCGCGCTGCGCGAGGGTGACTGGCACTGCGGCGTGGGCGCGGGAGATGTCGACGACGAGTCCTACTCCTCCGGCACCCGGGCCGGTCGCGGGGACGCCTATATCGCCGCCCGCTCCGCCGTCGACGCCGCCAAGGGGCTCCCCGGCTCCGTGGCGATACGTGTCCCCGACAGTCCCGGGGTGCTCGACGGGCCCGCCACCGCCATGGCGTGGGCCGCCGACTGCGAGGCGGTGTGGGCCCTGGTCGCGCCGCTCGTCCTCGGCCGCACGGAGGCGCAGTGGCGGGTCGTCGACGCCGTCGACCGCTCCCCCACGCAGGCCGCGGCCGCCGACGAGCTGGGCATCACGCCCGCCTCCGTCACGGGCGCGCTACGGGCGTCGCGGATCCGTGACGAGCGGGCGGCCTACCCCGCGCTCGACCGACTCCTCGCGGGCGCACACGCGGCAGCCACCGGCGAGAGCCCGACCCGCGGTGACCGCCCGGCCACCGACTCGAGCGCGGAGGACGACCGATGAGCACCTGGCCCGACTGGATCGTCGTCGCGATCGTGGTGGCCGTCAGCCTCCTCGCCTCCGCCGGGCTCGGATCGCCGATCGCGTCTTTCGTCCTGCGCTCCGCGCGGGTGCCCGAACCCCCGACCGTCGAGATCAGCGGCGACGCTCGCCAGCCCGTGATGCGCCGACGCGACGACCCCGCCCCGCAGGTGCGGGAGGTGTTGCGCGGCGGCATGTGGATCGGGATCCTCGAACGCCTCGGCCTGACCGCCGCGATCCTCGCCGGGCGCTTCGAGCTCGCCGCCGTGGTCGTGGCGATCAAGGCCCTCGGCCGCTATCCGGAGATCCGCGAGAACCCGGCGGTGAGCGAGCGGTTCATCATCGGCACCCTCGCCTCCCTGCTCGTCGCGGGCGCGTGCGGCGCCGCCGGCCTCGCGGTTCTGCACGCGCTGGGTTGAATGGCGCGCCTGGCCGGCCCGGACGCGGCGGCCGCGCCCGCACGAGCACCCGACGCCCGAGGGGGTCGTCGGACGTGGGATGCACTCGCGATGTGAGAATTGCTGCGAGTACGAACGAGGAGCCGCCACCGATGACCACCACATTCGCCCCGCGACACCGCGCGCTGGCCGCAGCCCTGACAGCGAGCGCGCTCGCCCTCTCCGCCTGCGGCAGCACGCAGCCCGGATCGACCGTCCTCGAGCAGCACGGGCTGGCCGGCATGGACGCCACCGAGGTGGTCGAGCACCTCGACACGATGGCAGTCTCCGACCGCCCGGACACACTCATCGCGTCGGTCCAACCGACCGAGCTCGTGCTCACCGACACCACCGGGGGCTCCACCGCGACCCTGCCGATGCCGGACGACACGTTCTACCTCTCCGTCGCGCCGTACGAGGCCGCAACCCACGACTGCACCTTCCACAGCCTGACCACCTGCCTGGGCGAGATGCCCGGCGAATCCGTCGACGTCACCGTCACCGACGCCGCGGGCCGGACGATCCTCGACGAGACCCGCACCACCTACGACAACGGCTTCGTCGGCCTCTGGCTCCCCCGCGACATCACCGGAACGATCCACATCGAGCACGACGGCAAAGCCGCGAGCACACCGATCGCCACCGGCGCCGACGATCTCACCTGCCTGACGACCGCGCAGCTCACCTAGAGCGCTGACCGCGCCCACACGCACCGCGCCACGCTCCTCACCCGCCCACCTCGTTAGAAAGCCCGCCCATGGTGACAGTCCGCACAGCCACCCGCGCCGACGCCCCTGCGGTGGCCCGCATCCTCAGCGAGGCGTTCCGCGACGACCCCGCGTGGTCGATCATCCTGCCGGTGGACGAGACCCGGCTGGCGAAGCTCGCCGCGTACTACCGCCGTCGCGTACGGCGGCGCCCCGGATGGGTGGACGTGGCGATCGACGACGGCGAGGTGGTCGGAGCTCTTCTGTGGGAACCCCCAGCCGACCCGGGCGCGCTGGCCACGGTCCGACGGGCGATCACGGGCGGGACCCGCTGGGTCCTCGGTCGGCTACCCATCGGCCGGGGCGCCCGCCACACCCTGCAGATCGAGGCCTACCGGCCCACCGCACCGCACTGGTATCTGCGCGACATCGGCGCCGGGCCCGAGGCCCGGGGCAAGGGCGTCGGCACGGCCCTGCTCGAGCACCGACTGGCCATCGTCGACCGCTCCCCGACCCCGCTCGCGTTTCTGGAGGCCACCACCCCTGGCAGCCGACGCCTCTACGAGCGGTTCGGCTTCGAGGCCATCGGCTCGGTCGCCACGCTGGGCGAGGCGTCCTCGACCGCGATGGTGCGCTGATTTTCTTGACGTCGCCGGCCCGGCATTAGCGAGGGTTAGCTCCTCTCGCTCTGCCGTCGACCCGCCCGCAGTACGCTCACCGCTATGACGGCAGACTCCGTGACCCCCGCCACAGCCAGCCCCGCGCCGGACCCCCTCGGCCGCGCGCGACAGAACGTCATCTACCGCTCCGGCATCTCCGGCATCACGCCCACGGTTCCGACCAGCGCCGAGAAGCTCGAAGCCGCAGCCCGACGCGCGCTCCTGCGTCGGCCCGGCGGCGCCAAGGCGTGGGCTTACATCTACGGCGGCGCCGGCTCCGGGACGACCATGGACGCCAACCGCGAGGCCTTCGACCGTCGCCCACTCGTCCCCCGCATGCTCCGCAACACCTCCCGGCGGGACCTGGCGACCACCGTGCTCGGGCAGAGACTCCCCGCCCCGGTGCTCGTCGCCCCCATCGGCGCGGCCGGACTGGTCCGCCGCGAGGCGGACCTCATGGTCGGGCGGGCCGCCGCACAGCGCGGGATCCCGTACATCCTGTCCTCCCAGGGTTCCTCGCCGATGGAGGAGACCGCCCGCGCGATGGCCGGCGGCCCACGCTGGTACCAGCTGTACTGGAGCAGCGACGAGCAGCTCGTCGACAGCTTCATCGCCCGCGCCGAGGCGATCGACGCCGGTGCCCTGGTCGTCACCCTCGACACCACCACCCTCGGCTGGCGGCCCTGGGACCTCGACCTCGGATCACTGCCGTTCACCCGCGGAGTCGGCATCGCCCAGTACGTCTCCGACCCGCGCTTCACCGAGATGGTGGCCGAACGGGTCGCGCGCGAGGCCGCGGCCGGCCCCGGCGCGGACCCCGACGCCATCAAGGTCACCCCACGGGCCGCGCTGACGCTACTGGAGATGGCGCGCAACCGCCCCGGCCGACTGCTCGACAACCTGCGCGCGCCCGAGACCCGCGCCGCCGTGCAGACCTTCCTCGACACCTTTTCCAACCCGGCGCTGAGCTGGGAACACCTCGCGACCCTGCGGGACCGGACCCGGTTGCCGATCGTCCTCAAGGGCGTCCTGCACCCGGACGACGCCCGGCAGGCCTTCGACTCGGGCGTCGACGCGGTCATGGTCTCCAACCACGGGGGCCGCCAGGTCGACGGATCGATCGGCACCCTCGACGCCCTCGTCCGCATCCGCGAAGCCGTGGGCCCAGAGCCGACCGTGCTGCTCGACTCCGGCATCCGCAACGGCACCGACGTCGTCAAGGCCATGGCCTGCGGGGCGAACGCCGTGACGATCGGGCGGCCCCACATCTACGGCCTGGCCATCGCGGGCGAGCGCGGCGTCGGCGAGGTGCTCGACAATCTGCTCGCCGAGATCGACCTCACGCTCTCCCTGTGCGGCGCCAGCTCGTGGGACGAGGTCGACCGATCACTCCTGGCTTAACCCCGGTGA
>NZ_BCSW01000060.1 GCF_001571065.1 Dietzia cinnamea NBRC 102147
CACCGCCACCGAATCCGGCGAGACCGTCCTGCGCACGGCCCGGCAGATGCTGCACCTCGAGGAGTCGCTGGCCGGTGAACTCGACGATCTCGGCTCCGGGCAGGGCCCGGTCGTCCTGGCCGTGGCGTGCAACTCCGACTCCTTGTCCACCTGGTTCCTCGACGCCATGACCGGGGTCCACGACGGCGGCCGGGTCGTCTTTGACATCCGCCGCGAGGACGAGTCCCTGTCCAGTGAGCTCCTGCGCCGCGGCGAGGTGATGGCCGCGGTGACCAGCCAGTCGCGCCCGGTCCAGGGCTGCCGCGCACTCCCACTGGGGTCGATGCGGTACCTCGCCTGCGCCAGCCCGGGGTTCGTTGCCCGGCACCTGCGGAAGGGTACGACGACCGCCGCGCTCGGGCGGGCCCCCATAGTGGACTTCGACCGCAGCGACGGCCACCAGAACCACCACTACCGCCGGCTGGCCAGACGCGAGCCGACCGGGCCCCGGCACTTCATCCCCAGCTCGCACGACCACGTCCGCGCGATCGTCGCCGGGCTGGGCTGGGGCCTCATCCCCGAGCAACTGGCCACGCCGTGGCTGGTCTCCGGGGAGATCGTCGAGGTCTCCCCGGATCGCCCACTCGACGTGCCCCTGTTCTGGCAGCACTGGAAACTCCAGTCCCCCGATCTGGACGCCCTCACCGCCGCCGTGCTCGACACCGCGCGCACCGAGCTGCGGATATGAGCCCTCGCCCGGCGTCTGGGATCATGGGCGCGTGACTACCGCCGACCAGCCGTCCGGCCCCACTCTCGTGGTGGGCCTGGCCAACCCCGGACCCGACTACGAGGGCACCCGCCACAACATCGGCTGGGACGTCCTGCAGGAGCTCGCCTCGCGGGCGCTGCCCATGCCGGCGAGCTTCTCCACCCACAAGAAGACCAACTGCGAGATCGCCCAGACGCGACTCGCCGACACCCCCGTCGTGCTGGCGCGTCCCCGCAGCTACATGAACCTCTCCGGCGGCCCGGTCGCGGCGGTGGCCAAGTACTTCTCCGTGGCGCCCACCGACGTGATCGTCATCCACGACGAGATCGACATCGACTTCGGCCAGGTCCGGCTCAAGCGGGGCGGCGGCGAGGGCGGCCACAACGGTCTGCGCTCGGTGTCCAGCTCGCTCGGCACCCGCGACTACATCCGGGTCCGCGCCGGGGTGGGCCGCCCACCGGGCCGGATGGCGGTGGCCGACTTCGTCCTCAAGCGCTTCTCCAAGCTCGAGGAGCCCGACGTGCCGTTCCTCATCCAGGACGCCGCCGACGCCGTCGAACTGCTCCTCAAGCACGGGCTCGACACCGCCCAGAACCAGGTCCACTCGGCGTGAGCCGGGTCCGGCGGTTCGAGCGCGACGCCCACCTGGGCTCCGGGGCCGCTCTCTTCGATCGCGCCGGCGACCAACTCATCAACTGGCAGATGCATCGCCGCGCCGGCCTCGTCGTCGTCGCCGACGGACCCGCCACCCCCGGCCGGACGGTGACACTCCGGCCCCGCACCGGACCCGCGGCGTGGCTCCGACTCGCCGCACCGTGCGAGGTCACCGAAGTCACCGACCGGCCCGACGCGCACGGCTTCACCTACCGCGCCCTGCCCGGCCACCCTGAACGCGGATGGGAGCGCTTCCTCGTGCGGCGCGACCCCGCCACGGACGCCGTGTCCCTGACCATCACCGCCGAGTCCGCCCACGCCACCCTGTTCGCCAGGCTCGGCGCACCCGTGGCACGCGCAGAGCAGAACCGGCTCACGCGCCGCTACCTGGCGGCGCTGCGGCCCGACGGTCACAGATCGTAGAGCTCGAACAGCCGGTCGAGCAGCACCACGAGCGTGCCCTCCCTCAGCGCTTCGGCCATCCCACCACCCTCAAAGCGCTCGGAACGGGCCACCCACGTGATGAGCGCCCGTGTCAGCTCCTCGTCCGCCGCCTCCGCCAGCCCGGCGAGGTCGGTCAACCCGCCGTGAGACAGGCCCCGCCGCGCGAGCTGCTCGAGGTGCCCGTGCCGGGTGAGAACGCCTCCGTCGAACGCCGCCATCACCGCCCGGGCGTCGTCCTCGACACCCGGATAGCGCAGAAGTGACCGGTGCGCCGCCCACGCGCCACCGGGCCGCCCGGCCTCGGAAAGCCCGCGCAGTCGCTCGACCGCCGGACGCAGCCGGCGGAGCGCCTCCCTTCGCTCCTCCCGCTGCCCCCGGCCCTCCTCGCCCACCGGATAGCGACTGTCGCCCTCCCCCATCTCGCCCTCCCCCATTTCGCCCTCCCCCTTCGGTTCGTCCCTGATCCCTGTCCCGCGCACCGTAGCGGCCGGGTCCGACACCCGCGAACTACGACACCTGCCTAAATAATCGGACTTTTAGCCGCTCGCCGTTACCGATCCACCGCCGCACCCCGAGATGTGAACGGCGACAACAGTACTCATTCGACCCGCGTCCCCGAGGGCGCGACCGGGTCGGCCGCCCGTGTCGGACGAGCCGCGCCGCCGGCGCGCCGCGCGCCACGTCTGACCTCGCTTTTCGCGAGCCCGGCCGGGCTCGGGGGGTGACGTGGGCGGATTCGGTGCGCGGACGAGGGCGGACGTACCCTGGGTGACGACGACGAGGGCCGTCGACTGCTGTGAGGAGTGCGCGTGACCGAGACCGCCGAGGACACCGGAACGGGCGGACACGCCTCGGGTACGGACACCGCCGAGGACGTCGCGTCCGAGGTCGCTCGCCGCAGGACGTTCGCCGTCATCGCACACCCGGACGCCGGTAAGTCGACGCTGACCGAGGCGCTCGCGCTGCACGCCCGCGTGATCACCGAGGCCGGGGCCGTCCACGGCAAATCGGGCCGCCGCTCGACCGTGTCGGACTGGATGGAGATGGAGAAGGCCCGCGGCATCTCCGTCAGCTCCACCGCACTGCAGTTCACGTACGCCCCCGAGGGCGCCGACCCCGCGGACGAGCCGTACGTCATCAACCTCGTCGACACCCCCGGCCACGCCGACTTCTCCGAGGACACCTACCGCGTCCTCACGGCCGTCGACGCGGCGGTCATGCTCATCGACGCGGCCAAGGGCCTCGAACCGCAGACGCTCAAGCTGTTCCAGGTGTGTAAGCACCACGGCCTGCCGATCATCACCGTGATCAACAAGTGGGACCGCCCCGGCCGCGCGCCGCTCGAGCTGCTCGACGAGATCACCGAGCAGATCGGCCTCGTGCCCACTCCCCTGTACATGCCGGTCGGCATCGCGGGCGACTACCGCGGTCTCCTGCGGCGCGGTGAGGACGGCACACCCGAGGAGTACGTCCACTTCACCCGCACCGCCGGCGGTTCGACCATCGCGCCCGAGGAGCACTACGACCCGGACGCCGCCGCCGCGAGAGAGGGCGACGTGTGGGAGACCGCGGTCGAGGAGTCCGAGTTGCTGTCCGCGATGGGCCAGGACCACGATCAGGAGCTGTACCTCGCCGGGGAGACGAGCCCGGTCATCTTCGCCTCCGCGATGCTCAACTTCGGCGTGCACCAGATCCTCGACGCGCTCGTCGAACTGGCGCCGCCGCCGCGGGAGTGGCCCACCGTCTCCGGTGAGCCGCGCCGGACCACCGACCCGTTCTCCGCCGTGGTGTTCAAGGTGCAGGCAGGCATGGACGCGGCCCACCGCGACCGGCTGGCGTTCATGCGCGTGGTCTCGGGCGAGTTCGAACGCGGCATGGTGGCGCAGCACGCGCAGACCGGCAAGCCGTTCACCACCAAGTACGCGCTGACCGTGTTCGGCCGCGACCGCAACACCGTCGAGACCGCCTACCCCGGCGACGTGGTGGGCCTGGTCAACGCCACCGGGCTCGCGCCCGGCGACACCCTCTACACCGGCAAGAAGGTGCAGTTCCCGCCGATCCCGCAGTTCGCGCCCGAGTTCTTCGCCGTGGTGCGCGCGCAGTCGCTGGGTAAGTACAAGCAGTTCCGCAAGGCGATCGATCAGCTGGCCGCCGAGGGCGTGGTGCAGATCCTGCGCAACGACACGCGTGGCGACGCGAACCCGGTCATGGCCGCGGTCGGCCCCATGCAGTTCGAGGTCGTCACGGCCCGCATGAAGGCCGAGTTCAACGTCGAGGTGATCGTCGACAACCTGCCGTACTCCATCGCCCGGCGGACCGACGCCGAGTCCGCCGACGAGCTGGGCCGCCAACGCGGGGTCGAGGTGTTCCAACGCACCGACGGCGAGCTCCTGGCCCTGTTCGGCGACAAGTGGCGCCTGCAGTACATCTCCAAGGAGATGGACCACCTCACCATCGAGCCGCTCGTCGCGGACACCAACTAGCCCCGGGGCTGGCGCGCAGCCGCGGGCCGCGGGCAAGCTGGACCCATGCCCAGTGATTCCCGCGTGTCCCTCCGCGTCTTCGTCGAACCGCAGCAGGGCGCGACGTACGCCGACCAGCTCGCCGTCGCCCGCGCCGCCGAGGACCTCGGCTACGAGGCGTTC
Organism: Dietzia cinnamea NBRC 102147; assembly: GCF_001571065.1. Classification (GTDB taxonomy): domain Bacteria; phylum Actinomycetota; class Actinomycetes; order Mycobacteriales; family Mycobacteriaceae; genus Dietzia; species Dietzia cinnamea. Next base: position 4,492 of record NZ_BCSW01000060.1, read on the forward strand.
TTCCGCTCCGACCACTACCTCAAGATGGGCGACGTCAGCGGCCTGCCCGGCCCCACCGACGCCTGGCTCACGCTCGCCGGCCTGGCCCGGGAGACCTCCTCCATCCGCCTGGGCACGCTGCTGACCTCGGTGACGTTCCGGCACCTCGGCCCCCTGGCGATCTCCCTGGCCCAGGTCGACGAGATGTCCGGCGGCCGCCTGGACGTGGGCCTCGGCGCCGGGTGGTACGAGGACGAACACACCGCGTACGGCATCCCGTTCCCGCCGCTCGGCGAGCGGTTCGACCTGCTCGAGGACACCCTCGGTGCGCTCGAGCAGCTGTGGTCGGCGCCCGCGGGTGAGACGCTGACGGTCCGCGGCAAGCGCATCGATCTCGTCGACTCCCCCGGCCTGCCCAAGCCCGTGCAGTCGCCGCCGCCCGTGATCGTCGGCGGCCACGGCAAGAAGCGCACCCCCGCGCTGGCCGCCCGGTTCGCCGACGAGTTCAACGTCCCGTTCGCCGACGTCGACACCGTCGCCACCCAGTACCGACGCGTCGACGAGGCCTGCGCCGAACGCGGCCGGGCCCCCGAGGAGATCATCCGCTCGGCGGCACTCGTCCTGTGCTGCGGACGCGACGAGGCCGAGATCGCCCGCCGCGCCGACGCCATCGGCCGAGAGGCCGACGAACTGCGCACCAACGGGGCCGCCGGCACCCCGGCGGAAGTCGTCGAGAAGATCGGCCGCTACGCGGAGATCGGCGCCCGCCGCATCTACCTGCAGCTGCTCGACATGTCCGATCTCGACCACCTCGACCTCGTCGCCTCGGAGGTCGCCCGCCAGCTCTGATCGGGCGGCAGCCGCCCGGCAGGCGAAAAGCCCTCGTCAGGCCGGGCGGCGGGGCTAGTGTCGGGCCATGACGGCGCACCCAGGCCCCTCTGCACGACCCGCCCATCCCGGCCGGCGAACGACGGGGGCGCCGCCGGTCCTCGTCGTCGTCCTCGTCGTCGCCCTCGTCACCACCCTCACCACCTCCCTCGGCGCGGGGACCGTCGGCGGCGGACAGGCCCACGCCGCTGAGCCGAGCGCCCACGCCGCCACGCCGGACGGCGCACCGCCCATCCGCGGCATGGTCGACGCCCACGCGCACATCGCCGCCTCCCAGGCCTTCGGCGGCGGCCTGCGATGCGGCGAGCCGTTCGCGCCCGGCGGCATCGCCGAGGCCCTGGCCGACTGCCCGACGCACTCCGGCACCGGTCACTTCGCCCTGCTCGAATCCGTGCTCGGCGGAACCGACCTGCCCGGCGGCAACCAAGGACCCCCGACGTTCGCGCAGTGGCCGTCCCACGACTCCCAACTCCACGAACAGGCCCACTACAGCGGTATAGAACGTGCGTGGCGCGGCGGTCTCCGTGTGCTCAACAACCACCTCGTCGCCAACCGGGTGCTGTGCGAGGCGCTCGTCGCGCTCGGCGTCCCCGCCCGCACCTCGTGCGACGAGATGGCACAACTGCGCCACCAGGTCGACTACCTCGACCGCATGGAGGCGCACATCGACGCCGAGCACGGCGGACCAGGACGGGGCTGGTTCCGGATCGCGCGGTCGCCCGAGGACGTCCGCGCGATCGCCGCCGAGGGCAAGCTCGCCGTGACGCTCGGCGTGGAGGCCTCCGAACCGTTCGGGTGCCGGGTCGTGGACGACGCGCCGAGGTGCACTCCCGAGGACATCGACCGCGGCCTCGACGAGTTCGCCTCCTGGGGCGTGTCCACGGTCTTCCCCGTGCACAAGTTCGACAACGCCCTCGGCGGGGCCCGCATGGACGAAGAGCTCGCCGGGCTCGCGGTGAACATCGGCAACAAGCTCGGCACCCAACGGTTCTGGGAAACCGAGCCGTGCGCCGGCCCCGACGCCGACCACGCCCAGCCGCTCGCCAGCACGCCGGTCGCCGACGGGCTCGCCGCCGCGTCCTCCGGCGCCCCCGCCGGCGCGGCCCTGCCCGTCTACCCCGAACAGCCGCTGTGCAACGTGCGCGGGTTGACGGCGCTGGGCGGGCACGCGATCCGTGGGATGATGGCGCGCGGCATGGTCATCAACATCGACCACATGGGCGTCAAGACCGCCCACCGCGCGCTCGACATGGCCGCCGAGGCGGGATACACCGGCCTCGTCGTGGACCACGCCTGGGCGACGCAGGGCAACACTCGGCGCGTGCACGAGCAGGGCGGATTCGTCGCCGCGTTCGCCTGGCCCGCCGACGAAACCGACAACTTCGAGGTGGGCTTCCTCGAGCAGTGGCGCACCAACACGGCCGGCACGATCCGGCCCGTCGACGGGTACGGCTGGGGCTCGGACGTCAACGGCCTCGCACCGCTGGCCGAACCCCGCCCGAGCGCCGCGTCCGACCCGCTCGTCTACCCGTTCACCGCGCCCAGCGGCGAGGTGATGGACCGCTGGCGGTTCGGCGACCGCGTCTACGACCTCAACCTCGACGGCGTGGCCCAGTACGGCCTGTACGCCGACTGGGCCGCCGACGTGCTCCACCGCGCCGGGCCCGACCGCGCCGAGCTGGAGCGCCAGCTCATGGGCGGCGCAGAGGCGTGGACGGCCAACTGGGAACGGGCTCGCGGCGGCGCCTGAGACCGGGCAGGCGACCCCCGCTGCGTTGCTCCCGCGGTCCCGCCCTCCGGACGACTAACCTGGGGCAATGACCCCGAACCCGGCCCCGCGACGCCAGACCCGACCGCGCCTCGCTGCCGCAGCGGCGATCGGAGCGGCGGTGGCCGTGGTCCTCGCCGCGTGCGGCCTCCCGCTGCCGGATCCGGTGCCCGGGCAGAGCCCCGCCGCGTACTCCGGGCTCGAGGTCTCGGAGGACCGCATCGAGTACGCGATCGGGAAGGTCACCGACATCGTCGAGGAGGAGCTCGAGGCCTCCGGCGTGCCGGGCGCCGCGGTGGCCGTGGTGCACAGCGGCGAGGTCGCGCTGGCCGAGGGCTTCGGGGTCCGCAGCACCGAGACCGGCGAATCGGTCGACGCACGGACGGTCTTCCCCCTGGCCTCGATCTCCAAGCCGGTCAGCGCGACTGTCGTGGCCGCCGAGAGCGCCGGCGGCCGGGTCGGCTGGGACACCCCGGTCCGCGAGTTCCTGCCGTGGTTCGCACTCTCCGACCCCCGCATCTCGGACGTCGTGACGGTGGGCGACATGTTCGCCCACCGCTCGGGGCTGCCCGAGCACGCCGGCGACGACCTCGAGGACCTCGGCTACGAGCGCCCCGCGATCCTGCACGGCCTGCGCCACCTGCCGCTCGAGCCGTTCCGCACCTCGTACGCGTACACCAACTTCGGGCTCACCGCCGGGGCTGAGGCCGTGGCCGCCTCGGCCCGCACCCCGTGGGCCGAGCTGGGCCGCGAGCGCCTCTTCGATCCCCTCGGCATGTCGGACTCCTCGTTCTCGTACGACGAGCTGCTCGATCGCGACAACCGCGCGGTCGGCCATGTACGCGCACCGGCCGCCGAGTCCGGTGAGTCGTCCGGCGAGTGGATCCCCGCGGACCCCGCGCGCGACCCGGACGCCCAGGCCCCGGCGGGGGGCCTGAGTTCGTCGGTGGCCGACATGGCGCGGTGGATGTCCATGGTCCTTGACGACGGCAAGGGGCCCGGTGGTGCCCAGGTGGTCCCCTCCGAGGCACTCCGGCAGGCCCTGACCCCGCAGTCCGTGTCGGCGCCCCCGCGGGACGCGGCGGACCGCACCGGGAGCTATGGCTATGGCTTCAACATCGGCACGAGTTCCTCGGGCCGCGTCCAGTGGAGCCATTCGGGTGCGTTCGCGCTCGGCGCGGGGACGGCGATGCTCATGATGCCGTCCCTCGATCTGGGCATCATCACCCTGACCAACGCCGCGCCGACGGGGATCGCGGAGACGATCAACGCCCGGTTCTCCGACTACGCACAGTACGGCGACCCCTCACTGGAGTGGCGGGAGTTGTACACCGAGCAGTTCGGCCCGCTGCTGGACCCGGTGGGAGATCTGGTCTCCACGCGCCAGCCGTCCGCGCCGGCACCGCCCCGGCCCGCCGAGGAGCTGCTCGGCTTCTACCGCAATGACTACTTCGGGGAGATCGAGGTCCGGCCCACGGTGGCCGACGAGTCCTCGGACACCGAGTCCTCGGACACCGGGTCCTCGGACGCCGGCTCTCCAGGCGCCGGCTCTCCAGGCGCCGGCTCCTCAGGCCCCGAGCTCGCGTTGGCGGTGGGTCCGGGGCCGCTGGTCTGGCCGCTCGAGCACTGGGACGGGGACACGTTCGCCGTGAGCCCGGTGGGCGAGAACTGGCCGCGCGGGTCCCGGGGCAGCGTGACTTTCGAGGGCGACACCGTCACAGTGGAGCTGCTCGACGCCAACGGGTGGGGCACCTTCACGCGCGTCGACGCCGACGAACCCGCCGACTAGCGAGCCGACGCCCGCCGAGCTCGACGCGCACCACGGGCTTCCGCCGCGCCCGCGTGCTTCCCGCCGCGGACCCCGGCCCGCGTGCCGCGTTGATCTGCCCCCACGCGCGCACCAGGGCCGGGACCCGAGCGCTCACCCGCGCCCTGCGCACAGCCCCACGGTGAGCGGTCACACCCGTCCACGTTTTCCCAGGGAGCGAGCCGCTCGGGCCAGCATTTGCGACCACTCGCCGAAACAGGCGGGCGACAGATCGCCGGCAGCGCTAGACGAGGCCCGGTCAGCGGGTCGCGGCGCCCCGTTTCTCCCCGCGGCGCCTTCCCCGCCGGCCGTCCGCTTCCGGTGCCGTGAGGAACGTCGAGAACCACGCCGTCCGCGGGTCGGCGTCCACGAGGAACGCCTTGACCATCAGCGTGAGCGGGACCGCGAGGATCGCACCGAGCGGGCCGGCGACCGCCGACCAGAACACCAACGACAGGAACGTCACGGTGGGCGTGAGCCCGACGGCGTCACCGGTGAATTTGGGCTGGATGAAGCTCTGCATCACGAGGTTGATGGCGCTGTAGATCACCACCACCCAGATGGCATCGCCCGGCCCGCCGGTGAGCAGCGCGAACAGCGCCGGCGGCACCAGGCCCAACACGAAGCCGATGTTCGGGATGTAGTTGGTGACGAAGGCGAGCACGCCCCACACCAGGGCGAGCGGCACTCCGAGAATCCACAGGGCGACCGCGTCCATCACCGCGACGATGAGCCCGAACACCGTGGAGACGATCCAGTACGACTTCACCCCGTCGGTGAACGAGCCCAGGGCGTCGGCCAACCGGGGCCGCTGGCGGGCGATCGCCGCCCGGCGGCGGAAGATGCCGGGGATGTCGAACACGAGGAAGGTCAGCGCGATGATCAGGACGGTGAGCTGACCGCCGGCTGCGGACAGTTGGCCTGCGACGTTCTGGACCGTGCCGATAATGGTCCCCGGGTCCAGGACGCCCTGCAGGCTCGACGCGACCTGGTCCTGGCTCACGCCGAACCCGCCGAGCAGCTCAAGGCTCTGCTCGTAGAGGGCGACGAACTTGTCCTGGTACTGCGGGATCTCCTCCGCAGCGACCCACAACGCCCACACGAGCGAGCCGATCAGGGCGAGGAGCACGACGTACAGGACGAGCAGGACGATGATCGTCCCGCCCCAGCGCGGCACTCCGGACCGTTCGAGGAGCCGCTGCAGTGGCTGCGCCGCGATCACCAGGTTCAGGGCGAGGAACGCGGGCATGAGGATGCTCGAGTGCTCCGAGATCCCCCAGATGACCACGACCGCGGCGGCGAGCGACACGACGGTCACGCCCGCGATGCCCCAGCCCCTGGGCTCCTCGTGAGGTGCTGATGTCGCGGGGCCGTCACCGGTCGTGGTCATGGTCCTCCTCGTGGGCGGCGTCCTGCGCGCCGGACGCCGCCCAGAGTAGCCGGGTCAGTTCCCGGCCAGCGCCACCCGGATCCCGTCGACGTCCACCGCGTCGAGATCCGCGGGATCCCAGGTGGGGTTGCGGTCCTTGTCGATCACCACGGCGCGTACACCCTCGACGAAATCCGGGCGGGCGGTGATCCACGCGCCCAGCGCCAGCTCGTTGTCCAGGCACTCCCGCAGATCCGCGGCCTCGGCGCCGGCACGCAGCAGCTCGATGGTCGCCACGATCGACGTGGGGCAGTGCGAGCGCAGCATGCCGAGCGTCTCCGTGGCCCACTCGTCCTGCTCGCCGGACTCCAGGGCCGCGATCATCTCCTGCGCGGTCCCGCGGGAGAAGACGTCCTCGATCCGCTCGATCCGCGCCTCGACAGCCGACTCCCCCGCTGCGGAGCGCTCGAGACCGAACCTCCGGAGCGCCTCCGGCAGACCATGCGCACCGATGGCGTCGACGAAGGCGTTGCGCTCGTCGTCGTCGATCAGGTCCGTCGCCAGACCGGTGTAGAGGGCGTCGGCGGAGTTCATCCGCACGCCCGTCGTGCCCAGGTAGATCGCCACCGCCAGGCCGCGCGCGCCGCCGCCGCACAGGCGCGGCAGGAAGTGGCTCGCGCCGACGTCGGGGATGAAGCCGATCGCGGTCTCCGGCATCGCCATCATGACCTTCTTGGTGACCACGCGGTGCGAGCCGTTGATCGAGATGCCCAGGCCGCCGCCCATCGCCACGCCGTGGATGACGGCCACCGTCGGCACGCGGTGCGTGTGGTACGCCAGATCCATCTCGTACTCCTCCGAGAAGAACTCCCGGTTGGCCGCGTGATCCCCCGACGCCGCCGCGTCCCGCAGCGCTCGGATGTCACCGCCCGCGCAGAACGCCTTCTCGGACGTGCTGGTGGTGACCACGGCCTCCACACCCGGATCCTGCGCGGCCTCGTCGAGTGCCGTGTGCAGCGCCCTACACATGGGCAGATCCAGCGAGTTCAGGGCCTTGGGGCGGTCCAGGACGATGTGCTGCATCCGGCCTTCGCGCCGGGAGATGACGTATTCACTCATGGCCCCAGTGTGTCAGGCCGCGCGCCGATCGACCCGCAGATACTAGGAACTCCTACCTCAATGCCCCCCACGCCCCGGCGACCTCACCCCTTCAGCAGACGCGCGGCCACGTCGGGGACGTACTTGAACTCCTCGCGCGGCGGGCGCTCGTAACATTTGCGCTCCGGCCTCTCGGGGATCTCCAGCTCCGGCGGCTCGAGCTGCTCCCACGGCACCGTGGACAGCAGGTGCGAGATGACGTTGATCCGCGACCGCTTCTTGTCCTCCGACTCGACGGTGAACCACGGGGCTTCGGGGATGTCGGTGTGGATGAACATCTCGTCCTTCGCCCGGCTGTACTCCTCCCACCGCGTGATGGACTCGAGGTCCATCGGCGAGAGCTTCCAGCGGCGCAGCGGGTCGGAGTGCCGCGAGCGTAAACGGCGCTCCTGCTCCTCGTCGGACACCGAGAACCAGTATTTGCGGAGCATGATCCCGTCCTCGACCAGCAGCCGCTCGAAGATCGGGGCCTGGTGGAGGAACCGGCGGTACTCGTCGGTCGTGCAGAAGCCCATCACCCGCTCGACCCCGGCCCGGTTGTACCAGGACCGGTCGAAGATCACGATCTCCCCGGCCGCCGGCATGTGCTCGATGTAGCGCTGGAAGTACCACTGGGTCCGCTGCACCTCCGTCGGTGCGGGCAGCGCCACCACCCGGGCGTGCCGGGGGTTGAGGTACTGGGTGATGCGCTTGATCGCCGAGCCCTTGCCCGCGGCGTCGCGACCCTCGAACACGACCACCAGCCGGTTGCCGGTCTCGCGCAGCCACGCCTGCATCTCCACCAGCTCGGCCTGCAGCCGCTTCAGCTCGGACTCGTAGGCCTTCTTCGGTAGCTTCTCCAGCCCGCTCGGCAGCCGGTCCTTCTTCTTGGCGCCGCCCTTGCCCGACGACTTCTTGTCGCTCATGGGCACGATCCTACGGGCCCGCGGCCACCGGGCCACCCGATTCACCGAGCCGATCGACGCCGAGAGGTCCCTCGACCGAATCGTGCGACGCGACGTCGGCTTTGTCTTCTAAGGTAAGAAGATGCGGTCCCGTGATTCGATCCTCGAGGCCGCCCGAGAAGTGATCGGGCGGGCCGGCTTCGGCGGCGTCACGATCGCGGCGGTCGCCAAGCAGGCGAATGTCAGCCGCCAGACCATCTACTCCATCTTCGGCTCCCGCGAGGAACTCGTCTCCGAGGCCGTCGCCGAGCGGCTCACCATGATGACCGGCGCCTTCGCGGACCTGTTGAACAACTCGGACTCGCCGCTCGAGCTGATCGTGGGGATCGCGGTGGAGGTCCGCAACCGAATTCTCGGTGACCCGCTCCTGCGCGTGCTCGCGGTGGGCGGGGGCACCGACCCCGTGTCGGACCCGGGCGCGGCCGCCCGCACGCATGAGTACTGCATCGCGCTCCTCGCCCCCGCCGCCGAGCGCTTCCCGGAGCTGGCCGGGAGGCTGGGTTTCGTCACCGATGTCGGCATCCACGTCGGATGGTCGGTCCTGTGTCTCGACTCGCCCGCCGCCCGTTCCGACGACGACCTGCGCGCCTTCCTCAACACCTGGCTCGCGCCGCTGATGCAGACGTTCACGAAGGCGGGGTCGGACAGCGTCGGCCGGGATGGTGCGGCGTGGGGCGCCGGGTCGGGCGGAGCGGGGTCGGGCGGAGCGGGGTCGGGCGAGGCGTGACCGCCGTGCTGGTCCTGTGGGACCTCGACCTCACCCTGCTCGACCCGGCCGGCTTCGGCACCCGCATGATCACACCGACCCTCGCCGACTTCCTGGGTCGCGAGCCCGTACTCGGCGCGTCGTTCGCCGGGCGGACCGACCGCGCGATCCTCACCGACCTGCTCGAGTTGAACGGGATGAGCGGGCACGACGACGAGGTGGTCACCTCCCTGATGGACGCCGTGGCCCGGCGGTGCGAGACCTTCTCCGGCGATCTCCTGGCCGGTGGGGGCGGTCCCCTGCCCGGAGCCCACGAGGCGGTCGCCGCGTTGGCCGCGGACCCGCGGCTGCACCAGGGGATCGTCACGGGCAACATGCGCCGGACCGCGCTGCTCAAACTGCGGCTCTGCGGGTTCGACGGGCTGCCCGACCCCGACCTGGGCGCCTTCGGTGATCACCACGCCGACCGCGCGCACCTCGTGAGGGAGGCGGTCGCCGCGGCCGGGGATCGCGGGCTCGACGTGTCGCCGGCACGCGCGGTGGTCGTGGGCGATCACGTCCACGACGTCCGGGGCGCACTAGACGCGGGAGCCTGCTGCGTGGCGGTCGCGACCGGTCGGGTGACCGCTGACGACCTCGCCGCCGCCGGAGCCCACACCGTCCTGTCGGATCTCACCGACACCGACGACCTCCGGGAGGCGATCCTCTCCGCCGCCGGTTGACCACTGTTCGAGCCCGCTGTCGCTCACCGACCCGCCGCGGGCCCGGCGCCAGCCGCGCCGCGCGCCACCCACTCGCTGACGCTGATCTGGCAGCACTGACGTCACTTCTGGCAGCAGTCACGCAGGCGAATCGGCCAGTTCCCCGCCCTGACTGCTGCCAATTTCCGGGCTGGCAGGATATGCAGACCACATCGACCTCAGCGCACTGATCGGCCCCGTGCAAGAGCGCTCTCGATCTGACGGAGCACCGTAGTGGGATCCCTGAGCATCTGCGCCGTCACGCGGATGACCTGCCATCCGAGCTCCGCCAACTCGGCGTTCACCCGGGCGTCGTGCTCCCAGGTAGACCCGCGCCGGTGCAGCGTTCCGTCATAGAAGATGGCCACCCGCTCCTCCGGGTAGGCGAAGTCCGCGATCGTCACGTGGGCCCCGTACTCGTTATAAATTCTCAGTTGCGGCACGGCTGCGGGCAGATGCGATCTCTCGATGATCAGCCGGAGCCGGGTTTCCTGCGGAGAATCGGCCAGGTGGTCGCACGAGCGGAGGAGACCACGTACCCGCCGCAGCCCGTGAAGACCGCTCAATGCCGCCGCGAATGCACGGACCTCGTCCACCTCGGTTCGCGATCGATTGCAGACAGCATCGATCTTTGCGATCGCTGTGTCGTCGTCGTCCTCCCACCTCGCCAGATCGACCGCCGTACGCAAGACGCTGGTCGCAGTAATTCCCGAGCGAACGACCACCTGCTCAGGCGGTAGGGGCTCGCGCAGTCTCCGGCTACGAATGCCCGGCGGGTCGTGCGTGGGCGAGCGCGTGTACAGCTCCACCTCGCGCGACAGCGACCGGGGCGAGAACCACCGCTCGCCATGAAGACGCGCCGCGGCCATACCGCACGCCACCGCTCCCGCGGGCGCCCACAATGCCGCCGCAGCGAGGAGAGTGTCCGGGTCGGGAGCCGCTGCCGCGCTGACGTAGACGCCGGGGAAGACGCGTCGGTGGAAGGCCCGCAGTTCGTGGCGCGACACCCGGCCCGCGGCCAGAGCCTCGCTACCCAGGAACGGCGCGCCTGAGAATCTGTTGTCCACGAGAACGATCTTCGGTCCCGGATCTGCTGCGAACAGCGCGAGAGAGGGCGCCTGGGGATGATGTGGACGAGTATCCACAGCCCGGGCACCCCGACATCCCGCCGGAGTATCCACAGCCCGGGCACCCCGACATCCCGCCGGAGTATCGACAGCCCGGGCA
>NZ_BCSW01000061.1 GCF_001571065.1 Dietzia cinnamea NBRC 102147
GCGGCTCTCACCGCAGCCCCGCCCCTCCCCTCCCCTCCCCCCTCTTGCCCCGTCTCCGCGAAAGGAGGCCCCTGCGATGCCGTTGTCCGCCGCACTGGCCGTGTTCGTCCTGACCGCGTCCATGTTTCTTCTGGCCTTCGCCGTGTTCTCGGGCCGCGACACCGTCCGCGCGCGCACTGTCGCCAACCTCCGCCGCGGCATCGACGACGGGTTCGCCTCCCAGGTCGACCTGACCGGCGTCGACGTCGACGACTCCCGCAGCCGCCTGTACGAGGTCGCCCGCCGCCTGACTCCGGTCGGCACCATCCGCCGGCTCGAGAAGCTGTCCATCCGCGCGGGGCGGCCCCGCGGCTGGTCCATCCAGCGGTTGGTCGTGGCCAAGATCGTCGTCCCGCTCATCGTGGTGCTACTGGGTCTGGCGCTGCTGCGGACCAACCCGGAGCCGCTGCTGCTCCTTCTCACGTTGGGGACCGCGGTCGTCTGCTACTTCCTGCCCGAACTCCTCCTGCAGAGTCGTGGCCAGGAGCGCAATGACGAGATCGCGCTCGAGTTGGCCGACACCCTCGACCAGATGACGATCGCCGTGGAGGCCGGCCTCGGCTTCGACGCCGCCATGGCCCGCGCCGGCCGCAACGGCACCGGCCCGCTCGCGCAGGAACTCATCCGCACGCTGCAGGAGATCCAGGTGGGTCAGTTACGCCGCACCGCCTACGAGCAGCTCGCCCTGCGCGCCGACGTCCCCGACCTGCGCCGGTTCATCCGCGCGATCATCCAGGCCGACGCCTACGGCATCTCCGTCGCCGACGTGCTCCGCACCCAGGCGTCCGAGATGCGGCTCAAGCGGCGGCAACGGGCCGAGGAGAAGGCGCAGCAGGTGCCGGTGAAGGTGATCTTCCCCCTCCTGGTGTGCATCCTGCCCGTACTGTTCATCGTGCTGCTCGGACCGACCGCGATCAACATGATGGAGGCGTTCTCCTGACGTGACCACCCCTGTCACCGCCCTGATCTGCGCCCTCCTCTGCGGCGGTACCGCCGCTGCGCTCACACGGTGGATGCGCCGCCTCGTCGAGTCCGACTCGCGGTGGCTGCGCAGCGGACTGCACGTTCTCCTCTCCGCGGCCGGAGGCGTCGGCGCGACGGCACTGGCGACGAACTGGGCCGAGTTGGTGGCGTTCGCCGCACTCGCGGTGGCATGCGGCCTGCTCATCGCGATCGACCTGGCGGTGTTCCGCCTCCCCGACGTGATCGTGGGGCCGCTCTACCCCATCCTGTTCGCCGGGCTCGCGGTGTCCGCCTGGCTCACCGACGACTGGGCGGGCCTCGGACGGGCCGCCGCCGCGGCTGTCGCGCTGCTCGGCTTCTACTTCGTCCTGGCGTTGATCAACCCGTCCGGCCTCGGGTTGGGTGACGTCAAGCTGTCGGGCGCGCTCGGGGCGCTCCTCGGCTGGCTCGGCTGGCCCGCCGTACTCGCCGGCACCCTCGCGGCGTTCGCCCTCAACGCCGTCGTCGCTCTCGTGCTTCTCGCGTCCCGGCGGGTCACCGCCAAGAGCGGTATCGCGTTCGGCCCCGCTATGATTCTCGGCGCGGTGCTCGGCGCCGCCTACTGGGTAGCGCGCTCGACGGCCCTCGCGGGATAGACGGGCTGGCGCGCCCCGCTGTCAGCGGCGACCTCCCGCGCTCACGCCGCAGCGCCTGCCGGGCCGAGCGACAGCCGGTCGGCGTCGGCCCCCACGCTGATCAGGCGAAAGCCGCTGCGTCCAGTCCGGAGCGATGGTGGTGGATCTGGTCGGCGAGCGTGGTGACGTGCGTCTGATGCAGTACTGTCACGCCCCCTGCCGTGCGGGCCCGCGCCAGCGTCGACAGTGCGAGACCGGTCCCGCCCAGCCGGTACTCGCCGAGCAGGTCGAGGGTGAGGTCCTCGTCGTCGTCCCCGTCGCCCGCCCGGCCATCGGCGCGTCTCACCCGGTCACCCACACCGCTCGGGTCCCGGCCTCCGGCGCCGGTCACCGACCTGGCGCGCACGCGCCAGTCCTCGGCGCCCTCCATGCACGCCACCACCGCGTCGAGTAGCGCGGCGGCGGGCACGGCAGGCGCGATGACGCTCGCCGTGGCGACCACGTTGGGGACGAAGCCGGCCGACCCGGGAGCCGGTTCGGTGGCGGGGTGGGGCCGGATCGTGGCGCCGAGGCCGGTCACGTAGTCGTGGAGCGGTGTCACTGGAACTCCTTGACCACACCGTCGCGGTCGACCGCGATGCCGTCCGGCTCCGCGCCCTCCGGCCACCACTGCTGCGTCCGGTACATGTGGCGGCGCACGCGGCAGGGCGGACCCACGAACAGGAGCTTTGACGCGCGGGGGCCGAGCAGTGGCCGCAGCTCAGGTCGGTCGCGGAGGGCGAGGATCGCGGTGAGCAGCGCGCTGGGCTCGACCGTGAAGTAGTCGGTCTCCAGCAACAGCAGCGGGGTGTCGAAGTCCTCCCATCGCACTCGCACCTTCACGCCTGACACGCGCTCGGGCGGGACCACGATCTTCGCCCCGGGCTGATACCGGCGCAGGTATTTGCGGTACCCCTCGTGATCGCGGACGTCGTTGGTTGACTCCGCGTCTCCGAGTTCGTCCCACGCCAGCGTGATCCGACCGATCCCCCGCCAGTAGGTGATCGACTCGGGCGTCATCCTGATCCCGCGGAGCATCTGCCACAGGCAGAGGAGGATGAAAGACGCCCCCGCGACGATCAGCAACGGGCCCGTCACGGTCGGGTCGTTGATTCCGTCCAGCTCCGTCGACGGCCACCCGATGAGCTCACCGTAGAAGACGCCGCTCGCCGCCATCGACGCGCCTGCGCAGATCAGGAGCACGAGCTCCGCCGAACCGACTCTGGGCAGCACCCAGGTCGCACCCCGGAAGTTCACGACCCGGTTCGGGAGCACATCACGGAACCCCACGCGGATCGGGATCACCGCCATCCCGAACAACCAGAAGGCACCGAGCGCCACGGGGTAGGCCGTCCGCTCGTCTGCAGGTTGGGTGGCCACCGGGCCGAAGTAGAGGAGCACAAACGCGAGAACAACCCAGAACAGCAAGAACGCACGGACGGGCTTCACCGGCCTGCATACCGCGTGGCAGGTGTACGGGAACGGCCTCGCGGCGAGGTCAGTTCGCACGGTCGAAGGCTCCCCTCACCCACGAGGCGGCGAGTGCGCCGTGGATGTCCAGATAGAGCTGGCTCAGCTCGTCCGAGATCTGGTGGATGAGCGGCTCCACGGTCTGACGGAATCCGATGCACCCGTTGATCAGCTGGGCGCCGGGCACCAACGCATCGACGGTGGCCACTCCGTCGAGATCCGACAACGCGCCGATGGCCCGGGATTTGAACTCGACGGTATTCGCGAAGGTCACGAGCAGGTCGGGAACAATGTCAGTCGAACCTGCCGCAGGCGCGCCGGGCGGGATGTGGTCAGGCACGTGCGGGCCCTCCTCGCTAACCGATGATCGCTGCACACGGTAGTGCCCCGATCCGGCTGAGTGGGGCCGCTCCTCGGACCTGCAGCTGTCCGATCCGCAACCACGAAATCCGCTACTCCGCGTGGGGATTCGCTAGCCCTGTGGGAGTAGCGGATCCCGACGCGGGGTAGCGGATTCGGGAGGGGGCGGCCGGGAGGGGGCTGGGCCGGGAGGGGCTGGCCGGGAGGCGGCTCGGCCAGGAAACGGGCTGGGCCGGGAGGGCCCCAGCCGAGCCGGTCAGACGGCGGCCCGGAACCTCCGCAGGCGCAGGCTGTTCGCCACCACGAACACCGAGGAGAACGCCATCGCCGCGCCCGCGATCATCGGGTTGAGCAGTCCGGCAGCGGCCAGCGGCAGCGCCGCGACGTTGTAGGCGAACGCCCAGAACAGGTTGCCCCGGATGGTGCCCAGCGTGCGCCGCGACAGGCGGATCGCGTCGGCCGCCGAGCGCAGGTCGCCGCGGACCAGCGTGATGTCGGAGGCCTCGATCGCCGCGTCCGTGCCGGTGCCGATCGCCAGACCCAGGTCGGCGGTGGCGAGGGCGGCCGCGTCGTTGACGCCGTCGCCCACCATCGCCACGGCCCGGCCCTCGGACTGCAGGCGGCGAACCACCTCGACCTTCTCCGCGGGCATGACCTCGGCGATGACCGTCTCCGGGCCGGGATCGATCCCGACCTCGGCGGCCACCGAGGCGGCCACGGCGGCGTTGTCGCCGGTGAGCAGGATCGGCGTGAGACCGAGGTCCCGGAAGCGGCGGATGGCCTCGGCGGAGGTGTCCTTGATCTGATCGGCCACCACGAGGACCCCGCGGGCCCTCCCGCCCCAGCCCGCTGCGACCGCCGTGCGGCCGGCCTGCGCGGCCTCGGTGAAGGCCGCCTCGAGCTCGTGCGGCAGCGGCATGCCCCGCTCGGCCAGTAGCGCGGGCCGACCGACGACGACCACCTCGTCGTCGTCACCCACCCGGCCCGATACGCCCAGGCCCTCGTGGTTCCGGAAGCCCTCGACGGCCGGCAGCGCGCCGACCTCCTCGCGCGCGCCGGCGGCGATCGCGCGGGCGATGGGATGCTCGGACGCGTCCTCCACGGCACCTGCGCGGCGCAGCACCTCGGCGCGCACCTCACCATCCGCGACGGCTGTAGAGACCAGCGCGTGCTGACCGGTGGTGACGGTGCCGGTCTTGTCCAGGACGATGGTGTCGACGCGGCGGGTGGACTCGAGCACCTCGGGGCCCTTGATGAGGATGCCCAGCTGCGCGCCGCGGCCGGTGCCCACCATGAGCGCCATCGGCGTGGCCAGGCCGAGCGCGCACGGGCAGGCGATGATGAGCACCGCCACGGCCGCGGTGAACGCCATCGACGCGCCGCCCCCGGTGAGCATCCAGTACGCGAACGTGCCCGCGGCCAGCACCAACACGATGGGCACGAACACGCCCGAGATGCGGTCGGCCAGGCGCTGCGCGGCGGCCTTGCCCGACTGGGCGTCCTCGACCATCCGCGCCATCTGCGCGAGCTGGGTGTCGGCGCCCACGCGGGTCGCGCGCACGATGAGGCGACCGCTGGCGTTGACGGTGCCGCCCACCACCGCGTCGCCCGGACCGACCTCGGCGGGCACGGACTCGCCGGTCACCATGGAGGTGTCGACCGCGGAGGCGCCGTCGACGATCTCACCATCGGTGGCGATCTTCTCGCCGGGCCGCACGACGAACTCCTCGCCGACCTGCAACGCGTCCACCGGGATGCGCGTCTCGACCCCGCCGCGCAGCACGGCGACGTCCTTGGCGCCCAGCTCGAGCAGCGACCGGAGCGCCGCGCCGGCCGAGCGCTTGGACCGGGCCTCGAAGTAGCGGCCGAGCAGGATGAACGTGGTCACGCCCGCGGCGGCCTCGAGGTAGATGTCGCCCGCGCCGTCGCTGGGCGAGAGGCTGAACTCGAACCCGTGCGTCATGCCGGGCATGCCGGCGTGACCGAAGAACAGGGCGTACAACGACCACAGGAACGCCGCCGACGTGCCCAGCGAGACGAGCGTGTCCATGGTGAACGCGCCATGGCGCAGATTGATCGCGGCCGCGCGGTGGAACGGCCACGCGCCCCACACCACGACCGGCGCGGCGAGGGTGAGGCTCAGCCACTGCCAGTGGGTGAACTGCAGCGCCGGGACCATGGCCATCGCTATGACGGGGATCGACAGGATGGCCGAGATGATGACGCGGCGGCGCAGGTCGTCGACCCGGTCGGGGCCGGCGGCATCGTCGGTCTGGTTGTGCGCGCTGCCGACGGTACGGCCGGCGTCGGCGGCGGCACTGTCCGTGGCGGTGGGTGCCGGGGTCCGGGGCTCGGTGTTGCGAGGGCGCGGCAGCCGCGCGTGGTAGCCGGCCTGCTCGACGGTGTCCAGCAGGAGCTGCGGCTCGATCCCGTCGGCGATCTCCACGCGCGCCTTCTCGGTGGCGTAGTTGACCTCGGCGGTGACGTCGTCGAGTTTGTTGAGCTTGCGCTCGATCCGGTTCGCGCACGACGCGCAGGTCATGCCCTCGATCTGCAGCTCTACGAACGTCGTGGCGGGCGCCGCGCCGGTGGCGCGCGGGGAGTCGGTGGCGGAGGTCCGGGTGGAGTCGCTCGCGGTCATCGCGGTCAGGCCTCCGTGAGTGTGTACCCGGCCTCGTCCACGGCGGCGCGGACCGCCGCGGGATCGACCGGGTCGGAGGAGACGACGACGAGGCGACCGGACTCCAGATCGACCTCGACCTCCGTGACGCCGGAGATCTCGGAGACCTCCTCCTTCACGGACGCGACGCAGTGGCCGCAGGTCATGCCGGAGACGGTGTAGGTGGCGGTGGCGGACATGGTGTTCCTTCTTTCAGGCGTATGGGTGGGGCGCGGTCTCAGGACCGGACCAGGCGTGCGATGGCGGCGTTCGCCTCGGCGAGCTTGGCCTCGGCCTCGGGGCCGCCGTGCTCGATGGCGCCGGCGACGCAGTGGCCGAGGTGCTCCTCAAGCAGGCCCAACGAGACGGACTGCAGGGCGCGGGTCATGGCGGAGATCTGCGTGAGGATGTCGATGCAGTACTTGTCCTCCTCGACCATCCGCTGCAACCCCCGGGCCTGTCCCTCGACGCGGCGAAGCCGCTTGAGGAGGTCGTCCTTGTGGGGGGTGTATCCGTGCTCGGCCATGGCACATACGGTACCCCCCTAGGGTATGCGCCGCAAGGGCGGCGGCCGACCGGTGTCTTTCTCCCGCAGCCCTTCCTATGGTCATCAGCAACCGCGGTTCCGTTGTCGACCCGTCGAGAAAGGAATGGCCGCCATGACGACCACCCGGTCGGATCACGCCGCCTGAACCCGGAGGCACGGGTATCGACACATCGAGCGACCGAGCGACCACCGAGGAGACGACATGCCCAAGACCGGCAAGGACGGCCACGCCAAGGAGAGCGAACTGCCCTCGACCCTCCAGCGCAGCGACCAGAAGGCCAAGGACACGTTCGCCAAGGCCTACGACTCCGCCGAGGAGGAATACAGCAGCGAGTCCCGTGTGGCTCGCACCGCCTGGGGCGCGGTGAAGCACACGCACGAGAAGGTCGGCGACCACTGGGAGCCCAAGGATTCCTCGGGTCCGTCGGATCCGAGGTCGGAGAGCGGGGGCCCGAACCCGTCCGGGAGGTCCGAGGGCGGCGTCGACGCCAACGCGACCAAGGACCATCTCTACGAGCAGGCACAGAAGCTCGACATCCCCGGCCGCTCGGACATGACGAAGGACGAGCTCGTCGACGCGCTCCGCAAGGCCAACGACAAGGAGACCAGGAAGAGCCGCGAGAAGTGAGAGATCCCGCGATTCCCCGCGATGTTCGGCGGGGTCATGCTCGCGATCGCGGCCACCGCCGTCGACGATCTCGTGGGCGATGAGGCGGAGGTCCCGCTGACACTGGCGATGAGCAGCAACGCCGCCACCTGGCTGGTCGCGACCGTCGCGGGGGCGATGATCACCACGGTCGGAGTGGTCTTCTCCCTCATCGTGGTCAGCCTCCAGCTGGCCAGCGGCCAGTTCTCACCACGGGTGATGCGCTCGTTCATCCGCGACCGCCTCAGTCAGGGCGTCATCGGCCTGCTGGTCGGCACGTTCTTCTACTGCGTGCTCATCCTGCCGAGCATCAACGGTGAGGCGACGGCGCCCGCCCCGCGGATCTCCGTGAGCCTCGCGGTCGTCCTCACGGTTGTCACGGTGGTGGGGATCATCGCCCACCTCGACCACCTCGCGCGCGGACTGCAGGTGGGCAACCTCGCGCGGGCGATCTCGGTAGAGGGACGCTCCGTCGTCGAGGCGGTCGCTCGCACTCCCGCCGACCTGCACGAAGTGGACCCCCGCGAGCATCCGTACCCGAGGACGCCTCCGCGGTCCCGGCTCGACGCAGCGGCTGGGTCAGCCAGGTGGACATCGGCCAGATGCTCAGATCCGTGGACCCGGGCACCACGATCCGCATGGAAACCAGGGTCGGTGCCTACATCCACGAGGGCGAGCCCCTGTTCACCGTGCACCCGGCCCAGGCCCGGCGCACGGAGCACGCCCTGGCGGAAGCGATCGACGTCGCCGCCGCGCGGACGATGCTCCAGGACGTCGACTTCGCCATCCGGCAGCTCGTCGACATCGGCCTTCGAGCACTGAGTCCTGCGATCAACGACCCGACCACGGCCGTGGAGATCCTGCTCCGGTTGGGCACTCTCATGCGCAAGGTCCTCACCTCCCCGCCGGCACCGCTGGCGATCCGGGACGAGCAGGGGCGGGCACTCCTCCAACCGTGGAATCTGCACCCCGACGAGTTCGTCGAGCACGCCTTCGACCAGATACGCCAGAGCTGCCTCGACCAGCCCGAAGTCGTGGCGACGTTGCTGCGGGTCCTTCGCATGCTCATCGCCCACGTTCACGAGGAGGGGTGCTCGGATCGCGCCGGGGCCCTCGAGAAGCAGATGCATATCACCCTCGAGATGGTGGCGCGGCAGCCGGGGATCCACCCGAAGGATCTGGAGCGGCTGCAGGCGCTGTCCTCCGACGAGACCGACCCCGCAGGTCACAGCCGGTAGCCGCCGAGGCGAGTCCGCGCCGGTGGTTACGTGGTGATCCACACCAGCCGTTGGTGGGAGCGCCACCGGGCGCGGCGCGAACGCCGGGCCCCGTCCGCCGTTCCACGCTGCCCCGGGGTCTTCACCGACCCGCCCTCCCACGACACCTCACCGCGGCGGGCGAATTCCGACTAGGCTCCGCTTATTCGTGATCTACGCCATATGAGTCCGGGGGGACCGTGACACCTCGACGCACAGCGCTGCGCGCCGCCGCATTCGCCGCCGCCATCACCACCACCGTCGCCGGAGGGGCCCTCGTCGCCCCTGCCGCGTCAGCGCAGGGGTCGTCCAACGCCCCGGCGCCCGCGTTCTATCAGCCGCCGGCCGACCTCCCCAACGGCAGCGGCGCCCTGATCAAGACGGAGGCGTTCCCGCTCGCCGGCGCCCTCCCGGACATTCCCGGCGCGGAGGCACTCACCGACGGCGCCGGCCCTATGTCGACGGACGCGCAGCGAATCATGTACACCTCCGTCGGCTCCCGGGGCCAGCACATCGCCGTGACCGGCACCTACCTGCAGCCACGGGCCCCCTGGGCCGGCGCCGGTTCGCGACCGCTCGCCGTGATCGCGCCGGGCACGCAGGGGCAGGCGGACCACTGCGCGCCGTCGAAGACCTTCCAGAACGTGGCCAGCGTCCAGACGGATCCGCCCGGTGTCGGGTTCGGCTACGAGATCATCCAGGCCTACGCCCTGCTGGCCCGCGGGTACGCGGTGGCCGTGACCGACTTCGAGGGACTGGGCACGCCCGGCCTCCACTCGTATGTGCACCGCGAGGCCCAGGCCCGCGCCGTGCTCGACCTCGCCCGCGTCGCTCCGTCCGTCCCCGGTTCGGACACCGGCCCGAACCCGCGCACAGTGTTCTCCGGGTACTCGCAGGGTGGCGGGGCGGTGGCGGCCGCGGCCGAGCTACATCCGGAGTACGCGCCAGAGATCGACCTGGTCGGGACCGCCGCGGGCTCGCCACCGGCCGATCTGCTGGCCACGCTCGACCAGGCCGACGGGTCCGCCATCGCCGGCGTGATCGGCTACGCCCTCAACAGCCTCTCCGACGCCTACCCCGAACTGAAGGAGCGGATGGACGTCCACCTCACCGACGGTGGCCAGGCGATGCTGACCTCGACCGCCGACCAGTGCATCGGCGAGACCGCGGTCCAGTTCTTCCAGCACCGCACCGCCAACTACACCAAGACCGGCCGACCCGCCGTGGAGATCGTCCGCGAGGACCCGGTGGCCATGAAGTACCTGGAGATGCAGCGGGTGGGGCGGCTGAAGCCCACCACCCCGGTGCGGATCGTCTCCCCCGTGAACGACGATGTCGTCCCCGGCCACCAGTCGCAGCAGCTCGGTCGCGACTGGTGCGCCCAGGGCGCCACGGTCGACATGGTCATCGACCCGATGCCCGCGATGGCACCCGGCCTCGTGATCGGCCATGCCGCGCCCATGATCACCGGGCTGGACGGGAATCTGCGCTACCTCGACGACCGCATCAACGGGCTGCCGGCGCCCAGCAACTGCGGAACCTACTGACCTCGACCTCGGTTCCGCCGACCCCCGCCCCGGCCCGCACACCTCGCAGTCCTACGCCGTCCCCGTTCTGGCCACTGCCCGCCATCGAAGAGACCCCGCAAGCAGCTTGCGCAATCTAGTTGTAGAGTTGGCGCATGCCGGACCCCACCGCGTCTCGGGCCCCGGGCGGTCCCACCGAACCCGACGCCGTCACGCTCGCCACCGACCTCCGCGAGGCACTGCGCCCGCTGTGGCGCCGGCTCAGCGCCCACAAGACACTGTCGATGGGCAAGACCGGGATCCTGTTCCACCTCGAGCAGCGCGGGCCCCTGACCGCCACCGACCTCGCCGGTCTCGAGCGGATCAGCCACCAGGCCGTGGCGAACGCCGTGAGAGAGCTCCAGGATCTCGGCCTGGTCTCGCGGACCCCCGACCCGTCTGACGGTCGCCGCACACTCCTCGCACTGACCGACGCCGGGCGCGACCGGCTGACCGCCGAGCGCGCCGCCGGCCAGGACTGGCTTGTCGACGCCGTCGCCGGCCAACTTCATGCCGACGAACGCGCCACCCTCGCCGCCGCGATCCCCCTGCTCCGCCGCCTGGGCGCCGGGACCGAGCGGTGATCGCGCCGTATCGCCGGCCGGCGCCCCGCTGGTTCACCCAGTCCCTCGTCTACGCCGCCCTGACCAGTTCGGTCGTGAGCTCGTTGGGCATGCTGCTGGTGCCGTCGGTGGCCGCGGAGTTCGGTGTCCCGGTGAGCACGGCGCAGTGGATGCTCACCATCAACCTGCTGGTCGGCGCGGTCGCCACCCCGATCATGGGCCGCCTCGCCGACGGCCCGCACACGCGGCGACTCCTCCTCGCCAGCCTGAGCGTCATCTGCGTCGGGTCGGTCGTGGCCACGCTCGCGCCGAATTTCGCCGTCTTCCTCATCGGCCGCGCCCTGCAGGGCCTGCTGTACGGCACGGTGCCCATCACGATCGCCCTCGCCCGCCGGCATCTCACGTTCACCGCGTCCCAGCCGACCATCTCCACGCTGTCGGTCACGGTCTCGGTGGGCATGGGGCTGGGCTATCCGCTCACCGGCATCCTCGCGGCGTCGTTCGACCTGCGGGCAGCATTCGCGTTCGCCGCCCTCTTCGTCGTCACCGCCGCGGCCGGGGTCTGGCGATTCGTGCCGGCGGGCCCCGATCCGCTGGCGCCCCGCACCCCGTTCGACACGACCGGAGCGCTTCTCCTGGGCACGGGCCTGGCGGCGCTGCTGCTGTGGATCTCCGAGTCGCAGACGTGGGGGTGGACCTCCGCCACCTCACTGGTGGTCCTGGTGGTTGCCCTGTATTCGCTGTTCTTCTGGGTGGTGCACAGTATTCGCACCCTGTACCCCCTGGTGAATCTGCGGGTGGTCCGCCGGCCGGAGGTCCTGCTGGCCAACGCCACCGCCATCGGCCTGGGCACCGCGATGTACATCGGCCTGTCCATCGCGAGCCTGGTGGCGCAGGCTCCGCGTGAGACGGGTTTCGGCCTCGCGGTGCCGCTGATGTGGGCGGGTTTCATGATGGCGCCGCTGTCGGTGGGCAGCCTCGTCGCCAACCGCACCGTCCGGGCCCTGTCCCGGCGGTTCGACATGGCAGTGTTCCTGCCGGTCGGCGCCGCCGTGATGACGGTGGCGTCTGTGCTGCTGTGGCTTCGGCACAGCGACTTCTGGACCCTGGCGATCGGCATGTTCCTCTTCGGCGCCGGCATCGGTTCCGGGCACGCGGCGATGCCGGCGCTCATCGCCCGCAGCGTCGCCGTGGACCAGCTGGGCAGCGCTGTGAGCTTCAATCAGGTCCTGCGCACGGCGGGTGGCGCGGTCGGTGCGGCGCTGTCGGCGGCGGTCCTCGCCGCCCACCCGTCCGGCTCCACGTACTCGACGGACGAGGGCATCACCATGGCGTTCGGCGTGGGCGTGGTGTGTTGTGCGGTGGTGATGGCGGCGTTGGTGGCCCACGCCGTGCTGTCCCGCCGGCGTACGGGGTAACGCCCGGGGAGAGGGGCGACGACGACGAGCCCACCCGACGCCCCGCCGTCCGCCTTCGCCCGCGATACCGTTCGGAGCATGCGCGCGCTGAGCTGGCTCCCCATCGTCATCGTCACCGTGGTTCACCTGGCCGCGCTGGCGGCGGGGTCTGCGACCGCGGGCGCGTGGTCGCAGGTCCTGCTCATGCCCGCGCTCGCGCTGGTGTTACTGGTGCTGCCGCGCGACGACCGCGGGCCAGCCTGGCCCTGGGCGCTCGGCGCACTGGCCGCGAGCTGGGTGGGCGACTCACTGCCCCGGCTCGTGCCGGAGGACGCGGAGTTCCTCGCGATGGTGGGCGGGTTCGCGGTGGCCCAGGTGCTGTGGATCGTGGCGTTCACCCGCGTCGAGCGGGGCCGCTCGCCCATGGCGTGGACGCTGCTGCTGGTCGTGGTCGCGGTCGCGTTGCTGGCGGTGACGGTGCCGGAGGCGGGTGTGCTCGCGCCGGCCGTGGTGGTCTACGGGCTGCTGCTGCTCGCGGTGGCGTGGCTGGCGGCGAGCCACGGCTGGGTCGGCGGGTTCGGGGGTGCACTGTTCGTGCTGTCCGACGGGCTCATCGCCCTGGGCGCCTTCCGCCCCGACCTCGTCGACTGGCCCCAGTGCGACCTGCTGGTGACGGCCACCTACGTCGCAGCGCAGGCACTGTTCGTGGTGATCATCCTGCTGACGCGCTCGCCGGAGCGCACGCCCCCGCCGGAGAGGTCATCTCGCCCCCGCAGAGGCAGCGACACGATACGTTGACCGCTGCCACATCCCCCGCTATCGAACAGGTGCGCCGTGCCCGCCAGCAGAATCCCGTTCGTCCGTCCCCGACGAGCGGCCAGCCGGGCGTCCGCTCTGGCGGGCGTTGTCGTCGGCCTCGCCCTCTACGTCGCCGCGTTCCTGCTCAACTCGCCGATGGAGTCCTGCACGTTCCGACTGTCGATGCTCGAGAACGGTGCCACGCAGCTGACGCACTGGGACTACAGAACCGAGTGGGCCGGACTCGTGGCGAGCCGGTGCGACGCCACCCTCGTCGACGGCCCGCAGTCAGGCCTCGAGCATTCCGAGCGCGTTATCGAGTGGGGGCCGTCAGCCATCGCGGCAGTCGGACTCACCATCGCTGGCATCGGGCTGTGGCTCCTGGTGACGCCACGTGCCCGCAGGACTCGCTGAAGCGACACACGGCTGGGTCCGACTCCGGCCCCGGTCGATTCAGTAGGAGATGGCGCGCTCCTTGACCTTGAACCAGATCGAGAAGTCCTCGGCAGCCCGACGGACCTCGTCGTAGCTCGAGCCGCTGGTCAGATCGTCGAAACTGTCGCGGACACCGTCGACACCCGTGGGGCGGGTCTCCTTGGGCATCCCGAAACCCATCTTCCAGTCACCGAAGCTGCGCCGGGACGTCTGCTCCACGACCAGGACCTGCAGTCGGTCGTGCCTGTCGTCAGCGGAGATGTCCTCCATCAGGGAATCGATCTCGGCGGGCGGTCCCTCCAGGAACTGGATGAAGGTGTCGTTGCGGTACAAGAGCAATCCGGTGATCCCGGCGTCCCGGTTGCGCCGTCGCGCCGTGTACAGGATCGCCTCCAGGTCGGCGGGGTCCATCGGCCGCGAGGCCACACTGCTGTACACCAGATACTTCAGCGTCTCAGCCCGGTCTGTCTCTCCCACACCCGCGCCCGCCGTCATCGGTCGTCCCCGGCGGGAGCAGTGGCGAAGTACAGGTCGTTCAGGCACGTCATCGACCTCTCCAGTGTGCGGGCCTCACCTCGCGGTTGCGACATCTCGTCGAACTTCCTGAACGTGCCGTCCGACGTCTGATCGATATAACCCACGAAATTCCCCCGGTGGCTACCGACGAAGAACGCATCCTCCACCTGCGACCAGCGGACATCGTCGTCGTGGTCGCCGTTGCTTTCCTGACTCATTACCGCCTCTTCATTCGCATCGCGAGTGGCCTTCGCGCGGACCTCGGGGACCGGCTTTCACCACAAGCGGCCCAGTGTGTCAGGGGCCAGCCGACGCCGCCACCGGCAGACGTGCGAGCAGGCCTCTGATTTCAGCCAGGCGGCCCGTGCCGACTCCTCTCACCAGGTGATGCGCTCCGGGCGGGCGTCGGCGAGGACCTCCTCGCGGTCATCCGCCAGCAGGAAGCCCTCCTCGATGAGCCGGTCGGTGGCCTCGGTGTAGGCCCGCAGGTACTCGTCGCGGTCCGACCACCGCTGGCGCAACTGCTCGTCCGGAACCACCTCGGTGCGACCGAGCAACATACAGAAGGGCGCGGAGTGCGGATAGGGCGCACCGACCAACCTCTCGACCGGCGCCTCCACGGCCGGGGTCCTCACGCCACCGCGGCCGATGCCCAGGTCACCGGGGACCACCTCGTCGTCGTCGTACTCCACCGGCGGCGCGACCGGCGGGCGCGCTCCCCC
>NZ_BCSW01000062.1 GCF_001571065.1 Dietzia cinnamea NBRC 102147
CCGGTGGCGGGGAGTCCATCGCCGACATCCGCGTCCTGCGCCACCAATCCACGGTCCTGGGGCCGGTCGCCTCGTCCCCGACGGTGTGGCGCACCCTGGATGAGGTCACCGCCGGTAAACGCAAGAAAATCCAGGTCGCGCGGGCTCGTGCCCGGCGGCACGTGTGGTCCCACCTGCCCGGCGGGGTGCCCGCCTCGAAGTGCGCGGGCCGGGACCTGGGATCGACGATCGTGCTCGACGTGGACGCCACCATCGTGGCCACCCACAGCGAAAAAGAGCAGGCCGCGCCAACCTATAAGCGCACGTTCGGGTATCACCCGATCGGCGTGTGGTGCGACAACACAGAAGAGTTCCTCGCCGCGAGCTTGCGGCCGGGCAACGCCGGGTCGAACACCGCTGCCGACCACATCGATGTCCTGGGCCAGGCGATTGCGCAGGTCCCCGCCGCTCACCGGCGTGATGTGCTGATCCGCTCCGACGGCGCCGGCGCCTCCCACGCCCTGCTGGAATGGATCACCGACCAGAACCGCGTCCGCGGTCGGCAGGTGGAGTACTCGGTCGGATTCGCGGTCACCAACCCGATCCGGCGGGCGATCGCGATGGCTCCCGAGGCAACGTGGGGGCCGGCGTTGAACCAGGGCGGGGACCTGCGGCCCGGGGCTGAGGTCGCCGAGCTGACCGGGTTCCTCTCCCCACGGATGCTCGCCAAGTGGCCAGACGGGATGCGGGTCATCGTCCGCCGCGAACGACCCCACCCTGGCGCCCAACTGTCGATGTTCGAGGAACTCGACGGGTGGCGCTACCAGGCATTTGTGACCAACACCGCCGTCGGTCAACTGCAGTTCCTCGAAGCGCGGCATCGGGCGCACGCCCGCGTGGAGGACCGGATCCGACACGCCAAAGACACCGGACTCGGCCGCCTTCCTTCGCGGGAATTCGCGGTCAACCAGGCCTGGCTCGTCGCGGTCATGATCGCCGCAGACCTCATCGCGTGGACGCGGCTGCTGGCCTGCATCGGCGAGGCCGCCGTTCTCGCCTTGTGCGAGCCCAAAGCGATGCGCTACCGATTCCTGCACGTCGCGGCCCTGCTGACCCGCAGCAGCCGCCGACGACGCGTGAAAATCCCCGAAACCTGGCCGTGGGCCGTCGCCATCGAGGCGGTGTTCCACACGATCGCCGCGATCCCCAAACCCGCCTGACCTCACCTGCCCGCCCACGACAGCACCACCCGGAGACCCGCCCACCGGCAGCGCTAGCCGGAGCTTCCGCACGCCTACTCGCCAATCAGGACGCGACATCCGTAGAGAACCGAATCTCCCACACCCCATGAATCAGGGGGGCTAGTGCCGCGGGGTTTGCATCCGTTCGGAGGAGAAGCAATGTCACAACTCAAGAAAGTCGCAGCAACTGTTTCGGCGGCGGCACTCGCCGGAGGCACCGTCCTGGCCGGAGCCGGCGCCGCGGGAGCCCAGGGCTCCTCGGAGATCGCCAATGACCTCCAGCTCGCCAGCATCGCGCTGAACGGTCCCGTCTCGGTGACCCCGAACGCGGAAGGTGGCCCGACGGTCACCTACACCAACGAGGGCGATGAGGCCCAGCAGTGCATCGGCTTCACCGCGCCGTACAGCACAATCGAAGAGAACGACATCGATCCCCGCGAGATCGATCCGAACAGCCTGGGATCACTCGGGGTGCTCGGCACGATCCAGGGCGGTGGCGGCGTCTCCGTTCTGACGGTGAGCCCGCTGGGTGAGCCCGCCGCGGTGGTGAGTGGGCCCGGACTCGATCTGGTGGGCACAGCCACCACCTTCGGTACCGGCATCACGGCCGGTCTTCGAGTTCCGGCTGGCGAGACCGTGAGCTGGGATGCGCCAGTGCCCGAGGAACCCGCATCAGCGGGCATCATCTGCGCGGATGACGATGTCATCGGCCCCAGGCTCGGTGGGCTCGTGAACTACTTCGGCATCGACCCGCAGGTCGTGGCCGACCAGGCGAACGACATCCTCGGTCCGCTCGGCTCGGCGAGCTCCGGCAGCGTCAGCGGCAGCGTCGTGGGCGCGGGAGCCGCCCTCACCGCTTCCCTCGCAGGCGGCGACGACACCGAGGCCGACAGCGGCTCTGCCGCTGGCGGCCCGGCAGGCGCAGGTAGCTGACCGATCTCCACGGGGAATCGTCCGGTCAAGCCGGGTGGTTTCCAGCGTCACCCCCACTCCGGCGTCACTCGGTAACCGAGTGACGCCGGAGGCATGTGCTCGTCGAACCACCGGTGGCCGAACGCGGCGACCTGCTCATTGAGCTGACTCGTACGAGACTCAATCGCCAGGTCGGTGACCGAACTCGCCGTCGTCAACCTCGTGGAATGAGTTATCGGTGATGGCCACCCGAGCAGCGTCGTCGAACATCGTGGTTAGCCTCTAAGGCGTCGCAGACACCCCAGATGTGCGCTCGTCTTCTGCACTACGTGCTTCTGCGACTGCAGCGAGCGCGCTCCCGGCACTCTGGGACCAGCTCGCGAGTGTTGCCATTGGAGGATCGTCAAACGCGACGCCAAGGAATTGGCCCACCGCTGTCAGCAGCGCGGACTGGGGGACGGGCGGCGGGTAGCACCGCGGGTCAAGGCGGAAAATTCTCCGACAAATAGTCCACCGGCCTGGTCGCTTATATGGGGTGAGCTCTCGCCGAATTCCTCGACAATGATCGACCGTCACTAAGAACGCCCAGTGTTGCCACGGCAGATTTCATCCGCTTTGACCACTGTGTTGGGGCATTCGCCTCCAAGTCAATCTTCCAGGGCGTTGACCACGGTGAGCTCGCCGTCGGCGTGCGAGGCGCGGATACGCTTCTTGTCGAGCTTGCCGACACTCGTCTTGGGGATCTCGTCGACAAAGGCGAAGCGCTCGGGGACCTGCCACTTGGCCATGCGATCGGCGAGATGGGCGCGGAGTTCCTCGACGTCCGGGTCGGGCAGGCCCTCCTTGACGACGACCGTGGCCAGCGGGCGCTCGTCCCACTTGGGGTCGGGCACACCGATCACGGCCGCTTCGGCGACGGACGGGTGCTCCAAGAGGTAGTTCTCCACCTCGACGGAGGAGATCCACTCGCCGCCGGACTTGATGATGTCCTTGGCCCGGTCGGTGAGCTGCAGGAAGCCTTCCGGCAGCACGTAGCCGACGTCGCCGGTGCGCAGCCAGCCGTCGTCGAACGAGTCCGGCGAATCCACCTTGTAGTAGCTGCCCGTGATCCACGGCCCGCGCACCTGCAGTTCGCCCACGGACTCGCCGTCCCAGGGCAGGGCCTCGCCGGCGTCGTCGACGATCCGCGCGTCGACGCCCGCGATGAAGCGACCCTGCGTGGTGCGCAGCTGGAACTGCTTCTCCTCCGGCAGGGACGCCTTGGGCCGGGACAGGGTGCCGATGGGCGAGGTCTCGGTCATGCCCCACGCGTGGGTGATGTCGATCCCGTACTTGTCGCGGAACTTGCGGATCAGCTCCGGCGGGCACGAACTGCCGCCCACGACCACGGAGCGGAAGCTCGACATGTCGATCGGGTGCTCGACGCTGTAGGCGTCCACGGCCTGCCAGATTGTCGGCACGGCGGCGGCCAGGGTGGGCCGCTCGCTCGCGATCATGGCCGCGAGGGGCTCGGGCTGCAGGAACCGCTCCGGCATGAGCAGGGACGCGCCCACCAGGAACGCCGCGTACGGCAGGCCCCACGACATGGCGTGGAACATCGGCACGATCGCCAGCACGTTGTCGTCCAGCGAGATGTTCATCCCGTCGGACATGCACACCTGCATCGAGTGTAGGTAGATCGAGCGGTGCGAGTAGACGACGCCCTTCGGGTCACCGGTGGTGCCGGAGGTGTAGGCCATCGCGGCGCCGGAGTTCTCGTCGATTTCGGGCCAGTCGAACTCGGCGGGCTGGGCGGCCAGCAGCTCCTCATAGTCGTGGACCTGCATCCCCTCGGGAGCCTCGAGCGTGGACGCGGCGCCGCGGGTGACGATCACGTGCTCGATCGTGGTGAACCTGGGCAGCAGCGGCTGCAGCAGCGGGATGAGGCTGGGGTCGACGATGATGATCTTGTCCTCGGCGTGGTTGGCCACGAACTCGAGCTGGTCCGGGAACAGCCGGATGTTCAGCGGGTGCAGCACCGCCCCCATCGACGGGACCGCCAGGTAGGCCTCCATGTGTTCGGAGTTGTTCCACTGGAAGGTCGCCACGCGCTGGTCCGCGTCGATCCCGAGTGACCGCAGCGCATTCGCCAGTTGTGCGGCGCGCGTGCCGATCTCACCGAACGTGACCTTGCGCGGCTCCGTGTCCGTCCAGGTGGTGACCGCGGCGTCCTTGTGGACGCTCGCCCCGAACTCGAGGATCGTGCTGACGTTCAGCTGCTCCGGCTTCATGGTGCTGCGCATGTGGGGGGCTCCTTACTGAAAAGATGGCGCGCGGTAAATGGCCGAAGTGTCGCAAGGCGCGCTTGGCTCCGACACTTCGTGGTCTTAGGGTGTTAGCGCTTTATGACGAGGGCCATCGTGACTGCAGTAATGACCCAGAGGGTCATTACGAGAAGACCGTTCGTAGCCCACCAGGTTTCATGGCCTTTTGATCGTCCTGCGACGTGCGCGATGCTCCGACGGAGTCGTCTCGGAATGGTGACGAGCCCGATCGCCGGCACGACGCATAGGCCGGTGATAGCGATTGCGCCCACGGCAGAGTATGGCGCTGCGGACCTGGCCACGAACAGGATCACTAAAGAAGTCACGGCCCACGTCCTCGCCCAAGACAAGGCCGTCCGCTCCGGCTGTAATCCCGGGTCGACCGGCCCGTCGGAGACATCCGCCGTCATTATCGTGTCAACGCCGCTGGCAGGAGGGCGACGAATAGGGCGGCCGCTCCGGCGAAGACTACGACGGAGAGGAGTACCGCGCCACGCGGCGCCGGGAGCGGGCGCGAGTGCCGCATCGCCGACTCGAGAACGAGCCATCTGTGAAAGGCAACGCCGGCAAGCAGTGCTGCGACGACCAGGATGCCGAGAACCAGCGGGGCACGCAGCATGGCGCTCACGCTGTCCCCGACGAACGTCTCGAGAGCTACTGCGCTGGCGATCAATGCGAGACTCGTCCGGATCCATGCAAGAAACGTGCGCTCGTTGGCCAGGGTGAAGCGGGGATCCGGCTCGTGACCACCACGAAACCCGGGCGGGCGCCAACCGCGAGAACGATGATCGCTCGCGGTTGGCGCGCCGGCGACGTCCGGCTCAGACTGCGGCGGCATCTGTCTTTGCGGCCCTTGCAGCGAACGTTCGGAGCTCGCGAGCTGGATCAATCAACAGTATTGAGGCCGCCGCGCCGATGAGCATGACGATTCCGGTGGTGGTGAAGGCGGTCAGGTAACCCGTGGTGACGCCATCAGCCGCTTGGCCGACGAGTACACCCGTGAGGTACGGGGCGACGACACCGGAAAGCGAATAGAAGGCGACAAACATGCCGAGGCTGAATCCTCGTTGGTGGGCGGGGGTGACCTCACTCAGTGCGGTAACTGCTGTCGTCAGACACGCGGCCGGCGCTCCAAGTCCGACGGCCATCAGCAGTAGGGCTAGCCAGGGAGTGTCCACCTGCACGAACACAAGTGTCAACACCCCGCCCACGAGAACCACGAGGCCGGGAAACACGCCGCGCGCCCCCCGAGACGACACGCCTCTGCGAAGGAGGTACTGAACGACGAGGCCCATGCCGACGCCAGAGGCGGACATGGCGATCCACGGCAGTGTGGTGAGCAGTCCGATCGAATCCCGGGTGTATCCCAGCCCGTTCTCGAGATAAGGCGGGACCCAGGCCACGAGCAGGGAGAGCGCCCAGTACGCAGCGAAGGAACTGAGTGCGCATCCGATCCAAGTTCCATTCCCAATCAGTCTCCAATAGGCGATCTTGGCTGGCTCGGGAGCGACTGTCGGCTCGCTCAGGGCGTCTCCAACAGGCTCCGGCGTGTCGAGTTTGCGGCCGACCGGACCGACCTTCCCGACCTTCATCCAGACAATCGCCCACAGGACTGAGAGCAGGATCATCACCCCGAAGCTGTATCGCCATCCGAATGTGACGATGACCCATCCGAGGATCGGACTGGCGACGACCACACCCATGGGCGAACCGAGCCCGAGTACGGCTGCGGGCCAATTGCGCTTCTTGTCCTCGAACCACGACATCCCGACGTGTTGGGACACCCCGAATGCTGGCCCCTCCGCAGCGCCGAGCACCACCCTCGAGATGAGGATTACCAGGAAACCAGCGGGTCCTAAGACTGGGATCATCGACACCGCCCAGATTGCGATGAGGACGGTCAGGACGTTCTTCGGGTTGAACTTGTCCGACAGGTAGCCGACCAGCGCGGCGGATAGGGAGAAGAAGAGGAAGAACGCGCTCGAGATCGTTCCGTACTGCTGGTTGGTGATGCCGAACTCTTCCTGGATCGACGTCGCGGACAGGCCGAGGACGGCCTTGTCCGCGAAGTTGATCATCATGAACAACAGCAGCATCGTGATGATCACCCAGGCCTTTTTCCCGCCTGGTTCGTCGTGGATCGCCCGCGGGGTGGCGGACTCGCGATCTGACGCGGTGACCGAATCGGTCATTATCGTTCCTCATTTCGTAGTTAGCCGATGAATGCCCTCGTTTCTAGAACTAACTAAGTTCGAAATCGATCTGGCCACGGCGCACGAATATTTCACCGCCAGCGTGGTGTGATCCACATTACATCGGCGATATCGTTACGCTATATGCGCAATGCGGCGGACTCAACTGGCTATATGTACACTCTCGGCTCGTTCGAGCTGTGCCCGACCACACGCTGGCACTGAATCCGGAGAAGAACTGCACGACCCCGCAGGGCGGCGTGGGTCCGGACTGTGCAACAACACAATGTAGGCCCCAACGTAGTGGGCATAGACACCATTGAAGTGGCTCCCCCCACACCTTAGCCTGAGGTAATCGGGTATGTGTCCTAGATCACTACCTTGTGCAAGGGGTCGCGTTCAGACTGTTTCTCTAACGAATCGACTTCTCTCAACATCTCCGCAGAAAGGTATTTCATGAACACCGAGAGTGGGTCTGCCACACCGGCCACCATTGCCGCGAATAATGCCGTGAAGGACTTGCTCGATTTCGATGACACCCGCGCATTCGATGACGCTCAGCGAGGATTCATAGCGACCTTAGATCCGCTCGTCATCACAGATGATTCGGGACGAGTGGTGTGGGATGCGGACAAGTTCGAGTTCCTCAACAAGAGTGCCCCAGAGACCGTTAACCCCAGTCTTTGGCGCATGTCGCAACTCCACAGCCTGCACGGGCTGTACAGAGTCATTGAGGGGATCTACCAGGTGCGCGGCTTCGACGTGTCCAATATGACGGTCATCGAAGGAAGCTCCGGTTACATCGTCGTCGACCCGTTGACCTCAGCTGAGTGTGCGCGGGCTGCGCTGGAGCTTGTCTGTCGCGAACTCGGCGAGAAGCCGGTCACCGCAGTGATCTACACCCACAGCCACGCCGACCATTTCGGCGGCGTCAAGGGCGTCGTCAGCGCGGAAGACGTCGAATCAGGCGCTACGCGCATCGTCGCACCGAGCGGGTTCCTCGAGGGGGTGGTGAGCGAGAACGTCTATGCCGGCAACGCGATGAATCGTCGAGCCCACTACATGTTCGGGCAACGCTTGTCGCCGGGAGCGACTGGGGTGGTGTCTACCGGCCTCGGTCTTTCCCTCTCCGGCGGCTCGGTGACGCTTCTCGAACCGACAGACATCGTCTACGAGACCGGCCAGGAGCTCGTACTCGACGGGGTGCGATTCGAATTCCAGTACACGCCTGACACCGAGGCCCCCGCCGAAATGAACTTCTACCTCCCTGATCTGCGCGCACTCTGCATGGCGGAAAACGTGTCCCATCACATGCACAACCTATATACGCTCCGTGGCACCCAGATTCGTGATGCGATCGCATGGAGCGACTACATCAACGAGGCCATCCAGCTCTACGCCGATCGCTCGGACACTCTGTTCATCTGCCACCACTGGCCGGTGTGGGGAAACGAAGAGCTCACCGAGTTCATGGAGAGTCAACGCGATCTCTACCGCTACATCCACGACGAGACGCTCCGCCTAGCGGCACACGGTCACACCATGCACGAGATTGCCGAGATCGTCGAACTTCCGGAATCGCTCGCGACGCGCTGGTCCAGCCGAGGACTCTACGGGTCGCTCAACCACAACGTGAAGGCTGTCTACCAGAAGTATCTGGGGTGGTTCGACGGGAACCCCGCTACTCTCCACGCGCATCCCCCGGTAGCCGCCAGCGAACGCTACGTCGAGTTCATGGGCGGTGCCGAGGCCGTACTGCAGCGGGCGAGGGCGTCATTCGACGAAGGCGACTACCGGTGGGTGGCGCAGGTGGTCAACCATGTGGTGTATGCCGATTCGGACAACGTCGACGCTCGCGAACTACAAGCCGACGCCCTTGAGCAAATGGGCTACCAGGCTGAGTCCGCTCCGTGGCGGAACTTCTACCTGACGGGCGCAAAGGAACTGCGGCACGGACTGTCCACCGAAGCCGCCGGTCTGGGCACGTCGGACGTGCTCTCGATGATGAGTACGGACATGATCCTCAAGTACCTGTCAATTCGACTGAACGGACCGGAGGCGTCCGGTCATCGGATGCGCATCGCGCTCCATGTCACCGACACCGACGAACGCAGGATTCTTGAGCTCACCAACGGAGTGCTCATCAGCACCCCCATCGACTGCTCGGGGGAGACTGATGCCGAACTCAGTCTGTCCCGCGCCCGGCTCGGAGCTATCAGCCTCGGGGCCGCGTCAATCGACGAGTCGATCGACGCGGGGACGGCCGCCGTCTCAGGTGACCGTGAGCTGCTCTCCACCCTTTCGTCTCTGCTAGACACCTTTCCCCAGAATTTCCCGATCGTCACGCCGTAGTAGCTCATCGGCAGACCCATACCATCCGCACACCAACCTAGGAGTAGAACCATGAAGACCAAGGGAGCAATCGTCCGTGGCCCCGGGCAAGACTGGCAGATCGAGGAAATCGAGCTGGGTGACCCGATCCACGGCGAGGTCCAAGTAAAGCTCGCAGCCTCCGGGATGTGCCACTCCGACCGCCACCTGCAGCACGGGGACTTCCCCGTCGAGTTTCCGGCCATTGGCGGTCACGAGGGAGCCGGAATCGTCACCAAGGTCGGCCCCGGTGTGGACTCCCTGAAGGAAGGGGACCGTGTGATCACGGCCTTCATCCCCGCCTGCGGCAAGTGCCGCCCGTGCTCGGCAGGTTTGCAGAACCTCTGTGACAAGGGCGCGAGCCTGTTAACCGGCAGGTCAATCTCAGATGACACGTTCCGGGCCACGACAGCCGCGGGCGAAGGCCTCGTGTCGATGTGCCTTCTCGGCACCTTCTCGCCGTACATCACTGTCAATGAGGCCTCGCTGATCAAGATCGACGATGACATCCCCCTCAAGGTTGCGGCCCTCCTCGGATGCGGCGTGGCCACCGGCTGGGGCTCGGCAACTGAGATCGGAGGCACCCGCGCTGGCGACACGGTCGTAGTCCAAGGTGTGGGCGGTGTCGGGATCAACTCGGTCCAGGGCGCGGCTGCGGCCGGTGCCCGGTTCGTTGTGGCCGTCGATCCGGTGGAGTTCAAGCGGACTAAGGCCCTCGAACTTGGGGCCACGCACGCGTACGGCTCGATGGAGGAGGCAATGGAACCGGTGCGTGAGATGACCTGGGGCCTAATGGCCAACGTGACGATCATCTCCGTCGGGGAAATCCTCGGTGAGATGATCCAGCCCGCGATGTCGATCACGGGCAAGGGCGGCCAGGTCGTCGTCACCGGCATGGGCCCAGCGGCGCACTCCGACGTCACACTCAGCCTGTTCGAAATGACGTTGCTCCAGAAAAATCTCCAGGGAGCAATCTTCGGCGGCACCGGTCCGCGGATCCAGGTCCCCAGGCTCTTTGAGCACTACCGCAGCGGCGCATTGAAGCTCGATGAGCTGGTGACCAACACCTACCGCCTTGAGGACGTGAACAAGGGCTACGAGGACATGATGGCCGGCAAGAACCTGCGCGGCATCATCGAGTACACCGACGAGGATTACTGACTGCGGACCGGGCGGACGGAAGGAAAACCAATGAACAACCCGCGATTTTCCAAGATCTATGTCGGTGGGACCTGGGTGGACTCGCACGGCACCGACACCATCGATGTGGTGGATCCCAGCACTGAACAGGTCATCGCCTCGGTCCCGGAGGGAACAGCCGACGACGTCGCCGATGCCGTCGCGGCCGCTCGTGACGCCTTCGACTCCTGGTCGCGAACTCCTGTCGCGGAGCGTGCCGCGATCCTCAGGGCGATTGCAGGTGGCATGACCGAACGCCTAGAAGACCTCGCGGAGGCGATCTCCTCCGAAATGGGGGCTCCGCGCGACTTCTCACGCACCATGCAGGTGCCCATGCCCATCAACAGCTTCAGCCGCGCCGCAGACGTGGTCGAGGGGTTCGACTTCGAACACGAGGAACTCGGCGCGACGATCCTCCGCGAACCCGTGGGCGTCATCGGCGCGATCACACCGTGGAACTACCCGCTGCACCAGGTAGCGGCGAAGGTCGCATACGCATTGGCGGCCGGTAACACGGTCGTGGTCAAGCCGAGCGAGGTCGCACCACTGAGCGCGGTCCTTCTCACCGAGATCATCGACTCGGTCGGCCTTCCGGCGGGGGTTTTCAACCTGGTCAGTGGCTACGGCCCGACCGTCGGCGAGGCGATCGCCGCGCATCCGGACGTGGACATGGTCTCGTTTACTGGTTCTGTCGCCGGGGGCACCCGCGTCAGCGAGGTCGCCTCGAAGACCGTTAAGCGGGTCGCCCTCGAACTCGGTGGCAAGAGCGCAAACGTAGTACTCGACGATGCTGATCTCGAGGAGGTCATGCCGCACGCGATCCAGTGGTCGATGATCAACTCCGGGCAGACCTGTTCGGCGCTCACCCGGCTGCTTGTGCCGCGGTCTCAGCTCGAAGGCGTGGAGCGGGCAGCTAAGGAGATCGCCGAATCGCTAGCCCTGGGCCATCCGGATGACGAGGGAACACAGGTCGGCCCTCTCGTCTCTGCTGCTCAGCGCGACCGCGTCCGGGGGTTCATCGACCGGGCAATTGCCGAAGGTGCACGGCTGGTCACTGGAGGAAGCGGATCCGTTGACGGCACGTCCGGTTACTTCGTGCGACCGACCGTGTTCTCCGACGTCACCACCGAGATGGAGATTCACCGCGAGGAGGTGTTCGGCCCGGTTCTCGCGATCGAGCCCTACGACGACGAGGACGATGCCGTCCGGATCGCCAACGACAGCATCTACGGCCTCGGCGGAAGTGTCTGGAGCAAGGACCCTGAGCGCGCACGCTCGATCGCCGGCCGGCTGCGCACTGGCCAGGTGATGGTCAACGGAGGCCAGTTCAACCCCAACGCCCCGTTCGGCGGGTACAAGCAGTCGGGCATCGGCCGAGAGTTCGGCACACTCGGCCTCGAGGAGTTCCTTGAGACAAAGGCCTTGATGTACTGACCTTTTCCGCCCATCGACCCCCTTTTCGCCGGTTCACCCCGTGGGCTGCCCCTTCCCGGAAAGCAGCCCACGGAGTGCGTCGACCCGCTATCTCAAGCAGAGCGCATCGCGCACCGGCGCTGGGGCTGTCGGCCTGGACCCGTGCAGATCGTCGCCAGGGCTGGACGATCCTTCGCCACCTCGATGCGGTTCCACTTCTACAATCATGACCGCGCCCACTCTGCCCTCGGCGGCCAGCCACCAGTCATCCGACTGGCCAAACTCCCTGGACATCACATCTAGGCGGATCGACCATGAAACCCCAGCTCAACAGACCGGATGCCGAAGTCAGGCGGGTCCTAGATGCTGTCGCCGCTAAGGTAGCCGACCTCGTCCAGCCGCGACCGGAGGACGAGTCGGCAGAGTTCCTCCGGCTGCCGAAGGACTATCAGAACGAAGAACTCCCGCAGATCAAAAAGCACTACTACGGCGTCATCATCCGGGCGATTCGTGACGACACTGGAGTGAACTCGCATGACCTCGCCCTGGCTCAAGAGATCGCGGCCAGGCGGGCGGTCGAGGGGGTCCCGCTTCTTCTGGTCCTGCAGAACTGGCAGAAGGGTACGAGGGATCTGTGGTTCCAGTGTGCTGCCGTGGCCTCGGACACAGATGCGCGGACCCTGCCGTACATCGGTACCAGGCTTATGGAGATTCAGGAAGAACTGCTTAACGCGGTCACCCGTTCACACAATATCGAGCGGGAGTCGATCCTCAGTGGCGAAAGGGGGTCAAAGGACCTCGTCGCCCGCGGGCTCCTCGGGGACGGCGATGTGGCGACCGATGCCGAGCGGTTTGGGGTGGAGGTGGCCGAGCAGTACCTTGTCCTCGCTGTGGCGTATGTGGACCCGCCGCCGAACGGAACCCCGCCGTCGGGCTCACAGGTGTCTGTTCGTCGGCGCATCCGGAAGATACTCCGGGCACTCGACGAGCACCAGAGCGCGTACCCTGTCCTGTCGACGCTCGGTAGCTCGGGCGGACATCTGCTGATCCCGCACACCGGGTCCCTCGCAGATCCCGAGTCTACATCTCGCCGGATCCTTGACGTTATCGACAAGGAAGCGCGTGTCCGGCTCATCGCTGGCCTGGCCGACTCCGCCGATCACGACCTGATGTCCGAGGCCGCCACACTGGCCGACGAGGTCCTCGGGGTAGCGGTGGCGTCGGCTCGTCCGCCGGGCGTGTACAGCCTGCGCAACCTCGCTCTTCCCTATCAGCTGACGCGCCCGTCCCCGGCCCTCGAACATCTGGCCCGCGTCCTTCAACCTCTGGAAAGTCATCCAGACCTTCTCGAAACCCTCGACCGGTACTTTACCCTCGACCTGGACAGGGGTCGAACGGCCCGGCACCTGTCGGTGCACCCCAATACAGTGAACAACAGATTGCATCGGATCGCGGAACTTACCGGTGCGGACCCGAGCCGGTTCGATGGAATTCTCTTGCTCGGTGCAGCGCTTATCGCTCGGCGGGGCCTCGAGGATTAGCGACTATAGCGGGCGACGGAATGATGCGAGACCCTGGGAGGACTCGCCCACAACTCGATGTGGCCGTGCCAGGCCGAACGCTTCGAAAATGCCCATGATCTCCTCGGGGCGTTGAGTTCTCTATCGACGCTTTCGCACCCGAGGAAGGTCCCGGGCTGCGCAAGCGGGCCGGGTGTTGAGCGTCCTCGTGTGCGCCGACCACGGCGCCCTTGATCATCAGCTCCGGTGCCGACGGGCCCGGCCCCGAATGCCCATCGTCTGCACCACCACTGTGCAGACGATCAACGAACCGCTGGGAATCAGGCGTAGCGGACGGCGCCGGCATGCGCACGCTGACGCACCGGCCTGCTCGGCAACCGCAGTGACGGCACGATCACCGCCCGCCGGGCGCCCAACACGAACTGACCCCTTGCCCTGTCTTCCCTGCTAGACAAGGCTCATGAGTCGTGAACGTCGAGCGTGGCTGTGATCGTCATTCGTCGTCCCGAGGACGCCGAGGCCTACCTCACCGAGGCCACCATGGCCTGCCCGCGCTGCCGCGGGACGCTGGCCAAATGGGGGTACGGCCGCGAACGGACCGTCCGGTCGCTGGGGACAGAGGTGGTGACCGTGCGCCCGCGCCGAGTCCGTTGCCGCGACTGCGCATCGACCCACATCCTGTTGCCCACCGCACTGCAGTACCGCTGGGCCGACACCACCGAGGTGATCGGCACCGCATTGGCCCACAAGGCCCAGGGGCTGGGTTTTCGGCGTATTGCGGCACGGATGGGGCGGTCCGAATCGACGGTGCGGCGCTGGCTGCGCAGTGTCAGCGACACCCATCTGGACTGGATGCGCAACCAGGCCATCACCCGACTGATCCAGCTGGTCCCCGACGTGCTCAGCGAGATCCGATACGCCGGGAACTTGTTCAAATACACCTTAACCGTGCTGGTCGCCACCGCCTACTGGGACCGACGCCGCTGCGGATTCACCGACCCACCTTGGGCCCTGATCGGCATCTACACCCAAGGCCGGCTGCTCTCACCCGACCCCAGCTGACCGACCCCGCCCCGGGGATCGAGAGATGCCCGGGGCGGTTTTGTCGTGCCCACGATCGGTCGTCAACGTGCCGACCACCGTCTCCGAGCCCGGTCTGTCCCACCCGTACCGTCAACGCGTCGACCATGCCATCACTGTGCGGATCTAACCGTCACCGTGCCGACCACCAACCCGATTCTCGTCGGCATCGACAGTGACGCCAACATCGGCAGACTCAGCGACGGTCTACAGCCGGGAAACAATGTCGAGTCGGGCAGATCCCATGACCGCCAGCGGGCAGCTCTTAAGCCCGCCAGTGGGGCAGCTACACGATCGCCTCAAAACTGGCTCTCGTGTCGGTAGCCAGAGCAACTCGGCGAAGGGTAGTTCGCGGAATCTACAACTCGGCATCGTCAGCTTGT
>NZ_BCSW01000063.1 GCF_001571065.1 Dietzia cinnamea NBRC 102147
AGTGTCCGATCCGCGTCGGCGACCACCGCACGCCCGCCGGCGTCGAACCCCCCGGGGACCTGCTGCGGACCCTGGAGGACACCGGTATGAAGACCCGCGCCGCCATCGACGAAGGGCCCTCGTCGACTCGGACGGCCCGGATGACCGACCATGGGGGCGTGACACTCGAACCCGGGACACCCGCCGCGCCCGTCGACGTGGTCGTCATCGGAGCCGGGCAGGCCGGCCTGTCCGCCGGATACCACCTGCGACGCCGTGGCTTCGCCCCGGCCGGTCGGGCCACGGGTGAGGACCGGAGCGACCGCACCTTCGTCATGCTCGACGCCGACGAGGCCCCGGGCGGCGCGTGGCAGCACCGCTGGGAGTCGCTCACCATGCGCACGGTCAACGGGATCTTCGCCCTCCCGGACCACCCCGTGCCCGACGCCGACCCGGACACGCCCAGCCGCGAGATCCTGCCCCGCTACTTCGCCGACTACGAGGCCCGCCACGACCTCGACGTCCGGCGGCCGGTCCGCGTCCGCTCGGTACGCAGACCTGTCCCCGGGCGGGACGACCCGGCCGGCGACCACCTCGTCGTCGTCACCGAACCGACCGGCGCGCCCCGCCCCGGCGACCCACGGACCTGGGCGGCCCGCTACGTCATCAACGCCACCGGCACCTGGACCCGACCGTTCTGGCCGTACTACCCCGGACAGGAGACCTTCCGCGGGCGACAGGTCCACGTCCACGACTACGTGTCGGCCGACGAGTTCGCCGGGCAGCGCGTCGTGATCGTCGGCGCCGGCATCTCGGCCACGCAGCTGCTCGAGGAGATCTCCCGTGTCGCCGACACCCTGTGGGTGACGCGGCGGGAGATCGAGTGGGAGACCGGGCCGCCTCCGGAGAACTTCTCCGCGGCCATCGACCGCGTCGCCGAGCGCACGGCGAGGGGGCTGCCGCCGGAGAGTGTCATCCGCGTCACCGGCATGTACCGCGCGCCGTGGATCGACCGCGCCGACGCGCGCGGCGTCCTCGT
The DNA here is from genome assembly GCF_001571065.1 of Dietzia cinnamea NBRC 102147. Taxonomy (GTDB): domain Bacteria; phylum Actinomycetota; class Actinomycetes; order Mycobacteriales; family Mycobacteriaceae; genus Dietzia; species Dietzia cinnamea. The sequence goes on from NZ_BCSW01000063.1 coordinate 1,019, forward strand.
GCGCCACCCGATGTTCACCCGCATCGAGCCCGACGGAGTGCGGATGCCCGACGGGCGGCTCGAGCCGGCGGACGTCATCCTCTGGGCCACCGGGTTCCGGCCCGCGATCGCCCATCTCGCCCCGCTCGGGCTGCGGACGGCCGAGGGCGGGATCCGCATCGCCGGCGGACGGGCGCTCGACGAGCCGAGACTGTTCCTCATCGGCTACGGCCCGTCCCAGTCGACCGTGGGGGCCAACCGGGCGGGCCGTGACGCCGTCCGCCAGATCGTCGCGGACCTGCGGGAGGGCTCGGGACTCTAGAGCGTCCGGGAGATCAGCTCCTTCATGATCTCGTTGGTCCCGCCGTAGATCTTCTGCACGCGCGCCGAGGCGTACATGCGGGCGATCGGGTACTCGGTCATGAAGCCGTAGCCGCCGAAGACCTGCAGGCAGCGGTCGATGATCTCGCACTGCTTGTCCGTGCAGAAGTACTTGGCCATGGACGCCGTCGCCGGGTCGAGCTCGCCCGCCAAATGCAGCGAGATGCAGTGGTCCAGCAGAGTGCGGGCGGCCAGCGCCTCGGTCTTACACTCGGCCAGCTCGAAGCGCAGGTTCTGGAACTTGAGGATCGGCTTGCCGAACGCCTCGCGCTCCTTGGCGTAGTCGGTCGCCAGGCGCACGGCGGTCTCGGCGGCGGCGACCGCGGTCACCGCGATGATGAGGCGCTCCTGCGGGAGCTGCTGCATCAGCTGGATGAAGCCCTGCCCCTCCTGGCCCTCGCCGCCCAGGATGTTGCCCGCCGGGACGCGCATGTCGTCGAAGAACAACTCCATCGTGTCCTGGTACTTCAGGCCGATCTTGTCGAGCTTGCGGCCGCGGTTGAAGCCCTCCAGCCCCGGCGTCTCGGCCACCAGCAGGGACAGGCCCTGCGCGCCCTCGCCGCCCGTGCGCGCCACGATGACGAGCAGGTCGCAGTGCATGCCGTTGGAGATGAACGTCTTGGAGCCGTTGACCACGAAGTCGTCGCCGTCGCGCGTGGCCGTGGTGCGCAGTGCCTGCAGGTCCGACCCGGCGCCGGGCTCGGTCATGGCGATGGCGCCCACCATCTCGCCGGTCGCGAGCTTCGGCAGCCAACGCTGCTTCTGCTCCTGGGTGCCGTACTGGAGGATGTAGTGGGCGACGATCGTGCTGTGGACCGAGTTGCCCCAGCCGTCGTCCAGCGCCCGGGTCTGCTCCTCCGCGATGACGGCCTCGTGGGCGAACGAGCCGCCGCCGCCCCCGTATTCCTCGGGGATCGAGATGCACAACAGGCCCGCGTCGCCGGCCTTGTTCCAGAACTCGCGGTCCACCGCGCCCTGCTCGGCCCACCGCTCGAGGTGCGGGGCGGTCTCCTTCTCGAGGAAGGCGCGGGTGTGCGCTCGGAGAGCGTCCAGGTCGTCGGTCATCCAGGGGGAGCGGAAGGGGGCGGGCTCTAACACGGGGCGACTCCAGAGTGAGGTGGGGGCCGGCGTGGCCTTGTCGAGCACCACCATACAACCGCATGGCATACAGGTGTATGGTCGTCATTCCGGCGGTCGCCGCGGGCGCCGCACGTCGCGGCGAGAGGTGTGCGTGATGGGCGAGGTGGGTTCAGATGGCCCCGGGTCCGGCGGCGGCGCAGAGGCGGGCGACTCCGGCCCGCCGCGCTCCGCCGATGGCGACCTCACCGCCCGCGCGCGGATCCGGTACGCCGCCCTGGAGCTGTACTCGGACCACGGCGAGGACCGGGTCTCCATGCGCCGCGTCGCCGCCGAGGTCGGCGTGACCATCGGGCTGATCCAGCATCACTTCGGCACCAAGGAGGGGCTGCGCCGCGCGGTGGACGACCTCGTGGTGGAGCACGTCGTCGACGCGCTGGCGACCGTCGAGAACACCGGGTCCCCGGCGGAGGTGGTCGCGGCCCGCGACGCCGCCGTGCGCGACATGCTCGAGCGCAACCCGATGGTGGTGAAGTACATCAACCGCGCCCTGATAGAGCCCGACGGCCGGGGCGCTCCGCTGCTCGCGGCGATCGTCGACCTCACCACCAGGGAGGTCGAGAGTCTGCGCCGCGGCGGCCACGCCTCCACGCGCTCCTCGGACAAGGTCCAGGTGGTGCGCACTCTCATGGGGCAGGTCGGCGAACTGTTCCTCGAACCGATCGTGGCCGCGATCTGGTCTCGGATCGGCGGTGCCGACGACCGACGTCCCACCCTCCGGATCACGGTCGGGGAGCATTGACCGGCGGTGTGCCGCTGGGGCGGTGGCGCCGCACCCGGATTCGGGAGGCGGGCCGGTGACGCGCGCGTGCGTCGTGCACGGCGGGGCCCCGGCCGCTAGTCTGACGGAGCGTAGACCCGGGCATTCCGCCAGGGGTGGGAAGGACACGCTCATGAGGTTCACCCGTCTGGCGAAATTCGCCGCGACGGCCGTGATGGCCGGCGCCGCCACGCTGATGGCGCCCGCAGCCGCCCAGGCGGCGGTGCCCGTCGGCGGCGCGACCCCCGTGCTCGTCGGGGGAGTGGCGGGATGCACCATCACCGCCGCCGGCTACGACGCGGCGGGCACCCCGGTCGCGTTCACGGCCGCCCACTGCAGCGATCGGATCAACGTCCCGGTCATCCTCCGCGACAACCAGGGCGCGGGCGTGATCGGCACGGTCGCCACCCGCAACGAGATCCTCGACTACTCGGTCATCCGCCTGGACCCGGGCGTCGCGGTTCCCGTCCGGCAGGCCGGCGTCGTCGGCCGAGCCCCGGCTCCGCAGTTCGGCGACGTCGTCTGCAAGGACGGACTGTCGACCGGCCACACGTGCGGCATCACCTGGCAGCGCGAGGGCGACAGGTTCTGGAGCCACGCGTGTGCCGGGTACGGGGATTCCGGCGGGCCCATCACCCGCGACGGCCGGCTCGTGGGCCTGGTCTCGGGCGGCCACATGCCGCCGGCGGCCGGGGCGGCCGGCAGCCTCGGCCCTGTCCTGCCCTCGTGCCTGCACCCGGCCCAGTCGCCGTTCTTCCTGCCCGCGCTGGGGTACTCGTTCGACGCGATCGTCGCCGACGCCACCGCGCGCAACTGGCCCGGCAGCGGCTTCCGGATGGCCTGACGGCCCGGCCGGCCCCGGGATCCATCGAGAAGAGCGTTCCGCACACCCCCTCGGCGTGGTGTGCGGAACGCTCTTCTCGTTGATCCGACGGGTCTCGTCGACCCGTCCGGCGGGTCAGCTCACTTCAGCTCGGCGCTCGACAGGTCGAGGATGCGCCGGGCGATGACCAGCTGCTGGATCTGCTGGGTGCCCTCGAAGATGTCGAGGATCTTGGAATCGCGCGACCACTTCTCGAGGAAGCTGCGCTCGGAGTAGCCGTAGCTGCCCGCGAGTTCGACGGCGCCCAGTGTCACGGCAGAGCCGGTGCGCCCGGCCTTGGCCTTGCACATCGACGCTTCCTTGGTGTTGGGCATCTTGTTGTCGGCCATCCACGCCGCGCGCAGCGTGAGGAGGTACGCGGCCTCCCAGTCGGCCTCGAGCTCGAGGTACTTGGCCACGGCGGCGGGCTGGCTGGTGGCGGGCCGGTCGTAGTCGATCTCCATCCCGGCCTCCTCGAGGAGCGTGCGGATCTCCTCGAGCGCGGCGCGCGCGACGCCCACCGCCATGCCCGCGACCAGCGGACGGGTGTTGTCGAACGTCTGCATGGCGCCGGCGAAGCCCTTGTCCACGCGGATCTCCGGGTCGCCCAGGAGGTTCTCCTTGGGGACGCGGCAGTCGGTGAAGGTGATCTGCGCGGTGTCGGAGGCGCGGATGCCGAGCTTGTGCTCGAGCCGGTCCACGGAGACGCCGGGGTGGTCGCGCGGCACGACGAAGGACTTGATGGCGGCGCGGCCCTTGCTCTTGTCCAGGGTCGCCCACACGACGATGTGGTCGGCACGGGCACCGGAGGTGACGAAGATCTTGGTGCCGTTGAGGACGTACTCGTCGCCGTCGAGGCGGGCGGTGGCCGACACGGCGGCGGAGTCGGAGCCGAAGTCCGGCTCGGTGATGGCCATGGAGGCCCACACGCGGCCGAACTTCTCCATCTGCTCGTCGTTGGCCACGGCCGCGATGGCGGAGTTCCCCAGGCCCTGCCGGGGGATCGAGAGCGTGAGGCCGACATCGCCCCAGCAGGTCTCGATGATGTTGAGCAGCGATTTCATGTTGCCGCCGTTGGAAACGCCCTCGCGCTTGGGGGCGCCGCCGGATCCCATCGTGGCGCCCGAGGCGGCCTGGCCGGCGTCCTCCATGGCCTCCATCATGGCCTTGAGGGTGTCGAGTTCCACGGGGTACTCGTGCTCGGCGAGGTCGTACTTGCGCGAGATGGGCCGGAAGATCTGGGTGGCCACCTGGCGAGCCTGATTAGCGCCCACCTGCAGCTTCTTGGGTAGTTCGAGGTTGATCATCGCTGGATGTCCTTGGTCCGGTTCGGGAGGGTGGCGGGGCGGGGGGCGGTCACAGGACCACCACGCCCTCGGCCACGCCCACGGCGCGCAGGTCGCGGTACCAGCGCTCGACGGGATGCTCCTTGGTGAACCCGTGCCCGCCCAGCAGCTGGACACCGTCGAGGCCGATCTTCATCCCCTTGTCGGCGGCGATCTTGCGGGCCAGGGCGGCCTCGCGGGCGAACGACAGCCCCTGCTCGGCGCGGGAGGCGCCGCGCCAGGTGACCAGGCGCATGCCGTCGAGCTCGGTGGCCATGTCGGCCACCGCGAACGCGACCGCCTGGCGGTGCGCGATGGGCTCGCCGAACGCGTGGCGCTCCTTGACGTAGGGCGTGACGTAGTCGAGGACCGCGTGGGAGGTGCCCACGGCCAGCGACGCCCATCCGAGGCGCGAGAGGCGGATCACGTCGGCGTAGGCGGCGGCGCGGTCCTCGGGGGACACGTCCGGGCCGCCGAGGATCGCGTCGGCGGGCACGGCCACGTCGGTGAGGACGAGGCGACCCAGGCCGGCGGCGCGCAGGCCCATGGACGGATCGGCCTCCACCACGAGTCCGTCGGTGTCGGATTCCACGAAGAAGAAGGTCGGCGCGCCGTCGAGGGTGGCGGCGACGACGAAGAGTTCCGCGCTCCCGGCCGTGGGCACCATCGACTTGACGCCGTTGAGCGTGAAGCCGCCGGGGGTACGCACGGCGGTCGTCTTCAGGTCGAACGGGTCGAACAGTGGCCGGGGCTCGGCCACCACGACGGCGGCGGCCGGGACCTTCTCGGAGGCGAACGCCGGCAGGTAGGACTTCTGCTGGGTGTCGGATCCGAACTGGGTCAGGGTGGTGGCCACGCCGGACGGCGCGAGGATCGGCAGGGCCAGGCCCATATCGCCGTAGGCGAGGGCCTCGGCGACGAGGGAGTTGGTCACCACGCCGCGCTCGGAGGCGATGCCCTCGAACTCCTCCGGGACGTTGAGCATGGTGGCGCCGATCTCGGCGGACCGCTCGAGAAGTGAGGCGGGTGCCTCGGCGGCGGCGTCGGCGTCGTGGGCGGCCGGGCGGATGACCTCGGTGGCGAACTCGCGCACGGTCTGGGAGATCATCTGCTGGTCCTCGTCCAGCGTGAGGTCGAACAGGTCGGGCCGCGCCTCGGTGTCGGCGTCGGGTAGGCGCTTGGGCGCGCCGCCGCCGGACACCTTCTTGAACGACTTGGTCGCTGCCCCGAGGGTCTTGAATCCGGTCTTGGTGGCCTCGTAGGTCACCCGGTCGACCTTCTGGCGCAGTCCGAACCGCTCGGCGAACTCCGACCCGGTGATCGTGGTCAGCGCACGCATCGCGGCGCCGATGGCGTCGATGCGTGTGGGGTTCTTGCCCGGTGTGGAGGTCTTCGCGCGTCCCGTCGTGGGCGGGGTCGTGGGGTTCTTACTCATCATCACCAGCTGTTCTCGTGACGGACGGTGGGCGGTGTGGTCGCCAACACCTTACTTCGGAGTAAGTTCCGAGCGCCACACTTTCCCCTGAAGTTCTCGGCACCGTTGTTCGGCGGGGGTTGGTTCAGCCGCGGAGCAGGGCGACCGCCTGGTCGACGGCACCCTGGCGGCCCGCCACGAACCAGTCGTAGCCGTTGACCTCCACGGTCGCGCAGACCCCGCCCGCGCCCTCGACGAGTGCGCGGCCGGGCAGCCAGTCCCACTCCGGGCAGGAGTGCTGGCACCACACGGTGTGGATCCCGCAGGCGACCGAGGCCAGGTCGACCGATCCGGATCCGAGCATCCGGATGGTCGCCGCGCCCCGGCTCACGCGGTGGAACGGCTCGGCCAGATCGGGGTCGGTGAGGAACGGCGGGTGGAGGTAGGTGGCGAGACTGCCGGCGGCGAGGTCGCCGGGGGACAGCGGGGTCACGGGGACGCCGTTGCGGCGGGTGGGCGTCTCGGAGCCGCCGACGAAGGTCTCGCCGGTGGCGGGGCGGTGGACCGCGCCGAGCAGGTAGTCGTCGGGGCCGCTGAGTGCCACTGCCGAGCACCAGTAGTCGGAGCCGGAGACGAAGTTGTAGGTGCCGTCGACGGGGTCCACGACCCACCGCCGGTCGTGGCCGCCGGCGACCAGGGTTCCCTCTTCGCCGAGGACGCCGTCGTCCGGCCGGTGGGCGGCGAGAAGCGCGGTGATGTGTCGTTCGGCGGCGTCGTCCGCCTCGGTGACGACGTCCGAGACGGACGTCTTGCGCCGGACGTCGAGTCCGTCCTCGCGCAGGCGGCGCGCCAGGGTGCCGGCGTCGACGACGAGGCGGGCGGCCAGGTCGACGTCGGACAGTCGCCCGGTGAGCTCGTCGGACGGGGGGCGCGGGTGGCCGGTGTCGATGGACATGCACTTCCTCCGCTGGGGTCGCGGCGCGCTGACCACGGGCGGCAGCGGGTCCGCGGCTCTCGACGCTACCCGCGGCGGGCGACCACGGGTGATGTGGCGGGTCACGTCGGGGCGACGGGCGGGGAAACGGTGGGCGACGCCCGGGCCGCGTAGACTCGGATCTCGTGCACCCTGAAGTCTCCGCCGACATCGCAGCCCTCGACGCGACCATGACCACCGTCGAGAAGGTTCTCGACATCGACGAGCTCGCCCGCCGCGTCGACGAGCTCGAGCAGATGGCCGCCGACCCGGACCTGTGGAACGACCAGGACCGGGCTCAGAAGGTCACCAGCGAGCTGTCGTACATCCAGGCGGACCTACGTCGCTGCCGCGAACTGCGGCAGCGGATCGAGGATCTGCCGCTGATGTACGAGCTCGCGGAGGAGGAAGGCGGCGACGCCGTCGAGGAGGCGGATGCCGAGCGGGCGAGCCTGCGTGAGGACGTCGAGGCCATGGAGGTCAAGACGATGCTCAGCGGTGAGTACGACCAGCGTGAGGCCGTCGTGAACATCCGCGCGGGCGCCGGCGGTGTCGACGCCGCGGACTTCGCGGAGATGCTCATGCGGATGTACGTGCGCTGGGCGGAGAAGAACGGCCACAAGGTCGAGGTCTACGACACCTCGTACGCGGAGGAGGCCGGCATCAAGTCCGCCACCTTCATCGTCAAGGACCCGTACATGTACGGCACCCTCTCGGTCGAGCAGGGCACCCACCGCCTCGTGCGCATCTCGCCGTTCGACAACCAGGGGCGCCGCCAGACCTCCTTCGCCGAGGTCGAGGTGCTTCCCGTGGTCGAGACGGTCGACTCGATCGAGGTCCCGGAGAACGAGGTCCGCGTCGACGTGTACCGCTCGTCGGGTCCCGGTGGGCAGTCGGTCAACACCACCGACTCCGCGGTGCGCCTCACGCACATCCCCACGGGGATCGTCGTGACGTGTCAGAACGAGAAGTCGCAGCTGCAGAACAAGGTCGCGGCCATGAAGGTTCTGCAGGCCAAGCTGCTCGAGCGCAAGCGGCAGGAGGAACGGGCCGCGATGGACGCCCTCGGTTCGGGCGGCAACGCGTCGTGGGGCAACCAGATGCGCTCCTACGTGCTGCACCCGTACCAGATGGTCAAGGACCTCCGGACCGAGCACGAGGTCAACAACCCGTCGGCGGTGCTCGACGGTGACATCGACGGATTCATCGAGGCCGGCATCCGGTGGCGGATGCGGGAGGGGGCCGACGCCTAGTGAGGGTCCAGACCGACTTCAGCGGAATTCTCCGTTGGCTGAGCAACGAGGGTCTGGAGGTCGTCCTCCTCGTCCTGGGGGCGGCCCTGCTGACCCGCGTGATCGGCAAGATCGCCCGGATGTGGACCGGCCGGATCGACGCCAAGAACGCGGACAAGGAGCTGTGGTCCGAGGAGTCCAAGCACCTGCACTCGCTGATCCAGGTGCTCTCCTATGTCGCCGTCGCCGTCCTCTACGTCCTCTTCGGGATCCAGATCCTCCTGCGCTTCGGCGTGAACCTCGTCGCCCTGGTCGCGCCGGCGACCGTCCTCGGCGCGGCACTGGGCTTCGGCGCGCAGAAGATCGTCCAGGACTTCCTCGCGGGATTCTTCGTCCTCGCCGAGAGGCAGTACGGGTACGGCGACATCGTGGAGCTCACGACAGCGACCGGCGTCGCCGCCGGCACCATCGAGGACGTCACTCTCCGCGTCACCCGGCTGCGCACGCTGGACGGTGAGGCCGTGATCGTCCCCAACGGTCAGATTGTCACCGCCGTCAACCAGTCGCAGGACTGGGCGCGGGCGATCATCGACGTTCCGGTCCCCAACAACGCCGACATGGACAAGGCGCACGAGGTGCTGGCCGAGGTGTGCCGGGACATCGTCGACGACGACCGTGTGGGCGAGTACGTGCTCGACGAGCCGTCCGTGATGGGCGTGCAGTCCATCAAGCTGGAGCAGACCATCATCCGCCTGCTCGCCCGCACCAAGCCGGGAATGCAGTGGGAGGTCGGCCGGCGCATGCGCGCGGTGATCCTGCGACGGTTCAGGCAGGAGGGCATAGTCCTGGAACCGGAGGCGCTCGCGGCCATCCGGGCGGGGATGCTCCGCCCGCAGACCGGAGAGGGGAGCGTCTGATGGCACGGCACAGAGACGACGACACGACCCGGAACGACGACACGACCCGGAACGACGACACGACCCGGAACGACGACACGACCCGGAACGACGACCCGATCCGCGACGGTGACGTGGCCCGGGGCGCCGACGCGACCCCCGACGCTGATACGACACCCGACGCCGGTACGGCCCGGGAGGATGACGCCACGCGTCAGGAGCCCGTGCTGCGCCAGGACCCGTCCGCCCGCGAACAGCCCGATCCGCTGGGCCTCGGCGGCACGCCACCGCCCGACGCGCCCTCACGCCGGCCGAAGCCCGCGATCGTGGCGCTGATCGGGGAGTTCCTGTCGATGTCGCGGACGACCGCGATCCTTCTCGGCGCGTTCGTCGTCGCCGGGGTGCTGTATCTGCTCGTCCGTGAGCAGCCGGTCGTCGCCTTCGGCCCGCCGGCCCCGCCCGCGACCAGTGCGCCGACCGAGCCGGCTGAGTCATCGTCCGAGCAGACCGGGCCGTCGGAGATTACGGGCACCACCGATCCCACTCCCACGACAGGGCCGGATCAGACGGGGACCGCGACGACCGGGACGACGACCACCGGCCCCGAGGGCACCGCCACCACCAGCCCGGGCCCGGGTGGCTTGCGCGGAACGGCGGGATCGACTCCCACCCGGCAGGAGCAGACGCAGGCGCCGCAGCAACAGGCGCCGCAGGAGCAGCCTCAGCAGCAGTCGCAACAGCAGACCGGTCAGCAGGCACCCGAGGGCGTTCCGACCTCTGTTCCGAGCGGCGGCGCCCTCGAGGGGTGACGCCTCTCGCTCGGGCACCGGGCGGCGCTTCGGCGGCCCCGCCGGCGGATCGCGGTGTTCGGCCAGCAGCGCCGACAGTGACGGGTGTGGCGCTAGGCTACTGGCGTGATCAGTGCTGACCGTGTGACCAAGTCGTACGCGTCCGTGACGCGTCCGGCTCTGTCCGATGTGAGCGTGGAGATCGACGACGGCGAGTTCGCCTTCCTCATCGGTGCCTCCGGCTCCGGTAAGTCGACCTTCCTGCGGCTGCTGTTGAGGGAGGAACGGCCGGACTCGGGTCGGCTCGTCGTGGCCGGCCACGACCTCACACGCATGAAGAACTCGAATGTGCCCGGGCTGCGGCGTTCGCTCGGCTGCGTGTTCCAGGATTTCCGCCTCCTGCCGGGCAAGACGGTCGCGGAGAACGTGGCGTTCGCGCTCCAGGTCATCGGCAAGTCCCGCCGGACCATCGAGAAGGTCGTCCCGGAGACGCTCGACATGGTCGGACTGGGCACCAAGGCGAACCGTCGGCCGCACGAGTTGTCCGGGGGAGAGCAGCAGCGCGTCGCCATCGCGCGGGCGTTCGTGAACCGTCCCGTGCTGCTGCTCGCGGACGAGCCGACGGGCAATCTCGACCCGGAGACCAGTGAGGACATCATGCTGCTGCTCGACCGGATCAACAGGACGGGCACCACGGTGCTCATGGCCACGCACGACCGCCACATCGTGGACCGGTCGCGCCGCCGGGTCGTGGAGCTGGTCGACGGTGCAGTCGTGCGGGATGACGCGCGCGGGACTTACGGGGTGGATCGCTGATGGCCGTCCGATTCATCGCCTCTGAGGTCGCCCAGGGACTGCGCCGGAACCTCTCCATGACGCTGGCCATGATCATCACCACGGCCGTCGCGCTGGGGATGCTGGGCGCCGGGCTGCTGGTGGCGATGACCGCGTCCGCGAGCCAGGCCAAGTACGACTACCTCAACGAGTTCCGCGTCTACGTGGACCGCTCGATCTCCGTCGAGGACCCGGAGTGTGCGGCGGAGTGCGCGGGAATTCGCGAGCAGCTCGAGGAGACGCCGGGCGTGGCGTCGGTGGAGTACAAGAACCCGCAGGAGACCTACTCCGAGTTCGTCGAGCTGTTCGCCTCGACCGACCCGGTTCTGGTGGAGTCGACGTCGCCGGACGCTCTCGGCTCGCGGTTCACCCTCACTCTGTCCGATCCGACGCGGGCGGAGGAGGTCGCGGTGGATCTGGCGGACGTGTCCGGGATCGAGGTCGTGCAGGGGCAGGGTGAGCTGGTCGAGCGCGTCTTCTCGGTTCTCGGCGGCATCCGCAACGCGGCGTTCGCCATAGCGGTGGTTCAGCTCGTGGCGACCGTCCTGCTCATCGCCAACATGACCCAGATCGCGGCGTTCACGCGACGCACCGCGGTCGGGATCATGCGCCTGGTGGGCGCGAGCCGGTGGTACACCGAGTTGCCGTTCGTGCTCGAAGCGGTGATCGCGGCGATCACCGGCGCCGTCCTTGCGGTGGGGGGTCTGTTGGTGGCCAAGAGCGTGTTCCTCGACAGGGTGCTGGACGAGGCGTACCGGGCGAATCTCGTCGAGAGGATCACGACCTCCGACATTCTGGTTCTCGCCCCGGGGCTCGTCGTCGCCGGCGCGGTGGCCTCCGCGTTGACGGCGTGGGTGACCCTGAGGCTGACGGTCCGGCACTGATGGCCCGGTACTGATGGCCCGGCACTGACGGCCGCCGCCCCTTCCGGCTCGTCTAGACTCTGGGGGCTGCGCAACAGCAACGAGGAGGTGAACCGACGTGGCCAAGAAAAACAAGAAGAAGGGCGCGTCCTCCCTCGGCTCCGACGGGAGCATCGTCGCGAGTAACCGCAAGGCCAGGCACGATTTCCACATCCTGGACACCTACGAGGCCGGGATCGCCCTCGTGGGCACCGAGATCAAGAGCATGCGGGAGGGTAAGGCCTCGCTGGTCGACGCGTTCGCGACGGTCGACGACGGCGAGGTGTGGCTCCGCGGGCTCCACATCCCCGAGTATTCGCACGGGAGCTGGACGAATCATGCCCCCAAGCGGGCGCGGAAGCTCCTGCTACACCGCCGGGAGATCGACTCGCTCGTGGGCAAGGTGCGCGACGGGAACGCGACGCTCGTCCCGTTGTCGCTCTACTTCGTGAACGGTCGCGTCAAGGTCGAACTGGCCGTCGCGCGGGGTAAGCAGGCCCACGACAAGCGGCAGGACATCGCCCGGCGGACGGCCGAGCGCGAAGCGGTCCGCGAGCTGGGCAGGAAGATCAAGGGCATGCGGGCGTGATGCCGGTCGCGCTGGCGTCGACCTCGGCGGTGGCGTACGGCATCAGTGACTATCTCGGTGGCGTGGCGTCCCGCCGCGCGCGGGCGTTGCGCGTCGTCAGCGTGGCCTACCCTGTCTCGATCGTGCTCGTGGGGGTCGCGGCCCTCGTCGCGGGCGGGTCACCTACTCCGGCGGGCCTGGGGTGGGGGTTGGCGTCCGGGCTCGCATCCGGCGCCGCGGTGTGGACGTTCTATGTGGCGCTGTCCCGGGGGCCGATGAGCGTCATCTCGCCGATCACGGCGGTCCTGGCCGCCGCCGGACCTCTGGCCTTCGGGTTGGCGGCGGGGGAGCGGCCCGGGTCCGCGGCGATGGCGGGGATGGCGGTGGCGCTCGTGGCCACCGTCCTCGTGTCCCTGGAGGGCGCGGACGGCTCGTCCGCCGCGCACGGGCGGTTGACGGCGTCGCTCCTGGTGATGTCGGTGGTGTCGGGCTCGGCGTTCGCCGCCTTCTTCGTCCTGTTGTCGCGGGTGCCCGCGGGCGAGGGGCTCTGGCCGGTCGCGGCGTCGCGGGTAGGCGCGACGGTGATGTTGCTCGCCGCTGCCGTGGCCGCGCGTGAGTCGTTCCGCTTCCCGCGCCGTCTCATCGCGATCGGGGTGGTGATCGCCGTGTTCGACGCGATCGCGAATGGTGCGTTCTACTTCGCCTCCCAGGCAGGGATGCTCTCCCTCGTCAGCGTCATCGCCGCCCTGTACCCCGCCTTCACCGTCGCGCTGGCGGTCACGCATGGGGGCGAGCGGATGCGCGCGGTCCAACTGGCCGGGCTGGGCCTGGCCGGCGTCGCGATCGTCCTCCTCACGCTTGGCTGACCGGAGACGGACGTCACCCTGGTATTCGACGGTCCCCGGGGGTATGGTTGGAGGTCCGTCGGCGGAAGTCGGCGGCTCCTGAGGGGCTGATGTGGTTTCGACTACGTGAGCTGACGCAGGGGAAGCGTGCCGGTGCAGGCCAGAGACCACCGTAAGCGTCGTGGCAACCAATTACGCGCCGATACCAATCAGCGCGACTACGCCCTCGCTGCCTGATAGCGAGCCCGTAGTCTGTCGGCCCGGGGTCGCTCTCGCCCCGGAACCCGGCATCATCTAGAGGGATCACCGGCTCACCCGGTCACGGGGTGGGTCGGGACAACTCACAGTGACTGGGATCGTCATCGCCAACACGTCCGCATGAGGGCGAGATCCGAGTAGAGGCCAACGCGGACTGCGCACGGAGAAGTCCTGCCGATGCTGCGGAGGACCCGGGTTCAATTCCCGGCAGCTCCACAATCGGGCTGAACCCCCGGTCGTCTCGACGACCGGGGGTTCAGCGCATTTCATAGTGCTGCTCGGAACCATCGATGCAGAGCCCGTCCGCGCGCCGGCCGCCGGCGCTGGCCCCCTCCTGCCTC
>NZ_BCSW01000064.1 GCF_001571065.1 Dietzia cinnamea NBRC 102147
GGGGCTAAGGTGGCGTTCATGCGAGTGGGAACGGTCTCGGAGCTGTGGCGTTACCCCGTGAAGTCGATGCGCGGCGATCGCGTCACCGAGACCGCGGTAACCGAGCGTTGGGGCCTGCCCGGCGACCGGGGCTGGGTGATCAGGGACGAGGACGCCGGCGAGCTCCGCAGCGCCAAGAAGTGGGTGGAACTGCTGCAGTTCCACGCCCGCTACGTCGACGACCGGGTGCACGAGCTGCTCTCGGCCGCGCTGGGTCGTCGGGTCAGCCTGCATCCGCGCCGGCCGGCGGACGACCACGAGCACTACCGGCGCCTCGCCGTCGACGAGGCCGACCTGCCTCGCGATCGCGGCATCCTGCGGTCGTTGGCCCGCGAGAACGGCTCGAAGTTCGGGGCCTACCTGCGCTCTCTCACTCCGGGCACGATCCGCGAACGCGACGACATCCGGCTCGTCTGATCTCCGATCCGGTTCACGGCTTCGCAGAAGAGCGGGCCCGTTCGTGGCTGGGTACGGTCAGGGCCATGCCCCCTCTCCCCTCGTCCCCGACCCGTCCGACACCCGCGGAACTGGAGGTGGCGGTCGTCGGCGCCGGCGCGATCGGCGGCGCCGTCATCGAGGCGCTCGAGCAGGGCCGGGTCCCGGGTGCGAGACTCGGCACCGTGCTCCGCTCGAACAGCACGGAGAGCGAGATCAAGACCGCCATCGACGCGGCTGACGTGGTGGTGGAGGCCGGCAGCGTCGATGCGGCGGCGGAGTACATCCCGAGGGTCACCGCCACCGGAACGGACATCGTGGTGTGCTCGTGCGGCGTGTTCGCCCGCCACGACGACCCCCGCGACCTCCTCGCCGGAACACCGGGCGCCGGTCGTGTGCTCGTACCGGCCGGGGCCATCGGGGGACTCGACGTCCTCGCGGCGGCCGCCCGCGCCGGGACCTCCGATGCCACGGTCCGCCACTACACGATCAAGCGACCCACGGCCCTGGACGTCGACGAGCAGCTCACCGAGCCTCGCGAGGTGTTCCGCGGCTCGGCCCGCCAGGCGGCGCTCGAGTTCCCGCGCACCTCCAACGCGTCCGTCGCGCTCGCGCTGGCCACCCTCGGCCTGGACCGGACCGAGGTGATCGTGGTCGCCGACCCGGACGTCGGACGCACCCGCCACGTCGTCGAGTGGGAGTCGCCGGTGGGCCGCTACGAGCTGCAGTTCGAGAACTCCGTCGACCCCGACTCCGGCGGCCGCACGTCCGCGATCACCGCCTGGTCGGTGGCGGACGTCCTGGGTGCCCTCGCGGCGGGCGCCGGGCCGGGGGTCGTGGTGCTCACGGGTGGTCGACCGGTGGAAGGCCATGCGACGAGCCCCTAACGTGTGGGTTCCAGTCGATCGAGAGGTGCCTCATGGCCAACGCCCGACCGTCAGACCCCGACCCCTCGCAGAGCCCCGACGTGGACAGCCACGGCGCGGCCCCAGCCGGCATCACGCCGGACTCCGACTCCACCTCGTTGCAGTCGGACAGCGCCACCAGCAAGCAGGGCCCGACGGAACAGCAGAGCCCGACACCCCAGCCGGGCAACAAGAGCGCTTACGTGTGGATCGCGGTCATCGCCGTCGTCGTTCTCCTCGTCGTCATCGGCCTCGTCGGCTACGCGTTCGAAGTGTTCTGACGCCATGCCCGCCGCGTTCGACACCGTGATCGTCGGGGCGGGCAACGCCGGGGTCTCCCTGGCCGCCCGCCTCAGGCGCGACGGCATACGCAGCGTCGCGCTCATCGACCCGAGCCCCGTGCACCGGTACCGGCCGATGCTCAACTACGCGGCGGCCGGGCGGGCCCGTATGTCCCGGTACGAACGACCGATGGCGACCGTCATCCCCGACGGCGTGGATCTCCTCCCCCGGGCGGTGACCCGTGTCGACCCGGCCGAACGCACGGTCACCCTCGACACGGGAGCCACCGTCGGCTACCGCGACCTCGTTCTGTGCCCCGGCCTGACCCCGCACTGGGACGCGATCCCGGGACTGCGGGAGGGCTACGTCGACGGGTGGGCGGTGTCCGCGCACGTACCCGAGTACGCCGGCCGGGCGTGCGCCGCCCTGGTCCGCGTCCGTGAGGGCACGGTGGTGTTCTCGGTTCCGCCCGAACCCGCTTCCTGCGGTGGGACCGTGCTCAAGGCGATGTTCCTGGCATGTGACCGCTGGCGGCGCGAGGGCGTCCTCGACCGTATCGACGTGCACCTCGTGACCCCGTTCCGCGGGCTCCTCGGGCTCGAGCACGCCGACCGGAGGCTGCGCCCGTTCATCGAGCAGTACGGCATCACCGTTCACGAGCAGTCACGCGTCGACTCCGTGGACCACCACTCCCGCACGGTGTCGGTGGACGGCCCGACGCCCGCGGCCATCGAGGACGTCCACCTGGCCTACGTCACCCCGCACACCCGTGCGCCCCGGTTCGTCGCCGACTCGGGGCTCGCCACCGACGACGTCGCCGCCCTGGTCGATGTCGACCCGGGCACCCTGCGCCACTCGCGCGTCGACACGGTGTGGGGCCTGGGTGACGCCGCGACGGTCGGCACACGCCCGTCAGGTGGCGCGCTGCGCGCGCAGGTCGGCGTGGTGGCCGACAATCTCCGCGCCGCCCGCGACGGTGGGACGTTACGGGAGTACGACGGCTACACGGTCATCCCCGTCGCCGTGAGCGGGAACCGGCTGGTGCTCGACGAGCACGACCGGGACGGTCGGCCGGCCCCCTCGGTGCGCGGGATCGACGTCACCGTGCCACGGCGGACCACGTACGCGTTCGACCGGTTCGTCCAGCCCGTCGTGTACTTCCGCAAACTCCTACGCGGTCGCGTCTGAACCGGCGGGCGTCCTGCCGCGCGCCCGCGCGAAGTGAGCGTCCGCTCGTTCCGGATGGACGAGTGCGCGGTGTCGAACGCGCAGTTCGCCACCTTCTGCAAGGACACGGGGTATGTCACCGAGGCCGAGCGGATGGGTGTGTCCCCGGTGTTCCACCTCGCCGTCGAGGCCGACCCCGCCGACGTCCTCCACCGGCTCGACACCACGCCGTGGTGGGTGGCCGTGCGCGGGGCGGACTGGCGGCACCCCGGGGGCCGCCAAATGGCGGGTCCTACCTGTGCCACGACTCGTACTGCTACCGCTACCGGGTGGCGGCGCGGTCGGCCAACACGGCCGGGTCAGCGACCGCCAACCTCGGCTTCCGCTGCGTTCGCGACATGTGAGCCGAGGGCGGCCGAACCCTGCCCGGACGCACCCTGCCCGGCCGAGCCCTGCCCGGCCCGCAGCGCCGCCTCGATCATGTCGTAGAGGTGGGCCACGACCTTCTCGAAGTCGGTGTTGACCACCGTGCTGCTGGCGTCGCGACGGTCCTCGTAGACCGCCAGCGCGCCGGTGAACATCTGCGTGGCCAGATCGATCCGCTCGAACGCCACCCGCCGCGGCAGGTGTGAACACACGTCGATGAGCCGCACCACCACGTCGTCGGTCGCCGTGCGCAGCCGCACCTCCGGCGCCTCCGGGCCCATCACCGGACCAACCCGCTGCAGGAAGCGCGCGTAGTGGGTGGCGTCCGGCGACGCCCGCAACAGCTCGACGATCGGCTCGAACAGGACCCGCACCAGCGAGGCGAGGTCCGTGCCCAGGCCGTGCTCGTCGATCTCGGCGAGCCGCTGCTGCCGCACCGAGTCCAGGGCGGTCAGCCTGCGCCGCAGCACCTGCCGGATGAGCCCGTCCCGGCCCCCGAAGTGGTACTGCACCGCCGAGTTGTTCCGTTGCCCGGCGGCCGTCGCGACGTCGCGCATCGACACGCGGTCGAGGCCGCGTTCCCCGATCAGCTTCTCGGCGATCTCGATCATCGCCGTCTTGGCGTCCCTGGTCTGGGAGGCGCCGTTCGCCCCGGCGTCGTCCGGGACCTCGTTCGTCCGCTCCATCGGACCCATTCCTCCACGCCTTCATCCTCGACCGACTGCGTCACGGCCGAGTCGGCCGGCCCCGGGCGGGCCGGCGGTTCGGATCAGATCTTGGCCGCGCCGGGGCTCCACTTGCGGCCGGCCGCCTCGCCCAGCTGGTTGAAGCTCAGGACGGTGAGGAACAGCACGAACGCCGGGATACCTACGAGGTAGGGATACCGCTCGAAGTCGGGCTGGCCGGCGCTGATCATGTTGCCCCAGGTCGGTTCGGGGCGGGGAATGCTCAGTCCCAGGTAGCTCAGCGACGCCTCGGCCACGATGAGCACCGCGACCAGCATGAAACTGTAGGACAGCACGGGCGCCACGATGTTCGGGGCCACCTCGCGCAACATGATGCGGATCTCGCCGGCGCCGAGCGAGCGGGCGGCCGTGACGAACTCGCGGCCGGCGAAGCTCATGGCGTTGGCGCGCACGAGACGCGCGTACGAGGGCACCACCATGACACCCAGGGCGAGCGTGACGTTGAGCAGTGTCGGCTCGAGGACCGTGATGATCGCGATGAGCAGGATCAGGGACGGGAACGCGAGCAGCACGTCACTGATGATGGACACGACGCGGTCGGCCCAGCCGCCCTTGTAGCCGGCGATGAGACCGAGCGCGCCGCCGATCAGACCACCGATGACGACGCCGCCGATACCCACGGTGATGGAGACCCTGGCGCCGTAGAGCAGGCCGCCGAGGATGTCGAGACCCTGACGGTCGGTGCCCAGCGGGTGGTCCGACGCCAGGTCCGGCGGGAGCAGGGACGGCGTCATGAGCGCGAGCGCGGGGTCGCGCGCCTCCCCCAGGGGCAGGACGTCGACGATCAGGGCGCCCAGCACGATGAGGACGGTCCAGGCGAGCGCCACCCACGTGCCGAGGCCGGAGAGCTTGGGCAGCCGGAGCTTACGCCGGGCGGGTGCGTCCGCCGCGACGGTCGCGGTCGCGGTCGCGGGGGACGCGCCGCGCGGATGGGTCGTATCGATGTCAGCCACGGCGGATCCTCGGGTCGATGAGTGCGTAGGCGACGTCCACGGTCATGTTGACCAGGACGTAGAAGGCGGCGATGACGATGACGCCACCGAGCACCACGGGAAGGTTGTCGTTCTGCACGGCGTCGACGATCATCGTGCCCATCCCGGGCAGGTTGAACAGCCGCTCGACCACCACCGTGCCGCCGATGAGGCGACCGAGGCTGATGCCGGCGAGGGTGATAATGGAGACCGTCGACGGCCGCAGGGCCTCCTTGACCAGGACGTGCCCGGTGGGCATGCCCTTGGCGCGCGCCGAGAGGACGAAGTCCTGCTGCAGGGTCGAGATCATGTCGGTGCGCAGGACGCGGGTGAAGATCGCGACCTCCATGAGCGCCAGGGTGAGGGCGGGCAGCGCGATACTGCGCAGGTTCTCCCCCAGCCCCTCGTCCAGCGGCACGTAGCCCTGGCGCGGGAACTCGGGCAGGAACGTGGCGATCAACGCGAGCACCCCGCCCACGGCGAGGCCGGCGATGAGCGCCCGGCCCCACATGACGCCGGGCGCCCCGGGATCACCCCTGCGGCCCAGCGGCGACAGCGCCACCGCGAGCCCGACCACGGCGGCGAGGCCGAGGATGAGCTGCTGCGCGAACGAGTGGTTGAACACCAGCAGGTAGATGAGCAGGAGGCCGGCCACGAAGCTGGGCACCGAGATGAACGCGAACGCCACGATCGAGGCCACCTGGTCGAACACCCCGCCGCGACGGTAGGCCGACCACACCGCGACCGGCACGGCGATCGCCAGCGACAGGATGATCGACAGGAACGCGAGCTGGATGGTCACCGGCAGGGCGTTGCCGATCATCTCGGTGACGGGCTGGTTGGGCTGGATGAGCGAGTTGCCGAGATCGAGCGAGAGCGTGCTGCCCGCCCAGTCGGCGAAGCGGACCGCCAGCGGATCGTCGAGACCCAGCTCCTCCCTGGCTGCCAGGTACTGCTCCTCGGTGGCGCCCGAGCCGACGGCCGAGGCCGCGGCGTCACCGGGGACGGCCTCCATCAGGAAGAATGCGCCGATCGCGGCGAGTATGACGACGACGACCGCGTGCAGAGCGCGTTCGCCAATGAACCTGAGCACGTGGGAGGCCCCTTCGTTCAGACACCGCATGAGGCGGTTACTTAATCGCCTTGACGCAGCCACACTAGTTCGTGATACTCGTCACAGCAACACGTTCTAAGAACATGTCTTAGAGCTGGTACTCACACCAGGAGGCCGCCATCGCCGCCGCACCACCACGTGGGCCCGGGACCACGGACCTGCTACTCGAGGTCCGGAACCTGCGCACCCACATCGACACCCCGGCGGGTCGCATCACGCCCGTGGACGGGGTCGACATTTCACTGCGTCGCGGCGAGACGATCGGCATCGTGGGCGAGTCGGGGTCGGCCAAGTCGATGCTCGTCCGGTCGATCATGGGCATCGCCCCGTCCTCCGCACGGGTCGATCCGTCCTCGACGGTCCGCTTCGACGGCCGCGACGTGCTGTCGCTCACCCGTCGTGACGCGCAGAAGTTCTGGGGTCGCGAGATCGCCATGGTCTTCCAGGATCCGCTGACCTCGCTCAACCCCATCCGGACCATCGGTCGGCAGATCATCGACCCGCTGCGCCACCACCTGGGCCTGAGCCGCAAGGACGCGGCCGACCGCGCCGTCGAGATGCTCACCCGCGTACGCATCCCGTCGCCCAGGACCCGGCTGAACGAGTACCCGCACCAGCTCTCGGGCGGCATGCGCCAGCGCGTCGGCATCGCCATCGCGCTGTCCTGCGAACCCAAGCTGCTCATCGCCGACGAGCCCACCACCGCGCTCGACGTCACCGTGCAGCACGAGATCCTCGACCTGCTGCACGGCCTGCAGACCGACTCCGACATGGCGATGATCCTCGTCAGCCACGACCTCGCCGTGGTCTCGCAGCACACCGACCGCATCGGCGTCATGTATGCCGGCCGGTTCCTCGAGGTCGGCGACACCCGCGCGCTGCTCGACGAGCCCGCGCACCCGTACACCGGTGCCCTGCTCGACTCGATCCCGCGCCCGGACCAGCCGCCGCACACCGTGCTCACCGTGATCGAGGGTCGCCCGCCGAACCTGCGGGACATGCCCGCGGGCTGCCGCTTCGCCCCCCGCTGCCCGCGCGTGGCCGACGACTGCCTGGCCGTGGACCCGCCGCTCGAGGACCTCACCGGCACGCCCGGGCTCACCGCGGAGTTCTCCGTCCACCGCGTCGGCTGTCTGCACCCGACCGTCCCCGCCCCCATGCGCACCGCCAGCGAGGCATCATGACCGTCACTCCCCCCGACCTCGCCGGACCGGCGGCCGCCGAGACCGCGGACCGGCCCGCGGACGCCAAACTCGTCGTCGACGCCGTCACCGTCGAGTACCACACCCGCAAGGGCACGGTGCACGCCGTCACCGACGTCTCCCTGGACGTCCCCCGCGGCTCCACGCTCGCCCTCGTCGGCGAGTCCGGCTGCGGCAAGTCCAGCCTCGGCCGCGCGATGCTGCAGCTGCCGCGCCCCTCGGCCGGGCGCGTCATGGTCGACGACACGGACCTGTGCGCACTGTCCGGCTCCTCCCTCAAAGAGGCGCGCAAGCGGATCCAGATGGTGTTCCAGGACCCCATCTCCTCGCTCAACCCGCGCCGTAAGGTCCGCGACATCGTCGCCGAGGGCCTGGAGATCCAGGGCGTCGACGGCGGCCGCGACGAGATCCGGCGCCGCGTCGACGCCGCCCTCGAGGCGGTCGGACTCGACCCCGCCCACGCCGGCGACCGCCGCCCGTCGGAGTTCTCCGGCGGTCAGTGTCAGCGCATCGCGCTCGCCCGTGCGCTCGTGCTGGAGCCCGAGGTGCTGGTGTGCGACGAGCCCGTCTCCGCGCTCGACGTCTCCGTGCAGGCGCAGATCCTCAACCTCCTCGAGGCGATGAAGGAGCGCTACCAGCTGACGATGGTGTTCATCTCCCACGACCTGTCGGTGGTCCACAACATCGCCGACCGCGTCGCGGTGATGTACCTCGGCATGGTGTGCGAGGTCGCCGACACCGAGACCCTGTACCGGGCCCCGGCCCACCCGTACACGATGCTGCTCATCTCCTCGGCCCCCACGCTCGGCGGCACGCTCGCCGACACGCTCGGCGAGGAATCCATCACCGCGACCAGCTCCGAGCTGCCCTCGCCCCTGAACCCCCCGTCCGGATGCAGGTTCCGCACCCGGTGCCCCCTGGCCACCGAGCTCTGCGCCGCCGAACGTCCCCCGCTCACCACCATCGCGCCCGGCCACCAGGTCGCGTGCCACCACCCCCTCCAGGAGAACCGATGAAGCGCACCACCGGCGCCATGGCCGTCCTCGCGGCCGCCGCCCTGACCCTGTCCGCGTGTGGCGGAGGCGGCGACGAGTCCACGTCCGCCGCCGGCGGCGCCGAGGGCCAGGCCCCCGACCAGTCCGAGCGCTGCACCGAGGACCTGGCGGGCGGCACCATCACCGTCGGCGAGTTCTCCATGCTCCCGTCGTTCGCGCCCGGCCAGGGCCAGTACGGCGTCCGCGGCGGCGCCCAGTCCGCGGCCGTCTACGACCGGCTCATGGTGTGGAACCCCGAGGCCGAGGAGTTCGAGCCCAAGCTCGCCGAGTCCCTCGAGGCCAACGACGACAACACCGTGTGGACCCTCAAGCTCCGCGACGGCGTCACCTTCTCCAACGGGGACCCGCTCACCGCCGAGGACGTCGTGTTCACCGTCGGCCTGCACAAGGACCCCGCCACCCGATCGGTCGCGATGACCGAGGCTATGCAGATCTCCGACGTCCGCGCCGTCGACCCGCTCACGGTCGAGTTCACGCTCGCCGATCCGTGGGCCGGCTTCCCGATCACCCTCGCCGGCACCGTCGGCGAGGTCATCCCCCAGGCCGCCTACGAGGCCGCCGACCCGCAGGAGTGGTCCCGCAACCCGATCGGCGCCGGCGCGTTCACCGTCGCCAACTACGTCCCCGACCAGGAGACGGTGCTCGAGCCCAACCCCGACTACTACGGCGGCCCCGTCTGCCCGACCCTGAAGTTCATCCGGATCCCCGGGTCGCAGGGCACGTACGACGCCTTCCAGACCGGCGAGGTCCAGGTCGGCTTCCTGCGTGGTGCGAAGTTCGTGAACATGGCCCAGAACGACGACGTCCGCGGCTTCGAGGAGATCATCAGCTCCGGCTCGGTGATCAACATGAACTCCGGCAAGGCCGGCTACGACGGCATCCTCACCGACGTCCGCGCCCGCCAGGCCGTGGCGGCCGCCCTGGACCGCGACCTGTGGAACCAGCGCCTGTACGACGGTGAGGGTCAGCCGACCTCCGCTCTCATCGCCGACTCCTCCCGTCTGTACGACGGCCAGGAAGGCCCGGTCTTCGACGCCGAGAAGGCCAAGTCGCTGGTCGCCGAACTCAAGGCCGACCGCCCCGACTGGAACGGTGAGCTGCGCATGCTCATCTCCGACGGTCCCGAGAACATCGAGGCCGGCGTGGTCGCCAAGGCCCTGCTGGACGCGGCCGGGTTCAACGTCGTGATCGACAACGCCCCTGTCTCCCAGGTCACCGCCCGTCAGTTCACCGGCGATTACGAGATCGTGATCGGCGGCCTGGCCACCTCGGACGCCGACCCGGCGGCCGCGTTCGCCAGCGGCATGCTCCCCGGTGGCGCGACCAACCTCACCGGCATCGACGACCCCGAGCTCACCGCCGCGGTCAACGAGCTCAAGGCCGCCGGTGACCTCGACGCCCAGAAGGCCGCGCTCACGCGACTCCAGGAGGTCTTCAACGAGGTGCAGCCCTTCACCGTGATGGCCAACGCCGAGCAGTACGTGGCCGTCGCCGACACCGTCGGTGGCCTCACCCCGACCCTGTCCTCGACCGTCCTGTACGACGGGGCCTTCGTCAAGGAGTGATCGACGCCCACCCGGCAGACTGACCTGGTCCCGAGAACCGACGGCCCCGGATCCTGCGTCATGGATCCGGGGCCGCCCGCCGCCCCGCGCAGCCCGCTCACCACCCGGCGTACCCGGGCGCCACGCGCTGCCAGGGCGCGGCGGCCTCGAGCTGCCCGCACAGCCGCAGCAGCAGGTCCTCCCGGGCGTAGTCGGCGACCAGCTGCACGCCCACGGGCAGGCCGCGGTCGTCGGCGCCGAGCGGCAGGGAGATCGCCGGCTGCCCGGAGAGGTTGAACATGCTGGTGCAGACGGAGAACGCCGAGGACCGGGTCCACATCGACCCCGGGTCCCTCACGTCGAGGTAGCCCAACTCCGGTGTGGTCGTGGGCAGCGTCGGCAGCATCAGCAGGTCCACGCCGTCCGGCCCGAACTGCTCGGCCACGCGCCAGCCGGTCCGGTGTGCGGTCTGCAGGGCCCGCGCGACGTCGGTCGCGGAGTGGGTCATGGCGTTGTCGAGGATCACCGTGGTCCAGGGCTCGATGTCGTCGTCGTCGAGCTCCCTCCCCAGCGCGGCGAGCCGCGCGTCGACGGTCGCGCGCAGCTGGGCGCCCATGATGGCACCCACCGCCGACATCACCTCCATCACGTCCAGGTCGAGCTCCACCTCGCGCACCTCGTGGCCCAGCTCCCCCAGGAGCGCGGCGGTGCGGTCGACGGTGGCGGTGCACGCGGGGTCGGTGGGGAACGGTCCGGGCGCGACACGCAGCATCCCCACGCGCAGGCGGCCGGGGTCGGCGCCGACCTCGTCGAGGAAGGGCCGCGGCGGCGTGGGGGCCCCGTAGGCGTCGCCGGGGCGGTGGCCGGCAACGGCGTCGAGCAGCGCGGCGCTGTCGCGGACGGTCGTCGTCAGAGCGTGGTGGTAGGACAGGGGCGACGACAGCGCGTCGGGGTGCGGCCACGTGGGCACGCGGCCGCGGCTGGGCTTGAGTCCCACGAGCCCGCACATCGCGGCGGGGATGCGGATGGACCCGCCGCCGTCGGTGCCGTGGGCGACCGGGACCATGCCCGCGGCCACGGCCGCCGCCGATCCGCCGCTCGACCCGCCGGTGGAGTGCGCGGTGTCCCACGGGTTGCGGCACGGCCCGTGCAGGAGCGATTCGGTGGTGGTGGTCTTGCCCATCTCGGGCACGTTGGTCGTGCCGAGCACCACCATCCCGGCGGCCTTGTAGCGCTGGACCACGGTGCTGTCCACGTCGGCCACGACGTCGGCGAACAGCCGTGAGCCGTCGGCGGCGGGCAGGCCGGCCACGTCGGTGCCGAGGGCCTTGATGACGATCGGCACGCCGCGCAGCGGGCCGTCGGGCAGCCCGGCCTCGACCTCGGCGCGCGCGGCGTCGAAGCGCGTGGCGACCATCGCGTTCAGCTGCGGGTCGAGGGCCTCGATGCGCGCGATGGCGTCCTCGAGCACCTCGGCGGCGGTGGTGGCGCCGGAGGCGATGTCGGCGGCCAGGGCGAGCGCGTCGCAGCCGGGGGTGTCGGTGCCGCCGGTGGCGGCGGGGGTGTCGGTCATTGCGGGGGCCTTTCGGTGCGGGGCGTCAGGCGACGGCGGTGGGTCGGGGGTGACGGCGACGACGACGAGGTCAGCCCCAGCGCGACTGCCCGCCATCGAGCGGGATGGTCGCGCCGGTCAGATACGAGGCCTCTGCCGAGCAGAGCCAGGCGACGGGTCGGCCGATGTCGGCGACGGGGTCACCCACCCGGCCGGCGGGGATGCCGGCGATGAACTCGGCGGCCTCCTCCGGGTTGTTGTCCATCCACCAGTCGAGCCCGGGGCTGTGGGCGTGGGGCGCCACGTTGAGGGCGCGGATGCCGTCGGCGGCCCATTCGTAGGCTGCGGCGCGGGTCAGGGCGCGGACCGCCTCTTTCACGGCGGCGTAGATGCCGTAGTTGGCGGCGTCCCAGCGCACGGCGGCGGAGGTGACGAGGTTGATGACGGTGCCGCCGCCGCGCTCTGCCATCTCGGGGCGGGCGAGCTTCATGAGGCTCAGCGTGACGCGGGGGCCGCCCTCGAAGGCGGTGCGGAAGTCGTCGTCCGGGTAGTCGGACAGCGGCAGGGGCATGGCCATGTTGGCGTTGTTGACGAGGATGTCGACGCCGCCGAGGCGCTCCACCGCCGTGGAGATGATGGTCTCGGGGGCGTCCTCGGCGATGATGTCGGCGGCCAGGCATTCTGCGGTGCCGCCGGCGGAGCGGATCTCCTCGGCGACGCGCTCGAGCTTGTGCATCTTGCGGCCGACGAGCAGCACGGCGGCTCCGGACTCGGCGAGGCCGAGCGAGATGCCGCGGCCCACGCCCTGGCCGCCGCCGGTGACGATGGCGGCCTTGCCGGCCAGTCGGGTCGAGGTGTCCTGGGCCGGGGTGTTCTGGCTCGCGGTGTTCTGGTTCGCGGAGCTCTGCGGTGTGTCGGTCATGGGGTCCTCCGTGGGTGGTGCGGTGACGGGTGGGTGGCGCTCACGCGGTGACGATGGTGAGCAGGCCGGCGATCACCACGAGGACGATCACGGCCGAGCGGAACAGGTGGGTGGGCAGGCGCCGGGCGATCGCGATGCCCAGTTGGTTGGCCGTGACCCCCGCGACGACGCACGCCGCGAGCAGCGGCCACAGGCCGGGCAGGTCGATGCCCGTGCCCGACCACAGCAGCGCGAGCGAGACGATGCTCGTGATGACGAAGTAGCCGGCGAGGTCCGCGATGAAGCTCATCGGCGGGATCTTCGCGCGGCCCAGCAGCAGGACGACGGGTGGGCCGTTCAGCGAGGTGGTGGTGGAGAAGTACCCGCCGATCGCGCCGACCGCGGCGGTGATCGCCGCCGACGGCGGCCGGGCCTCGTGCCTGGTGGGCAGCGCCATGGCGAGTCCGCACAGGATGGTGACCGCGCCGGCGGCCGGCTTGAGGTGTTGATCCGGGAGCAGCGTGACGGTCTGCACGCCCAGCCAGGCCCCGGGCACGGACGCCGCACCCAGGACGGCGACGCGCCGCCAGTCGATGTGCTCGCGCAACTGCACGGTGACGCCCACGCGGGTGATGAGCGCGACGACCAGGTTGACCACCACCGTCTCCGCGAGGCCGATGCCCGCGGTGAGCATGAGCGGCGTGGCGATGAGCGAGGTGCCGAACCCGGTGGCGCCGCCGATCACCGAGGCGGCGGCCACGCACAGCGCGGCGATGACGATCAGGTCCACTCGTCACCGTCACGGCCGTCGGCTGCGCTGCCGGTCCGGGCGGTCTGCGCCGCCGTCACTTCTCGTCGGCGGGGGCCAGGTGGTTGTCGTTGAGCCGGAAGCTGGGCACGTCCTTGAGGTTGATCATGGCCTCGTAGGTGCGCTTGTAGCCGGTGCGGGTGATGACCCAGCGGCCGTCGACGCGGGCGTAGGCGTCGTCGTAGAAGGCGCTGCCGAAGATGAACGTGTCGTACTCGGGCACGATCACGCGGTCCTGCAGGTACCAGCGGCCCGTGGCGGTGTCGCCGTCGATCTCGATCTCGGGGTGGTGGGCCTGGTGCTCGGTGATGACGCCGTCGGTCATCTGCTGCTGCAGCCCGGCCACGACCTCGTCGCGGCCGGTGTAGCTCAGGCGCTTGCCGTAGGAGGCGGTGACCTCGGGGGCGAGGGTCTCGGCGAGCTCGTCCCACAGCCGGAGGTCGACGCAGCGCAGGTAGCGGTACTTGAGGGCCTTGATGGCGTCGATGTCGTCGCGGCGGTCGGGGGTGCTCATCGGCGGGGCCTTTCGCGTGGGTAGGGGCGCGGGTGTCGCGCGCAACTGCTGCGACTGTAGTCAGTTGTGTACAGTTTGGGGATGGAAACCGGGAAGAACACCTCCGATGCCCGCCCGACCGGCCGTGACGAGGTCCGCTCGGCGGTCATGCGCGAGGCCCGCCGACTCCTGTCGGAGCGCGGGCCACACGTCCCACTGCGCGACATCGCGGACGCGGCGCAGGTGAACCTCGGGCTCATCCACCGGCACATCGGCCGTAAGGACGCGCTGATCACCGCGGTGATGCAGGACGCGGTGCGGTTCGGCGCGGCGCGACTCGAGAACCTCGACGACGCTGGCGAGGCCGTGCGCGGGATGCTGCTCGGCGCCTCCTCACGCCCGGAGATCAGCAGGCTGTTGGCGTGGCTGGCGTTGGACCGCGATGCCGCGTTCCCGCCGATGCTAGATCCCTCCCAGCGGCCGGCCGCCGCGCTGCGCCGGATGAGCTCTCCCCCGCCGGCCGGTGACGTCGAGCTGCTACTGGCGTTCACTGCCGTCTACGGGTGGCCGGTGTTGCGCGGGGCCCTGCTCGACGCGCTCGATATCCCCGAGTCCGAGCGCGACGGCATCGACGAACGCCTCGCCGATTTGCTGGCCAGGGTCGTCACCGGCGAGCGCTGAACTCGCCGTCACCGCCGCGAACCCCGCAGCCTCATCCCTCAGCCCGCGCCCCCTCGTTCACCTAGGA
>NZ_BCSW01000065.1 GCF_001571065.1 Dietzia cinnamea NBRC 102147
GCCGGAGCCGCCGGAAGACTTCTCCGCGGGGGCGGGCTCCTCCGCGGGCGCGTCTTCCTCGTCCGCGGAGTCGTCGGCCTGCTCGGCCTGATCAGCGTCCGCGTCATCGGCGGCGTCGTCGCCCGAGTCATCGGACCCGCCGGAGCCGTCGTCGATGACCGCCAGCTCGCCGCCGATCTCGACGGTCTCGTCCTCCTCGGCGACGATCTTCTGCAGGGTGCCCGCAGCAGGAGAGGGGATCTCGGTGTCGACCTTGTCGGTGGAGACCTCGAGCAATGGCTCGTCGACCTCGACCGTGTCCCCCTCCTTCTTGAGCCAGCGGGTGACGGTCCCTTCGCTGACGGATTCACCGAGAGCCGGCATCTGTACGGAGAAGGCCATGGTGTCGTGACTCCTCGAGAGGTCTAGAAGCGCTGCTCCCCGGCGCGGTCAGCGCCCGCGGTGAGCGGCGTCGTGGGTGGGTCAACTGTCTGTTCGTCGATAGCGCCTCGGACGGACCCGCGGTGGCGACCCGGCCGGACGATCGCCGTCCATTGTGCCCTCTGCCACTGGATGGTGTCGTCGGACGCCCCGATCCGAGCCGAGCCGGACAACGAATTCCCCCGTGGGTGACGCGATCCGCGCTGCTCGCGGCAGATACGATCGATCCGGCGTGACCGGCCCCACCCCGGACGGGGGCCGGCGGGAGGAGGCCGACAGTGGGGATCCGCGACCTGTTCGGGCGTCGTCGGCGGGGGATCGCCGCCGACCCGGCCGACCTCGACCACCTCCGCCGGTGGTGCCGCACGCGGGTGGGCGTCGAGGCCTACCTCGAGCCCGAGACCCTCGTCTCCGTGCCGGGCCTGTGCCTCGTCGCGTTCGACGGTGAGTGGACCCGCCGCCCGGTCGGCGACGTCGCCACCGCCCGCAGGCTCGCCGCGCGGTTGAAGCTGCCGCTCTTCGACGCCTCGATCCAGGGCTACCCGCAACGCATGCGGGACTACGAACAGGTCCGCATCACCCGCGAGAAACGCGAACGCGCCCGCCGGCTGCGCGAACAGATGCGCGAGGCCGACGGGCGCTGACCGGATCCGGCGCACCGGGGCGGTCAGCCCGCCGCGGCGATGTCCTCGAGCACTGCGAGCATCGTGCGGACCGGGACGCCGGTGCCGCCCTTGGGCAGGTAACCCTCCGGACCGCCGTCGTTGTAGGCGGGGCCGGCGACGTCGATGTGCGCCCACTCCACGCCCTCGCCGACGAACTCGCGCAGGAACAGCCCGGCCGAGAGCATGCCGCCCCAGCGGTTGGGGGTGACGTTGGTCATGTCCGCCACCTCGGAGTCGAGTCCGTCGCGCAGCTCCTCCGGCAGCGGCATCGGCCAGCCGCCCTCGCCGACCGACCGGCTCAGCTCGGCGACCCGGTCACGGAACTCGTCGGTGCCCATGACGCCCGGGGTCTTCTTGCCCAGCGCCACCATCTGCGCTCCGGTCAGCGTGGCCGTGTCGATGAGGTACGAGGGGGAGTCCTCGCAGGCCCGGACGATCGCGTCGGCCAGGATGAGCCGGCCCTCGGCGTCGGTGTTCTGCACCTCGACGGTCGTGCCGCCGTACATGGTGAGTACGTCGCCCGGCCGGTAGGCCGTGGCCGACGGCATGTTCTCGGCCATCGGGACGGTCGCCACCACCGTCAGGTCCAGACCCAGGCGCGCGGCGAGGATGACGGTCGCGACCACCGCCGCCGCACCGCCCATGTCCATCGTCATCTGCTCCATGCCGGCGGCCGGCTTGATGGAGATGCCGCCGGTGTCGAAGGTGATGCCCTTGCCCACCAGGGCTACGGTGGGTCGACCCTCGGCGCCCCGGTGGGTGAGCCGCACCATGCGCGGGCCGCGGGAGGAGCCGCCGCCCACGGCGAGGATGCCGCCGTAGCCACCTTCGGTGAGCGCCTCCTCGTCCAGCACCTCGACCTCCAGACCGGCGTCGCGGGCCAGTTCTGCGGCCCGATCGGCGAACGATCCGGGGAACAGCAGGTTGGGCGGGGTGTTGACCAGATCGCGCGCCAGCCCGACACACTCGGCGACGGTGGCGGCGCGGGTCACGGCGTCGGCGCCGCCCTCGGCGACGAACACCTTCAGCGAATCGCTGTTCTCGTCGTCGTCGTCGTTTTTCGAGGTGACCTTGGCCGGGCGGAACGATCCGAGCCCCGCTCCCAGGGCCACCGGCTCCGCGCGCTCGGCGTCCAGCAACACCAGGGCGGACCCGAGTCCGCGGCAGGCCCGCGCGGCGGCGCCGGCCGCGCGGCGCAGGGACTCGTCGGACACCTCGTCGTCGGAGGACCCGAGCCCCACCAGCACCACGGACCCGGCCGACACACCGTCCGGCGCCGGGACACGGGTGGTGGAGGCGACCTTGGTGGACGCGCCCACCGACCGCGCGACCGCGGCGAGCGCCGCGGTGACCCCACCCTCCAGGCCGGGGGCGACGACAACGGGCGCCGCATCCTCTCCGGCCCCGGCATCGGCCGCGATACCGACCACCACGACGTCGGCGTCCACCGGCGTCGTGACCGCCTCGATCGGGGCGAGATCAGGGCTGTGGGTGAGGATCGACTGCGCGGTCGGCATGAAGCGCTCCTGGGGGTCGGCGGGACGTACGGGAAGGGTCGTGATGCCCGGACGACGCGGCGGGACCGCCACGGCGAGGGCACCATAGTCTATCGACTAACGTGGGCAGGCAGCCGGACCGTAGAGCGCGAGGAGTGGCCACATGACAGACACAGGGGACCTTCACGAGGGACCACTGCACTCCCGCCACGTGGAGGCCGGCGCGACCTTCGCCCCGTTCGGCGGCTGGTCGATGCCGGTGCAGTACGCCGGCACCGTCGCCGAACACACCGCCACCCGCACGGCCGTCGGGCTGTTTGACGTCAGCCACCTCGGCAAGGCGCTCGTGACCGGCCCGGGCGCCGCGGAGTTCGTCAACTCGTGCTTCACCAACGACCTCGACCGGATCGCCGCCGGCAGCGCCCAGTACACGCTGTGCTGCGACGAGTCCGGGGGAGTGGTGGACGACCTCATCGCCTACCGGGTCTCCGACTCCGAGATCTTCCTCATCCCCAACGCCGCCAACACCGCCGAGGTGGTCCGGCGGATGCAGGCCGCCGCCGCCGAGCGGGCGCCCGGGGTCACCGTCACCGACGAACACCGTTCCCGCGCCGTGATCGCGGTCCAGGGCCCGCTCGCCGGAGAGGTGCTCGAGGCGGTGGGGCTGCCGACCGACCTCGACTACATGGCGTACGTCGACGCCGGCTGGAACGGACACTCCGTGCGGGTCTGCCGTACCGGGTACACCGGCGAGTACGGATTCGAGGTGCTGCCCGCCTGGGACGAGGCCGGCCCGATCTGGGATGCGCTCGCCGAGCAGGTGCTGTCCCGTGAGGGCGCCCTGTGCGGTCTCGGTGCCCGCGATTCGCTGCGCACGGAGGCCGGCTACCCGCTGCACGGCAACGAACTGTCCGTGGACCTCAGCCCGCTCGAGGCACGCTGCGCCTGGGCCATCGGCTGGGACAAGCCCGCCTTCTGGGGGCGCGAGGAACTGCTGCGTCAGAAGGAGGCCGGCCCCGCCCGCCGGATGTACGCGCTCGAGGTCACCGGACGCGGGATCCCGCGCGCCGGACAGACCGTGCGCGCCGGTGGACGCGACGTGGGCGTCACCAGCTCCGGCACGTTCTCACCGACCCTCAAGACGGGGATCGCGCTCGCGTTCATCGAGCTGGACGCGGGTCTGAAGAAGGGCGACGAGGTCGTCGTCGACGTACGCGGACGAGAGGTACCGTGCCGCCTCGCGGTACCCCCGCTCATCGAGATCCGCACCCGCTGACCCGCCCCCTTCCTCCAGGAACGAGACCCGCCATGCCCGACACGACAGACTTCGACATCCGCCCGTCCGCCTCGCCCAGGACGGCCGACGAGCGCGCCGCCATCCTCGCCGACCCCGGCTTCGGCAAGCACTTCACCGACCACATGGTCACCATCCCGTACGCCGGGGGAGCCTGGGGGACGCCGGTCGTCGAGGCGTACGCGCCCCTCGCGATCGACCCGTCCGCCGTGGTCCTGCACTACGCCCAGACGATCTTCGAGGGCCTCAAGGCCTACCGTCAGGCCGACGACTCCATCGCCTCGTTCCGGCCCGAGCAGAACGCCGCCCGCTTCAACCGCTCCGCGCGGCGCCTGGCCATGCCGCAGCTGCCGGAGGAGCTGTTCATGGAGTCGCTGCGCCAGATCGTGGCGATCGACCGTGAGTGGGTGCCCGCCGCCGGCGGTGAGGAGGCGCTCTACCTGCGGCCGTTCATGATCGCCACCGAGACCGGGCTGGGCGTGCGGCCGGCCGACGAGTACCTCTACTCGGTCATCGCCTCCCCTGCCGGCGCGTACTTCTCCCGCGGTGTCGCCCCCGTGAGCGTCTGGCTGAGCACCGAGTACGTCCGCGCCAGCCCGGGCGGCACCGGCGCCGCCAAGTTCGGCGGCAACTATGCCGCCTCGCTGGCCGCTCAGGAGCAGGCCGCAGCCAAGGGCTGCGACCAGGTGGTGTGGCTGGACGCGATCGAGCGGAAGTACGTCGAGGAGATGGGCGGGATGAACCTGTTCTTCGTCCTGGGCTCCGGGGACTCCGCCGAGATCGTGACCCCCGAGCTGTCGGGCTCACTGCTGCCGGGCGTCACCCGGGACAGCCTGCTCACCCTTGCCCGTCATCTGGGTTACCGCGTCACCGAGCGCAAGGTCTCGGTGGAGGAGTGGGAGACCGGGGTCGCGTCCGGGGAGATCTCCGAGGTGTTCGCCTGTGGCACCGCCGCCGTGATCACCCCGGTCGGCTCCGTGCAGCACGCCGACGGCGGCTACACGGTGGGCGACGGGGGCCCCGGCACCATCACGGTTCGCCTACGCGAGACGCTCACCGGGATCCAGCGCGGATCCGTGGAGGACCCGTTCGGCTGGATGACGCGCCTGGCCTGAGCGCACCCGGCCGGCTCCGTCACGCGAGGAGCACCGCCGCGACGAGAGCCGCGGCGGTGCCGGCCTCGATGGCCGCGCCGAGGACGTCGCCGTTGACGCCACCGAACCGAAGGACGACGTGGCGGCCGAAACCCGCCGTGGCCGCGTAGGCGAGCAGGCCCGCCGCCGCGCCGACCACCGGCGCCCACCAGCGGTCGGCGGGCCACCCACCGTCGGCCGGCCCGGCTCCGGCCAGTCCCGCGCCGGCGACCGCGCACAGCACCGCGGTCATCGCCACGGCGACGCGCGACTGCGAGCCCGCCACCATCGCGCCGAAGCCCGTCGTCGAGGCCGCGGGAACCCCGCGGCGCAGCAGCACCACGGGCAGGCAGCGGGACAGGACGAACGCCGCGACGGGGGCCAGCCACGCTCCCGAGTCGACCAGCGCGCCGAGCGCGGCGACCTCCGCCAGTAGGACGAGGACCAGCACGGCGGCCCCCATCGGCCCCACCGAGCCGGAGCGCATGATCTCGAGCGCACGGTCCGGGCCGGCGTACGAACCCAGCCCGTCGGCGGTGTCGGCCAGGGCGTCGACGTGCATGCCGCGGGTGAGCGCCAGGACGGCCCCCACGCCGACGACCCCGGAGAGCATCGCGCCGGCCCCGAGGGCGTGAGCGCCGTGGGCGAGGGCGGTGGCCGTGGCGCCGCAGACCAGTCCCACGGCGGGGAGCGCCGTCATGGCGCGTCCGGCCGCGGTCGCGTCGGGGACGCCGCCGCGGTCGACGGGGAGGACCGTCATCCACGACAGCGAGAGGCGGACCGCGTCGATCACGAGCCGTCAGTCCCGGCCGCTGACCCCGGCGTCGGCGAAGGTCGCCATCTCCGTGAGGATCGCGACGGCGTTGTGAACGACCGGTAGGGCGGCGACGGCGCCGCTGCCCTCACCCAGTCGCATCGCGTGCTCGAGGATCGGGTCGAGTGACAGGTAGGTCAGCGCCGCCGAGTGGGCGGGTTCGGCACTGCGGTGCCCGGCCGCCCACCACTGACGGCACCCGGGAGCCAGCGCCTCGGCCATGAGGGCGGCCGAGGTGACCACCGAGCCGTCGAGCAGGCACGGCGTCCGGCGGATCGCCGCCTGGGCGAGGAACCCGGCCATCGCCGCGAGATCGGCACCGCCGACCTTCCGCAGCATCGCCACGGGGTCGCGGAGGTCGCCGGACGCACGGTACATGGCGTCGCGGATGGCGGCGGTCTTGCGCATCCATCCCTCGTCGTCGACCCCGGTGCCGCGCCCCACGAGCTCGACGGGCTCGTGGCCGGTGACCAGGCATGTGAGGACGGTCGCCGGGGTGGTGTTGCCGATGCCGAGGTCACCCGCGATGAGCAGGTCCGCCCCGGAGTCGACCTCCTCGTCGGCGATGCGGCGGCCGGCGGCGATCGCGGCCCGCACCTCCTCGGGGCTCAGCGCGTCCTCCCGGTCGATGGAACCGCTGGAGCGGCGGACCTTGTGGTCGTCGAGACCCCCGGGGCGCTCCGCGGACATCGCCATGTCGGCCACCCGGACCGTCGCGCCGGCGGTGCGGGCGAGGACGGACACGGCCGCGCCTCCGGCGACGATGTTGTCGGCCATCTGCAGGGTGACCTCCCGCGGGAACGCGGAGACCCCGTGCTCGGCGACACCGTGGTCACCGGCGAACACCACGACGCGAGCCCGCTCGAGCGGGCGCGGCGGGCACGTGCCCTGGCACGAGGCGATCCAGACGCCCAGCTCCTCGAGGCGTCCGAGGGACGCCGCGGGCTTGGTCAGCGTGAGGTGGCGACCGCGGGCCTCCTCGGCGACGGCGTGGGACGGCGGGTGGACCGGCGGGAAGACGACCGGGTCGTCGTAGTGCGCGACGTCGGAGAGTCCGGGGAAGTCGTGCGAGGCTCCGGTGTGCGCGTCGGTGGGCGCGCTGGCGGGATGCTCGGCCGGGGTGTCGGCGGGCGCGGTCGTCGCCGCGGCCGTAACGACGGGCGTGGTGGCGGCGGGGGTCGGGCGCGCGTCGTCGAGGGGCAGCGCACGCCCGGCGACGACGAGGACCGCCGAGTCGCACACCTGCGCTAGTCGCCGGTTGAGCGAGCCGATCACGTCGGCGAACACCCGGCCGGAGAGGGTGTCCGGGACCACGCCGAGGCCGACCTCGGGGGAGACCAACACGACCGGGCCGGGGTGCTCGGCGACCGCGGCGACGAGCGCGTCCGTCTCGTCGGCGACCGCTGACCCCCCGTCGGTCCACCCGAGAGTGGCGTCCATGCGTCGGGTGAGCCAGCCCCCGACGTCGTCGACGAGGACGGTCGAGTCCGGGTGCTCGGCGAGGACGCGGGTGACCTCGTCGGTCTCCTCGGTGACCCACTCGTCCGGCCTGCGGTCGCGGTGCGCGGCGATGCGGGCGGTCATCTCCGCGTCGTCGGGGTCGCGACGGGCGGTGGCGACGTACACGACGTCGGTACCGGTGGCGGCGGCCACGGACTCGGCGTGGGCGGATTTACCCGAGCGGGTGCCACCGAGGACGAGCAGGCGCATGGGTCAGACCCTTCCGGGGAGCATCGGGGCGGGATCAGATGGCGTCGCCCGGGCGGACCCGGGGACGCGGGGTGCGCAGCATCCGCGGCTGGGTCGCGCGCATGACCGCGTACCAGCCCATGCCGAAACCGGTGTCGTCGGTGTCGGGGAACCGCTCGCGGACCGCCTTGTTGACGGTGCGACCGAGGAGCACGCCGTCGATCACGACGACCGCGATGAGGACGAGGAACAGCGTCTGGCTGAACGCCAGGAGTTCCGGGTTGGGGATGAGCTGGAAGACGATGACGAACAGCGCGAGTGGCATGAACCAGTTGATGAGGCGGCGATGCGTGTCCACCCAGTCGCGGGCGAAGCGCCGGACCTCGCCGCGATCGCGGGACAGGACGTACCGGTCGTCGCCCTCCATCATGAGCTGGCGACGTTCCTCGCGGGCGGCGCGCTCCTCGGCCTTCGCGGCGCGGCGCTCCTCCTTGGTCATGGAGGCCTGCGCGGCCTTGCGACGCTCCTTCGCCTCCTTACGGGTGAGCGGAGCGGTGACCGGCCCCTGGCGCATCCCGCGGGCGCGCTCCTGGTCGCGGCGCCGGGGCGTGGGCTTGCCCTTGCCCGCGGGACGCCGCGGGTCGACGGCGGGCTCGGGCGTCGGCTCCGTCGCCGCCTCGGGGGCGGGGGAGTCCTTGCCGGTCTCGTCGTCTCTGGAGCCGAATGCGCGCAACTTCACGCACTCAAGGCTAGGCGATCCCCGGTTGTGCCGGACATTCACCCGTACGAGGTGGCAGGCGTATCGTGTGGAGGGGAACGGGAGCCGGGGAATAGAGGACTCCCCGGTGGACGTTGGAATCTGCATACGTCCCCGAAGCCCTCTCGGATCGCAAGGAGAACCGACATGACCACTGCGGAGAACACCGCCACCGGCGTACTGCTCACCGAGGCCGCCGCCGCCAAGGCCAAGGCCCTGCTCGATCAGGAGGGGCGCGACGACCTCTCCCTGCGCATCGCCGTCCAGCCCGGTGGCTGCGCGGGCCTGCGCTACCAGCTCTTCTTCGACGACCGTTCGCTCGACGGCGACGTGGTGGACGACTTCGGTGGCGTCAAACTCGCCGTCGACCGCATGAGCGTTCCGTACCTCATGGGTGCCTCGATCGACTTCGTCGACACCATCGAGAAGCAGGGCTTCACGATCGACAACCCCCAGGCCACCGGTTCGTGCGCCTGCGGCGACTCGTTCAACTGACCCCTCGGTCGCGCTGACCGCCTGACGACCCGGACCGATCACGCATCGGTCCGGGTCGTCTACTGTCTGGGGCATGCCCGTCGTCATCACAGGTTCCATCGCCACCGACCACCTCATGACCTTCTCGGGTCGCTTCTCCGAGCAGCTCCTGCCGGACCAGCTCGCGCATGTGTCGCTGAGCTTCCTGGTGGACTCGCTGCAGATCCGGCGCGGGGGCGTCGGTGGCAACATCGCCTTCGCGCTCGGCGTGCTCGGCCGTCGGCCCCATCTGGTGGGCGCTGCGGGTGCGGACTTCGCCGACTACCGCGACTGGCTCGAGCGGCACGGCGTCGACTGCTCGGCGGTCCACATCAGCTCCGCCCTGCACACCGCCCGGTTCGTGTGCACCACCGACTCGGAGATGGCGCAGCTCGCCTCCTTCTACCCCGGTGCGATGGGGGAGGCCGCCACGATCTCGCTGGCCCGCCTGGTCGAGCGGATCGGCCGGCCGGAGATCGTCCTCATCGGTGCCAACGATCCCACCGCCATGAACTCCCACACCGCGGAGTGCCGCGAGCTGGGCCTGGATTTCGCCGCCGATCCCTCCCAGCAGCTCGCCTTCCTCGACGGCGAGGCGGCCGCGGCCCTGGTGGACGGTGCGCGCTACCTGTTCACCAACGAGTACGAGTACGAGCTGCTGCTCAACAAGACCGGCTGGACGGCGGCCCAACTCGACGCCAAGGTCGGCACCCGCGTCACGACCCGCGGTGGCAAGGGAGTGGTGATCGTCGAGCAGGGCGCGGAGCCGATCGAGGTCGGGATCGTGCCGTCGGACAACCTCCTCGACCCGACGGGCGTGGGCGACGCGTTCCGCGCCGGCTTCCTCAGCGGTGTCCTCGACGGATTGTCGCTGGAGCGCTCGGCCCAGTTCGGTGCGCTCATCGCCACGCACGTCCTCGAGACCACCGGCACCCAGGAGTGGACCATCGACCCGGTGGCCGCGCGCCGCCGCCTCACCGACACCTACGGCGACGAGGCGGCCGAGGAGATCTCCTCGCTCCTTCCGGCCTGACCCGCCGCCCGGTCCGCCGTGCCCGTCCCCGGGCTCAGAGGCGGACCGGGTACTCGCGCCGCTCGATGTCGGGGGAGATGCGCCCCTCCACGAAGATGCCGTGCCAGATCATGAAGCACAGCATGGTCCAGATCCGACGGCTGTGGTCGGAGTCGCCGCGACGGTGTTCGTCGAGCATGCGCATCACAGCGTCCTTGTTCACGTACTCGTCCGTGCCGGACGCCGCCACGTGCTCGCGCGCCCAGTCGTGCAGTTCCGGCCCGGCCAGCCAGTGGCGTGTGGGCACGGGGAAGCCGAGCTTGCGGCGGTGCAGCACGTGCGCGGGCACGATCCGCTCGAGCGCCTTGCGCAGGGCGTACTTGGTGGTGCCGTGGGCGATCTTCTCGGTGTACGGCAGCCGCGAGGCGACCTCGTAGACCTCGCGGTCGAGGAACGGCACGCGCAATTCGAGCGAGTTGGCCATGGTGACCTTGTCCGCCTTGACGAGGATGTCGCCGCGCAGCCACGTGAACAGGTCGAGGTGCTGCATGCGCGCGACGGGGTCCCAGCCGCGGGAGCGCTCGTAGATCGGCGCGGTGACGTCCTGGTGGCTCCACTCCGGGCGGTGGTCGCGCAGGACGGAGCGGACCTGCTCCTCGGAGAACGAGCGGGCGTTGCCGTAGTAGCGGTCCTCCAGGGTCATCGACCCGCGGTGCAGGAGGCTCTTGCCCCGGGTGCCCTCGGGGATCAGTTCGCTGGCCCTGCCGAGCGCGCGACGTAGCGCGCCGGGGACCTTCTCGAACGGCGCGAGCGACAGCGGCTCCTTGTAGATGGTGTAGCCGCCGAACAGTTCGTCGGCGCCCTCGCCGGACAGAACGACCTTGACGTGCTTTCGGGCCTCACGGGCGACGAAGTACAGGGGTACCAGGGCGGGGTCAGCGACCGGCTCGTCGAGGTACCAGATGATCTCGGGGATCGCGGCGGCGAACTCCTCGGGAGAGACGACCTTGACGATGTGCTCGACCCCGATCGCGGCCGCGGACTCGGCAGCGACGTCGATCTCGGAATACCCCTCGCGTTCGAATCCGGTGGTGAAGGTGAGGAGGTTCTCGTTGTGGCGTCGGGCCAGCGCGGCGATGGCGGTGGAGTCGATGCCGCCGGACAGGAACGAGCCCACGGTCACGTCGGCGCGCATGTGCTTCGCGACGGAGTCCTCCAGAGCGGCGGCGATCTCGTCGTAGCGCCGCTCGGCGTCGCCATCGGCGACGGGGGCGACGGGGAAGGTGGGTTCGAAGTACCGCTCGATCACCGGCTCACCGCCGGGGGTGAGGGTGGCGTGGCACCCGGACTCGAGTCGCCGGACGCCTCGGGTGAGGGTCTCGTCCTCAGGGACGTACTGGAGGGTGACGTAGTGCTGGAGGGCGCGGGTGTCGAGGGAGGTGTCGACGACGACGAGGTCGATCAGTTCGGTGATGGACTTCTTCTCGCTCGCGAACACGGTTCCCCCGGGCCCGGTCGCCATATACAGGGGCTTGATGCCGAAGGGGTCGCGGGCGACGAAGAGCGACCGCTCGACGGTGTCCCAGATGGCGAAGGCGAACATGCCGCGGAGCCGACGGACCGCGGCGGGGCCCCAGTGGTGGAAGGCGACGATGATCGGTTCGCCGTCGCCCTCGGTCTCGAAGGTGGCTCCGTACTCGCGGCACAGCTCGTCCCGGAGCTCGAGGTAGTTGTAGATCTCGCCGTTGAACACGAGCGCGTAGCGGTCGGGCTGCTCCGGCGGGCCCCAGCGGAGCGGCTGGTGTGAGTGCGAGATGTCGATGATCGACAGGCGGTTGAACCCGAAGGCCATGTCGCCGTCGACCCAGGTGCCGACCTCGTCGGGCCCGCGGTGGCGCTGGCACCCCATGGCGCCGAGCACGCGGGCCTCGTGGGTACGGGCGGAGCCGTCAGGGGTGATCAGACCTAGTAGGCCACACATTCGTCGGGTACCTCGTCCATCGTCGTCGTAGCGTCAGCGGTGACCCGCCTGGGCGGGTCTGGACGCGTTCGAATACTACTGGTCTGTGGGTTCCCACCCGCTCCGGCGCGGGGCGTGGGGGCCTCACGGGTGAATTGCCGGACCCGCGGCTTTCATTCTGAGAGCCGTGGTCTACTCTTCTAAGGTGTCCCGGCCACGTGGCCGGTGCCGCTGATCAGGAAGGCGTGATGGTGGAACAGCGTGACGGGCGTCGTCGGACGCGCAGGGCGACACTCGCGGTGGCTCTCGGTTCATTGGGCTTGCTGTTGTCCGGTTGTAGCCTCCACACCGACAACAAGTGGTGGAACCAGACGATCAACTTCGGATTTCCGACCGGTGTCACCCCCGAGGGCGTCGCGATCCGCGAGTTCTGGACGGGCACCGTCATCACGTCGCTGATCGTCGGGTTCTTCGTGTGGGGCCTGATCTTCTGGTCGATGGCCGCCTACCGCAAGCGGAAGAACGACAACGGCGAGTTCCCGCGGCAGACGGCGTACAACGTGCCGCTTGAGCTGATCTACACGGCCGTGCCGTTCGTGATCATCTCAGTTCTCTTCTACTTCACCGTGGTCACACAGAACAAGGTTCTCGACCTCCGTCCGGAGGAGGAGGTCGGCGTCAAGGTCGACGTCACCGCGTACCAGTGGAACTGGAAGTTCGGTTACAACAAGGTCGACGTGGCCGGCGCGAGCATCGAGGACGGCACCAACGTCGAGGCGCAGCGTGCGGCCGAGGAGGCCGGTGTGCTCTCCGACGAGGCGCGTGAGGCGCTCGGTCATCACGGCGAGCCCGCCGCCGGGGGCCCGATCCACGGCCGTCTCGCCGAGGACAAGTCGTACCTGTACTTC
Source organism: Dietzia cinnamea NBRC 102147 (assembly GCF_001571065.1). Lineage (GTDB taxonomy): Bacteria > Actinomycetota > Actinomycetes > Mycobacteriales > Mycobacteriaceae > Dietzia > Dietzia cinnamea. The sequence continues at coordinate 12,662 of NZ_BCSW01000065.1, forward strand.
AACAACATCGAGACCGTGGGCACTTCCGACGAGGTCCCGGTCCTGGTCCTGCCGACCGACACGCGTATCGAGTTCCGGCTCGCGTCGGCGGACGTCATCCACTCGTTCTGGATTCCCGAGTTCATCTACAAGCTCGACGTGATGCCGCACCCCGGCAAGAATCAGCAGTTGAGCATGTTCCAGATCGAGGAGATCGAGCGCGAGGGCGCCTTCGTCGGCCGCTGTGCCGAGATGTGCGGCATCTACCACGCGATGATGAACTTCGAGCTGCGCGCGGTCTCCCCGGAGGCGTTCGCCGACTACATCGAGTTCCGCCAGGCCAATCCGACCGCGACCAACGCGGAGGCGCTGGAGTCCATCGGGGAGGAGCCGTACTCGATCTCCACTGCACCGTTCAAGACCGGCCGCAGCGATACCCGCGACCAGAACAACACCATCGAGACCGCGTCAGCTAACTGACGGTTCTCCCGGTATCACGCGAAGGATTTCTGAACGATGAGCGCAACAGTACGAATCTTCGACGCACTGTTTATCTTCCTGGCCTTCCTGGCCATCGCGTACGGGTACCTCACCGGTACGTCGCGGACGGGCGTCGAGTGGGTCGGAACCACGGCCCTCGTGCTCTCGGCCGGCCTGAGCCTGCTGATCGGGGGTTACCTCCGCTTCGTGGCGCGGCGTATCAGCACGCTGCCCGAGGACTACGAGGAGGCTGAGGTCTCCGACGGTGCCGGTGAGCTGGGCTTCTTCAGCCCGCACAGCTTCTGGCCGTTCCTGCTGGCCTTCTCGGTCTTCGTCATCGGCTACGGTGCGGCGTTCTGGAACTGGTGGGTGCTCATCGGTGGCGCCCTCGGCGTGATCTTCTGCGCCTCCGGTCTGGTGTTCGAGTACCACTGGGGTCGCGAGAAGCACTGACCTTCTGATCGTCTTCCGCCGGGGCCCGGCGTCGCTGTCCGCGACGTCGGGCCCCGGCGCTTTTCGTCGCGCGCTGACGGCCGGCGCCGTCTAGAAGGGCGGTGGG
>NZ_BCSW01000066.1 GCF_001571065.1 Dietzia cinnamea NBRC 102147
GGCCCCCACACCCGCCCCGCCTGACACGCCGCGGCGGCGCTTCCGGCGTGCGTGAAAAGCACCTCGACGGGCCGGCCGGCGTGTGACCGGGCCGGGTCACCGCCGTCGGAATCACCACTGTGGCTCGACGACGATCCACACCACCATGCCGTCGAGCCCCCACAGCGCATCACTGGTGTCGCTCAGGTCGTCGTCGCTTTCGAGGTGCCCTTCTTCCAGAAGAGCGGCCGGGTGAGCAAGCGCCGCCTCGTAGACGGTTCGCGCCTGCGGGCCGGTGAGCATTCCGCAGCCGCGCGGGGCAGGTGTAGGTGCCGGCAACTCGAATTCCGCCGGCGGGGGGCCTGGCCACGCGGGGACGTCGTCGGCGGTCGAGGCGGTGTCGACCATCCCCGGTTGGCACACGATCACGCTCTCCGGGGCGGCCGGCTCCTGCTGGGCGTCGGACGAAACCGAACTCTCGACGGTGGCTTCCGGCGTCGGTGGCGGTCGGAGGGAATCGCCGCTGCCACTGCCGCATGCCACGAGCAGTCCGGTCGCCGCCAGTCCCGCGCCGACGGTGGTGACGAGTCGAGTGCGCATCGCGGCCCCTGTCCGGCGTGAGGAGTACCGGCTGATCGTGTCACACCCCGCGCGGGCATCGCTGTGCGTCGGCTCGGCCTGTCCCCCTCGCGTGAGGGGGTGGTGTGAAGCGGGTCGACGACGGCGAGGGCGGCTGCTTCATAAGGTGTGACGATGCCCGAGTCCGCGCGTCAGGCGCTCCGCCGGAACGGCGGCCATCTGGCGTCGGTGGCGCTGGTGCTCATGTGGAGTTCCGGCTACGTCGGCGCGGAGCTCGGCACCCGCGCCGGCGGCACACCGCTGCAGCTGCTGGCCTGGCGGTTCTCGATCCTCGGCGTTCTGCTGGTGAGCGTCTGCCTCGTGCTGCGGGTGCGGCTGGACGACCGTGCGTCGTGGACCCGGCAGGCCGCCCTCGGCCTGTTCAGCCAGGCCGTGTTCCTGTTCATGATCTTCGAGGGGGTCGCGCGCGGCGTCGACGGCGGCACCGCGGCCCTCATCGCCGCGCTCCAGCCGCTGCTCGTGGCCACCGTCGCCGGTCGCGTGCTCGGCGAACGCACAACGGCCGGCATGTGGATCGGTATGGCCCTCGGACTGGCGGGCGTGGTGGTGGTCGTCTCCGGCGGCCTGGACGCGGGGACCGCACCGTGGTGGGCGTACCTGTTCCCGGCCGCGGGCATGCTCAGCCTGGCCACGGGCACGGTCCTCACCCAGCGCCTGCGCCCCACCGAGACACTGCTGCAGTCCATCACCATGCAGTCCGTCGTCGCGGGTGTGGTCCTGATGGTCGCAGCGGTGCTGACCGGTCAGGCTGCGCCCGAGGCGGAAACCGACTTCTGGACGGCAGTGGCCTGGCTGGTATTCCTGTCCACGCTGTGCGGATACGTCCTCTTCGTCTTCGTCACCCGCACTCGCGGCGCCACCGTGGCCAGCGTCCTGCTGTACCTCACTCCGCCCACGACCATGGTCTGGGTGTGGCTCATGTTCGGTGTCCCGATCACCCTCCCGGCGGTGGTGGGGATGGCCGTCAGTGCCGTCGGCGTGATCCTCGTACTACGGTCGCGTCCGGCACCGGCGGCTCAGCGCGCACGGCGGTAGCGCCCGGGCCCGGGCCTGACATATGGACGCCGGGGCCGGGGCGGGAGATGATTCTGAGGTGAACCCCGAGCAGCCTGACCTGCAGCGCGCCCTCGCCGACCTCGACGCCCGCCTCGGGCGCATCACCGCGGAGGTCGCGGAGGTCCGGGCCGGGCTGATCGCGCTCGGTCGCCACGCCGGCCCCGCTCAGGCCGCGCAGGCGGCCCGGCCCGGGTCGCCCTGGCAGCCGCCCGGACCGCCAGCGCCCGAACCGCCAGCGCACGGGGTGCGCCCGGGCCGACCGTGGCAGCAGCCGGCGCGCGAGCACGCATGGCAGCCGGCGCCGCCGCCTCGGCCGACAGGCCCGCCGCAGTCGCTGCCGCAGCCGCCGCAGCCGCCGCAGCCGTGGGCACCGCCGGCCGAGGCGCGTCCGCGGCGGGCGCCGCGGATCACCGCCGCCACCGTCATCGCGGCGATCGGCGGGTCGGTCATGCTCGCCGGCATCGCCTTCCTGCTGGTGGTCGCCATCCAGGCCGGCCTCTTCCCGCCGATCGCGCGGGTGATCGCCGCCGCCGCGCTCGCGGTGGTCCTCGTCGCGCTAGGCCTACGACTTCAGGCGCGCCACGAGCCGACGGCCGGGACCCCGGTCAACCCCGGCGCGCTCGCGCTCGTCGGAACCGGACTCGCCGCCGCGATGCTCGACATCATCGCCGCGACCACCCTCTACCTGTGGATCCCCGTCCCGGCCGCGTTCATGTTCGTCGGCGGACTCGCCCTCGGCGGCATGGCGCTGGCCCAACGGTGGGCCTCGGGGCTGCTGGCGTGCCTCGTGTCCGCGGGCACGATGCTGCTCGCGCCGTTCATCTCCACGGACGTCGAACTGCCGGTCTTCGTCGCGATCGTCGGCATCGCCACCGCCGCCCTCGCCGCCGACCTGGGGGTGGCCGTCCGCGTCGTGTGGTCCGTCCTCCCCGGCATCCTGCTGGCCGGATACCTCTCGCAGGCCGCCCTCCACTCCCGCGGCGAACAGATGGCGCTCATCGCGACCGCCCTCGTCTTCGCCGCCGTCGGAGCAGGGGTGGCCTGGTACGACTCACTCCGCCGGAGCCCCGCCGTCGAGAACGCGGCCCTCGTCGTCGTCCCCACCGCACTGCCCCTCGCCCTCCTGCCCGCCACATACCTCCTCCGGCCCGGCTGGCCCTACGGCCTGCTCCTCGCCGCGGCCTACCTGGTCGTCGCCGTCCTCGCCGGCCGCACCGCCGGCACGGACCGCGCCGGCGGCACGGACCGCGACCGTCACGCCACGCACCTGTCCGCGGTGACCGGCATCGTCGGCAGCGCGCTACTCCTGCTCACCTGGGTCGAGCTGGGCGGGCGCGAGATGACCGGCTTCGCCCTCACCCTCAGCGCGCTGGCGTACGTCGCGGCGGCCGGGCTGTGGGGCCGCAGGTGGCTGCACTGGGTGGCCGGAGCCGCGTCCGTACTCGCCCTGCTCGTGTACCTGGGCGTCAACGAACCGCACCTCGCGCTCAGCGAACGGCTCGCGGTGCGCGAGTTCAGCTACTGGGACGTCGTCTCCGCGCTCGCCGTCACTGCGTTGGCGGCCGCCGTCACGTGGTGGGCGCGGCGCCGACTGCCCCGCGAGGCCGGGCGCGTGACGATGGTCGGTGCGGTCGTCGCCCTGGCCACCTTCTCGGTGATGATCGTCGCCGCCGGCGTGACGATCGGCGACCTCACCGGCGCGGCGCGCACCGGGTTCCTCGCCGCGCACCTCGTGGTGACCGTGCTGTGGATCTGCTGCGCGGCGTGGCTGGTCCTCACCCCGAGCCCCCGCATCGCCGACGCCCGCCGGCTCGGGTTCGTCCTGGGCGCGCTCGCGCTGGCGAAGCTGCTCCTGCTGGACCTCGCCACGCTGCCGGGCCTGTTCCGCGTCCTGTCGTTCATCGCGGTCGGCGCGGTGATGCTCGCGGTGGCCGTGCGCTACCGCAAGGAGACCGACCCGTCGGGCAGCGGCTCACCCACGTAGATGTGGAAGGCCCGCGGCTCCGCGCCGGACATCAGCACCTGTACCTCCGGGTGATCGACCTCGTCGGGATCGTCCGACGGCTGGCTCCACACGACCTCTCCCGCGTCGGTCAGCTCGCGCAGCGCCATCCGCGTGGCGCGCACCCACCGCACACGCTTGAGCGCCGGCTCGTCCCGGAGCAGGTCGTCCGCCAGTCCCTCCCGGTCGCGCAGATCGACCATCAGGCGCTCACCGTCCGGGCACTCGTACGCCATGCAGACCTGGTCGACCAGAACGGCCAGTGGCCACGAGGGCGCCGAGCCGAGCAGATCGACGATGATCATCCGTGCGTCCTCCACCTGACAGGCCGTCGGCGTGGTGAGGATCTGCATGCGGTCGGCGACGTCCTCGGTGATCTCGATGAGCTGAACGGTCATGGTGCACTCCCGTGTCCGACGAGACGGTCGACAAGGGGGTTCGCGGCGCGGCCCGAACCGTCCCGACTGTGACCTAGATCATAGCCCATCGGCGTAGCCGGCGGGTCTCGGCGGGGTGACGATCCCGAGAACCGGACCGCCAACCGGGCCCGCCGACGACTCGGGTGTGGTTGTGTCACAGGTGTGACCATCTCGCACACCGGTCTCCTGGACACCGCCGGTGATACCGACGCCGCCTTCACCCTCGCCTACGACGGCGTCGATCCCCGGGACGAGGGCCTGCGCGAAACCCTCACCTCGACCGGCAACGGGTACATGGCCACCCGCGGCGCGGCCGAGTGGGAGGAGGCCGACGACGTCCATTACCCCGGCACCTACGTCCACGGCCTCTACAACCGCGCGACCACCCTGCTCGGCGGTGTCCCGGTCCACAACGAGGACCTGGTCAACCTGCCCAACTGGCTGCCGCTGAAACTCCGCGTCGGCGGCGCGGAGGTCCTGCGCCTCGCGGACGTGGAGGTCTTCGACTACCGGCACCGGCTCGACCTCCGCGCCGCGGTGCTCACCCGGCACCTGCGCTTCCGCGACCGCGAGGGGCGCGAGACCGAACTGGTCAGCCGCCGGTTCACCTCCATGGCGTCGATGCACCACGCCTACCTCGAGTGGACCCTCACCCCGCTCAACTGGTCCGGGCCCGCCGAGGTCGTCAGCGCGATCGACGGGCGCGTCACCAACGACGGCGTGCCCCGCTACCGCGACCTCGAGGGAACCCACCTCCACCCCGTCGGAACGGAGTTCCCGGAACCGGAAGTGATGGCGCTCAAGACCCGGACCCGCCAGTCCGAGGTCACCGTCAGCGTCGCCGCCCGGACCTGTGTCCTCGCCGCCGGCCGGCCGGTCGAGGTGCCACGCACCGACTTCCGCACCCCCGACCACGTCCAACAGACGCTGCACCTCGACCTCGAGCGCGGGGTGCCGGTGACCGTGGAGAAGTCGGTGGCGCTGTTCACCTCGCGCGACCCCGCGACGGGCGACACGCTCGTGCGGGCGCACCGCTCGGTGGCCAGGTCGAGGTCGTTCGAGTCCGCCCTCGCGCACCACCGCGAGTCGTGGGACCGGCTTTGGCAGGCGTGCGACGTGCAGGTGTTCGGCGACGACGAGGCCCAGCATCTCCTGCGCGTCCACATCAGCCACATCCTGCAGACGTGTTCGCCCAACACCGCCGATCTCGACGCCGGCGTCCCCGCCCGAGGGATCAACGGCGAGGCCTACCGCGGCCACGTGTTCTGGGACGAGCTGTTCGTCCTGCCGTTCCTCACGCACCGGTTGCCGGGTGTCACCCGCAGTCTGCTCATGTACCGCTACCGTCGCCTGGCCGAGGCGCGCGCCGCCGCCCGGGCCACCGGGCGCGCCGGCTTCATGTTCCCCTGGCAGAGCGGATCGCTCGGCACCGAGGAGACCCAGGAGGTCCACCTCAACCCGATGTCGGGGAAGTGGGACGTCGACCTGTCCCACAACCAGCGGCACGTCAGCGCCGCGATCTTCTACAACGTCTGGCAATACGTCGTCACCACCGAGGACACGATGTTCCTCGAATCCCACGGCGCGGAGCTGATGCTCGGCATCGCACGGTTCTGGTCGTCGGCCGCCCACTACTCGTCCGACCGGGAACGCTACGAGATCCACGGCGTGATGGGCCCGGACGAGTACCACGAGAAGTACCCGGGCGCGGCCGAGGGCGGCCTCCGCAACAACGCCTACACCAACGTCTTCGTGGCGTGGATCTGCGACATCGCCGCGAACCTGCTCGACCTGCTGCCGTCGCCGCGCGCCGACGCCGTCCGCGCCCGGCTGGAGCTCCGCGACGAGGAGATCGAGCGATGGAAGGACATGAGCCGCCGGATGTTCGTGCCGTTCCACGACGGGATCATCAGCCAGTTCGAGGGCTACGCCGACCTCGAGGAACTGGACTGGGACGCCTACCGCGCGAAGTACGGCGACATCCAGCGCCTCGACCGGATCCTCAAGGCCGAGGGCGACACACCGGACCGCTACAAGCTGGCCAAGCAGGCCGACGCGGTGATGCTGTTCTTCCTGTTCGGTGACGACGAGCTGCGCCGCATCTTCACCCGGCTCGGTTACGAGTTCCCCGAGGATGCCGCCCGCCGCACGATCGAGTACTACGACCGCCGGACCTCGCACGGGTCGACCCTGTCGTACATCACCCACGCCGGCGTCCTCGCCCGCTTCGACCCGGACTCCTCGTGGGAGCGGTTCACTGTGGCGCTGCGCAGCGACGTGGGCGACATCCAGGGCGGCACCACCCGCGAGGGCATCCACATGGGGGTCATGGCGGGCACGGTCGACCTCGTGCAACGCTTCTACGCCGGCATGCGGGCCGAGGGCGGGATGCTCCACCTGGAGCCGAACCTGCCGGGGGCGATCGACGGTGTCTCGTTCTCGGTGATCCACCTGCGCTCCCCGCTCACCGTGACGGTGACGCGCGACGAGGTGGTGATCCGGCACCGCGATGGCGTGATCGACGCGACCCCGGTCCGCGTCCGGGTGGCGGGGGAGGAGCGGCTGGTCGCGGTCGGCGGGGAGGAACGGTTCAGCCTGGCGTGACCTCGGCGCGGGCGTGGCGTCGTGCGGCGCGCGCCCGGCGACGCTCCTCGCGCCGCTGACGGTCGTGGACCACCTCGGCCTCGTGGTCGTACGGGCTGCCCCGGAACCGCCGGAAGGCGTAGACGAGCAGCGCCAGCGCCACGAGCCCCGAGAAGATGAGGGTGCCACCGGTGCCCCACCCGCCGACCAGCCACAGGTCCGGCGAGAACGGCCACCATCCCGGCACCGCCGCCCCGATGCCCCAGAAGATGCCCAGCCCGATCAGCCAGGCCACGCCGAGCGCCGAGCCGGCGATCCTGGGCCACGACTGGACCCCGTGTGAGGCGCCCTCCATGGCGAGCCGCTTGATCGTGAGGAGCCGCCGGTCGAACCAGTCGTACTGCCGCGAGAGCACGACGGTCCCGGCGAAGAGCATGAGCAGTCCGGGGCCGGGCAGGAACAGCGCGGCGACGCCCAGGGCGACGAGCGTCCAGCCGAGCACCTCCAGGCCGAGGCGCCTCGCCGCGACGTAGCCGAGTCTTCTCACCGGACCATCGTGACAGAAATCGGGGGCGTCAGAGGGGCCGTGGGGGGTCAGGCGAGGACCGTGGAGCGGTACTCGTCGGCGGCGCGTGCCCCGGCGTCGAGGTCGACCTCCGGCCAGCCGTCGGGGGCGTGGAGGACCGCGGCGAGGTGCGCGGCGGTGAGTCCGGACCCGGCGTCGAGCAGCGCCTCGACGGCGTCAGGGTCGGGGTCGTCGAGGAGCGTGGAATCGGCCAGGTCGTCGATGATGTCGCGCAGCGCCGCCCGCGTCACGGGGAACAGCTCGGGGTCGAAGCCGTCGTCGACGGGCTGGTCCAGTCTCCACCAGCGCGACCCGTCCCAGCCGTAGAGGAACCCCAGGTACGCCCCGCGGGACCGCGCGTGCTCGACTCCGCGGCGCCACCAGCCGGGTGCGTCGCCCACGAGGTCGGTGCCGGCCTCGCCGGCGCGCCCGCTGCCCTCGGTGAGGGAGAACTCGTGGTGCCATCCGGCCAGCAGGGCGCGTCCGTCACCGGGCCGCAGGAGGGCCATCCACATGCCCTCCGCGCCGGCCCAGTGCAGCGCCGTGGCGGTGGGTCGGTCGTGCTCGAGTCCCACCGCCGCGCGCACCGCGGCGTCCACGGCGAGGAGGGCGGCGATGTCGTCGGGCGTCGAGTCCGTGTCCACCGGGAGCAGGGCCATGCGGCCCAGGGTAAACCCGATCGACGACGACGAGGTGACGATCACGGTGAACGTCCGGCGACCCGCGGGTGCCACAGGGGTGCACGGCCGCGCGGATCGCGGAAGCGAACCCGCTGCGGTCGGCCCGGGCGACTCGTACGGTGGGCGCATGATCAGTGACGTCGCACACAGGCTCCCGCCGGGCCCGAGGGCGCCCCGCCTCCTGCAGGCGGTGCTCGCTCTCGCCGCCCCCGCGGCCGTGTTCCCCGCGGCGGCCCGCCGGTACGGGGTGCCGTTCACGCTCGATCTCATGCCCCGGGGGCGGAAGGTCGTCGCGGTCTCCGAGCCCGCGCAGGTCAAAGACGTGTTCGCCGGCTCGCCGTCGGTCTTCCACGCCGGTAAGGGCAACGACCTGCTCCGTCCCCTCCTGGGCGACCACTCGCTCCTGCTTCAGGACGGTGACGAGCACGCCCGCGCGCGGCGACTGCTGGCGCCGGCGTTCGGGCGGCGCGAGATCGCCGGCTACCGCGAGCTCGTCGAGGAGGTGACCGCCGAGCAGCTGTCCCGGTGGCCGCGATCGGGCCGGGTCCGCGCGCACGTCCTGCTCAATCAGCTCACCCTCGAGGTGATCCTGCGGGTCGTGTTCGGCGTGACCGACTCCGCGAGGCTGGACCGGATGCGACCGATCGTCGCCCGGGCGGTCGACGCGGGGCCGGTCGTGATGATCGGGCTGGGGATCGGTCCGCTGCGCCGGCTGTGGCCGTGGAGCCGCGAGGTGCGCGACCTCGAGACCATCCACGAGTTCCTCGGCGAGGAGATCGAGGCCGCCCGGCGCGACCCGGCGCTCGAGGAGCGGCGGGACCTCATGGCACTGCTGGTGCGCGCCTCGGCCACCGACGCGCAGGGGCTCTCGGACGCGGAGCTGCGCGACCAGCTCATGACCCTTGTCGCGGCCGGGCACGAGACCACGGCCACCGCCATGGCGTGGTCGGTGCTCGAGCTGGCCCGGCATCCGCGGGTCCAGGAGCGCTGCGTCGCCGAGATCGCCGGGGACGGGTCGGAGTACCTCGACGCCGTGCTCAAGGAGGTCCTGCGACTGCACCCGGTCGTGCCCATGGTCATGCGGGAGCTGCAGGAGCCGGCCACGATCGGCGGGCACACCTACCCGCGGGGCGTGACCGTGTCGCCGTCGATCGTCCTGGCCCACCGCTCCCCGGGGACCTATCCGTCGCCCCTCGACTTCGACCCCGGGAGGTTCCTGGGCGAGGTGCCCACGCCCACGGAGTGGCTGCCGTTCGGTGGCGGGGCGCGCCGGTGCATCGGCGCGTCGTTCGCGATGATGGAGGGCGAGGTCATCCTCCGGCAACTCCTCGAGAGGTACCGACTGGAGCCGGTCGGCAGCGGGCGGGAGTGGCCGCGGTCCCGCAACGTGACGCTGTACCCCTGGCGTCGGGCGCGCGTGGACCTGCGTCCACGCTGAGGTGGCGGGGGATCCGGATGTGCGTTTTACTGAAGATTTTCCTACCGTGGTCGGTGTGAACGCTTCTCAGACGCCCTCTTCGCAGCCCGAAGCGCCGCGCGCCTCGGCTCCCTGCATGTACACGTGGATCTCCGAGACCGGCAGGGTGATCGAGCAGGTCAGAGTCGTTCCCAGGGGTGATTCCGCGCGTGCCCGCGGTCGGATCGTCTCCGCGGCGCACCCCGAGCACGTGGCCTTCACGGTCGAATATGACGCGGAGATCGGCTCGGATCAGGCCCTGCGTCGGGTCGGGCTGACGGTGAGCACCGAGGAATACGAGCGGTCCATAGACCTGGCCTGCGACGACGAGGGCGCCTGGCTCCTCGACGATCCGAGCGGCACCCGGTCCCGCGTGGGCGGCGACGGCGTGGTCGACGTGGACGTCACCTACAGCGTGTTCTTCGCCAGCGTCATGATCCGGCGCCTCGGGCTGCACGCCCAGCCCGGATCCGCGGAGGAGCGCGTGCTCTCGGTGGATTCCATGACGCTCGACGTCACCGAGGACACGGTGACCCTGTCCAGCGACGACGAGCAGGTCCACGGATTCACGGCGACCGCCTCGACCAGCGCGACTGTTGATGCCGACGGCGTCATCATCGACGTGCCGGGGCTCAGTCGCCGGGCCTGAACGGCCTGCCGCCGGGCCTGACCTCCCGGCCCGCCGCCCCCGCCGCGCGCAGCTCCTCGAGCCACCCCGCGGCTCCCGGCGTGACCTCCACCGGCTCCCCGGCCGCCCCTGCCCCGGCCTGCGCCTCCTCGTAGGCGCGCCGCGCGCGGTGCCCGTCGTCGACGAGCGGTCCCAGCGTTCCCCGCTCGGCCAGCGACGCCCGCGCGTCCCGCAGGTCGGCCAGGCAGTCGTCCAGCACGTCCAGCAGCGCGTCCCGGTTGGGCTCGCAGATGGCCCGCACCAGGTCGGGGGCCGTCCCCGCCACGCGGGTGCCGTCGCGGAACGACCCGGCCGCCAGCGCGAGCGCGAGGTCCCCGCCCCGCCCGCCGGCCAGCGCGAGCGCCTCCGCCAGGACGTGGCCGAGGTGGGAGATCCGGGCGACCGCCGCGTCGTGTTCGGCCGACGTCGCCGAGAGGATCCGCGCGCCGCTGTCCATCGCGAGCCGCGCGACCCGCGCCCACGTGTCGGGGTCGGCGCCCGGGTCCGCCGCGACGAGCCACGTGGCGCCGCGGAACAGGTCCGGGTCGCCCGCGTCCCAGCCGGAGTGGGCGGTGCCGGCCATGGGGTGCCCGCCCACGAACCGCGCCCCGAGGCCGTGGCGCCGCACCGCGTCCAGGACGGGCCCCTTGACGCTGATGACGTCGGTGAGGGCGACGCCCGGTGCGTGCTCGGCCACCGCGCCCAGGACCGCGTCGAGGGCGGGGAGGGGGACGGCGACGACGACGAGGGCATCTGACTCCCGGGCCCGGCGGAGCGTGTCGGGCAGGTCCGTGGTGACGGCGAAACCCGCGGCGGTGGCGGCCTCGGCGCCTGCGGCGGAACGGTTCCATCCGAAGGCCCGTTCGGGGCCGAGGGCCCGCATCAGCGAACCGCCGATCAGACCCGCCCCGAGCACGCACACGTCCGCCGTCACCGTCACCTGACAAGGTTCTCACAGCAGACTACGGTTGAGCCCATGGCCAGCAGCTCCGACCGACACGCCCGCGATTCCGACGACGACTCGGTGACCGGCATCGCGCTCGGGGTGGTGCAGGACGGCGGATCGTGGCAGGTCACGCGCCTGGACGACGCCGCGCTGACGAGTCTCGACGACGCCGCGCGGCAGGTCCGCGCGCTGCGGGCCGAGGGGCCGTCGTTCGGGTTGGTGGACGTGGACCACGAGTTCTTCGTGATCCTGCGCCCGGGCCCGTCCGGCATGCGGCTCATGCTCTCCGACGCCACCGCGTCGCTGGACTACGACCTCGCCGCCGACGTGCTCGACGAGCTCAACGTGGACGTCCCCGACATGACCGACGAGGAGCTCGAGGACACCGATCCCTGGGGCGAGGGCGACATGGCGATCCTCGAGGACATGGGTCTGCCGGCCGGGGTGCTGGAGATCATCGTCTCCGAGGTGGATCTGTACGCCGACGAGCAGCTGCAGTCCGTGGCCGAGCGGATGGGGTTCGGCGACGAGATCGAGCGGCACCTGCCCGACTCGTGAGGGTGCACCGCGCGAACAAGGCCCTCGTGCGCCGCGCGCTGGCCGTTGCCGCGGGCACCCCGCCCGAGGACGTGCCCGTCGGCGCGGTCGTCATCGGCCCGGACGGCACCGAGCTGGCCGCCGCCACCAATCGCCGAGAGACCGACGGCGACCCGTTCGCCCACGCCGAGGTGCTCGCGCTGCGCGAGGCCGCGAGGGTGCTCGGTGACGGCTGGCGGTTGGACGACTGCACCCTCGTGGTGACGCTCGAGCCCTGCACGATGTGCGCGGGGGCGGCGGTCGCGGCGCGGGTGGGCCGGATCGTGTTCGGGGCGTGGGAGCCGCGGACGGGGGCCTGCGGCTCGCTGTGGGACGTCGTGCGCGACCGGCGGCTGGTGCACCGGCCAGAGGTGCACGGCGGCGTGCTGGAGGACGAGTGCGCGGCTGTTCTCGAGGACTTCTTCCGCGCCCGACGCTGACGCCGGCCCGCCCCGCCCGGTGATCCGATCGTGACCCGCACGCGGTGGAGGCCCCGGCCGGGCGTGGATACGGTGGATCTCGAGAGGCGCCGGGCCCCGGCGCCGCGATCGAGAGGAGTACCACATGGGAGTGGGAGACAAGTTCTCGAACAAGGCCGAGGAGCTGGGCGGCCGCGCCAAGGAGTCCGCGGGCGCCGCGACGGGCGACCGTGATCTGCAGGCCGAGGGTCAGGCCGACCAGGGCGCGGCGGGCCTGAAGCAGGGCGCCGAGAAGCTCAAGGACAAGGCCAACGAGGCCGCCAGCAAGCTCACCGGCAACGACAAGTGAGCGTGTGCCCGCGCCGATTTTTCTCTGCGGGCCCTCGTGCAGTAGCCTGATCGGCGGTGGCGTGTCCGAGCGGCCGAAGGTGCAGCACTCGAAATGCTGTGTTGGGTAACCCCCAACCGTGGGTTCAAATCCCACCGCCACCGCCACGGGGAGAGCCCCGGATCTCGAGAGAGGTCCGGGGCTCTCGCCATGTCCGCCCGGGCGCCCGGCGGGCCGGCCCCGCATCCGCCGCTTCGACCCCGCCGGTCATCCGCTCCCGGCCCCGGGGTGGACAGTCTTACAAGGAGATGTTCACGTCCGTCTGGCAGACCGGACAACGCAGGGACAAGTCAGCCCCACAGCCCTCCCTTGTTTGCCAAGGCGCCAGTTCATCGTCTCTTTGGAGTACACCCGTGTGGGACGGTGGTGGCGCCGCCATCGCCGCTGTGTCACAGGGTTGAGTTGTGGACTTGATCGCTCTGTGGCGGTCTTCTGTGGCTACTTCTTGGCGGCGACGTACCAATCGGGCGTTCTGGCCGGAAGAATTAGAGCGAGTCGGCGGCTCACGGGTGCGTGGTGGGGTTTGCGTCGGTTCTGTCAGAGTCCGAATGCTCCGCCGCTGATCAGGATGAACGCGCCCAGGCCGATCAGGACTGTCGGGAACAGGATGTGTTCCCAGCGCTCTAGGACTTCGGCGATCGGTCGGCGGGTGGCGACGAACTTGGCCAGGCCCACCAGTCCTGCCACCAGCACTAGGAACACGATGCAGTAGGCGACTACGGCTCCCGGGCCCACGTTGAGAAAGACGGGGACGTAGACGCCGATGTTGTCGCCGCCGTTGGCGAAGGTTACGCCGGCCACGGTCCACACGGCGACGTTCTTGCCCTCGATCTTTGCGTCGTCGTCATCATCGTCCCCGCGCCAGGCCTGCCACGCGGCCCACAGTCCCAAGCCGAGTGGGATCAGCCCGAAGTAAGGGATGGCCTGCGGGGGCAGGAAGGCTCCCGCGCCCAGGGAGACGAGCACTGCGGCGCCGAGGATGCCGATGAAGCCGAGG
>NZ_BCSW01000067.1 GCF_001571065.1 Dietzia cinnamea NBRC 102147
GGGGTCGAACGCCGCCATCGCTCGTCATAGGCCAACGCCGCCAGACCGCATCCCGGCCGGCCCCGGGCGCGCTCAGCGCTGCCAGGTACTCGATCGCCTGGCGACCTCGTGGATCGCGTCGATCTCGCGAAGCCCCAATCGCGATGGCCGGGACTGCAGGAAACGGCGAATACCGCGCCGCGGCACCACAACTACCGCGCCATCCGCCGGCTGAGCCTTCACCGTGAACCCGCGCCGCGCACCCACCACCGCGATGATGCCCGTGACCGGCACCGGGAAACCGACGTGCTCCGCGAGCATCCGGGACGCCCGCTGCGCCTCGAAACGGCTCTTGCGAACATAGGCGTGGCGCTGGCCGTTCACCAGGAAGACGTCGCCGCCAACCCAGACCGACGCCTTCGGGTGGTTCTTCGCGTTCACGGTGAACACCCCACCCGGGCCGACCACCACGTGATCGATGTCCGCGCCGCGATCGCCCACCCGCACCGCATGAAGAACGCGCGAGTGCACGCCCAGCCCGGCCAACTGCTCGGCGACCGCCTCCTCGCCGTCGGCGCCGATCCGCCACGCTCGCTCGTCGGTCCTCGCGTCGACAAGCCGGGCGAACAGGTGGCGAATCGTGCCCTGCGCCGCACGCTCGGCCACCGCGCGTTCGCGTGCGGAGGCGCCCGCCCGCACGTCCGCGAGATCGTGCCACCTCGGTCCGGTCGGGCCCGGCGACGGCGACTGCGACGGCGAAGGAGGCGGAGGCGGAGGCGGCGAAACCCGGCCATGGACTACCGCATCGGGCGTGTCCGTGCGCGCCAGCTCCGGGGACCGCGTCGGCGCCGGGCCAGGAGCCGCCGACGGGCCAGGCGCCGGGGCCGGGGTCGTTACGGGGCCCTGATGCGGCGGTCGCTGGGCGGCGAAGTGGTCCTCGATCGCCCGGCGCAGCAATGGCAGGTTAGACATGTCGTCGGAGCGGTACCGGCCCGTCGTGAGGTCGAGATAGCCGAGGTCGGTGCCACCGGGCGTCGACGCGTAAAGGCGGTCGTGGCCGTAGCGACGCCACCGCCGGACATTCCACTCGGCCACTGGCCCTCCTCTGCCGGATGCCACGAATCGTGACATCGCTCCGGTGCGGATAGCGACGAATCCGTCGAATGCCGCATCCACGACGGGGGTTCACCGGAGTCACTGCGAACGGCGATCGCCCCGCCACCGCCGCAGCCGCTCGCGGACGTGGTGACTCGCCACTGCTCGTGCCGCGCGCTCCCGCGGCCGCCCCTCGCCATGGCGTCTCGCGCGCACCGAAGCGCAGGCCAGGCGCCATGGCGAGGGGCGGCGGCAGTGTCGGGTGAGGGGGAATACGGCTGCGCCCCCTTTTGTTTGACATGTCAGCAACGTACGCTGGGCGCATCAACAGATCGAGAGGGACAACCATGCAGTTCGGAATCTTCAGCATCGCCGACATCACCCCGGACCCCACCACCGGGCGCATACCCACCGAGCACGAGCGGCTCGAGGCAATAGTCGAGTACGCCACGCTGGCGGAGCAGGTGGGCCTGGACGTGTTCGCACTGGGTGAGCACCACAACCCCCCGTTCGTCACGTCCTCCCCCACCACCACGCTGGGTTACGTGGCGGGCCGCACCAGCGAAATCATCCTGTCGACGGCCACGACGCTCATCACGACCAACGATCCGGTGAAGATCGCCGAGGACTACGCCATGCTGCAGCACCTGGCCGGCGGCCGGGTGGACCTGACGATGGGTCGCGGCAACACCGGTCCGGTGTACCCGTGGTTCGGGCAGGATATCCGCCAGGGCCTGCCGCTGGCGATCGAGAACTACGAGCTCCTGCACCGCCTGTGGCACGAGGACGTGGTGGACTGGGAGGGCAAGTTCCGCACGCCGCTCCAGCAGTTCACCTCGACGCCCCGCCCGCTGGACGGCGTCGCCCCGTTCGTGTGGCATGGCTCGATCCGCTCGCCGCAGATCGCCGAGCAGGCCGCCTTCTACGGCGACGGCTTCTTCCACAACAACATCTTCTGGCCCATCCACCACACCAAGCAGATGGTGGAGCTGTACCGCCGCCGCTACGAGCACTACGGCCACGGCTCGGCTGATCAGGCGATCGTCGGGCTGGGCGGCCAGTTCTTCGCCCGCGCCAACAGCCAGGACGCTGTGAACGAGTTCCGCCCCTACTTCGACAACGCCCCGGTCTACGGCCACGGCCCGTCGCTCGAGGACTTCACCGCGCAGACCCCGCTCACGGTCGGCTCGCCGCAGCAGATCATCGACCGCTACATGACGATGCGCGAGCACGTGGGCGACTACCAGCGCCAGCTGTTCCTCGTCGACCACGCCGGCCTGCCGCGCACGACGGTGCTCGAGCAGATCGAGATCCTGGGCACCGAGATCGTCCCCACCCTCCGCCGCGAGCTCGACGCCCTGCGCCCGGCCCACGTGCCGGACGGCCCCACCCACGCCGCGCGGGTCGCCGCCCGCGACGCCGAGCTGGCCGCCGCCGGCGAGCCCGCCTACTCGGACGCCTACCGCTTCGGCACCGGCGACAACTGGACGGGCCTCACCGCCGAGGGCGGGCAGCGGGCACAGCAGGAGTCGCTCGCCCGCAGCCGCCGCACCCAGGCCCGCCTCGCCGAGGCGCCGGCCGGAAAGGAGTCCAAGTGACCTCCGAGCACCTGACCGACCACACCGCCCCTGACGAGCGGCCGCTCAACCTCGTCGTCGTCGCCGCGGGCACCTCCGTGCCCTCCAGCACGCGGATGCTCGCCGACCAACTCACCTCGGCCACCCGCGACGCCCTCGCCCGCCACGGGCAGCGCGTCGAGGTGACGGTCCTCGAGGCGCGCGAGCTGGCCCACGAGGTCGTCGACGCGACGGTCACCCGCTTCCCCGGCGAGAAGCTGAGCGCGGCGATCGACGCGATCGGCCGCGCGGACGGGCTGATCGCGGTGACGCCGATCTACAACCAGTCGTTCTCCGGCCTGTTCAAGTTGCTGTTCGACGTCATCGAGCCCGGCACCCTCGCCGGGGTGCCGGTGGCGCTGGGCGCGACGGGCGGGACGGCGCGGCACTCGCTGGCGGTCGACTACGCGCTGCGGCCGATGTTCGCCTACCTCAAGGCCGACGTCGTGCCCACCACCGTGTTCGCGGCCGCCGAGGACTTCGGCGCCGTGTCCACCGCGGGCGACGAGAACTCACTGCGGACGCGGGCCGTCCGGGTGGGGACCGAACTCGGCGACTACATGCTGCGGTTCGCGGGGGTCACCGCCGGCGCGGTCGAGCCGACGCGCGCGGATGACAAGCGGGGACGACGGGACGACGACGACGAGTTCAGCGACTTCGTCCCGATGGGCGATCTCCTGGGACGCTAGACCGGCAGCGGCACCGGACACCCGGCCGGCGCGCCTGACGCCGCGGGGCGTCAGCGCGGGTCGCCCACCTCGTCGCTACCGGGGGCACCGATCACACCAGAGCGGTCGGTGCCCTCGTCGGCGAGCTGGTCCGGCGCCGGGTTCTCGGCGTCGAAGCTCTCCGGCAGGTTCTTGATGTGCTTGTTCATGTTGCGCACGAGCAGGACCGTGGCGATGAGCAGCAGCAGTACGAGGGGGATACCGAGCGGCGAGGCCTTGCCGAACTCGGGGCCGACCGGGTTGTCGTTGTACCCGGGGGTGCCGGGCGACTGGTTCTGAGCGAAGATCATCGCCGACTCGTACGCCAGGATCTGGACGTCCGGTCCCAGGGTGATCATCGCGCGTCCTCACTCGTGCTCGGTCCGACCGGGAGCTCGACCGACGGGTCGACTCCCGCGAAGAGGTCTGTCTCGTATTCTCCCTCACCGAGCTGAGGGAAGCCCACCCGACTGGCTGCCAGTTCGAACTCCTCGGTCGGCCACACCCGCTGCTGCATCTCCACCGGCGCGGCGAAGAACCAGCCGTTGGGGTCGATCTGGGTGGCGTGCGCCAGCAGGGCCGAGTTGCGCTGCTCGAAGTAGTCCGCGCACTCCACCCGGGTGGTCACCCGCTCCATCACGTCCGGACGGTCCTTCCAGCGGGACAGGAACTCGTCGAAGTGGCGGACGCCGTCGCGGGCGTACAGCTCCTCGTCGAGCAGCTCGAGGCGGCGCCGGGGGAAGCCGTGCGTGTAGTAGACCTTCGCGATGGCCCACGGCTCGCCAGCGTCCGGATACCGGGCCGGGTCCGCGGCGGCCTCGTAGGCGGCCATCGACGCCGAATGCACCTTCAGATGATCCGGGTGGGGATAACCACCGTTCTCGTCGTAGGTGATCATCACGTGTGGCCGGAACTCGCGGATCCTGCGGACCAGGGCCTCGGTGACCTCGTCGTCGTCGGCCAGGGCAAAGCACCCCTCCGGCAGGGGCGGTAACGGGTCCCCCTCGGGTAGCCCCGAGTCCACGTAGCCCAGCCAGTGGTGGTCGACGCCCAGGATGTCGGCGGCGCGCGCCATCTCGCGCACGCGAACCGCGGGCAGATTCGCGGTGATGTCCGGGCGGTCCATCGCGGGGTTGAGGATGTCGCCCCGCTCTCCCCCGGTGCACGTCTCGACCAGCACGTGGACGCCCTCCGCGACGTACTTGGCCATGGTCGCCGCCCCCTTGGACGACTCGTCGTCAGGGTGGGCGTGGACCGCCATCAGCCGCAGACCGGCCATCGGGTGCACCTGCCGTTCTTCTCGAGTAGGTGGAGGACCGCACCATTCTATGGGCGTCGCCGCGCGCCGTGCCCCCGGCCCGTGCCCCGGTGGACCCCCCGACCGTCCTCGCCGACGCGCCCGGATACCCTGGCCCCCATGAATGAGCCGAGGTCGGACGCCCCGTCGCGGCGCCCCGCAGGGCCGCCCGCCGACCGGTACGCCGACGCCGACCGCGGCTCGGGCGTGGCCGGCAAGGTCGTCGCCGTTCTCCTCGTCCTGCTCGTGGGCGCGCTGCTGGTGGCCGGCGTGGTGACGATGTACCGCCTCAACCAGACGCCCGACATCTCGGGCGAGGCGACCGGCGTGGAGGTCGTGGACTCCGGCCGGGTCGACCTCACGTTCACCGTCACCCGCGAGGAACCGGGCACGCCCGCCTACTGCATCATCCGGGCTCAGGAGGAGTCCAAGGGCGAGCTGGGCCGGCGTGAGGTCTACGTTCCTCCGTCCGAGAACGGCACCGTCGAGATCACCGCGTCCGTGTTCACCACCGACCGCGCGTTCGTCGCCGACGTCTACGGTTGCGGCGAGGACGTCCCGGACTACCTGCGCAGGTAGAGCGCCTGCGAGCCCGACCCACCACCGCCCTCGCGCGGCGGTGACTGTGTTAATATTGGCGCTTCAGCACGGCTCCGGTTCCGCGGGGCCGTGTTTTTATTAAGTCACGCACGCGAACAGATTGGAGTGCGCTCATGGCGAACGACACCCAGGTCCACTGGCTGACCCAGGACTCGTACGACCGCCTCATGGCCGAGAAGGAGGCGCTGATCGCCAACCGCCCGGTCATCGCCGCCGAGATCAACGAACGGCGCGAGGAGGGCGACCTCAAGGAGAACGCCGGCTACCACGCCGCGCGCGAGCAGCAGGGCCAGGAGGAGGCGCGGATCCGCACCATCGACGACCTGCTGGCCAACGCCCAGGTCGGCGAGACGCCCACCGAGTCCGGCGTCGCGCTCATCGGCTCCGTCGTCCGCGCGTACTACAACGGCGACGAGGACACCAAGGAGACCTTCCTCATCGGCACCCGCGGCGAGGGCTCCGGCAAGGACGACCTCGAGATCTACTCGCCCGACTCGCCGCTCGGCAAGGCCGTCCTGGGCGCCAAGAACGGCGAGACCCGCGAGTACACCGCCCCCAACGGCAAGAAGGTCTCCGTCACCGTCGTGACCGCGGAGCCGTACCAGAGCTGACCTGCTCCGTGGCGACCCCGGTGGTAGGTTCTTCACGAATGTCGGGGCGGCCAGACGTGCCCGACTCAGCGCCGGCGTAGCAGGAGTTCGAAACGTGTCAGACGGTTCCCAGAACAGGCCCCACGGCCCTGCCCCGACGATCGAGGCGGCCGCAGCGAGGGTCCTGGGTCCGGCACTCCGGACCGGCCAGTCACCCTTCGAGGACGATCTCTACACCTGGACCCCCGAGGTCGCTGAGGAGCTCGCCCGCCGCCTGGACGCCGACCCCGCGGACGACGCGAACGACGCGGGCGGCGCCGGCGGCGGGGCGGGCCCGACCGGGGCGGCGGCGCCCGGGTCGACCCGCTCCCCCGTCATGCAGGCGCTGCACGACCAGCTCGAAGGCGCCCCGCGTCCGGTGGTGCTGCTGGCCGCCGAGCTGCTGTACATCCAGCAGCTGCCGCTGAGCACCGTCACCGCGCGCCTCAAGAGGGGCCGCGTCCGCGACGTGCTGTCCTGGATGGACGAGGCGCCGGAGATCCCCGCCGACCTCGACGAGGTCCTCACCGAGAAGGGCCCGCTGACCGGCGGCCTGGGCTTCAACGTGCAGATGCGGGAGCACCTGCGCTGGCTGTGCTCGTTCATCGTCCACTGGGCCGAGCTCGACGCCTCCGTCCGCGACGCGGCCCTGTCCGACCCGTGGGAGTTCCAGCGGGCCGCGCGCTCGACGCCCGGCGACTGGCGGGCCATCCGCTACAGCCTCCAGTACCTGGTGTGGCCCGGCTACTTCCAGCCGATCGTCAAGCACGAGCACAAGACGCGGATCCGCGACGCGTTCGCCGACCTCATCGGCGGGCCGTCCGGGATCGACGAGCTCGACATCGACCAGGACCTGCACCGGATCTCGGAGGTGCTGTCCGCGCAGCTCGGTCAGCCCGTGGACTGGTACCGCGGCTCCGTGGCCAACCAGTGGCAGCGGCACCGCGATGACCACTCCCGCCGCGCGTGGCTCGTGCGGCCCGGCCGGGGCGGAGTCGGCCAGTCCGGGCAGTGGGTCGCGCAGAACCGCATCGCGCTGCCCGCCTCGCACCTGCCGCGGATCCCCGCCCACGCCAGCCGGCTCGAGGTCTCCCAGGCCGTCGAGCAGGGCTACCCGCACCTGGACTACCAGGCGCGCTTCCAGCTCACCGCGGAGCTGCACACGTTCCTGTCCCGGATGAGCCCACAGGACGTGGTGGCCACCGTCGCCGACGCCAAGCTGCACCTGGGCACCCTCACCGACGACCTCGGGTACGTGGAGGACGGCGGGCAGCAGCTCGAGCGGTCCGTGCTGTGGAGCTCCGTCACCCTGGATCTCGAGTCCCTGCCGAGCCCCCTGTCCGAGCTGATCGGCGAGCCCGGCACGGTCGTCGACCTCACCGACGGGCTCGACGCGCTGCTGTCGGCCATGCACCCGGGGCGCCACTCCGCCGAGTCGCAGGTCGCGGAGGCCCCCGCCGCGGGCGCGGTGCCCACGCTGCCCGAGGTCACCGACGAGCTCGCCGACGGCCTGCACATGCCGCGCAAGGAGCTGCAGGAGATCGTCGACACGCTTCAGCAGCGTCAACAGATCGTGTTCTACGGCCCTCCCGGTACGGGCAAGACCTATCTCGCCCAGGAGCTCGCGCGTTTCCTCGCCGGTCCCGACGACCCGAGCCGCGTCCAGCTGGTGCAGTTCCACCCGAGCTACGCCTACGAGGACTTCTTCGAGGGCTACCGCCCCACCCTCACCGAGTCGGGTCAGCCGGGCTTCGCGCTACAGGCCGGCCCGCTGCGTCGGCAGGCCGCGCGCGCGACGTCCGAGTCGGGCCGGGAGCACCCGAGCTTTCTCATCATCGACGAGATGAACCGCGCCGACCTCGCGCGCGTGTTCGGCGAGATGTACTTCCTGCTCGAATACCGCGACCGCACCGTCCTGCCCCAGTACTCCCCCGACACGTCGTTCCGGCTGCCGCGCAACCTGTTCATCATCGGCACGATGAACACCGCAGACCGCTCGATAGCCATGGTCGACGCGGCCATCCGCCGCCGCTTCGCGTTCATGGAACTGCACCCCGACACCCCGCCGGTCGCCGGTGTGCTGCGCCGTCACCTAGAGGCTCGCGGCGCGTCGACCGAGCCGGCGGAGCTGCTCGAGGCGCTCAACTCGGAGATCGACGACTCCGACCGCGACCTGCGGATCGGGCCGTCGTACTTCATGAAGGACCAGGCCACCGAGCCCGGCGGCCTCGAGGCGATCTGGCGGTACGACCTGCTGCCGCTCCTCGAGGAGCACTACTACGGGCGGCTCACCCGCGCCGAGGTCCACGAGCGGTTCGGCCTGGCGGCGCTGCGCCGCAAGATCGGGCGGGCGTGACCGCGACCTCGACGGGTCCGGGGGCGTCCGAGCTGATGTCCCTCGAGTTCGACGAGTTCGACCGTCGGGGCAGGCTCGTCACCCTGAGCTGGGAGGGCGCGCAGCACCTGTCGCAGACCGGGCTGGTGGAGGTCCTGCCCGCAGGCCGCGACACGTGGCGGCTCATCCCCAGCGGTGCCGTGGGGTCGGTGCGGGTCGAGGGCCTGTCCGTGCGGGTCCTGCCGGCCGCGAGCCTCGGGCTGACGCAGCTGTTCTTCCTGCTGGATCACGCGGCCGACGACGCGTTCCTGGCCTCGGCCGTCCAGGCGCGGGACGACGACGAGCTGTGGTCCTCCGTCGCCGAGTCGATGGCCCGGCTGGCGCACCAGGCGTTGGCCGCCGGGCTGCTGCGGGGGTACCGCAGGGTCGACGAGGCGCTGACCACCGTTCGCGGCAGGATCCGGCTCGGCGACCAGATCCGCCGCCATCCGGGCATGACCATCCCGCTCGAGGTCACATACTCCGAGTTCACGCCGGACATCGCCGAGAACCGCATCCTGCGCACGGCCGCGCACCGCCTGCAGTTCCTGCCCGAGCTGCCCGACGCGACCCGCCGTCGGCTCGCCATGGTCGACGCCAGGTTGTCCGACGCCTCGCTCATCGGTCAGGGCGCGCCCGTGCCCGCGTGGACGCCGAGCCGGCTCAACGCCCGGTTCCAGGACGCGCTGTCGCTCGCGGACCGCATCGTGCGGCGCATCTCCGTGGAGGTCGAGGACGGCCATGCGGCGTCGGCGGCGTTCGTCACCGAGATGCCGGAGCTGTTCGAACGGTACGTGGAGGCCGAGCTGACCGCCGCCCTCGACGGGCGGGGCGGGCGGCTGCTGCACAACCCCGTCGTCAATCTGGACTCCGGTACCGAGGCCGACGGTGACACCTCGTCCGGCCGTCACCGCGCCCCCGCGGGGGACGGTGACCACATCTCCGTGCGGACCGGCTTGGTGTACGAGGTCGACGGCGAGCCGGCCGCCACGTTCGTACCGACCTATCCCACGGACCGCCGGACCCGCGCGGCCGAGCACTACCGGCTGCTGGCCGCCTGCACGGCGCTCGGCGTCGACCGCGCGTACCTGGTGTATCCCGCCCAGCGGCGTGACGATTCTCCTCAGCCGCGGCGGATCGTGCACACGGACATCTCGATCGTCGAGTACCCCGTCGACCTCTCGGGCGGCCCCGCCGACAGCCGTCGGGCTATCGTCGAGTTGGCCGAGCACGCGCGCGCCCTCGCGTGTGCACCCGCCGCCCGCCACCGCACGGAAGGGAGACGACACGCCAGATGAGCGACGCCGATGATCCCGCCCGCCGACTCGTGGTGAGTCTCGCGCTGGCCGCAGTGGGGACGGTCGGCGCGTATCGCGGCGCGTACGAGGTGCTCGCGCAGCAGGCCAGGATCGCCCGTCGGGTGATCCCGAAGCCCACCTCCCGCCCCTACGACGGCGACGGGCTGTACCGCCCGGGGGCGCCGTCTCCCGATCCGTGGCGGCCGGGCATGACGTGCGACGTCCACATGATGGTCTTCGGCGACTCGCTGGCCGCCGGGCTGGGCGCCGACTCACCGGACGAACTACCGGGTGTCCTGCTGGCCCGCGGCCTCGCCGAGGAGGCCGGCTGGGACGTCCGGTTGAGCATCAAGGCGATCGTCGGTGCCACCTCCAAGGGGCTGGCCGGGCAGGTCGAGGCGATGCAGGTCGCGCACGGCCGGCCGGACATCTCCGTGATCCTCATCGGCGGCAACGACATCACCTCGCGCAACGCGATCGGCCCGTCGGCACGCCGCGTCGGGGAAGCCGTGCAGGCCCTACGTGATGGCGGTTCCCACGTCGTGGTGGGCACGTGTCCGGACCTGGGCATCATCAAGCCGGTGCCGCAGCCGCTGCGTTCTGTCATGGCCACGCTCAGCCGGCGGCTGGCCGCCGCGCAGGCCGTGCAGGTCCGCCGGGCCGGGGGCGTCCCGGTGTCGCTGGCCGAGACCCTGGCCCCCGAGTTCCACCGCCGCGGCGAGAGTCTGTTCTCCCCCGACCGCTTCCACCCCAACTCGGCCGGCTACGAGCTCGCCGCCGGCCTGCTGCTGCCCGCGGTCTGTGTGGCGCTGGGCGTGTGGGACGAGGTGCCCGAGGAGCATCTGCCGCACGATGCCGCCGAGGCCGCCGCGTCACTCGAGGCCGCGGACGTCGCCGCCGAGGCCGCCGAACCGGCCGACGCCTCCGGCCGTGCCGAACACCGTGAGTCCGTGGTCGCCCGCCTCACCAAACGCCTCACCGACTTCGTCCGCACCCACGAGGACACGGGCGACGAGGGCGAGAACGCGTTCCTGCATAATGAGGACGTGGACGCCGATCCGGAGAGCACGGGGGATGCCCGCGAGGCCGCGGACACCCTCCGGCGACGGAGCCGGATCCTCCGGTTGGCACGCCTCACCCGGGACGACCCCCACCCGGGCGAACCGACCGACCAGACCTGAACCTCACCTGCCGCACACGAAGCAGCCACCAGACACGAAGGAGCCTTCCATGCCGGAAGCCGTGATCGTCTCTTACGCCCGTTCCCCCATCGGGCGCGCCAACAAGGGTTCCCTCGTGGGCATCCGCTCGGATGACCTCACCGCCCAGATGGTCAAGGCGGCACTGGCCAAGGTGCCCGAGCTCGACTCCGCCCAGGTCGACGACCTGATGCTGGGCAACGGTCTGCCCGGCGGCCAGCAGGGCTTCAACATGGCCCGCGTCGTCTCGGTGCTCGCCGGCATGGACACCGTCCCCGGCACTACCGTCAACCGCTACTGCTCGTCGTCGCTGCAGACCACCCGGATGGCGCTGCACGCGATCAAGGCCGGCGAGGGCGACGTGTTCATCTCCGCCGGTGTGGAGACCGTCTCCAACTTCCAGTACGGCACCTCGGACCACATCCCGAACACCCACAACCCGATCTTCGCCGACGCCGAGGCCCGCACCGCCCAGCGCGCCGAGGGTGGCGCCGACGTGTGGACCGACCCGCGTGACCAGGGCCTCCTGCCGGACGTGTACATCCCGATGGGCCAGACCGCCGAGAACGTCGCCCAGATCACCGGCATCACCCGCGAGGAGCAGGACCACTGGGGTGTGCGGTCACAGAACCGCGCGGTCGAGGCCGTCGAGCGTGGCCACTTCGCCAACGAGATCACCCCGGTGACCATGCCCGACGGCACCGTCGTCACCGCTGACGACGGCCCGCGCCCCGGCACCACCTACGAGAAGATCTCGCAGCTCAAGCCGGTCTTCCGTCCCGACGGCACCGTCGCGGCCGGCAACTGCTGCCCGCTCAACGACGGCGCCGCGGCCCTCGTGATCATGTCCGACACCAAGGCCAAGGAGCTCGGTCTCACCCCGCTCGCGCGCGTCGTCTCCACCGGCGTGTCCGGCCTGTCGCCGGAGATCATGGGCCTCGGGCCGATCCAGGCCGTCAAGAACGCCCTGAAGATCGCCGGCAAGCAGATCTCTGACATCGACCTGTTCGAGATCAACGAGGCGTTCGCCGTGCAGGTGCTCGGCTCGGCCCGTGAGCTCGGCATCGAGGAGGACAAGCTCAACGTCAACGGTGGCGCCATCGCGCTGGGCCACCCGTTCGGCATGACCGGCGCCCGCATCACCGCGTCGCTCATCAACAACCTGCAGGCCGAGGACAAGCAGTTCGGCGTCGAGACCATGTGCGTCGGCGGCGGCCAGGGGATGGCGATGGTGCTCGAGCGCCTCAG
>NZ_BCSW01000068.1 GCF_001571065.1 Dietzia cinnamea NBRC 102147
GATGGCGCGCTCTTCAGGCGGCGCAGACCCGAGCGCAACGCGTGCGGGGAGGCTTCCGGTGGTGCGGACGCTTGATGCGGTTAGGCGACCCTTGTTAGACAGACCAGTCTGTTCTGACTATCCTCGCCGCCATGACCGATACTGCAGCCGCCCCCCGTACCGCTCGTCCCGCGCGCGCGGCCAAGCCACAGGGGCAGTGGAAGATCGACGGCAAGCTCACGCTCAACCACAACGAGCAGTTCAAGCTGGAGGACGACGCCCTCAACGTGCGCCAGCGCATCCTGGACACGTACTCCAAGGAGGGCTTCGATTCGATCCCGTCGGACGACTTGTCGGGCCGTATGCGCTGGTGGGGCCTGTACACGCAGCGCAAGCAGGGCCTCGACGGCTCCCGGACCTCGAAGCTCGAGGCCGACGAGCTGCAGGACAAGTACTTCATGATGCGCGTCCGCACGGACGGTGGCGCGGTCTCCACCGACCAGCTGCGCGTGCTGGCGAGCATCTCGACCGACTTCGCCCGCGGCACCGCCGACATCTCCGACCGGCAGAACATCCAGTACCACTGGATCGCGATCGAGGACGTCCCCACCGTCTGGCAGCGGCTCGAGGACGTGGGCATCGACACGGTCGAGGCGTGCGGCGACTGCCCGCGCGTCATCCTCGGTAGCCCGGTCGCCGGTGTGGCGGAGAACGAGATCCTCGACCCCACCCCGGTGATCGAGGAGATCAAGGCCAAGTACATCGGGACGCCCGAGTTCTCGAACCTGCCGCGCAAGTTCAAGTCCGCCATCACCGGCCACCCGAGCCTCGACGTGGTCCACGAGATCAACGACATCTCGCTGGTCGGCGTCGAGCACCCCGAGCTGGGCCCCGGATACGACCTCTGGGTCGGCGGCGGCCTGTCGACCAACCCGCAGCTCGCCACCCGCATCGGCGTGTTCGTCCGCCAGGAGGAGGCGGCGGAGGTGTGGGCCGGCGTGGTGGGCATCTTCCGCGACTACGGCTACCGCCGCATGCGCACCCGCGCCCGGCTGAAGTTCCTCATCAAGGACTGGGGCGCCGAGAAGTTCCGCCAGGTGCTGCAGGACGAGTACCTCGGCCGCGAGCTCCCCGACGGCCCGGCGCCCGAACGTGGCGTCGGCTCCGGTGACCACGTGGGCATCTACGAGCAGAAGGACGGCCGCTTCTACGTGGGCGCCGCCCCGACCGTCGGCCGCGTCGGCGGCGAGAAGCTCGCACAGGTCGCCGACCTCGCCGAGGCCGCCGGGTCGCACCGTGTGCGCTTCACCCCGCACCAGAAGCTGCTCGTGCTGGACGTCGAGCCGGACAAGGTCGACCAGCTGGTCGAGGGCCTCGCCGAGATCGGGCTGTACGCCCGCCCGAGCTCCTTCCGTCGCGCCACCATGGCGTGCACGGGCATCGAGTTCTGCAAGCTCGCCTTTGTCGACACCAAGGACACGGCCACCGCGCTGGTCGACGAGCTCGAGCGTCGCTTCGCCGACGACGCGCCCCTGCGCACGCCGCTGTCGATCCACCTCAACGGCTGCCCCAACAGCTGCGCCCGCATCCAGACCGCCGACATCGGCCTCAAGGGCCAGCTCCTCGACGGCGACACCCCCGGCTTCCAGGTCCACCTGGGCGGCGGGCTGGCGTCGGAGGACCAGGAGTCCGGCGGGCTCGGCCGCACGGTCCGCGGCCTGCGCGTGCCGTCCGCGGAGCTGCCCGACTACGTCGAACGCGTGATCCGCAAGTACATGGAGACCGGTGCCAGCGGCGAGACCTTCGCCGAGTGGGCGCACCGGGTGGACGAGGAGGTCCTCGTATGACCGCAGTGAGCCTGGAACTGCTGCCCCGCAGCACCGTCCTCACGCCCGGCCCCGGCCGGAAGCGCACCACCGCCGAGCTCAAGGCCATCGCCGAGGAGGCGGGCCGCCGCTTCGACGACCGCGGCCTCTACGGCAACCACTCCGAGATCGACCCGGCGGAGGTCCTGGCCTGGGCGGGGGAGACCTTCGGTGACGCGCTCGCGGTGGCGTGCTCCATGGCCAACACGGTCGTGCCCGAGATGACAGCGCAGCACGCCCCCGGCGTGGACGTGCTGTTCCTGGACACGGGCTACCACTTCTCCGAGACCGTCGGCGTCCGCGACGCGCTCGCCGCCACCCCCGGTCTCAACGTGGTGGACGTGCGCAGCCCCGCGACCCGCGAGGAGCACGAGGCCGCCCTCGGCCCGCGCCCCTACGAGACCGACCCCGAGATGTGCTGCCGCCTGCGCAAGGTCGAACCGCTCGACGCCGCCCTGTCCGGGTACGAGGCGTGGATCACCGGCCTGCGCCGCGTCGACACCGACCACCGGGCCGGCGCGGCCATGGTCGAGTGGGACGAGAAGCACTCGATGGTCAAGATCAACCCGCTGGTGGCGTGGACCATGGAGCGCGTCCACGACTACGCCGCCGAGCACGGATGCCTGCTCAACCCGCTCCTCGACGACGGGTACCCGTCGATCGGCTGTGAGCCCTGCACCCGCCGCGTCGAGGCCGGTGCCGACCCGCGGTCCGGCCGCTGGGCGGGCTCGTCCAAGACCGAGTGCGGCATCCACCTGTGACCATCGCGTTGTCGCCGGCGGCCCCGCCGGCACCCACGCTGGACGGGCTGCCGCTCACCGTCGGCCTCGCGGGTCGGGAGGTGCTGCTCGTCGGGGCGGGACCCGTCTCGGCCCGCCGGGCGACGACGTTCCTCGAGGCAGGCGCCCTCGTCCGGGTGGTGGCTCCGCGCGTCGACCCGGCGATGGCCGACCTCGCGGAGCGGGCGGGCGACGACCTCGTCGTCGTCACCAGGCCCTTCGCCCCCGCCGACCTGGACAGTCCCTGGATGGTGCACGTCGCCACCGGCGACCCCCGGATCGACGCCGAGGTCGCCGCACTGTGCGAGCAACGGCGGATCTGGTGCGTCACCGCCGGGGACTCCGCGTTGGGATCGGCGCGGGTGCCCGCGCGCACGGCCGTCGCGACGCCCACCGGAACCGTGCGCATCGCCGTCGACTCGGGCGACCCCCGCCGCTCGGTGCGGGTGGGACGCCACGTCGCGCGCTCCCTGGCCACCGCACCCGCCGGTTTGCGTGCGCGCCGCCGCCCGGCCACCGGGTGGGTCGCGCTGGTCGGCGGCAGCGGCGACGGCGACCTGCTCACCGTCCGTGCGCGGCGCCTCGTCCACACCGCCGACGTGCTCGTCGTGGACGGCGCGGCCGACGCCACACTGGTGGCGGAGCTAGACGACGACGTCGAAGTGCTCGAAGCCGCCACCGACCTGCCCGCCGCCCGCGTGGCGGATCTTGTGGCGACACGGTACGCCGCGGGGCACGGGGTCGTGCGGATCGCCGCATCGGCCACCCTGGCCGATCGGGCCCGCGAGCTCGAGGCCGGCGGGGTGGACTTCGAGGTCGTCCCGGGCGTGGTCTAACCCCAGGCGGTCGTGAGCGCCTCGTCGATGCCGTCCCGCACGGCAGCGCGCACCTCGTCGACAGTCGGCGGCGGCCCGGAGTCCCACACCACGATCGGCGCCGCCGCGGCGACGGCGCGTCGCGGGGGCAGCTTCGCGTGCTCGCGGCCGTGGTAGGCGAGTCCCAGCGGCAGCACGGCCACCGGGGCGCCGGCCTCGCGGGCGCCCGCGACCATCATGCCGACGCCCTTCTTCACCGACTCGAGCCGCAGCGTGCGCAGGTCGTCGGCGGAGGAGTTGGTGCCCTCGACGAACGTGAGCACGACGCCCCCGCCCGCGAGCCGGTCCACGCAGAGCCCGATGAGGCGCGTGGCGGCGGCCTCGTGGATGTCGGACGCCGTCCCCTCGTAGTTCTTGGCCCGGAACACGGGCACCGTGCCGGTGTACTCGAAGACCGGTCGCAGGGGCCCGCGGAACAACGGGTCCTTGGTCAACCCGGTCCCGCTCGCGAGGAAGCGGATCCGCCGGTCGAACAGGGCCGCCGCGAGCACGGTGGGGTCGTGCGCGGACGGGTGGTTGACGGCCACGACGATGCCCACGCCGTCGGAGTGCAGGCGGTGCAGCCGCGCGACCGTCTCGTCGGGGATCCGCAGCCGCGGCCGGTAGATCGCGTCGACGAGCGCCAGCAGCGGGTAGGTGAACCAGTCCCGCCGCCGACCGGGCCCGTAGAAGTCGTACACGGCCTCCCAGTTGGCCACGGACACCTCGGGCCGCCGCCGCTTGTTCATGTACGCCGCCTGTTCATGGAGCCAGCCTGTTCATCCCCCCAGTTTCGCCGAGCCGATGCGGCGGCGCACCCCGATTGCGGCATGCTCGATGACATGACAGCCCTGTCCGGTCCGGCCGGCCCCCGCCTGCTGTTGGTCGCGCACGGGACCCGGTCCGCCGCCGGCCGCCGGGTGCTGGGCCGGATCCTGCTCGAGGCGCGCAAGCAGCTCGTCGGGGTGGACTGCCGACTCGCCTGGGTGGACGTCCAGGAGCCGGGGCCCGGGAAGATCCTCGCGGACGGCGTGCCGACGGTCGTGGTCCCCGCCTTCCTCGCGCGCGGGTTCCACGTCGTCCACGACGTCGGGCAGGCGTGCCGCGAGGCGCCCGGCCCCGTCGTGCAGACACCGCACCTGGGCGCCGAGCCCGAGCTCGTCCGGGCGCTCGTGCAGCGGCTCGCCGAGGCCGGCGCGACGGGCGCGTTCGGCGCCGACGCGGTCGTCCTCGGCGCGGCCGGCAGCAGCGACGCGTCGTCGGTCGCGGAGACCCGCGCGCTGGCCGCGCGCCTCGCCGAGCTGCTCCGCACGCCCGTGACCGCCGGTTTCGCGTCCGCGGCGAGTCCGACGGTCACCGAGGCGGTCTCGCAGTTGCGCGCTGACAGGCACCGTCGGGTCGCCGTGGCGACGCACCTGCTGGCGCCGGGGTTCTTCGCCGATCGACTGGCCGCCGCGGGCGGGGACATCACCTCCGCGCCATTGGGTGCGCACCCGGAGATCATCGATCTGATCGTCCGTAGATATCGCGAGAATTCCGCGTCGATCCGCTCCTGAAATCCCCGGGGAAGTGCACGGCGAACACCTGTGAACTGACTTAAAAGGTCAGCGCCGCACACATTTCCGCCGATCGGTTCGCGAACATAGTGTGTGCGGTTTGTGAATTGTTTGTGCATAATGTCATCGAAAGAGGGCCAGCCGGAGCAGGGAGAAGAAGCGCATGGCACAACAGTTCCAGGTTCAGTACATCGACGACCTCGACGGAACGGATCTCGGCACAGAGGCCAATTCCATTTCGTTCGCGTTCGACGGCAAGGAATACACGATCGACCTCAGTGATGAGAACGCCGAGAAGTTCCGTGAGGTCATGGCGCCGTACGTCGAGAACGGCCACCGCGTGACATCGACCAAGGCCAAGCCGGCACGCCGGACGGCGAGCAAGACGTCCTCGTCGGGGGAGACCAAGGCCATTCGTGAATGGGCGCGAAACAACGGATATGAGGTCTCCGACCGCGGCCGAATTCCCGCCGACATCATGGACGCGTACGCTGCGGCCAACTGATCGCCGTGGGCAGAGCGCGGCCGCCCGGACGGGCGGGCGATGGGCTCCGTTGATGGGGGCTGAGGTCCTTTTCCTCTTGCGTGATTCACGCCGCGGCCGGTCAGTTCGCGGCGTATTCCATCCCGGCGGCTCAGAGTCGCTCGACCGGCGCGTCCAGATGGGGCAGTATCCCCGCGACGAGACCGGCGCGGATGCCCGAGTAATTCGGCCCGCGCAGCGAGGCCAGTTCCGCGGCCACGGCGACGGCCCGGTCGAGGACCGACTCGGCGTCGACGGCCTCGTGCGCGATCCCGGCCGAGACGGCCTCGGCGGCGGGGTAGCGGCGGGCGGTGAGCATCGCGGTGGCCGCCACCGGGTGACCGAGGCGGGTCGTCACGAGCGCGTTCATGCCCGCCGGGAACGGCATCCCCAGCCTCGCCTCGGGAAGGTTCCAGTAGCCGCGGTCAGACCGCATCACCCGGTGATCGTGGCTCACCGCGAGCATCGCCCCGGCGCCGAACGCGTGACCGTTGACCGCCGCGACGGTCGGCAGCTCCAGCCGCAGCACCCGGGCGAACAGCCGCTGCACCCGCGTCACGTACGCGGGCAGCCCCGCGGGGTCCGAGGCGACGACCCCCAGATCGAGCCCGTTGGAGTAGAACCGACCGGCGCCCGTGGTGACCAGCGCGGCCGGGCCCTCGGAGGCCTCGACCTCGTCGAGCGCGGCGTCGAGCGAGTCGAGGAGGTCCGGCGAGAAGACGTTCTCGGGATTGCCGGGCTCGGCTGTCGGCTCGGTGGTGGTCGGCTCAGTGTCCATCAGCTCCGAGAAGCGCAGGACGTAGACGCTGCCATGACGGCTCAGGGTGGTCATGGACCCAGCCTAGGCCGCCCCGGCAGACGGGCGGGTAACACTGTCTCAGCAGGTGCGGAGCCGGCGTGACGGCACTGTCGCGACGCCCGTATCACGGTGTCCCGCCGACACGCCACGCCGGTATGACGGTGAACTCGTCGTCGTCGTCGTACCCTGCCGGGGTGACCCCTTCCTCGACGCGTGCCTCCACCCACGCCCAGTACGACGACTCGCTGCGCCGGGGGATCCTCGACGAGGCCACCAGGCGGCTCCGCGACGCGCCCCCGGAGACGCTCGGACTGCGGCCCCTGGCCGCCTCCCAGGGCACCTCCACCACGGCGATCTACACGATGTTCGGCGGCAAGGCCGGACTGCTCGCCGCGGTCGCGCACGAGGCCGACAGCCAGCTCGCCGCCGCCCTGCGCGACGCCCTGCGGCACGACAGCGTCGAAGGCGACGTCCGGTCCCTGTGCCGCGCCTACCGCCTGTGGGCGCTCGAGAACCAGGGGCTCTACGGCCTCGTCGTGGGCGAGCCCGCGCGGTCGCCGCGGGTCGGGGCCGAGCGCGGTGCCGGTGACCCCGACGAGCCGCTGTGGCGCGAGCCGCTGCTCGAGGTGGTGGACGCGGCGGTCGACGAGGGCGTCTTCCGGGCCGCCGACGTGCACGAGGCCGCGACCGCCATCTGGGCGTCGCTGCACGGCGTGGTCTCGCTGGAGCTGAGCGTGTGGCGCTCCTCGCCCAGCGCCGAGCAGTACTTCGAGACGCAGCTCGCGGCGATCCTGCGGTCGTGGGCGGGCGGCTCGGCGGGGACGGCGCGCACGCTCGGCGCGACCGGCACGGACGGCGTGGCCCGATGAGCGAGCGCGCGTTCTTCACCCTCGACGACTCGGGCGCCTACCTCCCCACGATCTTCGCGCGCAGCGCGTGGTCGGACAGCATGGTCAACGGCCCCGCCGTGGTGGCGGCGGCCGCGCGCGCCCTGGAGCTCGAGCATGGCGCCGACGGCTTCCAGCCGGCGCGCCTGACCGTGGACCTGTTCGCCCCGGTCCGCAACGAGCCGCTCGTCGCGCGCACCGAGGAGATCCGTGCCGGGAACCGCATCCGCGTGGCCGACGTCGAGCTGACGCAGGGCGACAAGGCCGTCGCCCGGGCCACGCTCGTCCAGCTGCGTCGCGGCGAGCAGCCGCCGGGCCGGATCTGGCGATCGGGGCGGGTCGTCGAGCCCCCGACGGGGGCCGCGGACGAGCCCGACAAGCCCGGCTCCAACGTCTTTTTCGGCAGTGGCGAGAACCCGGTCACGTGGGACCGTGACATGGGCCTGCACCAGAATGACCAGCGGAAACGCTTCTGGCAGCAGCCGCTCGACACCATCACCGGTGAGGACTCCACGCCGTTCCAGCGCGCGGTGACGCTGGCCGAGTCGACGAGCCTCATGACGCACTGGGGCGACGAGGGGATCGGCTTCATCAACGCCGACCTCACCGTGGCGCTGGCGCGCCTGCCGCGCTCGCGTGACCTGGGGATCGAGGCCGACGAGCACATCAGCGCCGAGGGCGTCGCGGTGGGCACGGCCTCGCTGTTCGACCGCGACGGCGTGTTCGCCACCGGCACCGTCGTGGCCGTGTCCAACGCGGGGCGGCAGATCGACTTCACGCGGCGCGGGCCGGGCGGCGACTCCGGGGACCGCGGCTCGCTCGGCGGCTCGGAGAGGGCGAGGCGGGTATGACCGGCGGCCTGAGCCACGCCGGGATGCTCGACGCGCTCGAGGCGCGGGTCGGGCTGGTGCGGTTCGCACTGGCGGGGGACGGGTCGGCTGGCTCGGGGTCGGCTGGCTCGGGGTCGGGTGCTGCGGACGTCGCCGCCGCCGTGCCCTCGTGCCCGGACTGGACCGTCCGCGATCTCGTCGCGCACCTGGGCACCGTCAACTGGTGGGCCGGTCAGACGGTCTGCGACGCGACGCCCGACGCCCGGACCCGCGGCATGAGCGCGGTGCAGCGCTCGGCGCCGCCGGCCACGGACGGCGCGGCCGCCCTCGCCGACTGGTACGCGCGGATCGCCGACGAGATGCTCCGGACCCTCACCGACACCGCCCCCGACGCGCCCGCCTGGACCTTCTCCGGCGCCGGCCGCGCCGACTTCTGGCTCCGGCGGCAGCTGCACGAGACCACGATCCACCGCTGGGACGTCGAGGCCACACTGCACGGCGCGGCCGCGACGACGCCCGTGTCGGAGGACGTGGCCGTCGACGGCATCGACGAGTTCTGCACGGTGATGCGCCCGCACTTCGCCGGTCGCGTGCCCGCGCTGCCGCTGACGATCCGCCTGCGCGCCGTGCCCCACGCGGCCTCGGACGGCGTTGCGGCGGGCGGCCTCGCGGCGGGCGCCGAGCCGGTCGGTGCGGGCGCGCTGGGCGCGCTCGAGTGGGAACTGCCGGGGCCCCCGGACGGCGGGGAGGTCGAGGTGGCCGGCCCGCCGGAGACCCTCGCCCTGCTGCTGTGGGGGCGCGTGCGCTCAGGCGCCGCGGGCCTGGAGGTCACCGGCGACCGCGACGGCCTCGACGCCGCCCTGGAGGCCGGGCTGTCCGGGTGAGTGGGGCGGCCGGGTGAGGTTCCCCGCCGCGGTGGCGTGGGTCGCGCTCGGCGGCGCGATCGGGACGTCCGCGCGCGTCGCCGTGACCGAGGCGTTCGCGCCGGCGCTCGCCGCGACCCTCGCCGTCAACGTCCTGGGCGCGTTCCTGTTGGGCGCGCTGCTCACCGCCCTGGAGGGCGGTGAGGACGGGGGCGGCCGGAACCACGATGGGGGACGACGACGACAACGCGCGCGATTGCTCCTCGGCACCGGCGTCTGCGGCGGGTTCACCACGTACTCCCTCATCGCGCTGCAGGTCGCGACGCTGACCCGCTCCGGCGACGGTCCGGCGGCGCTGGCCTACTGCGTGGTGACGCTTGTGCTGGGCGCTGTCGCCACCGCGCTCGGGATGGTGCTGGCCGCGGTGGCGCGCCGGGGGACGCCGTCGTGACGATGTTGTGGGTCGCGCTCGGCGGCGGCGTGGGTGCGGCGGCGAGGTACGCGCTGGACCGCGTGGTGTCCGCCCGATGGCGGGGTCGGTTCCCGCTGGGGACGTTCCTGGTCAACGTGTCCGGGTCGCTCGCGCTGGGGCTGCTCACGGGCCTGCTCGTCGACGGCTCCCTCCCGTTGGTCCTCCTCGGCACCGGGGTGCTCGGTGGGTACACGACGTTCTCCACCGCCAGTTATGACACCGTCCGCCTGGTCCGCGAGCGGCGATTCGGCACCGCGGTGGTCTACGGGGTCGGCACGATGCTCTCCGCGGTCGCCGCCGCGGCGCTGGGGTTGTGGCTCGCGGGCGGCTGGTCCACTGTGGGCTGATGGGTCACCGGATATTCGTGGCGGTCATGCCGCCGGAGGAGGTTCGCGACCAGCTCGAGACGTTCCTCGAGCCGCGGCCCGGGTTGGCGTGGACGAGTCCCTCGCAGTGGCACCTCACGCTGACGTTCTGCCCCGATGTCGACGACTGGCGCCTCGACGAACTCACCGAGCGCCTGGAGGCGGTCGCCCGCAAGCACGAGCCGTTCCGCGTGCGCCTGGCGGGGGCCGGGGCCTTTCCGTCGGTCGAGCGGGCCAAGGTCCTGTGGGCGGGCGTGGACCAGCCGGAGGGGCGGCCGCTCCACGCGCTCGCCGCGGGCGCCCGGTCGGCTGCCAACGCCGCCGGCTGTGTCCCTGACGGGGCGCGGTTCCGTCCGCACCTCACGCTGGCGAGGCTCGGGGGCCGCGACGACGCCACCGCGTGGCTCCGCGTGCTCGACACCTTCACCAGCAGCGAGTGGGAGGTCTCCGAGATCGCCCTCGTCGACTCGTTCCTCGGCGAGGGACCCCACGGCCGGGCCCGTCACGAGGTGGTGGCCCGGCTACCGCTGGGCTCGCGGGAGCGCCGGTGGTGGGACCCGCCCGGCGCCTGACGGTCGGCGCCCGGGCCGCCGGTCACGCCGGACGGCCGGTCACAGGGTCGCGCACTGCCCCTGGCGCTCGCCGGCGACCTGGTTGCCTCCGCCCGTCGGGGCCGGGTCGTTCGCCTCGCACTCGAGGTCCCCGCCGATCGTGTTGCCCTCGAAGCGCTGCACGCCGGAGTTCTCCTCCGATTCGACGTCGCCGCCGATCCGGACGTTCTCCAGGGTGGCTTCGCGCCCATACTCGAGTTCGACGGAGCCGGTCACCTCGCCGCCGGTGACGAGCACGGCGATGTGGCCCTCGGCGTCGATGTCCTCTGTGACGCGGACGTTGTACGCCTCGAGGCGACCGCCACCGAGCACGTCGACGTCCCCGTTGACCGACAGGTCGCGCAGGATGCACGTCTGCCCGTCGAGGACCCGGACGTCGCCGGTGATGTCCTCACCGGTGCGTTCGCCGGAGCAGTCGACGAGCCCTGGTGCGGCGGTGGCGTCACCGGCGGCTCGATCCTGCTCGGGGACGGTCGGCGCGGAGGACTGCTCGGTGACGGTGACGGTCTGCTCGGCGGGGGTCTGCTCGGCGGCCTGGTCGTCGGACCCGGAGGTGCATCCGGCCGCGGCGAGCAGCGCGGCGGCAGGGAGTGCGAGCAGCGCGCGGGCGTGGCGTGCCCGGGCGGGGTGAGTGGCGCGGGCGGGGCGCGGGGTGCGGGCGGCGTGGACGGACATCGTGGACGACCTCTTCGCTGGTGTGCCGGGGCGCCCTGTGCGGCCCCGGCCGCGGTGGTGACGTGTCCCACCGTAGGCGCCGCCGGGCCACCCGCCACCGCAGACGCGGATACGGTATGGCCGTGGAACTCATCGGGACCGTGGACCCTGCCCATCCGCTCGTCGTCGTGGCCCTGGAGCAGGAGGCCCGGCACTTCGTCACCGACTTCCCCGTCCTCGTCACCGGGGTGGGCAAGGTCCGCGCGGCCGTGGCCGTCGCGCACGCCCTCGGTGGCGGCGCCCGGCCGCGCGAGTTGGTCAACGTCGGCACGGCCGGCGGTCTGCACCCGGGGATGGAGGGCACACACGAGGTCGCGACGGTGTTCCAGCACGACTTCGACGACCCCGCGCTGCACGCGGTCACCGGTCGTCACGACGGTCCGCCGCTCGCCCTGTCGGCGATCCGTGCCGTGACTCCGGAGCAGGCGCCCGAGCCCTCGGCGCCGGGTGGCACGGTTGCGCCGGTGCTCGCCACCGGCGACCGCTTCGTCGCCGGCGGGCCGGTGCGCGACCGACTGGCGGGTATCGCCGACCTGGTGGACATGGAGGGGTACGCGGTCGCCGCGGCGGGGGCGATGCTCGGCGTGCCCACCCGGTTGGTCAAGCACGTCTCGGACTCCGCCGACGAATCCGCCGGGACCACGTGGGTCGAGGGCGTCGACGCCTGCGCCCGCGTGCTGGCGGAGTGGGTCGGTACCCGCCTGGCCTGACGCGGCGGTCACGGCCCGCCGCGCGACGCGCCGTCCGGTTTTGTTCGAACCCTTGTGCGCTCGGTGTGGCGCCGGTATGATCGAACTATAGTTCGACATTGGTGGTCATTGTTCGGTGTGGCGCTCGGCGAGGGGGTGGGGTTGGTGACGACGGCGAGGACGTTGTTCGCGGTCCCTGAGGC
>NZ_BCSW01000069.1 GCF_001571065.1 Dietzia cinnamea NBRC 102147
GCGGCGGTCCTCGGGGGCGGCGTCCCGGTCGAACGCGTCGCTGAGGGTGACGGCCTGCAAGCCGATCCCCCACTCGAAGCCCGCCATCAGGGCGGCGTTGACCGCCATGTTGGCGAGGAACCTCGGCTCCCACGGCACGTCGCGGGTCACGCGCAAGACGCCGAACCCCACGTCGTCGTCCATCCCGACGATGTTGGTGAACTTGTGGTG
The DNA here is from genome assembly GCF_001571065.1 of Dietzia cinnamea NBRC 102147. Lineage (GTDB taxonomy): Bacteria > Actinomycetota > Actinomycetes > Mycobacteriales > Mycobacteriaceae > Dietzia > Dietzia cinnamea. The sequence continues at coordinate 211 of NZ_BCSW01000069.1, forward strand.
CAGGTGGTTGTGGGTGTGCTTCCAGTCGGCGGAGCTGCCGACGAGGTCCCATTCCCAGTTGGTCGAGTGGATCTCCGGATCGTTCATCCAGTCCCACTGGCCGTGCATGACGTTGTGGCCGATCTCCATGTTCTCGAGGATCTTGGCCACCGCCAGTGTGCCGGTCCCGAGCACCCACACGGTGCGGTTGCGCGCACCGAAGTACAACAGGGCGCGTGCACCCAATTCCAGTCCACGCTGCAACTTTATGACGGAGTGTATGTACCGGTAATCACGCTCCCCGCGCGACTGGATGACCCGGGCGCGGATGGCGTCGAGTTCCCGCCCGAGCTCCTCGATCTGGTCAGGGCTCAGGTGGGCGTATTCGCCGACGTCGGAGATCGCCATGTGCCCACAGTAGGCGCGCCACGGCGCCCGCGGCTACGGCTCGGAGCCGGGTCGGCGCCGTATCGTGATCAAGCGCACGCGACGCGACCACACCAGCCACTCCAGGCGCGTCGTTCAGTGGCCCCGGCCGCGCGCATCAGTCATCCCACGCGCGACGCAACACCTCCAGCGTCCCGTGGATCCGCTCGACCGTCGATCCGACAGGCGCGATCATCAACTCGTCGGCGCCCGCGCGTCGGGCGAAGTCGGAGAGGTAGTCGCGCACCGCGGCGCCGTCGCCGCACGCGGTGTAGGAGATCATGTGCAGGATCTGGCGGCCGCCGGCGGACTCCATGATCATGTCCAGCTCCTCGTCGCTGAACTCGCGACCGCGGCCGGCCATGAGCTTGACCCGCTGGCGGCGGTACCACTGCAGTTCGCGCCCGGCCCGCTCGGCGTCGTCGTCGGCCACCACGTTGACCGCGGCGATCATGTACGGCTCGGCCAGCTGCTCGCTGGGCTGGAACCGCTCGCGGTACACCGCGGACGCCTGCTCCAGGGCGTCGGGCGCGAAGTGGGAGGCGAACGCGTAGGGCAGTCCGTAGGCGGCGGCGAGCTGCGCGCCGAACAGTGACGAGCCGAGGATGTACAGCGGGATCTTGGTTCCGCGCCCGGGGATGGCGGCGATGCCGCGGGTGCGGGCGAAGTCGGACGGCGAATCTCCGAGGAAGGCCTGCAGTTCGCGCACGTCGTCGGGGAAGTTCTCGGCCGCGGACGGCTCGCGGCGCAGCGCGCGCAGCGTCTGCGGGTCGGTGCCCGGGGCGCGTCCCAGTCCGAGGTCGATGCGGCCGGGGTGGAGCTCGGCGAGGGTGCCGAACTGCTCGGCGATCACGATCGGCGCGTGGTTGGGCAGCATCACGCCGCCCGAGCCAAGCCGGATGCGCTCGGTCCGCGCGGCGATGTGCGCCATGAGCACCGCCGGCGCCGACGAGGCGATCGACGGCATGTTGTGGTGTTCGGAGTACCAGACCCGCTCGTACCCCAGCTCCTCCGCCTTGCGCGCCAGTTCGACCGAGTCCTGCAGCGCCTCCCCCACGGTCTGCCCGGGGCGGACGGTCGCGAAGTCGATCACGGACAGGGGCAGGGCGCGGGCGCCGGGGGCACCGGTATCAGGGGACGTCATGCCCCGTACAACCGGCACCGGATGCGCGCTATTCCTGTAGCGGCCGGTCGGGGGCACACTGGGGGCATGCCCACCGCCGCTGACCGCGCCGACGCCGGCGCCGCCGACAGCCCCGCCGACGTCGCCCGCCTGGTGTCCCTCATGCGCGAGACGGGCCCGCTCGTGCACTGCCTGACCAACTCGGTGGTCCGTCAGATCACCGCCGATGTGCTGCTCGCCGCGGGCGCGGCGCCCGCGATGGTCGATCACCCCGACGAGGCCGGCGACTTCGCCGCGATCGCCTCGGGTGTGCTCGTCAACGTCGGCAATCCGACCGCCGAGCAGGTCGAGGGCATGCACGCCGCGATCTCCTCCGCCCGCGAGGCCGGGACCCCGTGGGTGCTGGACCCGGTCGCGGTGGGCGGGCTCGTGCTGCGGACCCGCCTGTCCACGGCGTGGCTGGAGTCGGGTCCGGCCGCGATCCGGGCCAACGCCTCCGAGACCATCGCGCTCGCCGGCACGGGGGCGGGCGGCCGGGGCGTCGACTCGACCGAGGAGGTGGCCGCCGCGGAGCCCGCCGCCCGGGATCTCTCCGCGCGGTCCGGTGCGGTGGTGGCGGTGACGGGGCCGCGGGACCTCGTCGTCACACATCACGACGGCCTCGAGCGCGCGACGTGGGTCGAGTCGGGTCACCCGTTGCTGCAGAAAGTCATCGGCACGGGGTGCGCTCTGGGCGCGCTCACCGCGGCCTACCTCGGGGCGGCGCGCGCGGCCGGTGCCAACGACCACGACGCGGTGGTCGCCGCCCACGCCCACGCCGGGGCCGCGGGGACGGTCGCCGGCCGCACGTCCGCGGGGCCCGGCAGCTTCGCGGTGGCGTGGCTCGACGCGCTCCACACGCTCACCCCCGAGGACATCGCGGGCCTGGTCACGGTGACGGCGGAGTGAGCGACGCGCGGCCCGACCGTGCCGTGGGCGAGGCTCAGCGCGACCGCGGCGCCGGCGTCGACTGGCGGCTCTACCTGGTCACCGATCCGCACCTCGGCGGCGGGCGCGACGCCGTGCCGGGGATCGCGTACGAGGCGGTGCTCGGCGGGGTGGGCGTGGTCCAGGTCCGGGACAAGGAGGGCGACGACGACGAGTTCGCCATCCACGCCGTCGCCGTCGCCGAGGCCGTTGCGAGGGCCTGCACCGAGACGGGCCGGGTCGTCCCGGTGTTCGTCAACGACAGGCTGGACGTCGCGCGCGAGCTGGGTCTGCACCTGCACGTCGGGCAGCGGGACATACCGTTCGCCCGGGCCCGCTCGGCGATGCCGGACCACCTCATGGTGGGGCTGTCGATCGAGTCGGATGCCCAGCTCGGCGCCGCGTTGGCGGGCCCGGGGCCGGTGCCGGACGTGATCGGGGTGAGCCCGGTGTGGGCCACGGCGACCAAGACCGACACCGCCGCCGCGCTCGGGCCGGAGGGGGCGGACCGTCTCGCCCGCGCCGCGCACGCTCACCGCTCGGGCGGCGGCGGTGTTCGCGAGGCGGACGGTGGAGTCGGCGGCGCGGCCGGCGGTGTCCGCGCGGTCGGGATCGGCGGGGTCACGCCGGCGACCGTCGCGCGGCTGGCGGCCACCGAGCTGGACGGGATCTGTGTGGTCTCGGCGATCATGGCCGCCCCGGACCCGCGGGCCGCCGCGGCGGAGCTGATCGCGCGGTGGGAGGCCGGGAAATCACTCCCTCCCAAAGGTGAGCCCGCGTAGCGTCTGAACCGTGAAGAAGAGGACGCCGCTCGAGATCACTTCAATCGAGTTCCCCAGCACCTCCATGCCCGCGACCGCCGAGTTCCTGGAGACCGTGTGCGGCTGGTCGCCCACGGTCTACGGGACCTCGTTCACCAGCCTCACGGGAGGCGGCGTGGACGTGGGCATCCAGGGTGACATCGACGAACAGTCCCCTGCCCCGCTGATCGTGATCCGCGTGGCCGACCTCGATGAGGCGCGGCAGCGGGTCGAAGAGGCCGGCGGCACGGTGACCTTCGGGCCGATCGACTTCCCCGGTGGCTGCCGCTTCCACTTCCGCGAGCCGGGCGGCAACGAGCTGGCCATGTGGGTGGCCCGCTAGACCGACCGGGACGTCGGTCGAGCCCTCACCGCTTCTGCTCGGAGTAGTCGGCGAAGCGTTCGAGGTCGCGAACGTGCCCTGAGACGATGATGACGTCATCTGCGCCGATGATGGTCTCCGGCTGCGCGTACTGGAACGGACCGCCCGGTGTCTTGATGCCGACGATGTTGACCTTGTGCCGTCTGCGGGGATGGCAGTAGTCGATCGAGTGGCCGATGACGTCCCTCGGTGGCCGCATCTTGACGATGGCGAAGCTCTCGTCGAACTCGATAAAGTCCATCATCTGATTGGCCACGAGGTGGGCGACCCGGACCCCGGCGTCGTGTTCGGGGAACACGACATGGTGGCAGCCGATACGGGTGAGGATCTTCCCGTGGGCCTGGTTGATCGCCTTGGCCCAGACCTGGTTGATACCGAGGTCGACGAGGTTCACCGCGACCAGCACGGACGACTCGATCGACGTGCCCACTCCCACGACTGCGGTGGAGAAGTCCCGGGCGCCGAGCTGCTGTAGCGCCTCGATGTCCGTGGCGTCCGCCTCGACGACGTGGGTCAGGGCGTCCGCGTATCTCTGGACGAGTCCGTGGTCGCGTTCGACCGCGAGGACCTCCCGGCCCTGTCCGACGAGTTGGGTGGCGAGGGAGACGCCGAACCGGCCCAGGCCGATGATGAGGACTGGGGACTGGCGGCGGGTGCGATCAGCCAATGATCGGCCTCTCTGTGGGTAGGCGATACCTGGTCCGCTTTGCTCGCATGGTCAGCGCGGTGGCGAAGGTGATGATGCCGACTCGTCCGGCGAACATCAGCCCGGACAGAACGTACACCCCCGCCGGCTCGAGTTCAGCGCTGAGACCTGAACTCAACCCGCAGGTGGCGAAGGCGGAGATGGACTCGAACAGGGGGCGCCCGAGTTCCTCTCCGGTGAGGATCATCAGGGCCAGGGCGGAGCCGGCGACCAGCGTGAGTCCCATCCCGGCCACGGACACCGCGACCCGGATCGACGAGGTGGGCAGCGCGCGCCCGTGTGCCGTGGCGTCCTCCCGGCCCCGGGCCTCGGCGAGGAAGGCCAGGAAGATGACGGCCAGGGTGGTGACCTTGACGCCGCCGGCGGTCGAGACCGAACCGCCCCCCACGAACATCAGGGCGTCGGTGATGAGCATGGTCGACGCGGTCGTGTCGATGGGGTCGATGATGGCGAAGCCCCCGGAGCGCATCATCACCGAGGCGAACACCGACTGCTGCAGCTTGTCGGCCACGCCGTCTCCGCCGAGGGTCGCACCGTTGCTCCACTCCAACGCGGCGAACCCCAGGGCACCGACGAGCATCAGGAGCACACTGACCTCGACCGTGAGTCGCGTGTGGAGATTCCAGCGTCCGAGGTGCCACTGGTGCTTCCACAGCACCAGGAGAACGGGAAAGCCGAGGCTGCCCAGGAACACAGCACAGATGAGCGCCCAGAACACGACCGGATCGTCCGCCACCGGCGCCAGGCCCCCGGGGTCGAGGACGAACCCGGCGTTGTTGAACGCGGACACGGCATAGAACACGGCGTGCCAGAGCCCGTCCCCGAACGATCCGTGGTGGGCGATGAGACGGGGTGCGAGGACCAGCGCGATGACCAGTTCCACCAGGGCGGAGGACACGACGATCGTCGTGATCAGCGATCGGACCTCCCCCAGTCCGCCCGCCGACATCCCCGTCTGTGCGAGGAGCCGCGTGCGGACGCCGAACTGTCTGGTGACCGACAGGGCCAGCAGAGACGAAATCGTCACGATCCCCAGGCCACCGACCTGGATGCCCGCGAGGATCACCACCTGACCCGCCGGAGACCAGTGCGTCGCGGTGTCCACCGTCGTCAGGCCGGTCACGGACACCGCGGAGGTGGCGGTGAAGACCGCGTCGTGCAGGTACGCCGGATCGTCGGAGGCGGTGGCCCACGGCATCATCAGCAGCACCGTGAAGACCACGATCGCCGCGGCGAACGCCAGCAGCGCCGAGCGGGCAGGTGAGCTGTACGTGAACGCGCGGACCGCCCGTGCGCCCGAGGACAAGACGCCCGGGATCGTCGAGACCATGTCGAGAGAGTAGACCCGGCACACTCCGCTCGCCGGAGGCGCCCGGGGACAGGCGGCGGACGACCGGCGATGCGCGGCGGGCGGAGTCAGCCGCCCGCCGCGAATCCCTCGGGAACGGCCAGGCGCGTGAGCTTGTCCGGGTTGCAGTGGAAGTACAGGCGGTCCACACGGCCGTCCACCACCCCGACCTGCACCACGCGCAGGACCCCGCGGGACACCACGGCCAGCGCGACCTCGCCGTTGACCTCGACCGGCGCGACCGCTCCCTCGGCGAGCTCCATCGCCTTGACCAGGAAGTACGCACACTTGCGGGCGCCCACGATGTCGCGCCGGGCGGCGTTGACCTTGCCGTTGCTATCCGACAGGACCCGCGCGTCCGAGGTGAGCACGGCGATCGTCTGCTCGAGGTCGCCGGACATCACGGCCTCCACCAGCCGCGTGATCAGCTCATCCGGCGCGGGCTCGGGCGGGCGCACGTCGGTCTGCAGCCTGTGTCGGGCGCGGCTGACCCACTGGCGCACGGTGGGCACGGCGGCGTGCAGCGCCTCGGCTATTTCCGCGTAGGGCAGTTCATAGGCCTCACGCAGGACGAAGGCGGCCCGCTCGTCGGGTCCGAGCTGCTCGTACGCCAGCAGGACCGCGATCCGCAGCTGATCCCGCTGCTCGGCCAGCTCGGCCGGCAGCAGCGCGGTGTCGACGGGTTCGGGCAGCCACGCCCCGATGTAGTCCTCGCGCTTCCGTCGCCGGAGACGGTCCAGGCACAGTCGGGTCGCGACGGTGGTCAGCCACGCCTCGGCGTTGCGAGGCGCATCCGCCGGGTCGAGCGCCACGAGTCGGGCCAGTGCCTCGTCAGCGGCGTCCTCGGCGTCCGCCCAGGTGCCGGTGATGCGGTAGCCGATCCCGAGCAGGCGCCGGCGGATTCGCTCGAGCGCCGCCCGGTCGAACGGGGCAGCGCCGGGCGGGGCCGCGCCGGGCGGGGCGGCCTGCTCGCCTGTCGATGCGCCCGTTCCGGCGAGGACGCCCGCGGTCATCGCGGCCTGGTCGGCTCGAGGTCGCTCGGGATCAGCCCGCGTAGCGACCCCGGGTCCTTCCGGGTGGCGATCGCTATGCGGTTCCATGCGTTGATGGTGACGACGTCCATCAGCACCTGTCCAGCCCCGCTCTCACCGCGGTAGCGCGCCACCTCGTTCCACACCTCGTCGGGGACGGACTCCTCGCCGTCGATGCGGGTGACGGCGTCGGCGAACCGCAGCACCGCCTGCTCGTCCGCCGCGAACTCGTCGGTGTGGGAGGCCCAGTCCTCGGCGGCCGCGATCCGGTCGGCGCTCCACCCGTCCTTGCGGGCGTCGCGGCGGTGCATGGCCGCGCAGTAGCGGCAGCCGTTGACCGCCGAGACGCGCAGGCGGATGAGGTGACTGTCGTCCCGTGAGACCCGGGCCCGGGTATAGGCCTCGAGCGCCAGCATCGACGTCATGGCGCCTGCGCTGACCTGCTTGCGCTGGTCGTTCCTGCTCCGTGGTGTGCTCATGTCCTGTCGACGCACGAGCATCCGGAAACGTGACACCCCCGCGGCGAACTCGTCGGAATCCACGACCCCGCCTCCGCGAATCGGGGCGATCCCCTATGGTGCGGGCGCGCCAGCGGTCATAGCCTGGAAGGCATGGCCGAGCCCGACGACCTGCTGCTCTCCGACGCCGAACGGCTGCACGCCCTCACCGTGCTCGGCGACCACTACGCGTCCGGGCGCCTGGACGACTCACAGTTCCACGCCCGGTCCGGCGACGTGGCCGCGGCCCGCACCCTCGCCCAGCTGCGCGACTCGTTCGCCGACCTGCCGGGCGGGACGCCGCTGACGTCGGTGGACGGCATGATCGTGCAGTCGGCCACGGCGGGCGGCGGGGAGGTCGCGCTCTCGTCGTCGTCCCCGTCGTCTCTCGTGCCGGCTCCCACCGGCGCGCGGACGCCGGCCACCCGCGACGCCGACGCCGACCTCGAGGACCTGCGCCGCCGCGGCAAGCTGGTCGAGTCGCTGGACGGCGTGGTGATCGGGCTGACGCTCATCACGTTCCTCGTCCTGCAGATCGTCGTGGACTGGCAGTACGCGTGGATCGTGTGGCCGTCGCTGGTGCTCACGCTGGGGATCCCGCGGCTGGCGCTGCGGTTCACCGATTCCGACGAGAAGACGTACGAGAAGCTCAAGAAGGCCGACGAGAAGGCGCGCGAGGAGAGGCTGCGGGCGGCGTCGGAGCGGATTCGCGAGCTGGGCGACAGGCGCGAGAAGCGCGACTGAACGCCGCGCCGACCCGATGAGCTCGGGCGGCGGCTGGCTTAGCGGAGCGCGCGACGACCATCGAGAAGACAGTTCGGCACAAGGCCACTCGGCCGATACGGGCGAAACTGTCTTCTCGACGACAGCGGGTGACCGCGCGGCGCGCCGTGACCCGGCACGGGGTCAGGTGTCCTCGAGTGCGACGCCCCTGCGCTCCGGGAGAGTGAAGGCCGCCAGGGCGGCGACGACGAAGGCCGCCGCGAACACACCGAAGACCATCACCGTGTCGCCCAGATCGAGCAGGAACGGGACGAGCAGTGGCGCGATGATGGAGGCGATCCGCCCGAACGCCGCCGCTGCGCCGGTGCCGGACCCGCGGGTGGCGGTCGGGTAGAGCTCGGGGCCGATCGCATAGAGGGCGCCCCACGCGCCGAGGTTGAAGAACGACAGCGCCATGCCGGCGGCGATGATCGTGGCCGGGGAGTCCGCCAGACCGAACAGACCCGCCGACACCGCCGAGCCGACGAGGAACACCGCGAGCGTGACCCGCCGCCCCCACACCTCGATGAGCCAGGCGGCCACGGCGTAGCCCGGCAGCTGGGCGAGCGTGATGATGAGCGTGTAGCCGAACGACTTGACCAGGTCGAAGCCCTGCGAGACGAGCAGGCTGGGCAGCCAGATGAAGGCGCCGTAGTAACTGAAGTTGATGCCGAACCACACGATCCACAACGCGGCGGTGCGGCGACGCAGGCGCGGGGACCAGATGGACTCGCCCGACTCGGCAGGCGCGGCGGATGCGGTCTCCGGCGCGGTCGCGGCGGCCTCGGCGTCAGACCGACCGGTCGCGGGGACGCCAGCCGCGGCGACGGGCGGGGGTGTGACACCCGCGGAGGTCTCGTACTCGCGGACGATCCGCTCTGCCTCGTCGCCGCGGCCCCGCGACTCGAGGTAGCGCACAGACTCAGGCAGGCCGAAGCGCACGACCAGTGCGTACGCGGCCGGGACCAGGCCCACGGCGAGCGCCCAGCGCCATCCGTCGTCGCCGACCGGCACCACGAAGTAGCCGATAAGCGCCGCCATGATCCAGCCGACCGCCCAGAACCCCTCGAGGATCACCACCACGCGTCCGCGGATCCGGCGCGGCGCGAACTCACTGACCAGCGTCGACGCCACGGGCAGCTCGGCGCCCAGGCCCAGCCCCACGATGAAGCGCAGGACGATGAGCATCGCCACGCCGGTCGACAGGGCCGCCGCTCCGGTCGCCAACCCGTAGACCAGGAGCGTCGCTGCGAAGACCTGCCGGCGGCCGATCCTGTCCGCGAGCAGTCCGCCGAACGCGGCGCCCAGGGCCATGCCGACGAAGCCGATGGACCCGATCCACGACAGCTCGGTGGGCGTGAGCGACCAGTGGACGGCGAGTGCCGCCATGACGAAGGAGATCAGCCCCACGTCCATCGCGTCGAGCGCCCAGCCGATGCCCGAACCGAACAGCAGTCTGCGGTGCTTGCGGGTGAACGGCAGGCCGTCGAGGCGCTCCGTGCGGGTCGTCATGTCGGCCACGCTACTTGCCACGCCCGGCGTGTCAGAGAGCCTCCCGGACTGAACAATCCCCGGATCCCAGCGGCGGTCGCGGCAACGCTCTTAGGCGGCCGGGCGGCCCGGACCGGTGGAGAGCCGGGAGGAAACGCAGCACACTTCTCTGGTATGAGCGCCACGCCCCTGGATGACGATGTCCGCGACCTGCTCCTCGAGCCCAACCCGTGCGTGATGGCGACTCTGCGCAAGGACGGCTCGCCGGTGACTGTGCCCACGTGGTACCGGCTGGTCGACGGCGACCGGATCCACCTCAACCTGGACGCCGGCCGGGTGCGGTTGCAGCACATCCGCCGCGATCCGCGGGTGGCGCTGTCCGTCATCGCCTCCGAGGATTGGTACACCCATGCGAGCATCCAGGGGCGGGTCACCGAGATCGCCGACGACCCGGACCTGTCCGGCATCGACGCCCTCGCCCGCCACTACACCGGCGAGTCCTACCCCACCCGCGACCGGCCGCGCGTGAACGCGTGGGTGGAGATCGAGCACGTCCACGTCTGGGGCAGGCTCCTCGACAACTGACGTGGCGGGGGCCCGCGGGGGCAGGACTGCGGCATCGCCCGCGACGAGGGCGTGGCCGTCCTACGCTGAGGTCACCCCTCACCCCTCGACGCCCGGAGGCCCTCATGTCAGACCGCTATCCCCTCGCCGAACTCGCTGATCTGCCCGGGGACCTTCGCGAGCGCATTCTCGCCGAGCAGGAGAAGGCGGGGTTCGTCCCCGAGGTGTTCCTGATGTTCGGGCGGCGGCCCGCCGAGTCGCGGGCGTTCTTCGCCTATCACGACGCTCTCATGGAGCGCGAGGGCAACCTGTCCAAGGCGGACAAAGAGATGATCGTGGTGACCATCTCCGGGCAGAACAACTGCCTGTTCTGCGTGGTAGCCCACGGGGCGATCCTCCGGATCGTCAAGAAGGCTCCGCAGATCGCCGACCAGCTGGCGGTGAACTACCGCAAGGCTGATCTGACCCCTCGGGAGCGGGCGATCTGCGACTTCGCCACCAAGGTCAACCTGCGCTCGGACGAGCTGTGCGACGCCGACTTCGCCGCCCTGCACGAGCACGGCCTGGACGACGAGGACGCGTGGGACATCGCCGCGATCACCGGGCTGTTCGGGCTGAGCAATCGCCTCGCCAACGCCACGGACATGCGTCCGAACCCGGAGTTCTACCTCATGGGCCGGGTGCCGCGGCAGAAGTAGTCGCTCGCCGGGGACCGTGCGCCGGTGACCGCGGGACGGTCGCCGGCGCACGGGCAGCTGAGCTCCGGCCGATCAGTTCTGCTCGCTCACCACGCCGCAGGCCACGCGGCTGCCACCGTCGCCGGCGTTGCGGGTCTCCTCGTCGGGCCCGTCGGGCGCGTAGCGCTCCGGGATGTTGGCGAGATTGTCGGAGTTCTCGTGGATCATCACGGCCGAGCCGTCGTCGTCCAGGAGCAGGTCTCTGTCGAGTCGGTCGGTCAGCGTCATGATGCGGGCCGTCCCGTCCTCGGTCACGAAGAGCGGTGGGAGGTCGCCGGCGTGCTCGGGATGGCCCGCTTCGCCGTCGGGGCCGGCGAGGTGACCGCCCGCGGACAGGAACGCTCCCTGCTCGCCCGGCTCGTTGGGGTTCTCACTGTCCGGCTCGCAGAGCCCGATGCCATGGATGTGGAGGCCGTGGAACCCGGGCGTCAGGTCGGTGGCGTCGACGGTGACGAGCGTCCCGCCGCCGGCCTCGGCGAACTCCGCCGTACCGCGGGCCTCGCCCTCAGTGTTGACCAGTTCGGCAACCGCGAAGACCTCGCCACCGTCGGTGCCTCGATCCGCGACGCCTTCGGTCACGGTTGTCGTCGCGGTCTCCCGGGGCTCGACATCGCCCTGAGCCGCCGGCGAATCCTCCCCGGTGCCGCATGACGCGAACAGGAGCACGGATGCACCGAGGGCGGCCAGTGGCATTTTCTTGCGCGAAAGTCGGGCAATGGACACGGTGCGTTCGGTCATGAAACCTCCTCGGACGGCGTCGTGTGCATCACGGTACCGAGAGGCACCGGTGCTGCAACCGCCTTGCGCGACAGCGATTCTCGGCCCGGCCGCGCAACCGGGGCGCGTTAGCACAAAGTAAGCGCGTTCT
>NZ_BCSW01000070.1 GCF_001571065.1 Dietzia cinnamea NBRC 102147
AGGAGACTGCGTGGAGTTCCAGGAGACCGCTGGTCACTGGAGCTGGAGATCTCCGGCCGGTGGCCTTGGCAGAAATCGCGGGACTCCGAGGCCGCGACCCCCACGAGCGCCACGTCGACACCCACGGCATCCACGACCCCGCACGATGAGGGCGCCGCCTCGACCACGCAGCCCGACTGAGCCAACTGAAAAGGACACCGCGCCGAACCCCGGGCATGCACACCGCGCCCCTGCTTGCGACCGGGTTCCTCATCAGGGCTACCCGCGCGCTGCGGCGCTCGGACTGGAGCCCCGCGCGGCCAGCCGCCACAGGACAGTCCGCTCCTTAGCGCGGGCGGCGTGCAGCGGGTCGGCGGTGTCGGCCGCGCGAGAGTGCCGAGGCGTCGTCTCGTGCGTCCCGACCACCGTCAGGCCCGCGTCGGCGACTCGCGCGAGCAGCTCGTCGCGCGTGCGCAGGCCCAGGTGCTCGGCGAGGTCGGACAGGATGAGCCACCCCTCCCCCTGCGGCGTGAGGTGCTCCGGCAGCTCAGCCAGGAAGCGGTGGAGCATGTCGGAGTCCGGGTCGTAGATCCCCTGCTCCAGGTCCGAGGTCGGCCGACCGGGGATCCAGGGCGGATTGCACACCACGACGTCGGCCCTCGCGGAGCGGTCGCCCACCTCGTCGTCGTCGCCTGGCCACAGGTCACCGCGCACAACGGTGACGCGGTCCTCCAAACCCAGCCGCCGCACGTTGTCCCGCGCGCACTCCACGGCGCGCGGGTTGATATCGGACGCCACCACGGCGCGCGCCCCGCGCCCGGCCAGCACCGCGGCGAGCACCCCGGTGCCGGTGCCGATGTCCCACACGACCGGCTGGTCGACGCCTTCGGGCCACGGCGCGTCGGCGACGAGGTCGATGTACTCGTCGCGGGTGGGGGCGAACACGCCGTAGGCGGGGTGGATGCGCGCGCCCAGCGCCCCGATCTCGATGCCGTTGCGGTGCCACTCGTAGGCGCTGATCGCGCCCAGCACCTCGGGCAGCGAGACCAGCGTCTCCCCGCCGCGCGTCCCGGCCTCGTCGGCGCCGCCGGACGGCGGGCCATAGGCGTGCACGCAGGCGTCGCGCACGTCGGGCGCCCGCCGCAGGCTGATCGAGTAGTCGGGCTCCAGCGGGACGAGGATCCGTCCCAGGATGGTCGCCCGCTCGGCGCGGGCCCTGCGGTTGGCGTGGAAGATCGCGCCGGGATCGGAGCCCTGCGGCGCCCCCGACGCGCGCTTGCCCAGGCGCCGGTCGAGCGCGCGCATGAGCTGGCGGGCGTTGTGGAAGTCGCCCCGCCACAACAGTCCGGTGCCCGAGCGGATGAGCTTGAGGGCCTTGTCCGCGGCGATGTCGTCGTGGATCACCACGATGCGTCGGGGCGCGGGGGCGCCGTTCTCGGAGCGCCAGGCCGCGGTGCGGTCGGTGTCGTTCTCGCGCCACTCGACGGTCGTCGGGGCGAGGTCGGTGGCGCGGTGAGTGGGCACGGGGCCATTGTCTCAGGGGGCGTGCGCCGAAGCCGACCTCACGGCCCTCGAACTCCCTCCCACTCTCAGCTTGTAGCTGGTAGGGGGGCTTGCGGCAAGAGCCGCAGGTACGCGGGCACGGTCCACAGGTCCCCGACGAGGTCGTCCGCGTCGATCATCGGCCACGCCCGGTACAGCGCGCGGCGGAGCCCCGGGTCGGCAACGTCCCGGAGTCCGTGCGCAGCAGCGGGGTGCCGGTGACCTACGGCCGAGTGGAGGATCTGTCGCGAGTTCTCGACGACTGGCTCGCGGCTCACCCCGAGGGCGTCGCGTGCGTGATCCGCGCTGCCGGCTCTCCCGGCGTCGAGCGGGCCTTCTCGGACCGCGTCGCGCTTCCTCGTGAGGCTCGATATGCACTCTCGCATCGCTGCGGCACTCGCCGCTCTCGCCCCGATCATCTTCCTCCTCGCCGCCTGCAGCGCAGACGATCCGGCGCCCACGCCGGCTACCGTCACCACCACCGTGCAGGCGTCGACGACAGCCAGCTCCACCGAATCGACGTCCACCACCGCCAGCTCCAGCGAACCGCCGCCGAGCCCGACGGCAGCAGAGCCGGCCGCCGACACGTGCGGGGCCGTCGGGTACCAGGGGGCGCCCGGCCACGAGAGCCCCCACTGCCTGGGAAAGCAGATCGCGTCGTGCGGCACCGCGAACCACCAGACCGGTACGACGTTCTTCACCGATGGCACATCCGGGTGGACGCAGACGTGTCAGAACCAGATGCTGGCTACCTATGTCCCGCCGCCGCCCGTTCAGACCTTCGATCAGGAGGCGTACAACCAGCAGTTCGCCGAAGAGTACTGGCGGACGCACCCGAGGCCGACGTTCGACCCGGACTCGGCCGATGGTTACGGACCTGACCAAGAGCTCCCGCCGGCGTGCCTACGACTTGAGGGCGTGGACTGCTGACACCGCAGGATCACCCGGTGGGTGGGATGCGTGTCTGCTGGTAGCGCCAACCGCCACCGCCCGTGACGGCGCCTGTACACGGTGGACATCAGTGCGTGGAACTCGTCGCCGTCGCCGCGGGACGCCCGCCCTGTGTAGACCAGCGCGACCGCGTCGTCGTTGAGCTCGACGAGGCGCTCGTCGCTGATCTCGTAGGTCCGCCACGGCAGCGCGTCGTTGAGGGAGGTGACCACCTCCGCACGGTCCAGTACTTGACCGTGGGCCAGGACCATCACCCCGTCGGGAGTCATGAGGCGGCCGTAGAAGTCGGCCCCCGAGCGGTCGCACAACGAGGACCACCCTTGGTGCTCGAGCTCCAGAAGTTCCGCGATGTCCACGCATTCACGATAGGCGCACATGACCGACATTTTCTCTGGAAGCTGGTAGCACTACCGCGCCTTCGATCCTGGCGCCGGCGGCTACCAGCGCACGGCCGGGCTCGTGGTCTGAGGCGGGCTCTGTGGGACGAATCAAGCGTCGAGGCCGGTGCCGGCGCGTCGATCTTGCTCGGGCGCGTGAGGTCTCAAGTCCTCGGCCAGTGGAGGCAGGTGTGTCATCACCACGTCGCGAACCACGTCGGTCTCGACGCCGAAGTACTGGCGAACAAGGATGTTGCGGAACCCGCGAATCTGCGGCCAAGCGATTTCCGGATGCGCGTCCCTAATCGCAGGAGGCAGGTGGTTCGCGGCCTCCCCGATAATCTGCAGATTGCGCTCGATGGCGTCCTCCGCCATGAATACGAGATCTATGTTCTCATGATCGAGGCTGGCAACGTACCTCCGGCAGCGATCAATCGCCTGCAGGATGTCGCCGATGCGCCGATCGGTCTCGCGAGTCATATCGCCACGGAGTCGCGGATCGCAGCGTCGGAGATCGGACGTTTGAGCAGCTGGGCTGGAAAGATGTCGATGTTCTCGCGGCCGAAGAGCGTTCGGACTTCCTCCATCAATCCAGAAGCCCGCATCAGAAGATTGCCGTCGGCCGGGTCCATGTCGACCACGATGTCGATATCGCTTTCGCCATGGGCAGTGCCGCGGGCGACTGAGCCGAACAGTCTCGGCCTGGTCGCCGAGTACTTTGCGAGCAGGGCTCGAAACTCATCACTACGCGCCTCGATCAGCTCGCGCAGTACGCGAGACTCAGGAGTCGGGGCGGTGCTCGTCATGCGCCTAGGGTACCCGCCGCGCCCGGCCGCTGAGGGGTACCAGTAGGCCGCCGACACGGCGAGGGTACGGCGCGCCCGGGCTAGCTGCCGGACGCGGCGTCGCTGATCGCCGACAGCGCAGCACGCAGCCGCGCGTCGGCGTCGTCGGCGACCTCCCGAATCTGAGGACTGCCGCTGAGCTGGACCATGGTCTGTGGGTCGATGGCCTCGATGGTCGTCTGCTCGGCGTCCTTGCCGCGGCGCACCACGACGTTGCACGGCAACAGGGCACCGAGCTCCGGTTCGGCGGACAGTGCTTTGCTGGCCAGGCCGGGGTTGCAGGCTCCGAGAATCGTGTAGGCGCCCACATTGTCCGCCGCCTCGTCACCCAGCTTGGCGGCGAACGTCGCGTTGACATCGATCTCGGTGAGAATGCCGAAGCCCTGCTCCGCCAGGGCCGCGCGCGTGCGCTCCATGGCCTGCTCGTAGGGCATGTCGACAGTGACAGTGCGGGTGTAGGTCATGACCGACTCCTTCGATATCTCTTCGACGGCGTTGTGGTGTCTCTGGCTCGGGAGTGTAGGGCTGCGGCGGATCAGGCCAGGGAGAGGAACAGCTTCTCCAGGTCCTTCTTGTCCAGGGTCTCGTCCGGGTTCGTCAGGCACTGCTCGAGGCCGCTGGCGATGATCGCGAACCCTGCCCGATCCAGAGCCTTGGACACCGCCGAGAGCTGGGTGACGACGTCCTTGCAATCGCGACCGTCCTCGATCATGCGCACGACGGCGGCGAGCTGGCCCTGTGCGCGCTTGAGGCGGTTGAGTGTCGGCGTCAGTTCGACTGTGTCGAGTTGCATCGGGCCCCCTGTAGTCGGCGAGAAGTCACCACAGAATATACCCCCGGGCGTATGTTGCGTATACCCCAGGGGGTATGTATGTTCGGGGCACACCCCGAGACCGGGACCCCGATCGACAAGGAGAGCACCGTGCTTCTCGAGCGCATCTACGACGAGGACCTCGCCCAGGCCGGGTACGTCATCGGCTGCCAGGCGAAGAACGAGGCGATGGTGGTGGACGCCCGCCGCGACATCCGCGAGTACCTGGAGCTGGCCGACCGCCACGGCATGACGATCACCGCCGTCACCGAGACCCACATCCACGCCGACTACCTGTCCGGCACCCGCGAACTGGCGAAGGCGACCGGGGCGACCATCTACGTCTCCGGCGAGGGCGGCGAGGACTGGCAGTACGGCTTCGAGGCCGAGCGGCTGCACCACGGCGACCAGCTCACGCTGGGCAACATCACCGTCGAGGCCGTCCACACCCCGGGCCACACGCCCGAGCACCTGTCGTTCCTCGTCACCGACGGAGCGTTCGCCGACTCCCCCGGCTACATGCTCACCGGCGACTTCGTCTTTGCCGGCGACCTCGGCCGGCCGGACCTGCTCGACGAGGCCGCGGGCGGAGTCGACACCCGCTTCGAGGGCGCCTCACAGATCTTCCGCAGCCTCAAGGAGTCTTTCGTCTCGCTGCCGGACCACGTCCAGGTGTTCCCGGGCCACGGTTCGGGCAGCGCGTGCGGCAAGGCCCTCGGCGCGCTCCCCTCGACCACCGTCGGCTACGAGCGCCGGTTCGCCTGGTGGGCCGACTACGTCGAGCGCGACGACGAGCAGGGCTTCATCGCCGAGATGCTCGAGGGCCAACCTGACGCGCACGCCTACTTCGGCCGCATGAAGCGACAGAACAAGGAGGGCCCGGCGATCCTCGGAGCGCTCGCACCCCTCCGCCGGTTCGGCACCGGAGAGCTGGCCGAGGCGCTCGAGCAGAACGACCTCGTCGTCGTCGACACCCGCGGCCAGGACGAGGTCCACGCCGGCACCGTCCCCGGGGCCCTCAACGTCCCCGGCGTCGACAAGGCCGCCTCGTACGGCGCGTGGGTCTACGACCCCGAGCGCGAGGACACCCCCCTGGTCGTCCTCGCCGAGGACGAGGAGACCGCCGAGCGGTACCGCGACCACATGATCCGGGTGGGCATCGACACCGTCACCGGCTACACGACCAGCTTCGACGGGCTGCCGATGACGACCCCCGAGATGATCGGGCCCGACGACCTCGCCACATTCGACGCGGCGATGGTGCTGGACGTGCGCAACAAGAACGAGCACACCGACGGTCACATCCCGGGCTCCGAGCAACTCAGTGGCGGCCGCGTCCTGTGGAACCTCGAGCAACTGCCGACCGACGGGCCGATCGTCACCTACTGCCAGAGCGGCGTCCGCAACTCGGTGACGGCCAGCGCCCTGCGGCGAGCCGGTTACCGGGTCGTCGAGCTCGAGGGCAGCTACAACGCCTGGTCCGAGCGCAACCTCGCCACCGTCTGACCACACCTACCCAAGCCGGGGCCGGACCGCCCGTCCGGCCCCGGGACCGGCGGCGCACCACCGCCATACCTCCTTCTCACCTCGAAAGGTCTGAACCACCCGTGTCCTCCACTCTCACCAGTACCCCGACCATGACTCCCGCCGACCTCCGCGACGCGATGAGCAGCGACACCCCGCCCACCGTGGTCGACGTGCGCTCCGGCGCCGAGTACGCCTCGGTCCACATCCGCGGCTCCTACAATGTGCCGTTACCGTTGCTCGCCGAGCACGGCGAGGAGTTCGCCTCGCGGCTCCCCGGCCAGGTCGTCCTCATCTGCCAGTCCGGCAACCGCGCCCGCCAGGCATGCGAGCGGCTCGCTGCCGTGGGCGTGGACCGTGACTCTGTGACCGTGCTCGACGGCGGGATCGCCGGCTACGAGGCCGCTGGCGGCGAAGTCGTCCGCGGCAAGGGCGTCTGGGCGATGGACCGGCAGGTCCGCATGGTCGCCGGCTCCCTGGTCCTGGTCGGCGTCACCGCCTCGAAGCTCATCTCGCCGAAGTTCGCCTACCTCGCCGGCGCGATCGGCGCGGGGCTGACCTACTCCGCCGCGAGCAACTCGTGCGCCATGGCCGCCGCGCTGTCGACGATGCCGTGGAACCGTTCCGCCGCCGAGCCCGGGCTCGGCACCGTCCTGGACTCGCTGCAGACCCGTTCCTGACCCGCCGCCCTATCCCCGACCCGGCGCCCCCGCCGAAGAAAGGCACCTCCATGGAGATCACCACGATCGTCGTCGTGGCCCTGGCCGTCCTGGTCGGCCTGTCCCTGGGCCTGCTCGGCGGGGGCGGGTCCATCCTCGTGGTCCCGCTGCTCACCTACATCGGTGGGCTCGACGCCCGCGAGGCCATCGCGACCTCACTGTTCGTCGTGGGCGCCACCTCGCTGGTCAGCCTCGCGGGCCACGCCCGCAAGGGCAACGTCCAATGGCGGACGGGCCTGATCTTCGGCGCGGCCGGGATGGTCGGCGCGTTCCTCGGCGGTCTGGCCGGTGGCTACATCCCCGGCACCCTCCTCATGATCGCCTTCGCGCTCATGATGATCGCCACCGCCGGCGCGATGATCAAGGGACGCAAGGACCGTGACGGGCAGAGCCAGACGCACCACCACCCGCTCTGGCGGATCCTCCTCGACGGACTCGTCGTGGGCGCCGCGACCGGACTGGTCGGTGCGGGCGGCGGCTTCCTCGTGGTGCCGGCCCTCGTCCTCCTGGCGGGTCTGCCCATGACGGCCGCGGTGGGCACGTCCCTGCTCGTCATCGCGATGAAGTCCTTCGCCGGTCTCGGCGGCTACCTCACGTCGGTCAGCCTGGACTGGCCGCTCGTCGCCGCCGTCACCCTCGCCGCCATCGCGGGCTCCTTCGTCGGCATCCGGCTCACCTCCGTGGTGCCGGAGCGGGCGCTCCGCAAGGGCTTCGGGGGCTTTGTCCTGCTCATGGGCGCTTTCGTCCTCTCTCAGGAGCTGCCCTCCCCCGCCGGGCCGATCATCCTCGGCGTGATCGTGGTCCTGGCTGCGGCAGCGGCGGTCTGCCGGCTCGGGCTCAAGGAGCGTTGCGCACTGGGCAGGCCTGCGGATCGCGAGAGGGGCCGCGCTGTTCTGGCGTGACGGTCCTCCGCCGAAGGCCGCCCGGGTCGCCGGGCGAACTTCGGCCATTCAGGGCGAGGTCAGTTGCGGCAGGGTTACGAGCCCATGCAAGGGAGGCCCCCGAACAGCAAGAATTATAGGTCGCTGCGGAGGGCATGGGCACCGCGCTTTCGCTAAGCAAATAAACCAGCACCTTCGCGGATGGGCGGCATGTCCCGCCACTCCATAACAACAGCCCGCCTCAGCACTTGACTGAAACTGCGCAACTCGGGGACCCGCGAGAGCTATCGGACCTACGAGCCTCCAATTCGCCGTCGAGCTCCACATTCATCATGGTTCCCAGGCTCCATTGGAGCTAAGCTCCGATGAATGAGCTACTTGCCTCAGGACGCGCATCACCCTCCAGAACCGCAAGACGTTCCGGGCTTCGCCAGGTTGCGGGTCTTCGATTTTCAGCAGTTCGATAATGTTGATATCGATTTATCTGGTCGCCTTACGGTAATCACCGGCGCCAACGGCGCCGGGAAAACTACAATCCTCAAGATCCTTGGCAACCACTTTAACTGGCATTCAAGTTTTCTCACGAGCCCGACGAAAGCAGCTCGCGAAGCAAACAGAAAGGCACGCCTAGATGCCCTGCTCGGTTTCGACGACGAAATACTAGCCCAGATTCGAGACGAGCTACAGGAACTCGAGCGCCGGCGACGTGACGCCCCTCCCCACTACCCTAAAGACTTGGAAGAACCTCAGTACGTCGGCGAGTTGAGATATCGCGGCGGGCTCAGTTCCCTCATACAACACTACGGCCACCCGGACGCTTTAGAGTTCTCCATTGGCTTAGTTAAGCAGCAGAATGTGGCCGGACTCTACATTGGAAGCCATCGCGCAATCTCGCCGTACCGCCAGGTGGATAGCATTCCTGCAGAATTCAGCCCGCCTGAAACAATTCTAGAGACGTTCATCAATCAACTTCGCGGCGCATTAGGCCACTCCAATTACGGCACAGAGCGCGATGGTGGATCAATCTACGAAATGAAAAAAACACTATTGGCGGCCGCGCTATACGGCGAGGGCAACACTTCGGTGCACCCAGACACCACTGCCGCAGCCGTGTGGGATGGCTTCCAAGATGTACTGAGGCAAATTCTCCCAACTGAGACTCGGTTCAAGCGACTATCTTCGCGACCGCCCGAAATTGTCGTCGAGACAACTCGGGGCGATTACACTATCGATAGTCTCTCCGGCGGACTGCGAGCACTTTTCGAACTGGCATGGCAGATTCACCTGAAATCATTCGGCGCGGAGCATTTTACAGTCTGCATTGATGAACCCGAAAACCATCTACATCCCTCCCTCCAACGGTCGCTAGTTCCGAATTTGATGGCAGCGTTTCCAAATGCGAATTTCGTACTCTCCACCCACAGTCCTTTCGTGGTCACAGCTTCAGAAGAATCTGCCGTGTACGCCTTGCTCTACACAGATGAGAACCGTGTGGTTTCCCAAGAGCTGGACTTTCGCGACCGCGCACTGTCAGCCGAGGCAACTCTCACCGAGGTCCTAGGCGTCGAATCCACCTCGCCCCTATGGGTGGAGCGAAAATATCGGCAGATCGTTAACCGATTTCTTGGACTACCTCTGGGCCCTCAGATGTTGGAGGAGTTACTAGAGGAACTTGAGGAGAGCGGGCTCGGAAACCTCGTCCCCGACGCAATATCAAAGGTGGTAGACCTTGAGCAAGCAAATGACTCGAAGCCAGAATCAGACCTATGATCCGATTAACCAAACTCGAGCAGCCGACGATTTTGGCCTCTAAATCCGACGAGTGGACCGCAGAGTATCGGCTTGCTGTCGAGTCGGGAGCCCGCTCCACCCCTAGGAGGTGGGCTCACCCAGAAATACGATCGCAGCTGCTACGTGAAACTGACGGCCGGTGCGCGTATTGTGAGTCCATTCTTGCGGTCACTGCGGCGGGAGATGTCGAGCACATTCTCCCACGCAAGCATCGACCGGACCTGGTCGTAAGGTGGACAAACCTGACCGTGGCTTGTCCCGTCTGCAATCGGGGTAAGTCAGACTACTACGACCCTGAGTGTCCGCTCATACACCCTTACGAAGACCAGCCCAACGACCACCTCGTGTTCTTTGGGCCGTTCGTTCATTCGAAGAATGGAACGGAGAGGGAACGCTTGACGATCGAGCGAATAGGTCTCCATAGGCTGGCGCTAGTAGATAGCAGGAAACGCCGAATTGAAGAAGTTGAGGGGTTGATCCACGACTTTCGTAGAGCATCGCCCACATTGAAGCGCGTGATCATCAGGCGCATCGTCGAGAATATAACCACCGGTGAATACCGCGCCACTGTGGCTTCATATCTGCGCGCCATTGAGTTCGATCACGCTCGTGAAACAGCCGCACTTGAGAAGCTGACAATCGGCCCCGGAAGGAAAACGTCGAAGTGAATTGGGACACACTCTCCCCCGGTACCCGCAGGTCGTGACCGCGCTGGCCGGGCGTACACGAAGTACCTGCGCCGTTCGGCTCGTTCAGAGGATGAAGGCCGCCCGGCGAACCGGGCGGCCTCCGCAGCAGAACCGGGCGACCTCCGCAGCTGACCAGCCGGATCAGCCGACCGACGCGACCTTGAACGCCGAGTGGATGGCGCCGTGGATGTAGCCCACCTCGCCGGCGTCGCCCACGACCTCGCAGTCGATGCCCGCGGCGCGCAACTCGTCGGCCAACGGCGCGGCAGCCATGGTGCCGTCGGCGTAGATCACCATGTCGGCCGCAGCGGACTTGGCGTTGCGCTTGGCGTCGGTCCACTCCACGCCCGACTCGGTGATGCGGGTGACCGTGACGCGGCGCTGGATGTCCACGCCGTGCTCCTTGGCGTGCCGGACCGCGGTCCACCGGCGCGGCATCGCCAGCGGCAGGCCGAGCTGCTGCGATTCGTGCAGCAGGGTCACGCGACGCCCGCGCTCGGCGAGGAACTCCGCCAGCTCCAGGCCCACCAGGGATCCGCCGATCACCACGACGTTCTTGCCCATCGGCAGCGCGATCTTGGTGAGGTTGCGGATCCACGCGGGCCGCTTGGTGATGGTCGACAGCTTGCCCAGCCGCCCGGCCATCCGCAGGAAGAACCCGGCCTCGTCGGCGGTGGCGGTGCCGAGCATGGTCGCGCGCAGCGAGTCGCCGGTGTGCACGTGCGGCAGGTCGCCGCCCGGGATGGCCGGGGCGGGGCGTTTGGCGCCGGTCGCCACGATCACCCGGTCGGCGCCGAGCGCGCGGATCGTCTCGACGGTGGCCTCGGCGCCCAGCCGCACGTCGATCCCGAGCCGCGTGGTCTCGTGATCGAAGAACCGGATTAGCGGCTCGTTGTCCGGCGTGGTGAGGGTGGAGAACCACATGGTGCCGCCCAGCCGATCGGCCTTGTCCAGCACGGTCACGCGGTGTCCGCGCGCGGTGAGGACCACCGCGGCCTCGAGCCCGGCGGGTCCGGCGCCCACCACCACGACGTGCTCACGCGTAGGCGCGGGAGTCAGCGGCAGGAGCTTCTCGTTACCCAGCGCCGGGTTCACCGCGCAGAAGGGGGTGTCGTCAAAGAAGTTCTCGGCCACGCAGAGGTAGCAATTGGTCGTCGGACAGGCCCGGCTCTTTGAGCGAGGCGGCGCCGACGGGAAACGCGATCGCGCACGCGCCGGTGATGATGAGCCCGGCGCCGCCCTTGGCGCGGGCGACGTAGTGGTCGATCTCCGACTGCTCGATCTCGCCGTCCTCGGAGACGTTCATGTCCATGGCCGGCAGAACGATGCGGTTGGGGGTCTCCATGGGGCCGATCCGGCCCGGCGAGGTGAGACGGGGGAACGAGGTGCGGGTAGTCACGGTAGTGAGAATACGCCCGTGTTGACGCGTGTCAGAACTTTGTGGGGAATCCAGGTGGGAGGAGTTCCCTCGCCGCGCGGGGGGACGTGCTACGGGCGACGACGACGAGGTGGGGCGGGCGCGGGCCGGTGGACGGTGGCTGCGGGGGCGGGCTCTGCCGCTGCGGCGGTTCGGTTGCCTTTCGCGACTCCGGTCACGTTCGGTCCGGCAATCGGG
>NZ_BCSW01000071.1 GCF_001571065.1 Dietzia cinnamea NBRC 102147
TCTTGGGTTCGTCGGCATACTCGGCGCCGCTGTGCTCGTCTCCCTGGGCGCGGGGGCCTTCCTGCCCCCGGAGGCCATCCCTTACTTCGGGCTGATCCCACTCGGCTTGGGACTGTGGGCCGCATGGCAGGCCTGGCGCGGGGACGATGATGACGACGACGCAAAGATCGAGGGCAAGAACGTCGCCGTGTGGACCGTGGCCGGCGTGACCTTCGCCAACGGCGGAGACAACATCGGCGTCTACGTCCCCGTCTTTCTCAACGTGGGCCCGGGAGCCGTAGTCGCCTACTGCGTCGTGTTCCTGGTGCTGGTGGCGGGACTGGTGGGCCTGGCCAAGTTCGTCGCCACCCGCCGACCGATCGCCGAAGTTCTGGAGCGCTGGGAGCACATCCTGTTCCCGATTGTCCTGATCGGCCTGGGCGCCTTCATCCTGGTCAACGGCGGAGCATTCGGACTCTGATAAGGCCGAGGCAGACCCCACCGCACACCCGAGAGCCGCCCGACTCGCCTTAATCCCTCCGGGCAGAACGCCCGATTTAGTACGCCGCCGCCAAGAAGTAGCCACAGAAGACCGCCACAGAGCGATCAAGTCCACAGGCGGCTCGCTGGACAACCCGGTCACCCGGCGCGGGACTGATTCTCCTGGCGGGCCTGGGCGTCTCGGCTGCTCTGGCCGTGAGCGCGGGAATCGCCGGCGGCGCCTTCGAACTCCCGCAGATCTCGGGCCTGCCCTTCTGACCCGAGTGGCAGTTCCCATCGCTCCCCGAGCGCGCCGGGGTCACCCCAGGATGTCGCGCCGCACCACGTTCTGGTCGCGGCCGGGCCCCACGCCGATGTACGACATGTGGCAGCCGGCCAACTCCTCGAGCCGCAGGACATAATCGCGGGCCTCGGGTGGCAGGTCGCCGAACTCGCGCGCCCCGGTGATGTCCTCTTCCCAGCCGGGCATGGTCTCGTAGATCGGCTGGGCGTGGTGGAAGTCGGTCTGCGTCATGGGCATCTCGTCGTGCCGGACGCCGTCCACGTCGTAGGCCACACAGATGGGGATCTCGCCGATGCCGGTGAGCACGTCGAGCTTGGTGAGGAAGTAGTCGGTGAAGCCGTTGACGCGCGCGGCGTACCGGGCGATCACGGCGTCGTACCACCCACAGCGGCGGGTGCGGCCGGTGTTGACGCCCACCTCACCGCCGGTGACCTGCAGGTACTCGCCCCACTTGTCGAACAGCTCGGTGGGGAACGGCCCGGCGCCCACGCGGGTGGTGTACGCCTTGACGATGCCCAGCGAGTGGGTGATCTTGGTGGGCCCGATCCCGGAGCCGACGCACGCGCCGCCGGCGGTGGGGTTGGACGAGGTGACGAACGGGTAGGTGCCGTGGTCCACGTCGAGCATGGTGGCCTGGCCGCCCTCCATGAGGACGGACTGGCCGCGGTCGAGGGCCTCGTTGAGCATCAGCGTGGTGTCGCAGACCATAGGCCGCAGGCGGTCGGCGTAGGACAGGAAGTACTCGACCATCTCCTCGACCTCGACCGCGCGGCGGTTGTAGATCTTCACGAGGATCTGGTTCTTGAGGTGCAGCGCGCCCTCGATCTTCTGTCGCAGGATCGACTCGTCGAACACGTCCTGCACGCGGATGCCCACGCGGGAGACCTTGTCGGCGTAGGTGGGGCCGATGCCGCGCCCGGTGGTGCCGATGGCCTTCTTGCCGAGGAACCGTTCGGTGACCTTGTCGAGCGCCTGGTGGTACGGCGCGACGAGGTGGGCGTCGGCGGAGATCCGCAGGCGGGAGGTGTCGGCGCCGCGGGCCTGCAGCCCCTCGATCTCGTCGAACAGCGCCTCGAGGTTCACCACCACGCCGTTGCCGATCACGGGTACTGCGGTGGGCGAGAGGATGCCGGCGGGCAGGAGCTTGAGTTCGTACTTCTCGCCGCCCACGACCACGGTGTGGCCGGCGTTGTTGCCACCGTTGGGCTTGACCACGTAGTCCACGCGGCCGCCCAGGATGTCGGTGGCCTTGCCCTTGCCCTCGTCGCCCCACTGGGCGCCGATCAGAACGATCGCTGGCATGGTTCGCTTTCACCTCGAAAAGAGTCGTCTACACGGTGAGGGACGGACACCTTCTCGTGATTCCGCGCACACCAGCACTCCAGATTAGTCTTCTGACCGCTCTCACCCTAGTCGCCGACCCCCCGCGCCCTGTGCAGTCTCACGGGCGTTCCGGGCAGGAGCTGCGAGATCCGGTCGGCGCTGTGGGAGGTGAGGACGCCGATCACGGGGTAGCCGCCGGTGACGGGGTGGTCGGGGCCGAACACGACGGGGCGGCCGTCGGCGGGGATCTGGACGGCGCCGCGCACCATGCCCTCGCTGGGGATCTCGCCCTTGGACAGGCGCGGTACGGGCCGGGCGGGGTCGATGCGCACGCCCACCCGGTCGGCGTGGCCGCTGACGTGGCCGGTCGCCGCGAGGACGTCCCACGCCTCGGGTGGGAAGAGGTCGTCGCGCGGGCCCGGGATGACATCGAGGTCGACGGGTTGGCGGGCGTCGGTGCCGCCGACGGCCGCCTGCCATCCGTCCGCCCACGGGCCCACGACCGCGTCGCCGACGTCGAGGACGTCCCCGACGGTGACGGGCGGCGGGCCGAGCCCGGACAGGGTGTCACGGGATCGGCTGCCCAGCACCGGCGGCACGTCGATCCCCCCGCGCACGCCCACGTAGCTGCGCACCCCGGCGACGGGCCGGCCGATCTCCAGCGTGGACCCGGTGTCGAGGCGGAGGACGTCGCCGGTGGCGGCGGTGCGTCGGGATCCGTCGGGGGTGACG
Source organism: Dietzia cinnamea NBRC 102147 (assembly GCF_001571065.1). Classification (GTDB taxonomy): domain Bacteria; phylum Actinomycetota; class Actinomycetes; order Mycobacteriales; family Mycobacteriaceae; genus Dietzia; species Dietzia cinnamea. The sequence goes on from NZ_BCSW01000071.1 coordinate 2,819, forward strand.
ACGACGACCAGGGCGTCCGCCCCCGTGACCGCCACGATCGCGGGGGCGTCCGTGAGGACGCTGAGCCCGCCGAGCAGCACCTCGAGCACCGCGGCGGCGGGGTCGGTGCCGACGGCCCGGAGAGCGGTGGCGGCGGCGGCGCGGTCGGCGGCCCCGGAGGCGGTCACCCCGAGGTCGGCGTGTCCGGGGCGGCCGAGGTCCTGCAGGAGGACGGCGGGCCCGGCGCGGAGGACCAGCAGGCTCATCGGTCCGCGCCCGGGTGACCGGGGCCGCCGGAGCCGCCGGCGTCGCGGAACCGCACGACCGTTCCGGGCGTCAGCAGGGCCGGGTCGGAGCGGTCGACGTCCCAGAGCCGGGCGTCGGTGGTGCCGATGAGCTGCCACCCGCCGGGCGACGCACCGGGATAGACGGCGCAGAACCGGTCCGCCAGGCCCACCGTTCCGGCCGGCACCCGCGCCCGCGGGGACGGAAGCCGTGGAACGGTCGGCAGGGGTCGCGGCTCGGCGTGGACGCGCTGCTCGCCTCCGCGCGCGTCCGGGTTGCGAGCATCGAGCTCCCGCGCGTCCACGAGGTAGGCGAATCCGGGCGCGAACCCGCCGAACGCGGCCCGCCAGGCGATCGCCGTGTGGGTCCGCACGAACGCCTCGGTCGACAGCCCGGCCAGGTCGGCGACGGCGTGCAGGTCGGGCCCGTCGTAGCGGACGTCGAGGATCACCTCGGCCGCCCCACCCGCGGCCCCGACCCCGCCAGCGTCCCCGACCCCGCCCGCGGCCCCAGGATCCGCTACTCCCCCTCCGGATCCGCTACCCGCATAGGGGTAGCGGATCCGGTCCCCGGGTAGCGGATTCTGGGTGGACGGCGGCTCCTCGGAGAGGAGGGCCTCGACCCGCCGCCGCAGCCCGGGCAGCGCCGAGGCCTCCCGCGCGGTCACCAGCACGGTGCGGGCCGCCGCGACCACGTCGACGGCCTCCGGCCGCAACCCGCGAACCCTCCCGGCGAGCTGCACCGCCTCTGCCAGACCCGCACACTCGAGCAGCAGCGCGGCCTCTCCACAGCGGCGGATACTCGTCGTCGTCATCTCTCCCCCGCCGGCGCGAACGGCGCCAACGACACGCCGGAGGCCACGAGAGCCGACCGCACCCGGCGCGCCAGGTCGACGGCTCCAGGGGTGTCCCCGTGAACGCAGATCGACGCGGCCTCGACGACGACCGGCGAGCCGTCCGAGGCCGTGATCTCCCGCCCCGTGGCCATGGCCACCACCCGGGCGGCGACCTCGTCGGCGTCGGTGATGACGGCTCCCGGCTCGCCGCGCGGCACGAGGGTGCCGTCGGGTCGGTACCCGCGGTCGGCGAACGCCTCGGTCACGGCCCGCACGCCCGCCTTCTCGGCCTCCGTCAGGACCGCCGCACCGGGCAGGCCGAGGATCGGCAGCGGGTCCTCGTCGGCGACCGCGGCGTAGGCCAGGACCGCGTCGACGACACCGGCCGCCTGCTCGCGATCGTGGACGATGCGGTTGTAGAGGGCCCCGTGGGGCTTGACGTAACGTACCCGCGAGCCGTGGCGTCGCGCGGCCATGTCGAGCTCGATCAGCTGGAACGCCACGATGCGGGCGACCTCCTCCCGACCGAGGTCGTGATCGACGCGACCGAAGTTCTCCGCGTCGCGGTACGAGGGATGCGCGCCCACGGCCACGCCCCGCCCGGCGGCCGCGACGACCGTCGCGTTCATCGTGGGCCGGTTGCCGGCGTGGAAGCCGCACGCGACGTTGGCGGAGGTCACCACGGCCAGCAGGGCGGCGTCGTCGGGATCGGGCCCCGCGTGGGGCGCGAGCGAGGCCGCCCACCTCGGGGTGCCGCGGCGGGCCTCCCCGAGGTCGCAGTTGAGATCGATGCTGCCGCGATCGATGTCGTGCGCCTGTGCTTGCACACCTCCATCCTGCCCCAGGTTCGCCACCTCCGGCGGCTGCGGTCATGATGGAGGTCATGATCGTCATCCGCTGCGGCTCCGCGCCGGTCCCGACGGTCCTCGGCGAACACCCCCGCATCGAGGTCAGTGCGGCCCCCACCAAGGACGAGGTCGCGCGCGCGCTCTCGGAGGTCGGCACCCGCCGCCGGCTGGTCGTGTGCGGCAGCGACGCCGGACTGGCCGCGCTCCTCACCCGACTCATGCGCACCGAGAATCTCGACGTGGAGATCGCGTACGTCGCCGACGAACCGACACCGGCCACCAAGGCGTACGGCCTGCCGACCGGCTCGGAGGCCGCCAAGCTCGGCGTCCGGGGCAGTGCCCGCGAGGTACCCCTCGTGCGCGACGACACCGGGACCGCGCTCGTGGGCGAGGCCACCGTCCGCGGCCCCGAAGGGGGCCACCTGGTGGGCGAGGCCTACGCCGACGACAACCGGGTCTTCTCCGGCGAGATCGACACCCTCACCGTCCGCCCGACGCCGGACCTGCCCGGCGTCGTCGCCACGGCCGCCCGCCCCCGCTGGCTGCGACGACGGCCGTGGCTCGCTGCCCGCGCGGTCCAGCTGGGGACCGAGGCCGGCCTTCTCACCCGCGACGGGGTCACCGGCCGGAGGGCCATCAAGAGGACGACCTTCTACCGTCATACCGAGCCATGGAGGCTCGTGTCGCCCTGAACGGCGGCATCTCCGGCGCGGGCCGGTCCGGCGAATCCGGCCACTCCTCCTTGAGCAGCTCCGGCGACACGGCCGGCGTCCGCACCGTCGGCGGCAGCGTGGCCAGTGCGGAGATCTTGCTCAGGCCCGCCACCTGCATCACGTCCACGAGGATGGACCGGATCTGGGCGAGCATCACCATCTCTGTCATGCCGGAGCCGATCACCAGCTCCCGCTTGGCCCGCGCGGACACCGCGCGCAACTCCCGCAGCACCGTCGCGGCACCGGGTGCGTCGGGGTCGGCGGCCACCCGCTGGGCGAGCAGCTCCACCGCGTCGGCGAGCGCGGCCAGCAGCGAACTGAGCGCGGGCGGGACGTCGACCTGGTCGTCGACGGCCACGATCGCCCGCCGCGCCAGCACCCGGATGTTGCGGATGCCGTTGTCGAGCGGGTTGAGGATCCGGCTCAGCTCCACCTCCTCCGGACGGCGCCGACGGTAGAACGGCGAGATCCGCACCAACTCCTGCGCCCCCGCGAGCTGCTCCTCCACCGCGTCGATCGCCGGCTGGGTGTCGCGGGCGTCCTGCAGCGCCTCGCGGATGCGGTCGGAGTCGCGGCGGTCCAGGCCCTCGGCGACCTCCGCCAGGACCGACGAGGCCACCCCGAGCAGTGACGCCGCCTCGCGTCGGGCGCGCCGCAGCGGGTGCACGGGGATGAGCGACATCGCCACCAGCGCGACGACACCGCCGACGGCGGCGTCCACCATCCGCTCGTAGCCGCCCGCCGAACCCGGCGGCAGGATCGTGGCCACGAGGATCGCCGATGACGCCGCCTGCGTCCCCACGAGCGCGCCCCGGTCGAGGAACACCGCCGCCGACATCGCCAGCACCACCACCGCGGCGATCTGCCACGGGCCGGAGCCGATCTGCGCGATGAGCAGATCCCCCAGGCCGACGCCCACCACGACGCCGATCACCAGCTCGATGCCGCGGCGGACCCGCCGGCCCATCCCGGTGCCCAGCGCGATGGCGGCCGCGATGGGCGCGAAGAACGGCGCGGGGTGCCCCAGCAGGTCAAACGCGATGTACCACGCGATCCCGGCGGCCAGGCCGCACTGCAGGATCGGCAGGAACGCGTACGCCAGACGCCGGGTCCGCGTCCTCAGCGGAACCGGCAGCGCGGCGTAGACGCCCAGCGCGCGGGCGTCTAGACGATCACGCCAGGCCGAGAGGCGCGGCGGCGTGCGGGTCCGACTCATTGATCAGGTCCAGGCAACGGATGTACTCGTCCTCCTCACCGATCGACTGCGCGGCGCGGGCCAGCGCCGCGACCGCGCGGAGGAACCCGCGGTTCGGCTCGTGGTCGTACGGCACCGGGCCGAAGCCCTTCCAGCCGTGGCGGCGCAGCTGATCCAGCCCGCGGTGGTAACCGGTGCGGGCGAAGGCGTACGCGGTCACCGCGTCGCCGGCGTCGAGTGCGCGCTCGGCGAGCTCGGCCCACGCGATCGACGCCGCGGGATGGTCGGCTGCGACCGTGCGGGGGTCCTCGCCCGCGGCGAGGGCGTCCTCCGCCTCCGGATCGCCGGTCAGACGGGTGGGCGGGGGGCCGAGGAGATCTCCGAACTGGGTCATGCCGACCATTGTCCACGAATTGCCGGAACCGCTCCCGGGGGAGGGGCGAACGGACCGTCCGGGGAGCGCACGACAAGCGTTTGCTATGGTGAGAGCCCTGCGGCGCCCCACGACGGGCGCCGCGGTCGCGTTGCCGCAGGCCGCACTGACCGCCGCCGCGACGCGGGATCGATGGTCCGGTGTCGAGGCCCGGAGCGCGCGGAGACCCCTCCGCCGACGCCCCGCCTCCACCGAACGTCTCTGCCCGAGACGAACGAGTGGCCGGTGGCGGCCGGAAGGAATGTAGTTGTCTAATCAACGAATCGCCATCTTCGGAGCCGGCCCCAGCGGCATCGCCGCCCTGCGGGCCTTCGAGTCCGCGCAGCGCGCGGGCGCCTCGATCCCCGAGATCGTCTGCTACGAGAAGCAGGACGACTGGGGCGGCCAGTGGAACTACAGCTGGCGCAGCGGGATCGACAAGTACGGCGAGCCGGTGCACTCCTCGATGTACCGCAACCTGTGGTCGAACGGCCCGAAGGAGGCCCTGGAGTTCGCCGAGTACACCTTCGACGAGCACTTCGGCCGGCCGATCCCGTCCTACCCACCGCGCGAAGTGTTGTGGGACTACATCGACGGCCGCGTGCGCCGGTCGAAGGTCAAGGACCAGGTGCAGTTCTCCACGGCCGTGCGCTGGGTGGACTACGACCGCGACCAGGACAACTTCACCGTGACCGTGGAGAACCTCCGCTCGGGCCGCACCACCACCTCCGAGTTCGACCGCATCATCGTCGCCACCGGCCACTTCAGCTTCCCCAACGTGCCCGGGTTCGAGGGCATCCACACCTTCCCCGGCTCGGTCCAGCACGCCCACGACTTCCGCGGCGCCGAGAACCTGGCGGACAAGCGGGTCCTGCTCGTCGGCGCCTCCTACTCCGCCGAGGACATCGGCGTCCAGGCGTTCAAGATGGGCGCCCGCTCGGTGACGATGTCCTACCGCACCCGGCCGATCGGCTACGACTGGCCGGACGGCATGGAGGAGCTGCCGCTCATCGACCGCTTCGACGGCAGCACGGTCCACTTCACGGGCGGCGAGACGCGGGAGTTCGACGCGGTGATCCTGTGCACCGGCTACCTGCACAAGTATCCGTTCCTGCCCGCCGACCTCGCACTGCAGTCGCCGAACAACATCTACCCTTCCGGCCTGTACCGGGGCGTGGTGTGGCAGAAGAACCCGCGCGTGTACTACCTCGGCGCCCAGGACCAGTGGTTCACGTTCAACATGTTCGACGCGCAGGCCTGGTACGTCCGCGACCTCATCCTCGGACGCACGCCGCTGCCCTCGGCGCAGGACCGGGCCGCGCACATGCGCGCCTGGCGCGACCGCTTCCAGAAGCTCGACGGTGACGCCGACGAGGTGCGGTTCCAGGCCGACTACATCCGCGACCTCATCGACGCGACCGACTACCCGGAGTTCGACCTCGACGAGGTCGTCCGCATCTTCCTCGCGTGGAAGGACGACAAGGCCGCCAACATCCTCACCTACCGCGACAAGCCGCACCGTTCGGTCATGACCGGCACGATGGCCGCCGAGCATCACACACCGTGGCTGCGCGAACTGGACGACTCGATGGTGCGATACCTGTCGACCCCCACGCGTAGCGAGCTGGAGCAGATGGTCGTGGACGGCGCGCCCGCCGAGTCCACCACGCGCTGACCGCCGGACCCGGGGATGAACACTCGATGACGCCTCGGCGATAACCGGGGCGCGGGGGCGATCGATCGGTCACGCTGGTCACATGACCGACTCTGTTGCCGATCCCTCCGGGTACCGCGCGGGCCTCGGCCGGCGCTCCCTCCTGCGGGCGGGGGCGCTGGCCGGGGCGGCGGTCGGCGCCGGGGCCCTCACCGGTCGCGCCGCGTCTGCAGCCGCCGCAGCGGGCGGACCCGTCACCGGGGACACCGCGGGTGGGCCCGCTTCGACCGTGTTCCGGCACGGCGTCGCGTCCGGCGACCCGATGGCGGACCGCGTCATCCTGTGGACGCGCGTCACGCCGACAGAGCAGGCGGCCCCGGGGTCCGGGATCGGAGACCTCGTCGTCGTCGACTGGGAGGTCTCGACCGACCCGGGCTTCGCCACCATCGTCCGATCGGGCACGGTCACCACCGACGCCGGCCGCGACCACACCGTCAAGCTCGACTGCGCAGGCCTCGCGCCGGACCGGTGGTACCACTTCCGGTTCCACGCGCTCGGCCAGACCTCACGCACCGGCCGCACGCGCACCGCCCCCGCCGACGGTGCGATGCCCGCCACCGGCCGCTGGCGCGTCGGCGTGGTCTCGTGCTCCAACTGGGAGGCCGGGTTCTTCGCCGGCTACCGCCACCTCGAGGCGCGTGGCGACCTGGACGCGATCATCGAACTCGGCGACTACATCTACGAGTACGGCCGCGGCGAGTACACGGCCGCCGCCGGCGCCGTCCGCCCGCACGATCCGCCGCACGAGATCGTCACCCTGGCCGACTACCGGATCCGTCTGGCGCAGTACCGCACCGACCCCGACCTGCAGTCCCTGCACGCGCACGTGCCGTGGATCTGCACGTGGGACGACCACGAGCTCGCCAACAACTCGTGGGAGCACGGCGCCGAGAACCATCAGCCGCACGAGGGTCCGTTCGCCGACCGCAAGGCCGCGTCCGCGCAGGCCTACTTCGAGTGGATGCCGGTGCGGCCTGAGTCGTTGCGCGACGGCGGGCACCTCTACCGGCGCCTGCGGTGGGGCGCGTTGGCCGAGCTGAGCATGCTCGACCTGCGCTCGTACCGCTCGGAAGATCCGGGCCGCTTCAACGGCCGCGCGACCGATCAGACGGGCACCATGACGGGCGCCGAGCAGTTCGACTGGCTGGCCCGTGGCCTGGCGTCGTCGACGGCCCGCTGGAACGTCATCGGCAACTCGGTCATGGTCACCCCTGTGCTGATCCCGCCTCTGGACGCCCGCACGACCGGGGCGCTCACCGAACTGCTCGGCATCCCGCGCGAGGGCATCACCTATAACTCCGACCAGTGGGACGGCTACGCCGGAGAGCGCCGTCGCCTGTTCGAGGTGATCCGCGCGACGGGCAACCGCAACCACGTCTTCCTCACCGGCGACATCCACACGTCGTGGGCCAACGAGGTGCCGCTCGACGCCGCCGACTACCCCGGTGCGGGCACGGGAGCGGTCGAGTTCGTCACCCCGTCCATCACGAGCAACAACATCAACGACATGGTGGGGCTGCCGGAGGGCAATCCCCTCTCGCAAGCCGCGCAGGGCGCGCTGACCGGCGTGAACCGCCACGTCCGCTGGGCCGATCTGGACCGGCACGGCTTCACGGTGGTCGAGTTCACGAGCGGCTACGCGCACGCCGACTACTGGGCGCTCGTCGCGCGCGAGGACCCCGCGAGCGGTGCGTACCCGCTGGCCAGTTGGCGTTCGCCGCACGGCTCGGACCGTCTGGAACCGGCGGGACTGCTGCCCTGAGAGTCGGCGGGCGCCGGGGCCCCTGTCCCCACTGAATCTCAGGCCGGTCGGCTACCGTGGCGGGTCGACGCGGCCCGTCCGGGGCCGCGACGGGTGTCTTTGGAGTAGTGGATGACGACGACGAGCCAGCAGCCCCCCGCCGGAGATCCGGGTCCCGGGGGGCAGCCGGGCGGTGGCCCGGAGGGTGGGGCACGTCTGTCGGGTGACGGGCGCGGCGATCGCCCGGGCCGGGGTGGTGTGCTCGCGGCGGTGGCCGTGGTTGCGCTGGTCGTGGTCGCCGCGGTCGCGTGGGCGTTCCTGGCCGGGCCGTTGTCGTCGTCGGGGCGGGCCGAGCGGGCTGTGGCCGAGACGCTGGAGCAGATGAGCTCGGCGGAGTCGTTCGACGAGTTCAACAGTCATATGTGCGCGGAGAACCGGGTCCCGCAGGAGTTGGTGGACACGATCACCGCGTCGAGCGAGGCGACGGGGCCGGATCTCGATTCGATGTTCCGCGAGTCGATCGCGGGCTCGTTCCCGGAGGACCTCGAGGTGACCGGGGTCGAGATCGCGGACGGCGGCGCGGAAGCGATGGCGACGGTCGAATCCGAGTCGGACGGGTCCGGTCCGGAGCAGGTGCGGATGCGCGACGAGGACGGCGCCTGGAAGCTGTGCCAGCCCGGGGTCGGAATGGGCTCGGTGCCCGAGGGCCAGCAGCCGGGCTGATCGGCTCCGCCCGGTCACGCCGGCCGCCCTGGGCGTTCTGGGCGCTCCGGCGACGTCGGCTGCTCCGGCCTGTCGCCGCGGGAGGTGGCGCGCAGGGCGCGTTCGGCGCCGGGTGGGTTGGTGAGGTGGCCGTCGTCGGCGATGAGGCGGTCGAGGTGGT
>NZ_BCSW01000072.1 GCF_001571065.1 Dietzia cinnamea NBRC 102147
CCCCCCCCCCCCGCCGGCGGATCGGTTGGTTGGGACACGGAGGTCCTCCGTTTCGGGTTCTCGTCAGCACACCCCTGTAGTGATGTGCTTCACAAACACTGACCGGAGAAGTGTGACACGTAACACAGCTGATTGCGGGGAGGCTTTCGGCGAACTCTCATGACGAGCCGAAACCGCGGGCGGCGGCACCCCCGTCGGTGGGTACCACTTACCTCACTGCGGGGCTACGGCCGGGCCGAGGCGCCGCGGCGCCCCACCGCCTCCGCGAACACCCGGACGATCTCCTCCTGCGTGCGGGCGACATAGCTGCTGCCGCCGGTGGCCTGCGCGATCTGCGCGAGGGTGCCCGAACTGCTGTCGTCCAGAAGGCTCACCGACACCACGATCACGGGGCGGGACGGGTCCACCATCTCGTCGAGCCGGGCGAAGAACTCTCCTGCTCCGATGTCCGAGGTCGCGTCGTCCGCGCCGTCGGAAATGACGATGATCGAGTTGACCATGTTCGGGTCGTACCCCGAGCGCACCATGGCGTAGGCGTCGAGCACGGAACGATAGAGGTCGGTGCCGCCACCCACCATCCCGGGCAGAGAGGCCAACGCACCGCCCAGCGCGGCACGGTGCGTTCCCCCGGGAGCTGCCGCGTCGAGGCGCTGCAGCGCCGCGACCTCCGCGTACGGCAGCCCGTCGCTCCCGGCGGCACCGCCGAACGCCCACAGTCCGAGCTCCGCGTCGTCGGGGAACTGGCCGAGCCCTGCGCCCGCCGTCTCGACGAGCGCCTGGATGCGGGTGCGGTCCGTGCCGGGCACCCCGAAGCCCATCGAACCCGATGTGTCCACCAGGACCAGGGACCGGCCCGGCATCGACAGGAGCCGCCAATGCCGCAGAGCACTGTGGACCCGGTTCGCATCCCGGACCACGAGCGCTTCGATCTCGCCCACCCCCGCTCCCCCGGCGAGCGGCGCCCGGAAGGCGGTCCGGAAACCGTCCCGGGAGAGCCCGTCGGCGACAGCGGTCGCCGCGGTGGCGTCCCGGAGCGCCTCAGCGGCCTCGACCACGTCGACGCGGCGCGTCGAATCCTGGGTCGTCACGGCCACCGGATAGGTGAGGAATACCGCCCCGGTGGCGGGCGCGTACAGCTCCATCCCCGAGTCGGGTGCCGCCCGCTGCGCGAGCACCGCGTCTCGCTCCGTCACGATCGCCGCGCCGCCGCCGGCGATCACCCTGTCGAGCATCTCTCGGGAGGTCGGCGGGACCTCCATCCGACTCATCTGCCCCTGGGCCAACATCGCCATCGAGGCCCCCAGCGCCTCCGGAGCCGACCGCAGCATCTCGACCTCCGAGGTCGCAGCGAGGATCGGCGCGTCCGCTACCCCGGACCGGACCGGATCACCCATCATCAGCCCCGGCGTGGCGAGCGCCGAGGTCCACGTCGACTTGTCGACCCCGGCGTCACGGGAAGCGATGACCACCGGGGTCGACGCGAGGGAGTTGAGGACCGTCTCGAACGGGATCTGCACGTCCTGGGACACCTGAGCGAGACGTACGGCGGAGTCCGGCACCCAGATGTCCGGCAACGCCTCCCGCGAGACCGTGCGGGTGGACATGTCCGCGGAGGAGACCGTTTCCACGTCGAAGGCGTGACAACCGTCGGCATGCTCCGCCAGGACTCGGACGTGCTCGACGATGTCGGGCTCGGCTGCCACGCTGATCCGCGGCTCAGCCCCGCAGAAGCCGGCGACGCCCGCCCTCGACAGCCCGGAGATCACCAGTCCCACCACGAGCACGGCCGCGAGGATCGCCGCCCCCACGAGGACGACCCGCCGGGCCGTCGGATTGTTGTTCTGCGGCGATGCGCTGTGCCTGGCCATCGGTGACGCTCCCCCCGGTCATGCGATACCCGGGGTCGTGCCAGACGCCCGCGACACGCGGGTCCGGGTCGGGCGCGGTGAATCTTACCCGGCCGGGCGACCCGCGGTGTCCGTACGTGGGGCGCCACGGCGACCGTGCGTCCTGCGGTGGGGCGGTTCAGCGCCCGCGGAAGACGGGTGGCCGCTTCTCGGCGCGGGCGGCCCGGGCCTCGGCCATGTCCTCGCTGCTCCACGCGCGCAACTGGAGTTCGGTGTGCTCCTCGCGCGGGAGCAGCCGGGCGTCGTCATCGTTGATCACGGTCTTGATGTGCCGCAGGCTCAGCGGTGCGAACCGCGAGAGCTCGGCAGCCAGCTCCATGGCCGCCTCGACGTCCCCGATCTCGCTGGCCAGTCCGATCCGGGCAGCCTCCTCCGCACCGACGGGGCGGGCGGTCATGAGCACCGACCGGGCGTGGCCGCCGCCCACGACGTTGGCCAACCGCTTGATGGTCCAGTTGTCCAGTGCCAGCCCCACCTTCACGACGGGCACGGTGAAGACGGCACCGGGCGCCACCACCCGCAGATCCGCGGCCAGTGCCAGCTGCACGCCCGCACCGACAGCCGGGCCGTTGACGGCGGCGATGACGGGCACCGGGACCGACTCGACTGCGCGGAGCATCCCGGCGTGTGCGTCGTAGAAATCCGAGTTGTACACCCCGCCGGACAGATCGGCACCCGCGCAGAAAGCGGTTCCCGCTCCGGTGATGACGATTGCGCGGACGGGGTCTTCGGCGTCGGCCTCCGCGCCGGCGGCCTCGATGGCGTCGCGCAGGGCGATGCACACCTCGGCGTCGAGCGCGTTGCGGGTCTCGTGACGGTCGATGGTGACGACGACGACTGCGCCGTCCCTGCGGCTGACGATCATGGCGACGGAGGGCTCCTCTGCGTGACGGGGGTACGGCAGTGCACCCTCACCCTCACGATACCCGCTGGTAGGCGCCCCACCGTACGATGCGGTCATGGCGCGCACCGGAGCTCTGCAGATCCTCGACATGGTCCTCGACGACGGCTCCTTCCGGTCCTGGGACGACGCCCCGGTCCGCCCGCCACAGGTCGACGCGGCGCCGGGGTACGAGGAGGCGCTCCAGCGGGCGACCGAGAAGTCAGGGGTGGACGAGTCGGTCATCACCGGTGAGGGGACCCTACTGGGCCGCCGGGTCGTGATCATCGCGTGCGAGTTCGACTTCCTCGCCGGGTCGATCGGGATCGCCGCCGCCGAGCGGATCGTCTCGGCGATAGAACGGGCGACGGCCGAAGGGCTTCCGATCCTCGCCTCTCCCACCTCGGGCGGTACGCGGATGCAGGAGGGGACGCTCGCGTTCCTCCAGATGGTCAAGATCTCCGCCGCCGTGGCCGGTCATAAGAGCGCGGGGCTGCCCTACCTCGTATATCTGCGGCATCCGACGACCGGCGGCGTGTTCGCGTCGTGGGGGTCGCTCGGTCACGTGTCGGTGGCCGAACCCGGCGCACTCATCGGCTTCCTCGGGCCCCGCGTCTACGAGGCGCTCTACGACGCGCCGTTCCCGGACGGGGTCCAGGTCTCCGAGAACCTCGCGCGACGCGGGATGATCGACGGCGTGCTCCCACCGGAGGGGCTTCGCGACCTCACCGCCCGAGCCCTGAGGGTGCTGTGCCAGGACCCGCCGTCGGACGACGAGCCGGTGCCGCCCCACGGGCCGGTCCCCGAACCGGAGTCCGACGACGGACGTCCCCCCGATGCCTGGGACGCCATCACCCGGTCGCGGCGCCCGGACCGCCCCGGAGCGCGTGCCTTCCTCGACCGCGTGGCGCCCGACCGGGTGCTCCTGTCCGGCACCGGGCAGGGCGAGGACAGCGGATCACTCCTGTTGTCGCTGGTCCGGTTCCGAGGCCAGTCCGCAGTCGTGCTCGCGCAGGACCGGGACGCGGAGAACGAGAAGAGCCCTCTCGGCCCGTCCGCGTTGCGGTCGGCACGCCGCGGTATGCGCATAGCCGCGGAGATGGGGGTCCCTCTGGTCCTGTTCATCGACACCCGCGGCGCCGCTCTGTCGCGGGAGGCGGAGGAGGGCGGACTGGCGGGTGAGATCGCCAGGAGTCTGGCCGACCTCGTCACCCTGCCGACCCCGACCGTCTCCGTGATCCTGGGGCAGGGCACCGGCGGCGCCGCTCTCGCCCTGCTCCCCGCCGACAGGGTCCTGTGCGCGCGTCACGGGTGGCTCGCCCCCCTGCCGCCGGAGGGCGCCAGCGCGATCCTCCACCACGAGACGAGCCGAGCCCCTGAGGTCGCACGGTCGCAGGGCATCAGCTCCGCGGACCTGCTGGAGGCCGGGATCGTGGACGTGGTCGTGCCCGAACGTCCCGACGCCGCGGACGAGCCCGAGGCGTTCTGCGACCGGATGGCCGGCGCGGTCGCGTCCGCGCTGCTCGAGGTCCGCCGACGCCCCCCTGAGCGGAGGTACGCCGAGCGGATGATGCGGTATCGCGAACTGGGCCTCGGATTAGAGTGAAACCAGTCACATCCCGTCGGCGCGGTCGGCGGGCCCGCTCCCGTACGTGAGGGGAAGTACCCGATGTCGGACTCGACGACCTCGACCTACGACGCCGCCCACCGGCTATCGATCAACGTTCCCGATGCCTTCTGGTTGGACGTCGCCGGGGACATCGATTGGACCACGACCCCCACGACGGCGGTCGACGGATCCCGTCCGCCCTTCTACCGGTGGTTTCCCGACGGTGAGCTGAACACGTCGTACAACTGCGTCGACCGGCACGTCGCCGCCGGGCGGGGCGAGCAGGCCGCGTTCATCTACGACTCGGCGGTCACCGGCGTCAAGCAGACCATCACCTACGCCCAGTTGCTACAGCAGGTCGAGGAGTTCGGGGGCGCGCTCGCCGCGGAGGGCGTGGGTCGCGGCGACCGGGTCGTCATCTACATGCCGATGGTCCCCCGCGCCGCCGTGGCGATGCTCGCGTGCGCCCGGCTCGGTGCCGTCCACTCCGTTGTCTTCGGCGGCTTCGCCGCGCCCGAGTTGGCGATCCGGATCGACGACGCCCGCCCCAAGGTGATCGTCACGTCCCACGGCGGCATCGAGCCGACGCGCAAGGTGCCCTACTTCCCCATGGTCGCCAAGGCGCTCGAGCTGACCCGCCACAACCCGGGGGCTGTGATCGTGGCCCCGCGTCACGACCAGTTCCCCGACATGGCGTTCCCCGACACCCCGGGGACCACCTGGAGCTATTGGGAAGACGCCGTCGCCGGCTCCGATCCGGCGGCACCGATCCCGGTGAAGGCCACCGATCCGCTGTACATCCTCTACACCTCCGGTACGACCGGGCTACCCAAGGGCGTGGTCCGCGACAACGGCGGACATGCCGTCGCGCTCGCGTGGTCGATGTGGAACGTCTACGGCATCCGCCCGGGCGACGTGTGGTGGACCGCCTCGGACGTGGGCTGGGTGGTCGGCCATTCCTACATCGTCTACGCGCCCCTGCTGGTCGGCGCGACCTCGGTGATCTACGAGGGCAAGCCCGTCGGCACCCCTGACGCCGGGTCGTTCTGGCGGGTGGCCTCCGAGCACCGCGCGGTCGCGCTGTTCACGGCTCCGACCGCCGTGCGGGCGATCCGCAAAGAGGATCCCGAGGGCCTCGAGATCGGCAAGTACGACCTGTCGGCCATGCGCACCTTCTTCTGCGCTGGCGAGCGTCTCGATCCGGACACCTACCAGTGGGCCACCGACAATCTCGACAAGCCCGTCGTGGACAACTGGTGGCAGACCGAGACCGGCTGGCCCATCGCCTCCAACCTGCGCGGCCTGGAACCGATGCCGATCAAGCCCGGCTCCCCGACCGTCGCGGTCCCCGGTTACGACCTGCATGTGCTCGACGGAGACGGCAAGCCACTTCCGCCCGGCGAGGAGGGGAACCTGGCCATAAAGTTGCCCATGGCCCCGGGCACGCTGGCGGGTCTCTGGGAGGACGACGAGAGGTTCGTCTCCTCGTACATGACAGTCTTCGAGGGGTACTACTCCACGGGTGACGGCGGGTACATCGATGAGGACGGCTACGTCTTCGTGATGGGTCGGACAGACGACGTCATCAACGTCGCCGGCCACCGGCTGTCCACGGGGTCGATGGAAGCCGTCATCGCTCGGCATCCCGCCGTCGCGGAGGTCGCGGTGATCGGCGTGAAGGACCCTCTCAAGGGCCAGCGCCCCGTCGGCTACGTGGTGCTCAAGTCCGGCCAGGTCCGCGACCCCGACGAGCTGCGGTCGGAGCTGGTGGCGATGGTGCGTGACGAGATCGGGGCGGTGGCCACCTTCCGCGACTGCACGGTCGTGCAGGGACTGCCCAAGACCCGCTCGGGCAAGATCCTCCGCAAGACGATGCGGCAGATCGCCGACGGCCAGCAGGATGTGGCGGTGCCGTCGACGATCGAGGACCCAGCCGTCCTCGAAGCCCTCGCGCCTTTCCTTCGGCAGCAGGGGTAAACCCGAGCCTGCGACAGCAGGGCACCCGCATCCGCGCCCGCGCCTGGCGTCTCGCTCCCGTCGATGGCGTCTCGCTCCCGTCGATGGCGTCTCGCTCCCGTCGATGGCGTCTCGCTCCCGTCGATGACGCTGCGCATCGCAGCCGCCCCTCGCCATGGCGCCTGGCGCGAACCGCGGGGCAGGCGAGACGCCATGGCGAGGGGCGGCTGTGGCGGTCGGGCACCCTGGGCTGCGGCAGGGCCGGGCCAGCAGCCGTCGGCCGGACTTGTGCGTACCGGCCGGGTGTGTGTGCGTACCGGGCGGAGGGCGCGTCGCGGGTTCCGGCCCGACAGACGACGGCGCCCCGCCCTCCCGTGAAAGGAGGACGGGGCGCCGCTGTCGCGTTCCGGGACCGCCCGGTCAGGCGTCGAGCAGGTCGATCACGAAGACCAGGGTCTTGCCACCGAGCGGGTGCAGGGCCGCGGAGGTGCCGTAGGCCTTGTCCGGCGGGATCACCAGCTGGCGGCGTCCGCCCACCTTCATCCCCGGGATCCCCTCCTGCCAACCCTGGATGAGGCCGTTCAACGGGAAGGTGATGGACTCACCCCGATCCCAGGAGGAGTCGAACTGCTCACCGGTCTCGTAGTCCACCCCCACGTAGTGCACGGTGACGTTACCGCCGGCGACCGCCTCCGCGCCGTCGCCCACCGTGAGGTCCTCGCTGACGAGGTCGGTGGGCGCGGGACCCGTCGGCATGTCGATCTCGGGCTTGTCCATGATGTTCTCCTGGGGTGGGAATCCCGGGTTCAGCGCTGGCTGATCGGGGTGAAGCTCCGCTCGGCCGGGCCGGTGTAGACCTGGCGCGGGCGGTTGATCTTGGTGGAGGGATCCTCGCGCATCTCGCGCCAGTGGGCGATCCAGCCGGGCATGCGACCGAGCGCGAACAGCACGGTGAACATGTCGGTCGGGAAGCCCATCGCACGGTAGATGAGGCCGGTGTAGAAGTCGACGTTCGGGTAGAGCTTGCGCTCGACGAAGTAGTCATCGGCCAGCGCGGTCTCCTCGAGCTTGAGCGCGATCTCGAGCAGAGGGTCGTTGCTCTGGGACAGCAGCGCGTGGGCGTGCTTCTTGGCGATCTGGGCGCGCGGGTCGTAGCTCTTGTAGACGCGGTGACCGAAGCCCATCAGCTTGACGCCGTCGACCTTGTTCTTGACGCGGTCCATGTAATCGGTGGCGTCGCCGCCCTCCGACTCGATCCGCTCGAGCATCTCGAGCACGGCCTGGTTGGCGCCGCCGTGAAGCGGGCCGTACAGGGCGTTGATGCCACCGGTGATCGAGGAGTACAGCGGCGCCTCGGAGGAGCCGACCATCCGCACCGTGGAGGTGGAGCAGTTCTGCTCGTGGTCCGCGTGCAGGACGAGGAGCATGTCGAGGGCCTTGGCAACCTCGTCGGTGATCTCGTAGTCCGGGCCGAACGTCATCCGCAGGAAGTTGCGGACGTACCCGAGCGACGGGTCCGGGTCGATGGCGTCCTTGCCGTTGCGGATGCGCTCGATGGCCGCCGCCAGGGTCGGGCCGCGTCCGAGCAGACGCGCGGTGGCCAGGTCGACGGCCTTGGGGTCGTCGATGTCCAGGTCGTCACCGTGCGTACCGAACAGGCTGACGCCGGCCGAGAGGACGGGCATCGGGTGCGTGTCACGGGGGAAGGCCTGCAGCAGCGGCATCATCTGCCCGGGCAGCGCCGTCTCCGCGAGGACCTTGTCGGTGAACTCGGCGAGCTGCGCCTCGGTGGGATCCTCGCCGTAGATGAGGAGGTAGGAGACCTCGAGGAACGAGGCGTTCTCGGCGAGCTGGTCGATCGGGTAGCCGCGGTGACGCAGGATCCCCTCGGCACCGTCGATGTAGGTGATCGAGGACGTGCACGCGGAGGTGTTGACGAAGCCGACGTCCAGGGTGGTCATCCCCGTCTCGGCCAACAGCGAGCCGAGCTGCACGGCGTCACTACCGCAGCTCGCCTCCACCACGTCGAGTTCGAGCTCACCGCCGGGGTAGGACAGTGTTGCTTTGCGGTCCGAACCGTTCGAGCCTGCGGTCACGCGATTCCCTCTCCGACGACTGGTCCCGGCGGTCGAGTCCCGCCACGAATGTGCTGTGCCACACCCTACCGTGGCCGCCGTTCGGGGTTCGAAGGGAGTTCTCCCGTTCTCCCCCCGGCGACCCGGCCCGGCGACCCGACCCCGCGTCAGGGCTGCAGCCGACGGGCCGTCCACCGGTCGCCGTCCCGGAGGCACTCGACGCGGTCGTGGAACCGGTCCGGCCCGCCCTGCCAGAACTCCACCCGGTCCGGGACCACCCGGTACCCGCCCCACCGGTCGGGCATGGGGATCTCGTCGACGCCGGCCAACCGCTGCTCCGCGGTCGCGTACAGCGACTCGAGCTCGGCCACCGACTCCGCCGGGCGCGACTGCTCCGACGCCCACGCGGCGATCTGCGAGCCCCGCGGCCGGGTGCGCCAGTACGCGAGGCTGTCCGCCCGGTCGATCGGATGGCAGGCGCCCTCGACGTGCACCTGACGCTCGGCGATCAACCAGGGGAAGGTCACCGACGCGTACCCGGTCTGCGCCAACTGGACGCCCTTGCGCGACGTCGTCGTCGTGAAGAAGGTCACCCCGCCCTCGTCGACGCCCTTACACAGGACGGTCCTGGTCGACGGCCGTCCCTCTGCACCGACGGTGCCGAGCACCATGGCGTTGGGTTCGCGGACGCCGCGCCGGCCCGCCTCGTCCAACCACTCGGTGAACAGGGGCAACCACCCGCCGGCGAGGTCGGCCACGTCCAGCCGCGCGTGCAGGCCGTACCCGACGCGCATGGTGTCGAAGTCGGTGGGTTCCAGGACCGGTTCCTCCATGACCCCAGACGGTACTCCGGGCCCGGCGCCGGGCCGGACTACCATGGAGCGCGACCCACCCGACGACACCGAAACGGCATCCCAAGAGCATGAGCGATCAGCTGCCCACCATTCCCGCCGACCTCAAGCCCGCCGACGGCCGCTTCGGCTGCGGTCCGTCCAAGGTTCGCCCCGAGCAGATCTCGGCCGTGGCCGACGCCGCCACTACGGTGATGGGCACCAGCCACCGCCAGGCCCCGGTCAAGGACGTCGTGGGTCGCGTGCGCGACGGCCTGGCCGCGCTGTTCTCCCTCCCCGAGGGCTACGAGGTCGTGCTGGGCAACGGCGGCACCACCGCGTTCTGGGACGCCGCCGCGTTCGGCCTGGTGCGGGAGAAGTCGCTGCACCTGACCTATGGCGAGTTCTCCTCCAAGTTCGCCAAGGTCACCGGCGGCGCGCCGTTCCTCGCCGACCCGATCGTCATCTCGGCCGACCCCGGCTCGGCGCCGGAGCCGACCTCCGACCCGTCCGTCGACCTCATCGGTTGGGCCCACAACGAGACCTCCACCGGCGTGATGGTGCCGGTGTCCCGCCCGGCGGGCTCGGAGAACGCGCTCGTCGCGATCGACGCCACCTCCGGCGCCGGCGGCCTGCCCGTCGACATCGCGGACGCCGACGTCTACTACTTCGCCCCGCAGAAGTCCTTCGCCTCCGACGGCGGCCTGTGGGTGTCGATCATGAGCCCGGCCGCCCTCGCGCGGGTCGACGAGATCGCGGCCACCGACCGCTGGTGCCCCGACTTCCTGTCGCTGCCCACCGCGGTGGACAACTCGCGCAAGAACCAGACGTACAACACCCCGGCCGTGGCGACGCTGCTGATGTTCGCCTCGCAGATCGAGTGGATGAACGACCAGGGCGGGCTGGACTGGGCCGTGGCGCGGACCAAGGACTCGTCCTCGCGTCTGTACGACTGGGCCGAGGCCAGCGACTTCGCCACCCCGTTCGTCGCCGCGCCGGCGCACCGTTCGCAGGTCGTGGGCACCATCGACCTGGCCGAGGAGATCGACGCCGCGAAGGTCGCCAAGACCTTGCGCGCCAACGGCATCGTCGACACCGAGCCGTACCGCAAGCTGGGCCGCAACCAGCTGCGCATCGGCATGTTCCCGGCGATCGAGCCGGAGGACGTCACGCAGCTGACCCGCTGCATCGACCACGTGGTCGGCCAGCTCTCCTGAGCCGCCCCGGGCACGCCGGCCCCCTCCGGCCGGACCCGCACTTTTCCGCAGCCCACCCGGCCCGTCCGCGCGCCGGGTGGGCTGCGCTGCCCTACCATGTGGGAACGCGCCCAGGCCCCCGGGCAGCGGAGCAGCTCAGGCCGCCGACGGGGCCGCGAGGAGTCGAGGAGGCGGCATGCGGAAGCTGAGGATCATCGGTGTGGACACCGAGTCGTCGGTCGTCGAATGCGAGGTCCCGGACTCCGGTGAGAAGTTCACCCTGCCCCTGGACGACCGTTTCCGTGCCGCCGCTCGCGGTGAGTTCGTGGCCGGCGGATCGGACCGGGCGCCGGTGACCGGCACGCTGCGTCCCCGCGAGATCCAGGACCGCATCCGGCACGGGGCGTCCCCGGAGGAGGTCGCCGCCGACGCGGGGGTGCCGCTGTCCCGCATCGAGGGTTTCGCCGTGCCCGTGCTGCTGGAGCGGGCCAACGCGGCCGAGCTCGCGCGGGCCGCGCACCCGGTGCTGCCGGACGGGCCCGCGCTCAACACACTGGCCGACCGCGTGGGCGCCGCCCTGGACCGCCGCGGCGTGGATCCGGACCTGGTGACGTGGGACGCGTGGAAGGACCGCTCGGGCGGGTGGGTGGTCCGCACGTCGTGGCCGGCCGGCCTGTCGGACGACGCGAGCGCCACGTGGTCGTTCGTCCCGGATTCGCACGGGGGTTCCGCGCGCGCCCTCGACGAGGAGGCCGAGCGGATCCTCGACCCGTCGCGCGCCACGGAGCTGCGGTCGGTGTCGGCCCCTCCCCCGCTGCCGCCCGGCCCCCCGCCGATCCGGGCGGTGCCGCCGCCCGC
>NZ_BCSW01000073.1 GCF_001571065.1 Dietzia cinnamea NBRC 102147
GTGCCGCCAGCACCACGCCGACCAGTACCTTCGACGCCGTGGCCGTGCGCTGCACCCCGAGAACCGACAGCACCGTCAGCGCCAGCACGGCCACCGCGGCGACCACCGAGGACTGCTCCGGCCAGAGGTACAGGCCCACGGTCAGGGCCATCGCCGCGCAGGACGCCGTCTTGCCCACCACGAATCCCCAGCCGGCGAGAAACCCCGGCAGCGGGCCGAGCAACTCGCGACCGTAGACGTAGGTCCCGCCCGCCGCGGGGAACTGCGCTGCCAGGCGAGCTGAGGACAGGGCGTTGCACACGGCCACCACGGCGGCCACCGCGAGTGAGGCCCACACCCATGAGCCGGCGCGTGCGGCGGCGGGCGCGAACGCCACGAACACGCCCGCCCCGATCATGGCACCGAGGCCCACCACGACGGCATCGGACGGCCCCAGTCTGCGGTCGAGAGTCGAGTCCATCCACACACCATCGCAGCCGCAGGTGGACGAGACGTGAACTCCTCGACCGTGGTCCCCCGCCGCGATTCAGCCCTGCCCCGGGCGCTGGTCAATTCCGAACACGTCTCCGGCGGCAGGGGCAGCGTCGGGCAGGCGATCGATTTCGGCAGCAGAGCGCTCGAGATGGTCGGACGCTGACCCGATGCCGGGACGCCCGGGCGCCCCTGGGACACCACCCATGGTCGGAGTGCGCGGGACCAGCGCGGTCCCCGAGTCGACCCCGGATACAGTGGGGGCGTGTCCCCCACCCGCCGGCTCCGTGTGGCGGTGGCCGCCCTCGCTGCGGGGTTGACATTGGTCGGGTGCGCCCCCGGGGAGCCCGCCGCGCCCGGCTCGGACCCCACCGCCGCCGCCCCGGCCGCTCCTGCTCCGCAGGCGACTGCCGCCCCGGCCGCTGATCCCGGTGGCCACAGGTCGGCACCCCCGCCCGGATGCGTATCTCCGCTGGACGGGCTGACGCAGCGTCAGCGGATCGCCCAGCTGTTCACCGTCGGCGTGAGTTCCATGGCCGACGCCCGTCGAGCGGTCGAACAGCACTCGATCGGCGGCATCTTCCTCGGCGGTGACGTGGTGGGCGAGGTGGTCTCCGGCGATGGGCTCGCCCGACTGCAGCACGACTCGCCCCTACCCCTGCTCGTGGCGATCGACGAGGAGGGCGGGCGCGTCTCCCGCATCGCGCCGTATGCCGGCCCGCTGCCGTCCGCCCGCGTGATGGCCGCGACCATGAGCCCCGATCAGGTCCGGGCGGCTGCCCGCGCCCGAGGGGAGTTTCTCCGCGGGATGGGCGTGACCGTCGATTTCGCGCCCTCCCTCGACGTGTCCGAGCAGCCGGACGGCGCGGTGATCGGTGACCGCTCCTTCTCCCCCGACCCCGCCCGCGTCGTGTCCTATGCCCGTGCGTTCGCCGCCGGCCTGCGTGACGCTGGCATCGCCCCGGTGTTCAAGCACTTCCCGGGGCACGGACGCTCCTCCGGCGACAGTCACCACCGCTCGGTGACGGTGCCCCCGCTCGACGAGCTCATGACCCACGATCTGCGGCCCTTCGCGGCACTCGCCCGGACCCCCGGCGCGGGCATGATGCTCGGCCACCAGCAGGTCCCCGGCCTGACCGGGGTCGACCGGCCCGCGTCGCTCTCGCCCGCCGCGTACCGGCTGCTGCGAGAGGGCCACGGCTACGGCGCCCCGCCCTTCGATGGCCCGATCTTCACCGACGACCTGTCCGGCATGCGCGCCGTGACCGACGCGTTCGCGCTGCCCACCGCCGTGACCGAATCCCTCATCGCCGGGGCGGACTCCCCGCTGTGGATCACGACGGCCGGGCTCGGTGAGACCCTGGACGCCGTCGAACGCGCCGTGGCCGACGGCACCCTCAGCCGGCGGGCGCTGGACCGGTCGCTCGAACGCATGGCGACCCTGCGGGGAATCCCGGTGTGCGTGGGCGGCCCCGCCACCGGGTTGCTCGAGCATGACGGTTCGCTGGCCCCGCCGTTGCGCGACCTCCCGCCGCGGGCGGGCCTGGCGCCCCTGCCGGCGTGACCCGGGTCGGGGCGCCGCTGCCGGGTCAGCCCGCGCCCGGCAGCGGAGCCCAGACCCCCGACGTGCCGCGGCGGTGCGAGTCCACAAGGTGCGTATCCACCACGCCAATGGCCTCCAGGAGGGCGAAGACCGTCACCGGTCCGACAAAGCTGAACCCCCGTCTCTTGAGCTCCTTGGCGAGCGCCTCCGACTCCGGCGACCGGGTCGGCACCTCGTTCATGGTCCGCGGCTCGGGTGTCGCCTCCGGCCGGTAGGACCACACGAGCTCCACCAGGCCGCCGTCGGATCGCAGCGCGACCACGGCGCGCGCGTTGGCGACGGCGGCGTCGATCTTGCGGCGATTGCGCACGATCCGCGTGTCGGCCATGAGCCGCGCGACGTCCTCTTCGCCGAAGGCCGCCACGGCGTCCGGGGCGAACCCCGCGAACGCCTCGCGGAACGCGGGCCGTTTGCGCAGGATCGTGACCCAGCTCAGCCCGGACTGGAACCCCTCGAGGACCAGCCGCTCGTACAGGCCGGCCTCGTCCCGGACGGGCATGCCCCACTCGGTGTCGTAGTACTCCCGCAGCAGCGGGTCCCGCGCCGCCCACGGGGGCCGCCTCAGCCCGTCCTCGCACAGCACGGAGCCGGAAGGCGCGGTCGTGGTGATCTGCACGTCGTCGATCTGCATGTCGTCTCCCTCGTCGGTCGGACCACCGGCGATGGTGGTCGCCGTCACCCTAGGACCGGACTATGACAGCACCCCGGTGAGCTGGACGATGCGGACGACGGCCAGCACGGTCAGCGCCACGCCCACGACCAGGGTGAGCACCCGCCCGGCCACGCGGCCGTAGGACAGGAACCGGTCGATGCGACGGGACGCCGCACCGATGCTGCCCGACGGCACCCGCGACAGCGCGATGATCAGCCCGGTGCTGGGCAGGATCGCGATGACCGCGAAGAACAGGATCTGCAGCAGCTTGGACCACCACGGACTCTCGGCGAACGAGATGAGCACCATGCCCGCCGCGAACGGCGCGGATGTCCCCGACTGGATGACGCCGAGCGCGATGCCGGTGGCCATGATTCCGAATTTCTGCAGGACGTTCTGGGTGAGCGGGGCCTCGACGCTCTCCTCCTTGGCCTCCGCGGGCCGGCGCAGGCCCATGACGGTGATGACCAGGCCGATCACGCCCAGCGCGATCATCGCCCACAGGTTGTAGAACAGGCTCCGGACGAACTCCTGGTTGTTGCCGATCACCCACACGGAGATCAGCGAGAGCAGCACGATCCCGCAGAACGCGCCCCCGGTGAACCGCGCCGCCCGAGGGGCGAACGCGATGCCGCGGCCGGCCGACGTCAGCCACAGCCCCGCGATGACGGCGAAGGCCAGGAGATTGAGCGAATCGATCGCCGCGAAACCCAGCAGGCTGAGGTAGTACTGCACCGGGTCACCCTACCGGCGGCCGAGCTCGTCGTCGTCGTACTCATCGTCGCGGAGGCCGTCGTCCCTCTCGCCGCGCGGTCGGCCGAACACCGACCGCTCCCGGCGCCGCAACACGTCCAGGTCCCGCACGGTCCAGGTGCGCACGGGCGCCGGCACGCGCCACTGTCGGGCCCACGCGACCATCCGGAAGGCGAACACCAGCACCGACAGCACGGTCGCCGATACCGGCCCCCACACATCGGTGGACACGGCGACGGCCGTGAGCGCGGCGCCGGTCGCCGCGGGGATCACGTACAGGTTCGACCCGCTGAACACGGCCGGGATCTCGTTGGCCACCACGTCGCGCATCAACCCGCCACCGACCGCGGTGACCACGCCGAGCAGCAGCGCCGAGGCCACCGGCATGCCGTGATCCAGCGCGCGCGCCGTGCCGAACGTGCAGAACAGGCCCAGGCCGGCGGCGTCGCACGCCACGATGAGCGTCTGCACCCGGTGGATGACCGAGCCCAGCAGGTACACCACCACGACGGCGACCAGTGGCGGAACGAGGTACACGGGCTTGGCCAGCGCGAGCGGCGTGACGCCCAGCATGACGTCGCGGATGATGCCCCCGCCGAGCCCCGCGAGCAGGCCCAGGATGAACCCACCGGTGATGTCGATGTCCTTGCGCGCGGCCAGCAGGTTGCCCGAGAGGGCGAAGAAGAACACGCCCATCAGGTCGAACCACAGGACCAGCGGCGACGTCTCCACGGTCGGTCCTAGACCACCGCGTTCGCGGTCGAGCGTGCGTGGTGTCGGTTACGCACCGCGCGGAACGTCCAGAGCTTGTTGACGACGAAGTTGATCGGCATCGTGATGAGGATCGTCAGCAGCTGACTCCAGTACTCCCGGGAGTGGATCCCGGCCTCCTCGTGCCACCACGGCTCCGGCAGGTAGAGCGGGCTGGTGGGGTTGGTGAACGCGAGCTTGATGAAGATGCCCGCGGCCGCCGCCACCGACCCCACCACCAGGAACGGCCAGAACTCCTGCCACGCCGGCGCCTTGTGTCCCTTACCGAACGTCCAGTGCCGGTTGAGCAGGAAGTTGTAGAAGTTGGCCACCAGGAACGCCACGATCCACACCAACGTGGTGAACCGGAAGTTGAACTCCGTGCCCGCGATGGGGAACAGGATCTCCTGCGCGTTGGCCGTGCCGCCGTTGGCCTTGTTCATCAAGACCGTGACGATCATGTTGACGACCATGCCCGAGCCGCCCACGATTCCGAACATGACGAACTGCCGGGCGCCGCGACGATAGCGACCGAGTTCGGCGGGGGCTGGGTTCACAGGCGACCAGTCTAGGCCCTCTCCCGGGGACGTCAGGCCGCGCCGTGTCCCTCCGGCACCCTCTCGGACGGATCGGTGATCGGCCCGGGCGCGGTCCCGTCGCCGAACGGGCGACCGCCCAGCTCCTCGCGGTGGTGCGGGGTGAGCAGGCCGGACAGGTCCGGCCCCTTGGGGATGACGCCGGTGGGGTTCACGTCCCGGTGCACGTTGTAGTAGTGCGCCTTGATCTGGGGGAAGTCGCACGTGTCGCCGAAGCCGGGGGTCTGGAACAGGTCGCGGAGGTAACCCCACAGCGCAGGCATCTCGCTGATCTTGGACCGGTTGGCCTTGAAATGGCCGTGGTAGACCGCGTCGAAGCGGACCAGCGTGGTGAACAGGCGGATGTCGGCGACGGTGATGGAGTCGCCGACGAGGTAGCGGCGGGTGGTCAGGCGCTCCTCGAGGCGGTCCAGCGACGCCCACAGCTCGTCGTAGGCCTCCTCGTAGGCCTCCTGGTCGGCGGCGAACCCGCACCGGTACACGCCGTTGTTCACCGTGGGGTAGATCCACGAGTCGAGTTCGTCGATCTCGTCGCGGTGCTCCTCGGGGTACAGATCGGGCGCGCCCTCGCGGTGGAAGGCCGTCCACTCGGTGACGAGGTCGAAGTTGAGCTGCTGGTACGCGTTTGTCACCACGGACTTGGTGGGCAGGTCGACCAGCGCCGGCACCGTGATGCCGTGCGGATAGTCCGGGATGCGGTTGAAGTAGGCCTCCTGCAGGCGGTGCAGGCCGGTGACGGGATCCCGCTCGTCCGGGTCGAGGTCGAAGACCCAGGAGTTGATGTCGTGCGTGGGGCCGGCCAGGCCCAGGGAGATGGCGTCCTCGAGGCCCATGAGGCGGCGGACGATGATGCTCCGGCTGGCCCACGGGCAGGCTCGGGCGGCCATGAGCCGGTAACGGCCGGCCTCGACCGGCCATCGCATCTCGCCGATCTTCTCGCCGACCGGGTCCGAACCCGCGGGCACGTCCGCCACCACGCGATCGTTGATGTACGTCGCGTCGCGGACGAACTCGCCGTCGGTCGAGGCGTTCTGTGCGGGGGTGAAGTCGGTCGCGGT
Source organism: Dietzia cinnamea NBRC 102147 (assembly GCF_001571065.1). Taxonomy (GTDB): domain Bacteria; phylum Actinomycetota; class Actinomycetes; order Mycobacteriales; family Mycobacteriaceae; genus Dietzia; species Dietzia cinnamea. The sequence continues at coordinate 5,884 of NZ_BCSW01000073.1, forward strand.
AGACATGCGGGGCTCCCAGGATCGTCTCAGTTTATTGATGCGTCACCAATCATACCTCCTGCCTACGAGTGAGGCCACCGTTCCCGCGTCGACGGCGTGTCCCGCGTCGGTGTGCGACGCTGATGACATGGACTCCGCGCACGTCGACGACGTCCCCTCCCGCTACTCCGACTTCGCCGAGTACGAGGTCCGCGAACGAACGCCCGTATACCTCTCGTGGGCCCGCGGGATCGCCGGAGACCCGGGGACCGGCGACCTCATCGGTACGCTGCCCCGGATCAAGCGCCAGCCCGCCCTGTTCTTCGCCGCCGCCCGGCACGCCGGGGCCCCCGAGACCGAGGACTACGCGACCTTCCGCGGGTTCGTCCACGACCACTGGGCCGAGATCGAGCGGATCGCGCTCACCCACTCCACCCAGACCAACGAGGCCAAGCGCTGCGCGGTTCTACTGCCGTTCCTTTCCCTCCTGCCCGGCCCGCTCTCCCTGGTGGAGATGGGGGCTTCCGCGGGACTGTGCCTGTACCCGGACCGCTACGCCTACCGATACACGGTCGACGGCGGGAGCACCCACGAGCTGCGACCCGACGGTGCCGGTGACGGTGCCGGGGCCCGCGCACCGGTCCTCGACTGCGACCTACGCGACGGCGTGCCCCTGCCGCGCTCGCTGCCCGAGGTCGCCCACCGCGGCGGGGTGGACCTGACGCCGATCGACCCCACCGACCCCGACTCCCGCGCCTGGCTGCACAGCCTCATCTGGCCGGGCCAGCACGACCAGCGGGGGCCGCGCCTGGACGCCGCCCTGGACATCGCGGCCGTCGACCCGCCTCGGATCCTCGCCGGTGACCTCGTCGAGCGGTTGGAGGAGTCCGTGGCCGCCTGCCCGGCCGGTACCACCCCGGTGGTGTTCCACACCGCGGTGCTCGGATACCTCGAGCCACCGGCCCGCGCCGAGTTCGTCCGCCGTGTCACCGAGCTGGGCTGCGTCTGGATCTCGGTCGAGGGCGTGACCCTTCTACCCGACGTCGCCGCGCAGGTCCCCGAGTCGATCCGCCGCCACAAGGGCCTCTTCGTCGTCGCCGTCAACGGACGCCCCCTGGCCACCGCGCACGGCCACGGCGACTGGGTCCGCGCCCTCGACATGCCCTGACCCGCCCGGCGCTCAGTCGAACGGCCACGCGCGGCGCATCGGCTGCTCCGCGCCCGGCTCGATGAGGTACTCGGTACCGAAGGCGACCGCGTAGATCTCCGGCGGCAGCGCCAGCATCGTTCCGATGTCGCTGGTCTGGCTGGCGTGACACTGCATCGCGCGGCGCTTGGTCTCGATCACGTCCTGCGGCAGGTCGATCGCCCACGCGATCTCGGACTCCGGCATCCCCACTGGCTGACCGTCGTCGCCGGTGAGGATCATCGCCCGCAGCTGGTCCGGGTCCAGCTCCGTGCCGCCGACCGCGAGCATGCGCAGGAACTCGGTGGCCTCGGGACTGTCGAGCATGGCGAGCTGGGCGTCACGGTTCGTGGTGGCCTCCAGCAGCCGCGGTCGGCGCGCGGCCAGCTCCACCGCGCGTCGGGCGATGCGGTGGACGGCGATGTGATCGGGGTGACCGTAGTTGCCGTGATCGTCATAGCCGACGAGGACGTCGGCGTCCTCGCGGTCGAGGATCCGCGCCACCCGGGCGGCCGCGTCGTCGATGTCGGCGCGGTGGAGGCAGAGCGGGTCGTCGTTCTGCTCCCAGCCGGTCATCCCCGAATCGCGGTAGCCCAGCCAGTCGATGCGGGCCACGCCCAGCACGGCCGCCGCGGCCCGCGCCTCCTCGCGCCGGTGTTCGACGAGGTCACCGTCGGGGCCGAGGTGCTCGGGGCGCTCCCCGTGGTCGCCGTCGGTGGCGAACACGGTCACCACCCGGTGCCCCCTGCGGGCAGCCAGGGTCATCATCCCGGCGGTCTGCGAGGTCTCGTCATCGGGATGGGCGTGCAGGAACACTATCGTCGACACCCGGATATTCTGCCCTGGTTCAGCCTCGCCGTGTCGACGCCCGCGCCTCGGAGTGCGGTCGAGAGCTCCCCGGCGTCAGCCTCGGCCCGATCGGTTCGACGCGCACGACCTCGGAGTCGCAGCGGAACAGGTCTCGCAGTGCCGGGTGTCGGCCGCGTCGACGTTCCACAGTCCGCCGACGTCTCCGGCGAGCTCGAAGCCCACCCGATCCCGCCCCGATGATCGCTGGTGGACGGGCATCAATACCTGTTGCTCGTTCCAGCTAGTGCCCCGGAACGAGCAACTCCCCGGCCGGTTTCGCTCGGACTGAACGAAACGGGCCGGGGAGTGCGGCGTGGGGCTTACTTCTCGCGCACCACGGTGCCGTCGTCCTGCAGGCGCAGGAGCGGGTAGATGCCGTTCTCGTCGTGGTTCTCGTCGCCCACGACGGGCGGGTTGAAGACGCAGAGCATCTGCATCTCCTCCTCAACGATGACCTGGTGCTTCTCGTTGCCGTCGAGCAGGTACATCGTGCCCGCCTCGAGCGGGTACTCCTTGCCGTTGGTGAGGTCACGCAGAGTGCCCTTGCCGCGGGTCAGCCAGACGGCCTCGACGTGGTTGGCGTAGTGGAAATCGTTGGTCGTACCGGCGGCGATGGTGGTCTCGTGGAACGAGAACCCGACGCGGTCGTCGGCCAGGACGATGCGCTTGGACTCCCAGTTACCGTTGTTGCCCTTGATGTGGCGGTCGGTATCGGTGATCTCTGCGGTGGTGCGAACGATCATGCGGTGCCTCCTCGTCGAGGGGTTGGTGGTCTGCGGTTCTCAGGCGTACTGCTGGCTCAGCCGTACTGCTGGGCGAGGACGTGGTCGACGGCCTCGTAGCAGATCTCGATGCCGCGGTCGCGCTCTTCATCGGTCAGCGTGAGCGGGGCGAGGAACTTGACGACCTCGTCGCTCGGGCCGGCGGTCTCGACGAGCATCTTGTTGTCGAAGCAACGCGCCATGACCTGCGCCGCGAGCTCGGGGTTCTCGAGGAACGCGATCCCGAACGCCATGCCACGGCCACGCAGTTCGAGCTTGCCCTCGTACTTGTAGACCAGCGGGGAGAAGCGCTCGCGGAGGATGCGGCCGTTCTCGAGCGTGCGGTTCTGCAGCTGGTCGTCGGACCAGTACTTGCGCAGTGCCAGCTCGGCGGTGACGAAGGCCATGTTGTTGCCGCGGAATGTACCGTTGTGCTCGCCCGGGGTCCACTCGTCGAGGTCGCGACGGAAGAGCGTCACGGCCAGCGGCAGGCCGTAGCCGCCGATCGACTTGGACAGGGTGACGATGTCCGGCTTGATGCCCGCGAACTCGAACGAGAAGAACTCGCCGGTACGGCCGCAGCCCATCTGGACGTCGTCGACGATAAGCAGGATGTCGTGGCGGACGCACAGCTCGTTGAGCGCGCGCAGCCACTCGGCGCGTGCGGCGTTGATGCCGCCCTCGCCCTGGACGCACTCGACGATGACGGCAGCCGGGCGGTTCATGCCCGAACCGGAGTCGACGAGGACGCGCTCCATCCACTGGAAGTCCTCGGTGACGCCGCCGAAGTAGTTGTCGTACGGCATCGGCGTGGCGTGCACGAGCGGGATGCCGGCGCCGGCGCGCTTCATCGAGTTACCCGTCACGGAGAGCGACCCGAGGGTCATGCCGTGGAACGAGTTGGTGAAGTTGATGATGGCCTCACGGCCGGTGACCTTACGGGCCAGCTTCAGCGCCGACTCGACGGCGTTGGTGCCCGTCGGCCCGGGGAACATCACCTTGTAGTCCAGGCCGCGCGGCTCGAGGATCTTCTCTGAGAAGGTCTCCAGGAAGGCCCGCTTGGCGACGGTGTACTTGTCGAGCGAGTGGGTGACGCCGTCGCGGGAGATGTACTCCAGCAGCGCGGTCTTCATGTCCTCGTCGTTGTGGCCGTAGTTCAGGGCGCCGGCGCCACCGAAGAAGTCGAGGTACTCGTCTCCGTCGACGGTCCGGAGCGTCGCCCCCTTTGCAGTGTCGAACACCACAGGCCAGTTACGCGAGTAACTACGCACCTCGGATTCGCGATCGTCGAAAATCTCCGTGTTGGTGCTGGTGTCGTGGGTGGGCTCGGTCATTGTCCTGATCACTCCAATGGGGAAGGTGCGGGCGGCGGTTGTGGGCCGGGCGGCCCGCGCGCCCTCGTCTAGGAAATCGTGTAGAGGTCTTCTTGCTCGTGACCCTCTCCGAGCAGCTCGGAGCTCAGGTAGTCCTCGCTGGACAGGGTCATCCCCCTGTCGCGGGCCACGGCGCCGAACGTCCGCTGCGACGCCTCGTTATCCGGGCTGATGGTGGTTCGCAGTCGCACGACGCCGCGTTCGGCCAGCCGGTCTAAGAGACTGTGCAGAAGCCGGGCCGCGAGACCCTTGCCGCGCTGGTCGGCGTCGACGCCGACCTGCCACACGAAGATCGTGTCCGGCTCGGAGGGGCGGATGAACCCGGTGACGAAGCCGACGACCCGACCTTCCACCTCCACCACGACCGAACTCTCGGAGAATTCGGCGCCCCACAGAACGTAGGCGTAGGAGGAGTTGAGGTCGAGGACGCCGCTGTCACGGGCGATCTCCCACATGCGGGTTCCGTCAGCCGCCGTGGGCACACGGAACACCGCGTCGGACGAATCAGGGGTACGGGGTACTTCTCGTTCTCCTGGGTTCATAATCGCTCTCCACCGTAGTGACGCAACCCCGTTGTTGCATCTACCTTCCTCGAGTTGTTACCTGAAACGCCGATGAGTGCGCAGGTGGCCGACGTGGAGTGAGGTCAGTCACCCAGCGCCCGTTCTGGGGGACCCCACGAGCCCGCTTCCGGTGGGGCGATGGGGCGATCGACGACAGGCCGATCACCGATCTCGAGGAGGCCCGCTGCCTCCAACTCTTGGCCCCAGATTCCCTCTGCCGACTCGTCACCGTCACCGGGGGCCGCGCTGAGATCTTCCCCGTCAACCACGCGATGTCGAGGGACGGCAAGATCCTCTTCCGCACCGCGGGGGGAGCAAACTCGCCGGCCTGACCGTGCACCCCGAGGTCCTCTTCGAGGTCGATCACGTGGAGGGCCGTCACGCCTGGTCGGTCGTGGCCCGAGGGTGAGCCCGCAGCCTCGAGAGCTTCGATGAGATCAACCGGGCCGAGGAACTCGACCTCAAGCCGTGGATCCCCACGCTGAAGTACATCGTCGTCGAAATCACCCCGGAGCATCTCACCGGCCTCAGCTTCGAATTCGGCAAGGAGCCCGAGCGCTACCAGGGCTGACTCGCGAACTCGCCACCTCGCCTCGCCGCGGCCGGGCTCGTCGGCCCTGGCCGCCGGCGCTGACTACGTCCCCGCCTT
>NZ_BCSW01000074.1 GCF_001571065.1 Dietzia cinnamea NBRC 102147
GGACGACGACGGGGACGACGACGAGGTCGTCGTCTGCTCGCGCTCGGCGGCGGCCCGGAACAGCGCACGGCCGGGGGCGGCGGTGATGCCGTGTGCGACCGTACTGGCCACCACGACCAGTGTCCCGGCGCCGAGGAGTATCGGATCCGCACCGGCCCGTGAGGCCTCCTCGGTCAGGTAGAACACCGCGGCCACGCCGACGGGGCCGAACCAGCCGAGGTAGGCGGCGCCGCGCACCTTCAGGGCGAGCGACTTCATCAGGGCGAACAGCAGCGGTGGGCGACGCAGCAGCAGGACGCCGGCCGTGAGCCACACGGCGCCCCAGCCGAGCTCCGCCCAGGCGGTCCACGGGATCATCGCGCCCAGGGCGAGGAAGAACGGCAGGACGGCGAACTGGTTGACCGCCTCGTCGATCTCCACCTCCGTCTTGCGTTCGCTACCGGAGCTCGCGAGGTTGAACGCCAGCCCGGCGACGAAGGACGCGAACACCCCGTTGGCCTCGAGGAGACCCGACACGCCGAGGACGAGGATCGACAGCAGCAGGGTGTACATGAGCATGGCCCCCTTCTCGGTGTCGTGGTGTCGTTCCGAGAAGTGGAGGGCCTTCGCGGCGGCGACTCCACCGACGGCGCCCACAGCGAGGGCTGCTCCGATCTGCCAGAGGGCTTCCGTGGCGGCCTGACCGGCGGTGAGGGGGGTGGCCACGGCGAGCGCGACCAGGACGAGGGGCAGCGCGAGGCCGTCGTTGGCCCCGGACTCCAGGGACAGCAGCTGGCGGTCGTGTTCGGGTAGGTCCTCCTCGGCGGCGTCGCCGGTGACGGCGGCGGAGGCCAGGACGGGGTCAGTGGGGCAGATGGCGGTGCCGAACAGCAGAGCGAGGGCGAACGGTATGCCCAGAGCCCACATGGCCAGGCCCGTCGAGATCAGTGCCATCGCGGGCAGGACCACCACCAGCAGGAGCGCCAGACGCCGCCAGTGCTCGCGGATGGCGGAGAACGGGTAGCGCAGGGCCACACCCATCACCGAGACGGCGAGGAGGATCTCCGCTCCGTTGTGGAGGGTCGACTGCTCGGCGAGGATGTCGGGCACGTCCAACACACCGAGGACTGCGGGCCCCAGGATGACGCCGCCGGCGAGTGCGATCAGCGGCTCGGACACGGGCCAGCGCGTCATCCGCGCGGAGAGGGCGACGATCACCACCCCGAGAGCGCCCACGGCCGCGAGCAACAGATCGAGTGTGGGCAACGGTCCCTCCTTGCGTCGGTCGGTCATCCGCACCATAGGAAAGGCCGCCGGGGCGCGCATCCGGGTCCCGCGTCCGGACCCTCCGCCTCGGCCGGCAGCGCGCGTGCGACAGTGACCCCATGACCGCCGAACGCGAGATCACCCGACCCGTCGACCTGGCCCGCGGCCGCATGCTCAACCCGGACGCCGTGGGCTGGTCCCGGCGCCCCCTGCATTGCACTCATTTCGCCGATCGGGGCTGACCAATCGCTGGGAGTACCGGGGGTCGTCAACGACCGGTTCTCCCAGCGATTGGTCAGCCCCGATCGCTGGGAGTACCGGGGGTCGTCAACGACCGGTTCGTGGTCGGTCTGACGGTCGCCGGGCTGGACTATCTGGCCAACTGCGCGGTCTACGTCCTGGATCGGCACACGGGGCGGGAGGAGAGCCGCAGCGGGATCAGGCCGCTCCACCGGCCGCCGTTCGGTGAGGAACCGGGGGACGGCGCCCTGCGCGGATCGGCCGGCGTGGGTGGGGGTCGGGTGTCCATCGAGGTCGACGACGACGAGGACTCCACCTCCATCCGTGTGCAGGCGCGCGGTGTGCGGGTCCAGCTCGAGGTCAGCCGCCCGGGGCACGACAGCCTCGCGGTGGTGGTCCCGTGGAGTGAGCGGCGGTTCCAGTACACCCTCAAGGATCTGGCCAATCCCGTCACCGGGTCGGTGACCGTCGACGGCACGACGCAGGACCTCGGGGCCGGCTGGGCGGTCCTCGACCGCGGGCGGGGTCGTTGGCGGTACGCGACCACCTGGAACTGGGGCGCGGGTAGCGGCGTGGTGGACGGCTCGACGCGGGCGCTGCAGGTCGGCGGGAAGTGGACGGACGGCACCGGATCGACGGAGAACGGGATCCTCGTCGACGGCCGGATGCACAAGCTCGGCGACGACCTGCAGTGGACCTATGACGTGTCGGACCCGGCCGGGCCGTGGCGGGTGCGGGGTGAGCGGTTGGATGCCACGCTCACGCCGTTTCATATGCGCCGCGATATCACCGAGCTCGGGGTGTTGGCGGTGAAGACGCATCAGGCGTTCGGCACGTGGCACGGCACCGGCGTGCTCGACGACGGCACGGAGGTCTCGCTCGACGGGCTGGTGGGCTGGGCGGAGCAGTCACGCAACCGCTGGTAGGGCCGCAGATGCGAATGGCGGGTGACCCGCACCGGAGTGCGCATCACCCGCCATCGCGGTCGGGGTGGCTGACGGGACTCGAACCCGCGACAACCAGAATCACAATCTGGTGCTCTACCAGCTGAACTACAGCCACCACCGCTGCCCTCGCGGACAGCGCTGACGACTTTACCCTCTAGGTGGCCTCGCCGGGAAATCCGCAGGTGAGGCTACTCGACCGCGGGCAGCTCGGCGGCGGCCCTCTTGACCTCGTCGCTGGTCGGCCCGGGCTGCGGAACGAACGCGGTGGCCCGGTAGTACTGCAGCTCGCGGATCGACTCCTTGATGTCCGCCAGGGCGCGGTGGGACATGCCCTTCTCGGGCTGGCCGAAGTAGATGCGGGGGTACCACCGGCGGCACAGTTCCTTGATGGAGCTGACGTCGATCATCCGGTAGTGCAGGTAGGAGTTGAGCTCGGGCATGTCGCGGGCGAGGAAGCCGCGGTCGGTGCCGATCGAGTTGCCCGCCAGGGGAGCGGACCCGGCCACCGGCACCCACGCCCGTACGTAGTCCAGGACGGCCTTCTCGGCCTCGGCCACCGTCACCGTCGACCTGCGGATCTCCTCGGTCAGGCCGGAGAAGGCGTGCATGTCCCGCACCACCGGCACCATGGCGTCGAGCGCGGCGTCGGATGCGTGGATGACAATGTCGACGCCCTCGCCCAGCACGTTGAGGTCGGAGTCGGTGACCAGCGCCGCGATCTCCACCAACTTGTCGTTCGTGGTGTCGAGGCCGGTCATCTCGCAGTCGATCCAGACGATGCGGTCGTTCTTGGATTCCTGGTGGGGCGTCGGTGACGACGACGGGGCAGCGGTCTCGGCGGAGGTCGACTCGGGCATCGTTCGACTATATCGCCGCAGGACGGCCCGGCTGCTGTCGGCCGATCAGGCCCCGCCCTGCTGTCCCTCGCCGAGCTTGGCGTAGAACCTGCCCACGATCGGCGCCATGATCCCGCGCGGGACGTAGTTCCCGGCCACGGACATGGCCTGGCTCAGCGGGCCGGGCACCACGCGCATCTTGTTGCGGGCCAGCGCATCCAGCGAGACGCGGGCGGTGTACTCGGTGTCGACCCACAGGCGGTCGGGGACCAGGCGGTCGACGAAGGTCTTGTCCTCCTCGGCGATCTCCTCGGTGCGCACCGGACCGGGCGCGAGGAGGGTCACGTTGACGCCGGAGCCGATGAGTTCACCCCGTAGGGACTCGGAGAAGGTGTTGAGGAACGCCTTGGTGCCGGCGTAGGTGGCGTTGTTCGGGATCGGCATGTTCCCGGCCGCCGATCCGACGTTGAGGATCGCTCCCGATCGCCGTTCGACCATGCCGGGGAGGACCGCCAGGACTAGGTCGTGGCAGGCCACCGCGTTGACCTGCATCTGCTGCTTCTCGTACGCGGGGTCCAGCGACGCCACGGGTCCGAACGTGGCGATGCCGGCGTTGTTGCAGAGGACCGAGATCTCCCGCGTGGCCAGCTCGTCGAGCAGGGGCTGGCGCTCGGCGGGGCTGCCGAGGTCGCAGGGGCGGACGTCGACGCTCACGCCGTACTCGCTCTCGAGCCGCGTCTTGAGGGTCTGCAGGATTTCCTCGCTCCGGGCGACCACGATGAGCGAATGTCCACGCCGTGCGAGTTCGGTGGCCAGCGCCATGCCGATCCCGGAGGAGGCGCCGGTGACGACTGCTCGGTTCGACGTGGTGGGAGTGGGCAGGGACATGGGGCTCCTCGGGGCTTCGGGCTGGCGGACCGAGGCTGAGCGTACCGGCCGGAGCTCGGGACGCGGCCCCCGGCGAACGTCATTCGCCGGGGGCCGCCGGAGGGTGAACGGGAGAGGGGGGTCAGCTCCCGAGCGAGCCCATGCTGAGCGATCCACCGCCGCCGGCCGGATAGCGTGACGGGTGTGAACCAGTCGAACCGCCCCGAAACGTTCTCACCTGCGCCCCCGGCCCCGGCGACGCCTTCGGCGGCGGTGACGCGCACGCCTCGCGGCCGGATCGTGGCCTGGGGGATGTGGGACTGGGGGTCGGCGGCGTTCAACGCGGTGATCGTGACCTTCGTCTTCTCCGTCTATCTCACCGACTCGGTGGGCGCGGACCTCGACGGACCGCTGTCGGCCGCGACGTGGCTGTCGATTTCCGTCGCCGTCGCCGGGCTGGTCATCGCGCTCACCGCGCCGGTGATGGGGCAGCGCGCCGACCGCGGCGGTCGGCGTCGACGGTCGCTCGCAATCTGGACCTACGCGACGGTGCTGCTCACCGCGCTGATGTTCCTCGTCGACGCGGACGCCCCGTACCCGTGGTTCTTCATCGGGCTCGCCCTGCTGGCGATCGGATCGATCACCTTCGAGTTCGCCGAAGTGTCGTACTTCGCGATGCTGCGCCAGGTCTCGACCCCCGCCACGGTCGGCCGGGTGTCCGGCTTCGGCTGGGCGATGGGCTACTTCGGCGGGATCTTCCTGCTGCTCGGGGCGTTCCTCGGCTTCATCGCCGGCGACGGCCCCGACCGCGGGCTGCTCGGCGTCACCGCCGACGGCGGCATGAACGTGCGCCTGGTGTGTCTGCTCGCCGCCGTGTGGTTCGCGACCTTCGCGCTACCGGTGCTGCGGTCGGTGCCGGAGCACCGCCCGGCCGCTGCCCGTGGGGCCGCCGGTGAGGTCGACGACGACGAGCCCGGCTTCCTCGCGTCGTACCGCATCCTCTGGGTCGATCTGAAGCGCCTGTGGCGGCGGGATCCGCGCACCGTGAAGTTCCTCGTCGCGAGCGCGATCTTCCGGGACGGCCTGGCCGGGGTGTTCACCTTCGGGGCGATCCTGGCCGTGACGGTCTACGGGTTGGCGCCCGGGGACGTCCTCATCTTCGGCGTAGCCGCCAACGTGGTGGCGGCGCTGGGGGCGGCGGCCGCGGGCCTTGTCGACGACAAGGTCGGCCCCAAGGCGGTGATCATCGGCTCGCTGGTGGCGATGATCGCGACCATGACCGTCCTGCTGTTCGTCGACGGCCCCGCGATGTTCTGGGTCTTCGGGCTGCTCATGTGCCTGTTCGTGGGGCCCGCGCAGTCGGCGTCGCGGTCGTTCCTGGCCAGGCTGGCCCCGGCGGGCAGCGATGGTCAGATGTTCGGCCTCTACGCCACCACCGGCCGCGCGGTCTCGTTCCTCGCCCCCGCCCTGTTCGGGCTGTTCACGTGGGCGTTCGCGACGGATCGCGCGGGAATCGCGGGCATCGGCCTGGTGTTGCTGGTGGGCCTGCTCCTGCTGGTGCCGGTGCGGACGCCGACCCGCGACGAGGCGGCCGGTAGCTGGGCGGACGTTCGGTAAACCCTGAACCCGCTGATTAAGAGTCCGGCCCGCCGCGTCTGCGACCGCGCGTTACCTCGGCGTCCCGGGAGGGTCGCCCCGGGCTCGCCGGTCAGAGCTCGTCGGCCTCGAGGAGTTCGAGGACGGCCGCGGCGTCATCGACGATCGTGGAGAAGCCCGCCTCGGTGAGCTCGGCGTCGCCGATCCCTCCCGTGCGCACCGCCACCGAGCGGATGCCCAGCTTGGCCGCGGCGATCGCGTCCCAGGTCGCGTCGCCCACCATGATGGCGTTCTCGGCGTCGACGCCGGAGCGCTCCAGGGCGATCGCCACGATGGTCGGATCCGGCTTGGCCTGGTCGACGTCCTCGCCGGTGGTCACGGCGTCCAGGTGGTCGTCCACGTCGAGCAACTCGCGCGCCTGCTCGAACTCCGACGGCGCCGCCGAGGTCGCGAGCACGGTGATCCAGCCGCGTTCCTTGGCTCCGCGGACGAGCTCACGGCCACCGCGGAGCAGCCTCAGGGGCGCCTCGGCGTAATACTCGGTGTGCAGGTCCTTGGCCCGGCTCGCCATGTCATCGCGCTCGTCGTCGTCGACACCGGCGAGTTCCAGGAGTTCGGACACCAGCGTGGATCCGTCCTTGCCGATCCGTTTGTGGACCTCTACGTAGGGAACCGGCGCCCCGGCTTCCGCCAGTGCCCGGTACCAGGTCGCGACGTGGACGTAGGTCGAGTCGATCAGCGTGCCGTCGACGTCGAGAAGAAGTGCGCGCTCGGAACTCATGCCCCCGAAGGTGCCCGTCTCGCCGCGCGGCGGCAACCGCACACGTGTGTCCTCGGGCACGCCGGGGGCGTCATTCACCGGCGCTCGGCCGCGTCGACCGGTGGCGCTCGCCGTCGCTCGCGCGCACGATCGATTGGCATGACGCGCTTCGGATACACACTCATGACCGAACAGTCGGGCCCCAAGGAACTCGTGCGCTACGCCGCCAAGGCCGAGCAGGCGGGGTTCGACTTCGAGGTGGCCTCCGACCACTACTTCCCGTGGCTGAGCTCGCAGGGACACGCGCCGTACGTGTGGAGCGTGCTCGGTGCGGTCGCGCACGTCACCGAACGGGTCGACCTGTGCACCTACGTCACCTGCCCGATCCTGCGGTACCACCCGGCCGTCGTGGCGCAGAAGGCCGCGACCGTGCAGATCATGTCCGACGGCCGGTTCATGCTCGGCATCGGCGCGGGGGAGAACCTCAACGAACACGTCGTCGGCCAACGCTGGCCGTCCGTCGACGAGCGCCACGAGATGACCGTCGAGGCGCTGGAGATCATCCGCGAGCTCTTCGACGGCGGCCTCGTCACCTACTCCGGCGAGCACTTCCGCGTGGACTCCGCCCGCCTGTGGGACCTGCCGGAGAATCGCGTGCCGATCGGCGTGGCCGCCGGCGGCGAGAAGGCGCTCGCGCACCTCGGTCCGCTCGGCGACCACCTCATCGCCACCGAGCCCGAGAGCAGCTACATCGAGAAGTGGAACGCCCTGGATGGGCAGACCCCGATCGGTGACGGTGCCCGCGCGATCGCGCAGATTCCCATCAGCTGGGATCCCGACTCGCAGTCCGCCGCCGTCGAGCGCGCGCACGACCAGTTCCGCTGGTTCGCCGGGGGCTGGGCCATGAACTCCGACCTGCCCACCACCGCCGGGTTCGCCGCCGCCACCCAGTTCGTGCGGCCCGAGGACGTGGGGGAGCAGATCGCCTGTGGGCCCGACCTCGACGCGATCGTCGAGAAGGTGCGGCCCTACTGGGAGGCCGGGTACACCGACATCGCGCTGATCCAGATCGGCGACTCCACGCTCGACCGCTTCCTCGAGGAGGCCGCCGAGCCGCTGCTGGCGCGGCTGCGTGAGGCCGCGGGCTGACCGGCTGTCACCTCCGCTCGGCCGCCGCGCTCGCCCCGCCGCCGCGTCGATAAGAGCTTCGCGCCCGTATCGCCCGAGTAGGAGTGTGCGGAACACTCTTCTCGGTGGGCGGAGTGCCCGAATCGTGAAGCGCTGGGCGCCCCCGAGAGGATTCGAACCCCTGACCAGCCGGGTAGAAACCGGATGCTCTATCCACTGAGCTACGGAGGCCAACGACACACCGCGAGGGCGTCGCCGGGTGAATGGTAGCCGATCCGGGGGGTGGTCCCGGCACCGGCGAATCGGCCCGGGGGCGCCCGGGTTCTTACGATGGTGGTCATGACGTCGTCGAAGACCGCCCCAGCCACCACCGGGCGGCTCGGAACCCGCAGTATCGTCCTGCTCGTCCTGCTCCTCGCGGCGGTGGCGGCCGCGGTGGTCATCCCGCTCTCCGCGCTGTCGCGGGACGTCGCGCTGGAGCTGGTGGGCGTGCCCGACCCGGGCGTACTCACCACGGCCGGGCTGCCGGCGCTGCGGTCCATCGGCGAACTGCTCGCGTCGGTGGCGGTGGGTGCCGCCCTGTTCGCGGCGTTCTTCACTCCGCCGCAGAAGGACAAGACGCTCGATGTGGACGGCTACCGCATGCAGCAGATCTCGTCCTGGGCCAACATCGCCTGGGCGGTCGCGGCGGCGCTGCTCATCCCGCTGACCCTCTCCGACGTCTCCGGGCGCACGTTCTTCCAGTCGCTGCCGCCGGACCAGTGGCTGGTGGCGATCAACCAGATCGACGTGGCGTCCTCGTGGCGGTGGGCCGCGATCATCGCGCTCGTCGCCGGGATCGGGCAGCGACTTACGCTGAGCTGGCGCTGGTCGGTCATCTGGCTCGCCGTCACCGCGCTCTCGCTGCTACCGGTGGCGGCCACGGGCCACGCCTCGGGTAGCACCGCGCACGACATCGCCACCAACTCGCTGATCATCCACCTGTTCAGTGCCGCGTTCTACATCGGCGGGCTCGTCGCGGTGATCGCCCACACGTGGGTCGGCGGCACGCGGGTGGCCCTGGCCCTGCGTCGCTACTCGGCGGTGGCGACGGTGGCGATCATCGCGCTGGGCCTGTCGGGCGTGATCAACGCGATCGTGCGCCTGCACCCCGCCGACCTGTTCACCTCCACCTACGGGCTGCTGGTGGTGTGCAAGGCGCTCGTGCTGTGCCTGCTCGCCCTGTTCGGCCTGGCGGTGCGCCGCCGGGTCATCAACCGGATCGAGTCCAAGGGCGCCAACGCCCCGGTGGACCGCGCGACGATGCTGCGGATCATCCTCACCGAGTCCGTCATCATGGCGGGCACCATCGGACTGTCCGTGTCACTGGGTCGAACCCCGCCGCCGGCGCCGCTGTACGTGCCCACCCGCCAGGAGGCGCTGCTCGGCTTCGAGCTGCCCGGCCCATTTGGATTCGGCACCGTGTTCGGCACGTGGCGCTTCGATCTCGTCCTGGGGCTCGCCGCGGTGATCCTGCTGGGCCTGTACCTGTGGGGGCTGTTCAGCCTGCGCCGGCGCGGTGACTCGTGGCCGGCCGGCCGCACCGCCTTCTGGGTGTCCGGCTGCGTGATCCTCTTCCTCACGACCAGTTCGGGCATGGGGATGTTCATGATGGCCGACTTCGCCAGCCACATGGTGGGCCACATGATCATCTCGATGCTGGTGCCGGTCCTGCTCGCGCTGGGCGGCCCGTTCACGCTCGCGCTACGGGCGCTGCCGGCGGCCGGTCGGGGCAACCCGCCGGGGCCGCGCGAGTGGCTGGTCGAGTTCATCAACAGCCCGATCTCGCGATTCCTCACCCACCCCATCGTCGCGTCGGTGCAGTTCGTGGCCGGCTTCTACATCATCTACTTCGGCGGGTTCTACGAGACGCTGGCCTCCGAGCACCTGGGCCACATGTTCATGAACGTCCACTTCCTCATCAGTGGCTACCTGTTCTACTGGGTGATCATCGGCGTGGACGCGGCACCGCGGCACTTCTCGCCGATGTACAAGCTCATGGTGCTGCTCTCCTCGCTCCCGTTCCACGCGTTCTTCGGCATCCTGCTCATGAACTACCCCACGGTGCTGGCGGAGGGTTGGTACTCGGGCATCGGCCTGCCGTGGATCCCGGACCTGTTGCAGAGTCAGCGGGTCGGCGGCGGCGTCGCCTGGGCGATGGGGGAGATCCCGTTGGTGATCGTCATGCTGGCCCTGGCGTGGCAGTGGTACCAGAGCGACATGCGCGAGGCGCGGCGCGGGGAGCGGCAGGCCGACCGGGACGACGACGCCGAGCTCAGGGCCTATAACGAGATGCTCGCCGAGATGTCTCGCGCGGACCGCCGGCGCTGAGGTCGCGCACCTCGTCGTCGTCGCACCCCTCCTCTCCACACCCCGCCCCCTCTCCACAGGGTGACCACCGCGCGCGGTGGGGACCAGGGGTGACGACGACGAGGTGCGGCACTCTGCAGGGCACGAGGCCGGCGCACGGTCGGCCGAGCGTGACAGGAGCGAGCCCATGAACGAAGCCCAGACCACAGTCCGCGGAACCGTGATCACCCACCCCACCACCCGGCGCGTCGGCGACGACCAGGTGTTCTCCTTCCGGGTCGCCAGCAACACCCGCTACCAGGACCGGACGTCGGGGGAGTGGAAGACCGGCGGCACGCTGTACTTCTCGGCCAACTGCTGGGGCCGGCTCGCGCAGCGGGCGTCCGGGTCGATCTGCAAGGGCGACGGCGTGATCGTCCACGGCCGGTTGCTCACCAACGAGTACGAGCGCGACGGTCACCTCATGCGCGATCTGGAGATGCGGGTCAGCGCGCTGGGCCCGGACCTGTCCCGAATGGACGTCACCGTGCGCCGGGCCAAGCCGGACGCGCCCGGGGAGGGGGCGACCGACGGCGGCGAGCCGGGTCTGCGCGGCCTGTCCGAGGAGGACGAGGACGCGATGGAGATCGGGTCGCACGACCTCGACGCGGCGGGGGCGGTACCGGCCGGCGACGGCGAGTTCGTGGGGGTCGCCGGCGGGTAGACGCACCGGGGGAGGGGGCGGCGTC
>NZ_BCSW01000075.1 GCF_001571065.1 Dietzia cinnamea NBRC 102147
GGTTGCTTGGTCGCTTTCACACCTCACACGGAGGTCTTCCTCATGTCAGCCCGCCATGCCGACCGGAGACACAACGTCCGTGGTCAGTACAGCTAGGCGACTACGTCCTCCGTCACTCGCCACCCCATGAGGTCGAGAGCATCAAGCAGCTCCTCCGTTCCGTCGGAGCTGGCTCGATTGCCGATCAGTACTGACCTCCCGGCCTGCCTCCTAGACGCTTCAAGGGCGCCGCACCCTCACCGGGCGCGGCGCCCTTGAAGTGTCTAGGGGAGCGGTTCGATCAGGCTGGGGTCGGTGCGGTCCAGGGTGCGCACGTTGTTGACCGCCCGGGACACCGGACGGGTTCGCAGGGTCGCCGCGACCGTTCGGGACTCAACGTCGAGCAGGTCGAGCAGATCGCCGGCCCGATCCTTGTTCACTTTCTCTGGGTCGAGCCAGGCGTCCCACGAGGCCGGGGTGAGGAAGACCGGCATCCGGTCGTGGACCTCGCCGGCCGCATCCTCCCCAGTGCGGGTGATGATCGTGAACGTCGTCCGCCACTCCTCGTCGTCGCTCTCGCGGTGGAAGGCCAGCAGGCCGGCGGCGAGCAGGAGTTCGTCGCCGGGGGCGTGGACGTAGCTCGGGTTCTTGACCTTTTTGCCGGCCTCGACGACTTCCAGCCACTCGAAATAGCCGGTCATCGGCACAAGGGCACGTGCCGAGGCGAACGGGGAGCGGAACATGCCGTTCGTCGCCACGCCTTCGAGGCGGGCATTTATCGGTCTCGGACCCTTCTCCTTCGCCCACGACGGGCGCAGCCCCCACGTGGGCAGGAACGCCTCACGCACTCGCTGATCGCCGGCCAGGCGGTCCCGTACCACCGGCGCCCGCGTGCGAGGGGCCACCGAGTAGGCCGGCGACCAGTTGAACCCAGGATCGGTCCCATCTAGCTCCAGGACATCGATCAGGGCTGCGCCGGACACGGCTACCGAGTATCGCCCGCACATGCGGAAGACAGTAGCAGCGCTCATGCTTTACGTGCTCTGAGCAGCGCAAACAAACCCACGCCCGCCCAAGGCGCAGTGGATTCGGCGAACGAGACGGACACCTCACGGGGTCAGTTGAGCAACGGTTGCGGACCCAATCCTGCGGAATCGTCAACTTCGCATCTGTTTCGATCCGCAGAAACTACGGAAGTTTCCTAACGAACCGCTTCGATACCACGTGGTGATTCACCGCGATTAATTGGAACTGCTCGATTCCCCCTTCTTTAACGAAGATCCCCACCGATATTCCGGAGCCAATAACGCCGTTTAAAAAATTTCAAAAAAGGTATTGCGCACCCCTATTCAAACGGGATCCCGTGTGCGATCCTGTGTCCGGCGCCGCGGCATCGGTGCAGGTCAAAAGGTCGCCGAAAAGAAAAATCGAATACCGGGTCAATTCGAACAATATCTCTTCGTTCGAATTGGTTCGCCCGCTGAAACTGTCCGCAGTTCATCTCGAATCAAAGGGGAATGACCATGTACAACACCAACATTTCTGCCGTCTCCGAGTCCGTGTCCATCGTGTTCGATGGCTGGAACACGGTCCTCGGCGCGTCCGAGGGCTTCGGGTACTCGCGCCGTCAACTGTCGACCTTCACGCTGGACCTGCCCCGGCTGGCAGACAAGATCGCCGCACTTCGTCACCGGCCGAGTGAGGTGGAGCGGATCGCGGTGGTGATGGGAATGCATGATCGGCACACCGACCCGGCCGCCCGCGCAGCGCAGGACGCCGCGGCCCGGCAGTGGGCACGGGATCCGCGGGTCACCGTCATCGACCCCGGAATGGTTCGAGTCGACGCCCCCACCAGCGACGACAACGGGGTGGTGGTCCCCATCAGGCGGCACCGCGAAGTCGACGGCGACGCCGAGATCCAGCGAGTGCTCACCGAATGGACCGACGACCGCCGAACCGGTGCCGCCATTCTCGTCAGCGCCGACGACGACCACCTGGAGACCGTCGCGAACATCCGGCGCCTGCGTCGCACCCACCTCGAGGTGGCCCGCTGGGAATGGCAGCGCTCCCGCCTGTGGCAGCCCGGCCTGTGGGTGCACCACCTCGACCAGCGGCTCCTGGACTCCGTGACCTCCGACCGTAACCCCCGAAAGGCGGCCTGACATGACCACCGACCACAACCCGACCGAAATGGCTGAGCGGCGAACTCGCCCACCGGGCGCAGCTCGACCACGACAGGACCACGGAGCCCGAGCCCGCGGCGGCCAAGGGTGGGGGAGCGGTCCGGACATTCGGCAGGCTGACCTCGCAGCTTGCACGGGTGTGCGAGCTGGTCAACCTCACGCTGTCCCAGATCGTCCTCAACAACGATCTGGGAATGGCGTGGATCCTGCTGGAACAGGCCCGCCAGCAGCTCGGCCACGCCGCGGCCTCCGCCGCCGCGATCGGCGCGCAGCGCCAGCTCACCGACGACGAGCTCGAATCAGAAGCCGGAGCACTGGCGCAGCTGGTGTGGTTCCTGCAGCGCGACCGAATGCCGTGGCCCGACGACGCCTCGGTGGTGGTCGACTTCGGCAGCGGACCAGATGCGGCACCGGATTTCCGGCCGGACACTGCGCTGGAACTGGTGCCGCTGCAGCTCCTGGCCAACGCGGCGATGACGTTCAGCGCAGGGGATGCGGTGCAGGTCGTCGGCGACACGGTAATGATGATGGCGTTCGGAGAGTACGTCGGGACCATCATGGCCGAGGCCATGGAACTGCTCGAGTACTGCGCCGATCAGGCCAACGAGCCGAACCTGCTCTCGCTGGTAGAAACCGGTCACCAGGTGGCGGACCTGGTCGCCGGAGCATTCCCACCAGCGTGGCAGGTCTTCCACGGGCCGGCCGGCTTCCCAGACGGCACCACCTAGCCAGGACGCCGGTTGTCCGCAGCCTTCAGCGGACAACCGGCGTAAACGCCCGACCATCGTGTCGAAACAGGACGCGACTTATCAGCGAGTGGCGGTCGCCGAACTGCCTCTAGGAGACACTCTTAGCCGTGAGGGGTCACGATGGTCAGGCGGGCTTGGCGATCTCGACTGTCGCCTCAAGGGTGGTGCGCTTCTCGGCGCCCGAGCCCCACGAGCTGGCCACGGGGCTGTCCTTGAGCATCGACCCGTCGATCCCGCCGACCGCCTCGATCACGTCGGCAGGTTGGTCGTCGGTGCCGGTGTTGAAGGTGACTTTGACTTCCACTTCATCGAGCAGGACCAGGTGTGCCTCGGGGGGCTCATTGAAGTTGTAGGAGTCGACGAAGCTTCTCGGGTTGGCGTTGGCATTGTCCGACAGGGTTGCGGAGAACTCCCCGTCCTGAACGGTTGCAGGAACCCGGTCTACCTCGATGTATCCCTTCTCGGGGTCGTTCATAGCCACGGACACGCGGGCCAGGCTCACAGAAAGAACGGCGCCGTCGGGGAGGTCTGTCTGTCCGATGACCTTGACGTCGTCCCCATCCACTTCGGCGTTCAATTCGAGACCGACAGGGGTGCTTAGAGCTGGTGGAGCGGACGTCGTCGGCGAACTGGAGATCGGGGCGGGTGAGGCCGACGCGGAGACGGCTGTTTCCTCAGCTTGGGGCGAGTCGTCGGATCCGCAGCCGGCGGCGACGAGGACGACCGCGGCGAGGACAGTGAAACTTGATGACAAACGCATGGTTAATAGCCCGTTCTCGGAAAGGGGGTTCGGATGCGGAACTAGCAGGACTTCGGCCCGACAGTTGTTATTTCTCTGGAGTCCGGCCCGTTAAGTGGCTGCCCTCCATAACTGGACCAGCACGGTCTGGCTCCTCCCCAGATGTCCTGGTCGCTCTCGGCTGTCCAGGACGGGTCCTTCTGGTCGAAATCCGCTTGAGTTTCGTAGCCGTAGCAGTAGGCCGCCCGGGTCTTGGTGAGATAGAAATCGACGCACTGATCGGTCAGTTGACGCAGCTCGTCGGGGTCGGATGTTCCTGCGACGAAACGCACGTTGGACTGTCCGCCCTTATGCTGTTTCGTCACTCCGGAGGCTTGGACCATCCATTCGGAGAACTCGACAGGCGCCTCGATGGCCAGCGCCGGTGGCTCATCGTCCTGGCCAAGCTCGTCGGTCTTGAGAATTCCGAACACGATGCGGGCATCTTCGTCCATCTCGGTCCCCGGGCCCGGTTCCTGATCGAGGACCGTCCAATTCTCGGCCGCCCACACCTGGCGGTTCCTTCCCGAGCGGTCCTCGACCTCAGCGTGGAGCTCCACCTGCTCCAGCGCTGCGTCGGCTTCGTCTAGAGTCATGCCGCTGAAGTCGACCATGACATAGGGATCCGACTTCGCGCCACACGCTGCAAGTAGCAACGGAGTAACCGCCAGCAAGGCGGCCGTGCTGCGCCGACGCCGCCGAGGGGTCCAAGGAAAAGTGCTGCTGAACATGATCCCCCAAGAAGTTTCCTCACGCCATCGGCGAATGCGTTGACGATAGATGGACAGTACCGACTCGCCACGGCCGCGATGAGAGACCCGCAGGCTATCCGCAGACAGCACCTCGGTTCGGGTGCTGAATCATTGATCAGCGGCAATGGCAGGAGCGAACTTCTCGGTACTGCGTAGCGGCATTCTGGACCCGATAGTGCCTAACTCCAGTTAGCTCGGAGACGAGACAGGCCAGGATTCACACCCAGCGTCGGTTGCCTCAGCTAATCGCTCTGATCACCTGCGGATGGTCACCGGAGAGGGTGGCAGCCCCGTTGGTTCCAGGTGGACTGTCCGAAGTCGGCCGGGAGGAGTCGCTTCCCCGCGAATTTGGTGTTGAGTTCGGGGTCAAGGACGCCGTCGAATTCCCACACGACGCCGCTCTTGCCCTCCGCGCGGTCCAGCGCGGTCCAGTCCTGGGCTCTGTAGACCGCACGGACAACGTCGTGGGCCACGACGAACACCGGCAAGTCAGGTGTGGAACGTAGGTCGGCCCCCACCGACCAGGCGCGGCGGGCTGCGTCGTAGATCGTGTCCGGGTCGTCGGTGGCGCCGGCGACGTTGACCTTGAGGACGAGACTGGGTCTCGGCAGTTCCGGAGCTGGCTCAGCGCCAAGGCGACGGGCGATCTCCTCGGCCCGGGTGTCATCGATCGCGAACCGGTAGTGGCCGCTGGCAATGTTGGTCAGTTCGCCGTATTCGGACTGTATTGCACCGATGCGAAAGCCGGAGATCAGCGCCTGTTCAACGGCGAAGGCTTCTTCAGGGCTGTCGCAGACGCGGACGATGTGGTGTTCCACTGTCAGACCTGCCGCGGCGATCTGCCGGATCCGCTCGTCTTTGGCTGTGCGCACCGCGTGGTTGTCGCCGTGCTCGCTGTCGGTGAGCAGCTCGTGCCCCTCGCCGGTGGAGTGCGCGTCACCGAGCGCAGTCCAAACGTGGTGGTATACGCGATCGCCGGTGCCCTTGCCGATGTAGAAGGCGGCGTTGTCGCGGGGATCGATGAGCATGTACACGTACTGCTTGAGCGCAGCGCGAACATCCGCGGTGAAAGGTGCCGGCAGGGCAGGGCGTTCCGGAGTGCGGAGCACGTCCATGAGGGTCTGCCCGCCAGCGCATTCAGTGATCTGTGGGCCGGCGAAATCCAGCACTTCGCCGACGGTGTTGATCAAGGTGTACAGGTGCTGCGGAACGAACGGGATTGCCGGAACGTCGCAGGAGGCCACCACGGCGTCACCGAGGATCTGGAAACGGACGAATGTCGCCTGATCGTTGAGGGAGTCGATCATCGGTTGAGCCGCAACCGGAGTGGTCATCCCGGTCACCACAAACGACACTATCGACAGAACGCCCTCGGGACGAGGGGTCACCACCATGCCCGAGCTACCGATCTGGATGCGAAAGCCCCCCTCCGCGTCCGGTTCGATAGAGGAGCCGTAACTCATCGACAATGCGTGGGCGACGGCCGCTGCAAGATCGTCTGGATCGCTTGGCCGGTACGCGGCGTAAGGATCGAAGTTCTCGGGCTCCGAGTCTGTCATCACCCCAGAAACACTAGATCCCGTGTACGACAGCGCAGCACCGAACGCGTACACAAGCCCGCTAGCGGCGGAGCTCGAGAAGCTCTCGCCGGCGTTATGGGCGAACCCGCAAAACCAGGGACGCTGTGCGGTGCCTGTCGGCCAGTTGCGCACTTTCAACCGTGGGTAGCCCGGTCGAACTTACGACATCGCCCACACGTTAGTTCGCGAGTTACTCCTCAAACTGATGCCAGCGCCCGACAATGGTGGGCATGGTGAACGATGAACCGCTTGTTGAGGCGCATTCCCCGAGAGGTCCCGCGACTCCGGAGAAGCTGGCACTGGGGGCCGCGGCTGAGTTGTTGATAGCGAGTCGTCTCGCGCTGCTCGGTTATCAGGTCTATCGGCCGCTGGCCGATGACAGGGGCGTTGATCTGCTCGTCGACGTCGGGCGCGGCCGCCACGTCGCGGTTCAGGTGAAGGCTGTCCGGCACATCACCAGCAGCTATGTGTATATGCGCAAGTCGACGTTCGCGTTGGAGCCGTGGACGGTTCTGGCGTTGGTCGTCTACGGCGACTCGCTCGATGAGCAGCCGCAGGTGTACTTCGTCCCTGCCACCGAGTGGAAGTCCTCCCGCTCACCGCTGACCAACTATGACTACGCCGGAGGCAGGAGCGCTCCGGAGTACGGCCTCAACGTCCGTAAGGCATGGAGGGACGAGCTTGAGGAGTGGTTCGCTGATGCGGAGCACATCCATCGAGTAATGCAGCAAGCGCACGCTGAGCTCGACTGACTGCTCCGCGGACGACGGAATCCGATTTATCGGCGTGGTCCCCGCGGCCGGGGAGTCATGGGTCGCCCCTCGTCCTAGATCAGGGCGTTCCCGCTGCTTCCACGGTGTCCCGCAGCTCGGTGTAGGTGCACTCGGCAACGCCGGGCAGGGCGGCCAGGCGGTGCAGGACGATCGACTTCTGGCCCGGGACTTGGGCGTTGAGAACGTGGGTAGGTACGACTAGGAAGCGCCAGTGGTCCAGGTTCAGCGGGTCCAGATCGGCCACTTCAGTGACGTCGAGGACGCAGACAACGTACACGTCGGCTTGGCGGCGAGACTTGGGGTCATACCGGCCGGTGTGTGTATCCCAAGCGAGGGTCTCGGGGATGCTGACGGTGGGGGTGGAGGCACGAGTCTGCGCCCAGCTCTGGAGGAACGACACCGACTTAACCTCCACCCGCAGTCCGCTTTCGGTGACGATGTCGACGGCGTCCCATTCGACGCGGACGCCGGCGTGAGTGACTCCGAGCGCGCGAGCGACGAGATACTCAGCGAACAGGCCGCGGACGGTGTTGTCGAGCAGGCTCGACAACGACCATCGCCAGAAGTCGATCACTGGCCCCCCGGCGAGTGGTTCACCACCGACGGTGAGGGGCTCGTCGCCGGTCATGCGAACCGGGACGATCGCACCGTGTGCTCCGATGGTTCGTCGAACCGACAGGTCCGGCCGTTCACGGGACTGCGCATCAGGGTGTGTCACAGGCGCTCCTCACACAGAGACATTGAGCGAACGATTCGACGAAAGCCCACGTCGGTCCTCTCCCGTTATGGGTTACAAGCGCCATGCCCACCTTGGCGGGAACAGACACCCGGAAGGGAAGCGATCGTTTACATCGAATATAGGATCACTGGGTTAGTGTCCCTCCTCGTCGTCGGTGCTGAGCACAGCAGCGGAAACGGCGGGAAGGACTTCCCCCAGGGCTGGGTGAGCGTCTCTCTAACTGGGGGCGAGAGCCTTCCGACGACGAGCAAGGGTCAGCATGACGACTGAAACAACCCGGTACCAGTTCGTTGAAGTCAAGACGGTGCGGGGCGCTGAGCAGCGGTCGATCGCTAAGAAGCAGGCCGAGGGCTGGGAACTAGTCGATCAGCAGCCCGGCACAGTACGAACCACGCTTCGATTCCGGCGCCCAAAGCCGCCGGTGCCATGGAAGATGCTTGCCGGTCTCGGAGCAGCCGCGGTGGTTTTATTCGCGATCATCGGAATCGGCGCACTCCTCGAAGACGACGACTCAGCAAACCAGGCCAACCCGGCTGAAACCGCGGAAGCGCAGCCCGCAGAAACGACCGGCCCGGCCCCAGCCTCCGACCCCGGAGCAGTTACTGAGCCTGATGAGGTACTCACCATCGACAACAGCTTGGAACTCGCGGCGCTCTTGCAGGAGGGCGACTATTGCTCGCCGACCGTCGCCGGCTTCGCTGCTACCCACGCGGGCCGGACGATTCAATTCGATGGCCATATCGCAGCGATGAACACCCACGGAAGTTACGACACCCGGTACGACATACTCCTCGGCGCCAGGGACTTCAACGAGTCGGACGGCCGTGGCCCAGCATTTCAATACCGCGACGTCGCACCCGTTTCCGACCTGAACCTGACCGGGCCGGGCATTCCCGATGCGATCGGCGTCACCGATCGGTTCCGGTTCACCGCGGTGATCGAGCGCTACGAAGAGAACAGCTGCCTGTTTCTGCTCGACCCGGTCTCCACTGAGACTCGCTAGGACTGTCCGATTACGCCGAAGCAGTAAGCGTGCTAAACGCCCGGGCGGTGCCGGTAAGTGCTCCTACACCACCCACTGCGACGCTCGGGGCTGACGTGGTTCCCTATGAAGCTTGGATGACAGTCAGCGTCACCGCTCTGACCTGGGGATTCAACGTAATGCAACATTATCGGCACTCGGTGTTTGGGGGGAGAAAGTGGCTCCAGGCCCAGTCGGTGCAAGACGACCTCCGTCAGTGCGTCCGTGAGTCGGCCGCCATGGTAGTGAGGGTGTTCTCGGTCAGGCTCGCCTCCTCGCCCTCGGGGTAGACCGTTCTACACCCTGCCTCGGACAGGCGGAGCCACCTCGAGCTGTCATGTCGAGGTTCCGCGACGCTGACACCTACTCGTGCACCACCCCCTTTCAGGTGAAATATAGCCTGTAGGATTAGTGACCCAACGCGTCACCATCGCCCCAAGGATAGCCCCCCGAATGCAGACTCCGTACATTAGAGACGAATATCTTTTCGAATTTGGACGCACTGATGGTAGCAGCGAGATAGATTTCAATAAATGGTGGACGACCCTCATTTCCTTGGCGTTCTCCTTTACGCCGTGTGCTGAGGGTGACTACTCACCGCGATTGTTTTGGCGTGGACAGTCGTCTTGTTGGCAGTTGACGCCGGGGGTGCACAGGTCCCTTCGGGATACTGCACAGTGGGGTCGTGGACAGCGCCGCTTCACCGATTCATCGATAGGCGACGAGGTCAAGACTTTGGTGAACAGGGCCCGAGGTTTAGGGGTCGGGCCCGACTATTTGACTTCGACTACAGATCTTCAGCTCCTTGCATTTCTTCAGCACCAAGGGGCTGCAACGCCGCTCATAGATTTCACCTCGGACTTGCTGACGGCGCTGGCAATGGCATGTTTTGACTCGACTAGTCATCAGAACGATGGCCTGCTGTTCTGCTACAAGTACACGCCATGCAACGCCAATTGGGTTCCCCCATTCACGGATGTCGACGCGGGCGCGATGTTCGAAAGGCTGACAGGCACCAGCTCTTCTCAAGTGATGCTCTACAGCCCGCCGTACCTGACCGCACGGCAGAGGATTCAGCGCGGCGTCTTCTTTTTTTCTGCTATTGATCATGACAACCCGTGCTCGTCCATGCGCATTCCATTCATACGGGCGGACGAGGCCCACGATCGCCATCTATCCAGAGGGCATGATGGCGAGGAGTTGTCGGGGATGCCGATCCGTTCAGGCGAGTGTCTAGCGGTCAAGGTTCCCTCGTCATTCAAGCCGCGCCTGCGAGAATGGCTGCGAATTCAGCATCAACTAGAAGAAGACTACGTGTACCCCGAGCCGGTGTCACTGGATGCCCACCGCGAGTTTATTCGCGCTGCCAGCGCACACAGCCTTATTCGG
>NZ_BCSW01000076.1 GCF_001571065.1 Dietzia cinnamea NBRC 102147
CCGTACTTCGCAACAAGGGTGCGCTCGACAGCGTCGTAGACCTTCCCAGGGTCGTGGTGGACCGACAGGTTCTTAAAGCGGAGGAATACATCAACATCCTTGCCCGGGTACCGGGCGGTCTGCCGGGCATAGGAGCCGATCAGGATGGTGTCGACGCCCCACGAGCACAGTTCCGGGTCGGCTTCGAGCAGCGCGCGGACCTCCGTATGTGCCGCAATGGCACGGTCGCGCTTGACGCCACTGATGGTGACATTGCGAACTGCCTGGCCGAACTCGTTTTCTAGCGTCTCCACGGGTTCCATCCTCTATCACTCACCTGACTCGGTACCGCTGACCGTATGCGGCATGAACGCATCCGTGTTTCCAAGATCAGGGCCTCCGATGAACCGGGGCCTCGACGACACTGTCAGTGGCAGCAACCCACGCAACCATGTCGCGGGACTCGTCCTTCTTGACTCGGTCCAACCGGCACCCCCTCTTTGGAAACGCGGCTGGCCACCGGAATTGCGACCGGCCAGCCCCGTACTGGACGAGGTGTGATCAGTGTAGGAGCAGAGTCCGACAGCTTTGCGAAGAAAGTCGGGACTACGACCCTCCGGCAAACGGCGGCGACGGCTCGGCCATCATGACTGACTGCAACGTACGAGACTGGGCCAAAGACTCGCGGCCACATCGCCGATACTGTTGGATTCCGTCAAGTCTGCGGATCAGGAGAGATGAGTAGATCCCGCTGTCCGCGGCATCTAAGGGCCACTAGACCGCGAGTTGTACAAGATGTACTATTGGCGTCATGGTGACCACGACGCTCAGCAACTTCCGCGCCCATCAGAGCAAGGTGCTCGACGCCGCACAGCGGGCGCCTGTGGAGATCCTCAGCCGTGGCAGCCGTCGCCGGGCCGTTGTCGTCTCGCCGGAGTTCTTCGACCGGGCACTGCAGGCCCTGGAGGATCAGGCCGACGTTCAGGGCGCGGCCGACGCTCGCCGTGAGGGCGGCAGCATCTCCCACGAGGAGCTCATGGCGGAACTGGGCCTGTAAGCCTGCGCGCCCCACTCACTGATGCCCTATTCGATCACCTATAAGCCCTCGGCCGCCAAAGCCCTCCGCAAAGTTCATCCCACCGAGCAAAAGCGAATCGTCCGCGCCATCGAAGCCCTCGCGGTGACACCGCGACCGCCTGGCGCGATTCAGCTCGCCGGAGGCGACGGCGAACTCCGAATCCGCGTGGGCGACTACCGCATCATCTACGACATCGAAGACGACGCCCTCGTCGTACTTGTGCTGCGCATCGGCCACCGCGGCGACGTCTACAAGTGACTCCGTCCCACGCCAAGTCGCCACCGGGCGTTCGAGGAGGCACCACTCGCCGACGCCGATAGGACGCGTTTCGACAATCCGCAGCCGCACGGCTCGCGATGGCAGGATCCAACGCCTAAGCAGACAAGCCGAAGCTGCTAGAACTGCTCGTTACCCAGGGTCTCGACGCCACCAAGGGCGGCCCACTAACGGCATGAAAATCATCCAGTCACCGACTGCACCGATATGCGGGAACACCCGTGGGGCAACGCGGCCCGGCCACCAAGAGTTCTGCCAGCGGGAAGGCGACCCAGAACAACAGGAGCAGCTCAGGCCGGCACGACCGGCAGCACGGCCAACCATCAATCGGGCTCAACCCACAATTGCCGGCGAATGCGAACATGGAAAGTTCGCAGTTCAGACGCTGGTTGCCAACTCCCCCTCGTCACAGGGCGGGCTCGTCACGCGGCTAGGCGCCCGTGCTCGATGCTCGCACCGGACTTGCCTACTCACGATCTCTTCGGTGGCCGACACCATCAGCGGTATATACCTCGATCCGTTTCTGCCGACGACGGTTTTTACCTCTGGCGAAACTACTCAGGAAGTGCGTTTCGAATAGCTGCCTCGATAAACTCAGACACGGTCTCCCCTTGTTGGATGGCCGCGATCTTCGCTCTCCGGTACACCTCAACATCAAGCGCTAGAGATGTCTTCGTACGCCGAGGACCGGCCGGACGTGCGGCTTCAGAAGCAGAGAACGTTTCCGAGACCGGCCGGATGGGAGCTGCGGCCCGTGGGCGCAAACTACGGCTCACCGGTTCCGATTTGCCACTCATTTAGTCACCTCAACGATCTCGTCCATCAGGTCTCGATAGCCAAAGAAGCTTGTTGGACATGTGCCGAATGACTGGCGTATCGCCTGTCGCTTCCCAATCACATTCTCGAATACGAACACCCCTTCCGATTCAAGGGCCTCCTTTGTGAGCTCGAGCAGCTTAGTGCCGAGCTCAACGCTCGTGAGTAGGACACCAGCTGGCTTATGTGCAGCAGCCTCCAACGTCGGCCAGACGCGCTGGAGGTCCAACCCAGACGGCGCAGTGGGGACCACGACAACATCAGCCGCATCGATCGCGGCCTGAATGATGTCAGCAGCACCCGGAGGCGTGTCGATCACTGTGATGTCGCTACTAGATGCGCGCGAAAGCGTGATCTTGTTCGCGGGCGAGACTTGAAACGGCAAAGGCGCACTCCCCTCCGTCGCAATCTCAGCCCAACTAGTGGCCGACCCCTGAGGGTCCGCGTCTAGCAACTCAGTCGACTTGCCCTGCGCGCTCGCGACCGTCGCTAGGTAAATGGCGGTGGTCGTCTTACCGACGCCACCCTTGGTGTTAACTACCGCAATCTTCAAAACCCGCTACACCTCGATCTTCTTATACCGTGATACCGCTGTACCTATTGTGGTCATCACCTTGATACCAAAACTGCAGCACAGGAGCGCGCTAGCCACGCCGAACATCCCGAAATACCTTTGGACCGATAGCGGTACATCAGTAATCACCGTTAGACCGGTACTGGTGTTGCGGTGTGCACCGGTGTCGGTTGTGCGGTATATACCGCTACGGATGTGCCGCAGCCGCTGACCGCCGACAGAGCCGTAGGCGGCGCCAAAAACTCCACCTCACCTAGGCGTGTCGATAGGATTTGTGGCGCCAAGTGTGGGAGTTTTCCTCCCATGGCGACGAAGCAGCGGGGCCCCGGGCGACCGTCATTCGGCGAGCGCATGCGCGTGCCCGTCCGTATGGCCCCTGAGGTGTACGAGGCACTTCGGGTGGAAGCCAGGTCTAGAGGCGTCTCGATGTCTCAATACTTGGCTGACCTCGCCGCCATCGATCTTGGCCTGCCCGAGGCCGTAGTTCCACCTGCAGATGAGGAGGCAATTTCAGCGTGAAGCGGTGGCCGGCCCGCGCCCGGCCAACAGTTGAACACCCCGCAACCCTGAAATGACTGATCCCGGCCCACTGGCAGGTGGACCGGGATCGAAAGTCAAGAGTTCGAGTTACCGCTCAAACTCGGTGTTGCTCACCAATTAGGAGAGCTGTGCTTCCAGGCACCTCTCAGAGTAAGTCATACCCATCGGATGGTCCAGTCGATCCAATCGGCGTGTCTCGCTCTGACCGCGACAACGTCATATCCCTCGATTCCACCTGGTGGTGGGACTCTGTGGTGTGCGCGTGGAGTCCGCGCCCGTATGTGCGTGTCGACTCGCACAAGGCGCATACCTTCGCCGCCACCAGGCGTCTCACCGACGGCGCGCCGGGGGAGGGGACGCCTTTCGCCCTGCACTTGACCGATGAATCGGGCAAGTTTCGGCTCCTCGCGCTCGATTTTGACGCTCACCATGCTGGCTCAACGGCAGACACAGACCTCGCAGCGTGCACGGCTGCCTTGACTGCCGCGGGCATCGAGCACCTGGTGTGCTCGTCAGGACCTGGTGGGGGATACCACGTATGGATCCGGCTGAGCACCGCCGTCTCCGCGCAGCGGCTGGCACCGATCCTCGACGCTTTCAGCGCCGCGTGGCCCTCACTTGATCGGGGCCCGCTGTCCAATTCGCGCACCGGTTGTGTCCGCGCCCCGGGCTCGCCCCACCGCGCCGGCGGCACATCGATGCCCCTGACAGATCCGCATATCCGCCCGGTGTCCCTGCGGGCGTTGCGCACGCTGCTCACGCAGCTGACACAACCCCCTCAGAGCAAGGGCGCCTCCGCCGCCGGTGCTGGGATCGCGCCGGTTCCTGTGCACGTCGATGTGCAAGGCCATCCGTACCTGGCCGGGCCCAGACGCCCCCTGAACCCACAGATTCGTGCCCTTGCCCGCGCCCCGATCAGTGCCCGCACGGATGCCTCCGCGGTGGGGTGGTCGGTCCTGTTGGCCTGCGCCCACGCTCGAATGCAGTACCGCGACCTGCACGAGGCTGCTTTCACTGACCGTTGGCCCGGGTTGGAGTTTGTGCGGACTAGCCGCACCAGTGGCACCGAGCGCACCCCCCGATTAGACGCGACCGCCGAGCTGACGCGCCAGTGGGCCAAAGCCGTCACCGCAGCCAGCTACGCCCAGCGCAGCACTGCAGGACCCTCACCCACCCGCCAAGCCGCGGAAGCAGCCGTCGCCGACCTGCTCACTCGCATGGACGCCCAGCCCGGCCGGTGGGCTGGCAAGACCGGAGCTCAGGACCGCCTGGTGCTCCTGGCCCTGGCCGCCCGCACCCTCGCAGCCGCGACAGCGGAGGTGCACCTGTCCGAGCGCGACTGGGCCCTGGCCGCCGGCCTGACCAGGGACACCGTCGCCGACCGGCTGAAAGCGCTTGTCCAGCAGGGGTGGGTCGCCCGCGTGCAGCGAGCAGCCGGCCCCTGGGCGGCGGTGTGGTGGATCGTAAGACCCGGGGGCGGGGAACGAAGAAGTGGCGCAGTATTTACCCCGGAGATGCAGAGCCAGCTTGACGCTGAGCTCGAGTGCGCCCGTGAAGATATCTGGCACGCCCGCCCCTTGGGGGTGTTGGGCATGCGCGTGTGGGCCCACATGGCCGCTGGCCGCCTATCGGTGCGTGAGCTGGCGACCAGGCTCGGGATCTGCCCGGCGACGGTGCGCAGCAAACTGCGCGCACTGCGCTCTCTGGGTCTGTGCACCGCCGATGGCCGCGTGTACCGGAGTCGGTCGCGGCTAGCGCGAGCGGCCGTTGCTGCTGGTGTCGACGGCGCGCACGCCGATCGGGTGCGCCTGTACCGGCTGCATTCGGCGGTGTTCGTGTGGTGGTTCACCACCCGGCACAAGCCGCAGCGCTCCGACGCGCTGGCCGAGTGGGGCGAATTCCCCAACCCTGATCAGGCGGAACAGATCCACCCGACCGACATTGCGCTGGCCTACGGCGCCACCTCGACCGGCCCGCCAGTATCAGCCACCACCTGGGGCGCGGCGATGGCTGCCCAAGATCTTCATCGCGAGGCCGATCCCGACAGTTGGTGGGAGCTGGTCGCCGCGGCCCGCGCGGCACTGCCCGCCCCGGACATGCTGCTCGCCCCGCACCAGTGGGCTCGCACCGCAGCCTGACCATTGGCGCCTGACGAGCAGGGGCGAGTCACCACAAGTCGGGGGAGGAGTCGGTCGATGGCCCCCATGGCGAGCTCGTCGTGGGGTGAGTGTCCGGGTCGGGTTCGTGTTCTGCGGTGCGGGAGTCGAGGTAGGAGGCGACAAAGTCCTCGGCAGTGAAGGACGCTGCACGGGCTACCGCCTGGGCGGCAGGATCGGCGGTGAGGGTGCGATGGGTCTCTGCGAGCCAGGTGGTCAGTTCGGTGTCGCATCCCGGCATCGCGGGTGGGGGAGTGGGCAGAGCTGTGGTGTCGGTGGACTCGCGAGTCGCGTGACGTATCCGGTGGGCGATGACAGAGCCGGGCTTGTTGGCAGTGTCGAGGGTGTCGGTGGCGTTGTCCCATTCCTCGCGGGGGTCGAGGCCCCTGGTTGCTGCTTCGGTCCACGCGCCTTCCAGGGCCTGGTACTGGTCGGGGTCTGCCTCGAGCTGGTGGGCGTAGGCCCGGGGGAGCGCGTCGATGTAGGCAGGGAGGGTGGCGGCGGCAAAGTCTCGGGCGGCGAGGTCAACGCCGTGGCGGTAGAGCTGCTCCAGCCGTTCGTCGCTGGTGGCGCTCTCGTACTCCTGGCGCAGGGTTTCGGTGGCCGAGGCCTGGTGGGTGTCGCGGGCCAGCACGCCAGCCAGCACCTCGTCTGCGGTTGGGGCTTGGTGGTCGCCGGCGGAGTGCATGTGTGCGTCCTCGGCGCCCGTGTCGAGGGTGGGTTCGCACACGGCGTAGGCGCGGTTCTCTTTCTTGCCGCGGGTCATGGCGACGTACAGGCCGGCCCGGTCCACGCCAGCGTCGATGACGGCGTGGGTGACATCGACAGTGGCGCCCTGGGCGCGGTGGATGGTGGCGGCGTAACCGAGGTGAATGCTCTTGGCGGCGTAGCTGGCGGGGATGAGCATGGCCTGCCCGGTGGAGGAGTCGCGCACCCCCAGTGACCCGTCGTCAGCGATGCCGGTGACGGTGAACAGTTGGCCGTTGATGACCCGTCCGAGGTAGGTGCGGTCCTCTGCGTACAGCTTGGAGTTGGTGCGGGCGATCACGGTGTCGCCGACACCAACCGTGTCCCCGCGAGCGACCCTGGTGGTGCGTGCGTCGTCGACTAGTCCGTGGGCGATCCGGTCGGCTCGGATGACCTCGTTGAGGGTGTCGACATCGGTGTTGGTCGAGGCGATGATCAGTGCCTGGCGGCCAGCGGCTGTGTCGGCGAGGAACGCCTCGGCGGCGTCGGTGAGCATCTGCTCGCGGTGCCCTCCGGTGATCCAGCCGCGCTCGTTGTAGAGAGCCAGTGCGCCGGGATCGCCGTCGCGCAGGCCCAGGGTCGCGTCGGCTTGTTCGGTGTCTGCGCCCATGCGCATGACCTCGCGCAACTGAGGCGTTCCCGGGGTGCGGGTCAGGTCGGCGAACAGACCGCCGGTCTCGACTGCCGCGAGCTGTTTGGGGTCGCCGATCAGGCGGAGGATGGCCCCGGATTCGGCGGCGATCTCGGTCAGTGCTGCGAGGTTCTCGGTGCTGGCCATGCCCGCTTCGTCCACGAGAAGCATGTCCCCAGGTTTGATCGTGACCGGCAGTGCATCGAGGGTCTTTCCGGGCAAGGTGGGGTGCTTGCCCATCCAGGTGAAGGTCAGAGAGTCGATAGTGTGACAGTCGGTGCCGATGTCGCCCGCGAGGACGCTGGCCGCTGCCGCGGAGGGAGCAAGGCCGATAACCGACCGGCCGGTTTGTTGCCAGGTGCGGGCCACGACCTTCATGGATGCGGTCTTGCCGGTCCCGGCCGGACCCACCCCGGCGGCCAGGAGCGTTCCGGCACCGATGAGGTGCTGCGCCAGAGCGGTCTGTCCGGCATTGAGGGACCAACCCTCGGCGTCCTCGTGTGCCTTCAGCGCACGGTCGAGATCAGCGCGGGTAGCGATCACCGCGACCGGGGTGCCAGTCGCTACCAGGGTGGCGGTCTCGGCGTCCAGCACCGCCTGAGTGGTGTACTTCTCGGCGCCTGCGTGCCGGTCAATGCCGGCACCTTCCGGCCCGGTCAACGCACCTGGAAGGTCCAGACTCTCCGGCGGGGTCAGCTGCACCACGAGCTCTCCCATGGCGGTAGCCATGACCTGTTCGTGCGCCCGGTCCAGGGCCTCGGCGCCCTCGAATCGGTAGCCCTTGAGCAAGGTGGAAACGGCGGTGTTGATGTGGGAACGGCGGAACTGCGCACGGCGTGCGGTCACTGCCGCCACCGCCTGCTCGGCCACCTGCCGGGCGTGGACCTGGGCGTCGAACAGCTCCCGCGACACCTGGCTTCGGCCCTGCCCGGTGACCTCCCCAACCACGCTGTCCACCGCGTGCGCACCGACGACGTTTTCGGCCATCTGCCGCCAGGTGGCGCGGTGTTCGGCCAGTGATTGGGCGGGCTTCTTGGCGTCGCGGGTGTCGAGGATGGCCTTCTGCCACAGGGCGTAGGACGCCCGCTGCGAGGGTTGCCGGTTGTTCTTCTCGACGTACTGCGCGACGAGTCGGTCGTAGACCGGGCGGGCCAGGGTGCGTCGGGAGGAAAACGCCTCAATCAACCGGCGGTCGATCCCAGAGATCTCCCAGATCGGAGCCTTGTCTGGGTGGGGGTAGTGGGCCTGGAACTCGACGCCCATTCGGCGGGTGAGCTTGTCGTGCAAGATCGCGTCATACCGGGCCGAGATCGCCTGATGCATCTGATGGATCGCGCGAGAATCCAGCGACAGCCACCGCCCGCCAGGGCCTTGGACCTTGTTGGCCAGCAGCACGTGAGAGTGCAGGTCCGGGTCCCCGCACCGGGTATCGAAGTGGGTGAACTCGGAGGCGATGATCCCGCCGGTTTTGACCTGCTTGATACCGCCGGTCCCGACGCGCGTGTAGATCGCGTTGTTCTCGGCCCAGGCCAGTGCTTCGGCCACGGCTTCGTGATGCAACGCAGCCACACGAGAGGCGGTGTTCTCATCGGCCAGCGCCCACAGGACGCTGACACTTTTCACCGGAGAGAACGTGAAATCGAACCCTGCGACCGCCTGGCGCACCTGGTCGCGCTCCCGGTTGACCCACGCGATGACGTCCTTGCCGGAGGCGTGCTCGTAGCCGAACCTCTCCGCGTAATACGGGCGTGCGGTGCCCTCGGCGATCTGGCCTCGTTCCTCGGTGGTGGGGCGCCGCCCTTCGACTGCGAGGAACGTCTTTTCCGCGGCGGCGATGGCTTCCAGAACGTCCACGCCGCCGGTGTAGAGCGGGAAGCTCCGGCCCAGCTTGCAGGCCGCCAAGGGTTTCCCATCGTCCATCATCTGATCGGTGTCCGGGTGCAGACCCTCGCCGTACAGGGCGGCCATCTGCGCCTCGGTGACGACTGAACCAGAGGCCACGGAATGGGAGTTCAGCCCGGCCAGTCCACTACCGATCCACCGTCCCGGCGGGGTGCCCTTGGCGGCGTAGTAGTCCGACAGAGCCAGTCCCTGCGGGTCGGCGTCGTGAGTGGCCACCGAGCGCAGCAGGTACTGGTATCCAGTACCCGCATGGACCGCCCGGAGACTCATCACACCGGCCAGCGTATGCGCGCCGGGACGGCCGCGTCTACGCGCCAGCACGCGCGCAGCGCTGACCAGCGGTTTTCCCTCCTTCACTAAGAGTGCCTACTGTGTGTGGCGGTTTAA
>NZ_BCSW01000077.1 GCF_001571065.1 Dietzia cinnamea NBRC 102147
CTGATCCCCGGCGCGGCGGGCGACATGTGACCCGCCATCGCGAAGAGCGTTCCGCCCACGTTTCCCGAGAGGGGCATGGGCGGAACGCTCTTCTCGTCGGCAGGGCCGCCGCAGTCCCCCGATGGACGGCCCGTCCAGGGCGCGCACGGAGCTACCAGGCCGTTCTCGAACGGGTTGACCGACGCCGGGATGGAGCACCGCGCGGACTACGCGGACAGTGGCCGGCACCACTGGGCGACCTTCATGATGTGCTCCGACGCGGGAATGGCGACGGCCCCGGCCCCCTTCTCAGGGGCGCCGGGGCCGTCGCGGCTCGCGGGTCGGTTCCGCGTCAGAGCCGGATCACTCGCGGAAGTAGCTCATCAGCCGCAGGATTTCGACGTACAGCCACACCAGGGTCACGGCGAGGCCGAGAGCGACGCCCCACGCCATCTTGGCCGGGGCACCGGCGCGCACGAGGCGGTCGGCGTTGTCGAAGTCCAGCAGGAAGCTGAACGCGGCCAGGCCGATGCAGACCAGCGAGAAGATGATGGCCATGACGCCGCCGTCACGCAGCGGGTTGAAGCCGAACAGCAGCGCACCGAACAGATTGCCCACCATCAGGACGAGCACGCCGATGAGGGCGGCGGTCATGAACCGGGTGAACTTGGGGGTCACGCGCACGGCGCCGGTCTTGTAGACGAACAGCATGCCGGCGAAGACGCCGAAGGTGCCGAGGATCGCCTGGCCGATCACCGCAGCGGCGTCGGCACCGGCGATGTTGAAGGTGAAGATGTGGGAGACCGCGCCGATGAACAGTCCCTCGAACGCGGCGTAGGTCAGGGTGACGGGCGCGGAGTCCATCTTGCGGCCGAAGGTGGCCACGAGAACGGTGATCAACCCGCCGATGCCGCCGACGAGCAGGAGCGGCATCGCGAGCCCCATGTCGACGGACAGGAAGTAGGCGATGAGGCCCACGACGCCGATCACGCCGAGGGTGATACCCGTCTTCGCGACGACGTCGTCGATGGTCATGGGCCGGGTGTCGGCGGCGGCCTGCGGGGCACCGTAGCCGGCCTGAGCACCGTAGCCGGCCTGGGCGCCGTAGCCGGCCTGGGCGCCGTAGCCCGGCTGGCCGTACTGCCCCTGCTGGAACGCCCCGCGTCCGGCGGCGCCGAACTGGGTGGCGCCGCGGGCGCTGTCTGTGGACAGGGAACTGAAGACCGGATTGCTGCTGCTGCGCATCGAGGTCCCTTCGGAAATTGTCGGGGAAGGTCGTTGGTCGAGAGTCCCCGCCGGCTCACCGACGAATCACTCGTACCCCTACAACGCGCGAGGTCGCCTGAGTGTTCCCGGCGGAAACGGTTTTGGACGGCGGTCCTGGGGTGGAGCGCCGGTCACGGGCCGGCCGGTCCGGCTCATGGCCGGCCCACCCCGTTCCTGGTCAGGAAGCGGCGGAGGTCCGCCGTGGTGGTGACGAAGCTGAACGCCCGGTCCTCCCCTCGGATCGTGTAGGAGTTACTCGACCGGGGGCTCAGCCCAGCGCCACCCTGTGGTTCCAGGACCGCGCCGTGCGCCAGAGGCAGAACACCGCCAGGGCGACGAGCGCGATCACGAAGCCGATCGGCATCACGGCGTTGCTCGCGGAGGAGCCGGCGGCCAACTCGGAGAGCAGATCGAAACGGACGAGGCCCAGCGTCTCGACGTCGGTCTCCCCCACCCCGATCGGGATCAGCAGCATCCCGAGCAGGGACAACGCCTGCGTGGCGAGGTAGACCAGGACGAACACGACGATCGGTCCACCCGCCCCGAGCCCGGACAACCGTCGCTCGTGCCCGATCGAGATCGAGAAGTAGTACTGCACCGGCCACACCAGGACCGAGCCGAACGCCAGCGCGATGCCGGCCGCGACCATCCACCCCGGCGTGACGTCGGTGACGGTGGTCCACGCGGCGGTGAGTACCGACCACGACGGCGACGATCCGCCCGAGCGCTGGGCGTTCGACCACCACGCGAGCAGCGCGAGCACCACGGTGAGGACGATCGCCGCCAGGGACGCGAGCATCGCCCAGGCCAGCTTGGCCCAGTAGATGCGGGAACCGCGGACCGGCAGGGAGTGCGTGAAGTACCCGATCCGGCCGTAGCTCGAGCGCCAGTAGTCGGCGGCGAGGGTCAGCTGGACGGCCGGGACGGCGATCACCGCGGCGAGCATGCCCGCGGCCAGCCCGAGCTCGGACAGCACCGGCCAGCCGGCGGCCCCGAGCAGGCTGCTTAGCGCCCCGATCAGGGCGAGCAGGCCGAAGAGGGTCCCGAGCGTGCCGCGCGTGCGCAGCCATTCGTGCGTGAGGAGTCTCGTCGTCGTCGCCCTTCTCGGGGCCCCGGTCGACGGTGAGGGGGTCGCGGTGGTCGCGGTCATCGGTACGTCTCCTTGAAGATCTGGTCGAGGCTGGCACCCCGGCCGCCGCGGAGGTCGTCGGCGTCGCCGGAGAGGACGACGCGGCCGTGGCGCATCATCACCACCGCGTCGAGGACGGGTTCGAGGTCGTGCACGAGGTGGGTGGCGATGAGCAGCAGCGAGTCCTCGGAGAGGGTGCGCACGATGCCGTCCACGATCAGCTGCCGCGCGGCCGGGTCCACGCCGGAGATCGGCTCGTCGAGCAGGTAGACGCTCGCGTCGCGCGACATGGCCAGTGCGATCTGGACCTTCTCGCGCATGCCCTTGGACATCTCCTTGAGCCGCGCTGACTCGCTCAGTCCGAAGAAACCGATGAGGTCGCGGGCCTTCTCGGGGCGGAAGTCGGCGAAGAAGTCCGCGTACAGGTCGAGGCAGTAGCTCACCCGCGCGCGGTCGGGCAGGAAGCTGGTGTCGGGCAGGAAGGACACGCGCGCCTTGGACTCCGGGCCCGGCGCGTGACCGGCGATGCGGACGTCGCCGGTGTAGCCGCTCATGACGCCGGCGAGGATCTTGAGCAGGGTGGTCTTCCCGCAGCCGTTCTCGCCGAGCAGGCCCACGATCCGCCCGGAGGTGAGGGTGAGGTCGAGGCCGTCGAGGGCGGTGACGGGCCCGTACCGCATGGTCAGGCCGGAGACCTCGACAAGTGTTGTGGGCTCGTTCATCTCAGGCATCTCCGGTGTCTGCATCGGTAGGGGCGTGGTCGTCATTGCTGTCCCATCTCTTCTCGAGCAGTGCTCTGGCCCTGTCGCGCGTCATGCCCAGGCCGCGGACGCGTCGGACGTAGGAGTCGGCGGCGTCGGTGGCGAGGTCGGCGCGGACCTCGTCGATGCGCTCCTCGTCGCTGGTCACGAAGCGCCCGGTGGCCCGTTCGGATCGGCACAGGTCGAGGCGTTCGAGTTCGGCGAGGGCGCGCTGGGCGGTGTTGGGGTTGACGCCCAGGTCGGCCGCCAACTCGCGGACGCCGGGCATCTTGGTGCCCGCCGCCCAGTCCCCGGTCACGATGCGTCGCGAGAACTCCTCGACGAGCTGCATCCAGATCGGGGACGAGGTGTCGAACTGCATCGTCGCCCCGCTTCCGTGTTGCTGTATTAGGTGATTAATACAGTGACACCGACGGAGGGCGTTGTCAACGCCCAGCGTGGGTCGCGGTGGGAGAGAACCGAGGTGACGACGACGAGGAGCGCGACCGCCCGCACGGCTGCTGGCCTGTCAGACCTGCGTCAGGGCACCCTTCGACGAAGGCTGCCGCGATGATCTCGCGGTAGGCCTCGACCCCGGAGGTCGGCCGTCGACCCGGCCGCCCGCCGCCTAGCTAGCTCTGCCGCGCCCCGGCCCAACCCGGCCCGCGCACGAGATACCCCACGCGGTCGCTCCACGTCTCCGAGCGGAAGACGTCACGGGAGATCGCGAGCCACTCGTGCGTGGCGATGCGCAGCGGGTTGAAGGTGTTGATGTTGGTGGTGAGCCCGTAGACCACGTCCTCGCCCTCCGGCTCGTAGGTGCCGAACAGTCGGTCCCAGATGATGAGGATGCTGCCGTGGTTGCGGTCGAGGTAGCGGCGGTTGCTGCCGTGGTGCACGCGGTGGTGCGAAGGCGAGTTGAACACCTTCTCCAGCGGTCCGATGGTCCGGATGGCCTCGGTGTGGACCCAGAACTGGTAGATGAGGTTCACCGCGCGGGCGTCCTGCACGATCGCCGGCCGCACGCCCAGCAGCGACAGCAACCCGTATGGGACGTAGATGGTCAACGCCTCGGCCACCGGCTGGCGCAGGGCGGTCGAGAGGTTGTACCGCTCGCTGGAGTGGTGGACGACGTGCATGGCCCACAGCCAGCGGCTCTCGTGGTCGAAGCGGTGGTTCCAGTAGTAGAGGAAGTCCCACCCGAGGATGCCCACCGCGTACGCGAGCGGTCCCGAGCCCAGGTCCAGCGGGGACCGGCGGAACAGGACCGAGCTGGCGGTCTGGGCGCTCCACAGCGTCGACACCATGACCACCGTGGACGCGACGGCGGACACCGCCGACCAGCCGGTGATCCGGCGCAGTGCGGGCGGGATCGCGGCGTCGCGCTCGGGTGTTGCCCCGCCCTCGCCGTCGGGCAGTGCCGACGACGATGATGACGACGACAAGGTCCCCGCCTCGGGCAGACCAGACCCGCGGTGGCGGCGGATCAGGTCCCCGGCGGTGGCCACGGCGGCCGAGGCCAGGGAGAAGCCCATCAGCGCCTTGGCATAGCGGCCGGTCCGCGGGGTGAGCGGCGCCAGGAGCCTGTCGGTGATGTACGGCGCGATCAGACTCCCGACGCCCATCGACAGGCTGGCCATGGTGTCGGCGAACTCGTAGTCGCCGGCCCGCCGGTCGGGCGCCGGGTTGCGCTTCTGCCAGGCGTACTCGGCCGCCATCGACGCCACGAACGCCGGGATCGCCAGGACCGTCAGATCGACCTTCATGGCGTCATCATATGACGCAGCTCATACGTGTCAGTGCGCGGACGCGGGCGCCGTCGCGGGGCCCTCGGTCTGGGCGCTGTTCCGGACGAAGAACACACCGATGACCGGGATCAGTGAGATGACCGCGCCGAGCAGCAGCGCGTTGTGCACGCCGGTCATCTGCGCGGCGGCGTCCCCCAGTCCGGATTCGGCACCGGACACGATCCCCAGCGTCATGACGGTGATGAAGAGCGCGGTCCCGGCGGCTGCCGCTACCTGCTGCAGGGTGTTGAGCAGTGCGGAACCGTGCGAGTACAGGTGCGGCGGCAGCGACCCGAGCGCGGAGGTCATGAGCGGCGAGAACAGGAACGCCAGTCCCACGCTGAGGACGATGTGCCACGTCATGACGAGGGCCAACGAACTGTCGTCGGAGAAGGTCGTGAACATGCCCCACAGGCCGGCGGAAGCCAGGATGGAGCCGGGGATGATGAGGGGGCGCGGGCCGATCCGGTCGAACGCGCGACCGACGAACCAGCCGAGGACACCCATGATCAGGCCGCCGGGCAGGAGGGCGAGCCCGGAGTTCAGGGTGCTGGTGCCCAGCACCTGCTGCATGTACATCGGCAGCAGGATGAGGGTGCCGAACAGTGACATCATCGAGACGAGCATGAGCACGAGGCTCACGGTGAAGGTGGGGAACCGGAAGGCCCGCACGTCGAGCAGTGCGAAGTCCTTGAGCGCGAGCTGACGCCACACGAATACCGCCAGGGCGACCGCGCCGATCCCGACGGGGATCCACGGCGAGATGAGGGCATTGCCGCTGGCGGCCTCGCCGATCGAGCTGAGACCGAAGATGAGTCCGGCGAAGCCGATGGCGGAGAGCACGCCGGAGAGGACGTCGAGCGGGATGGGGCGCGGCTCGGTGACGTTGCGGATGAGCACTGCGCCGGCGACGAGCGCCACGATCCCGATGGGCAGGACCGACCAGAACATCCACCGCCAGCTCAGGACCTCGAGGACGAGACCGCCCACCGTGGGACCGATCGCGGGCGCGACAGCGATCACGATGGAGATGACTCCCATCGTGCGGCCGCGACGGTCGGCCGGCACCACGTTGAGGACGGTCGTCATGAGCAACGGGATCATGATCGCGGTGCCGACGGCCTGCACGACCCGGCCGGCGACCAGCATCGGGAACACCACGGCCAACGAGGCGAACAGCGTCCCGCCGGTGAACGTGCTCATCGCTATGACGAACACGATCCGCAGCGGCAATCGGACGAGCAGCCACCCGGTGAACGGGATGACCACGGCCATCGTGAGCATGAAGGCGGTGGTGAGCCACTGCGCGGTCGCGGCGGTCACCGCGAACTCGACCATGAGCTCGGGCAGCGCCACGGACATGATGGTCTCGTTGAGGATCACCACGAACGCGGCGCCGACGAGCAGGGCGATGAGGCGCACGGTCGCGGCGGGCAGCGGCGGCGAGGCCTCTGCGGCGGCCGGCGCGGCGGCGTTGGGGTTGGCGGAGACTTCAGACGTCACGGTCGTCCTCTGGGATTGCGGTGTGAGAAAAGAGCAGAATCCGGCGCCGGGAGGCCGCGCACGGGAACCTTCGCACTGTACTTAAACGTTCGTCCGGCGCGCCGCCTCACGTGATGCGAAATACCTCCGGGACGAGCCGCGGGACCAGGCGGACCAGGAGAACCATGGCGACGAGCTCGACGAGGGTCTGGGTGACGACGACGAGGGGCGCCATCTCGAACTCCGCCGGCAGTGCCAGCACGAGCGGGAGGACCACCAACGAGTTGCGGGTAGCTCCGCTGAACGCGATCGCCCGCCTGCCGGGCACATCGAGTCCGGCCAGCCGCCCGGCGAGCACGCCCACGGGCACGATGACGGCCACGTACACCGCGTACACCGGCACGACCAGCGTCAGCGTGCCGAGCTGCTCGCTGACCGCGGCGATCTGGGAGGCCACGACCAGGGCGAGGGTGGCGACCATGAGCGGGACCATTGCGGAGACCGCTCCCCGCTCGACCGCGCCGGCGGCCCGGGCGACGGGACCGGCGGCGCCGACCGGGCCGGCAGCGCGACCGGGGGCCGCGCGCTGGGTGAGCGCCGCGGCGGCCAACGGCAGCGAGATGAGGAGGAGGAACGCCTCGACGAACGGGCCGGGGTCCACTGCGTCGACGAACTCGGCGCCGAGGAACGCCCACAGGTACAGCGGCAGCAGCACCATCTGGGCGAGCATGAGCAGCGGCGTGGCCGCCAGCAGCCGCCGCGTGTCGGCCCCGGCGAGGCCGGAGAACACGAGGACGTAGTCGATGCACGGCGTGAGCAGGACGAACAGCACGCCCACGAGCAGCACGCGGTCGTGCGCGACGACGCGCGAGAGCAGCCAGACGATCGGCGGGACCACGACGAAGTTGACCACGCCGATGGTCGCGAGGAAGCGGCGGTCGCGCAGGGCCCGGCCGACGTCGCCGAACGGGATCCCGAGGAACGTCGCGTACAGCAGCAGCGCGAGCACCGGCTGGATCGCGAACTCCGCCGGGCCGGCCACCGCGGGAACGAGGAGTCCGACGACCCCACCGGCCACGAGGCCCGCGAGGTACAGCGCCACCTGGTGGCGCTCCATCCACTCCACGCTCGAGCGCATGGCCCTCCCCTCGCCGCGCAGCCGCGGGTCCGTCCAGCGCGTCCGACCGCCGGACCCGCCCGGCAACAGGTCTACCCTGGAGCCCGTGGAGACGCGGACGCTGCCGGTGTGCGAGGCGGGGTCGGTGGAGATGACACCCCTGCTCCTCGAGCGACTGGTCGACCAGTCGCTCGAGGCCCGCTCGCGCGAGCTCACCGAGCAGATGGTGTTCGACCTACTCGAGCCGTCCCCGCACGCTCTGCTCGTGCAGCGTCCGGGTTCGGAGCTCCTCCGGCCGATCGTCACCGCACTCGAGGCCAGCCCGGGCGACCCGCGCTCGCTGACGGAGTGGGCGGCGCGGCTGGGCGTGAGCGAACGGACCATCACCGGGGCCTTTCGCGCGGACACGGGGTTGAGCTTCGGCGCCTGGCAGGCGGCCTTCCGCGCTCAGCAGGCCGCGCTGCTCATGGGCCGCGGGATGACTGTGGACGTGGTGGCCGCGCGGGTCGGGTACAGCTCCGCCAGCGCGTTCGGAGCGGCGTTCCGCCGGACCACCGGCCTGACCCCGGGCCGATTCCGCGAACTCGGGGTGTCCGAAGCGCTACACCGCGCGTCCTGATCAAGAGATTGCGCCGCTGACCAGCGTCGTCGTACCGTCTTAGGGGGTGCGGGAGGCCTGAACTCCGGGCGCGGCTCTCGCCCGGGCGGGCGATCTCTGCAGAGAGCCAGCACGAGTGCTGCCGGATACGCTGCCCCTCTGCCCTACGCTGCCTTTCTGCACGTTTCGACCGGGCTCACGCTGGCGGGATGGACCATTCTCGCAGCGCAGGCCGATGCGGCAGCGCATCCGGGCGGTGGTGTGATGCCGGAATGCCCGCCCGCGGCCCCGCCTCGAACTCTGGTGTAGCTACTGCGAGAAAGTTCCCGCCGAATCGCAGTGACTACACCAAAAAATAGGCCCCGTCAGGACCCGATCGGCAGGCCCCGTCAGGACCCGATGCCGAACCTCGCCGCGAGGTAGGGCAGCCAGCCCATGCACTCCGGGGTCAGGGCCATGCAGGCCGCCTCCCCCGGCCCTGGGCCGAAGATGAAGCGCAGCGGATTCTCGAGCGAGCCCGTGGGGATCATGATCTCTCTCCTGGGGATCGGGACTGATCTACCCTTCCGGGATATCAGATGTGTGGGCGGACGCGCGAGTGCGGGAACAGGACTCGCGGAGCCCCGGAGGGAGAC
>NZ_BCSW01000078.1 GCF_001571065.1 Dietzia cinnamea NBRC 102147
GGCGGCAAGGGCACCGACGTGACCATGCCCGAGCTCGGCGAGTCCGTCACCGAGGGCACCATCACCCGCTGGCTCAAGGCCGTCGGCGACACCGTCGAGGTCGACGAGCCCCTGCTCGAGGTCTCCACCGACAAGGTCGACACCGAGATCCCCTCGCCAGTCGCCGGCACCGTCCAGAAGATCGTCGCCGAGGAGGACGAGACCGTCGAGGTCGGCGCCACCCTCGCCGTCATCGGCGACGGCTCCGGCAGCTCCGACGACACCGACGACGCGAGCGACGACGACCAGTCGGCCGAGGATCAGAACGCGACCGACGCCAAGGACGAGGGCGTCGACGCCTCCGGCGAGGACGAGGTCCCCGAGG
Organism: Dietzia cinnamea NBRC 102147; assembly: GCF_001571065.1. Lineage (GTDB taxonomy): Bacteria > Actinomycetota > Actinomycetes > Mycobacteriales > Mycobacteriaceae > Dietzia > Dietzia cinnamea. The sequence continues at coordinate 365 of NZ_BCSW01000078.1, forward strand.
ACACCCCCGCCCAGGAGACCGAGGCCGCGGCCAAGGCCGAGAAGAAGTCCGAGAAGAAGTCCGAGGACACCTCCGCGAAGAATTCCGCGAAGCCGGCGCCGAGGACGTCCTCCGCGGACGAGTCGTCCGACGCGGTCCCGCCCCGGGCCGAGCCCGCCGCCGCCGCCAAGGCCGGCACCTCGCCGTACGTCACCCCGCTCGTGCGCAAGCTCGCGCAGGAGCACGGCGTCGACTTGGACTCGGTCAAGGGCACCGGTATCGGCGGCCGGATCCGTAAGCAGGACGTCCTCGCGGCGGCCGAGGGCTCGGGCTCCGACTCCGGTTCCGAGGCCCCGGCCGAGGAGAAGGCGCCCAGCGGCGGCCCGTCGAAGGCCGGCGTCCGGCCCGAGCTCGCGGAGCTGCGCGGCACCACCAAGAAGGCCAACCGGATCCGCAAGATCACGGCGCAGAAGACCCGTGAGTCGCTGCAACAGACCGCTCAGCTCACGCAGGTCTTCGAGGTGGACATGACCCGGGTGGCGCAGCTGCGCTCGCAGGTCAAGGAGAAGTTCGCCGACAAGCACGGCGTCAAACTGACCTACCTGCCGTTCTACGCCAAGGCCGTGGTCGAGGCCCTGGTCTCGCACCCCAACGTCAACGCCTCGTACAACGAGGACTCCAACGAGATCACCTACCACGGGTCGGTGAACCTCGGCATCGCCGTGGACACCGAGGCCGGACTGCTCTCGCCGGTCATCAAGAACGCCCAGGACATGGACATCCCGGCCCTGTCCAAGGCGATCAACGACCTCGCGGAGCGGGCCCGGTCGTCCAAGCTGACCCCGGACGATCTCGCGGGCGGCACGTTCACCATCACCAACATCGGTAGCGAGGGTGCCCTCTTCGACACCCCGATCCTGGTCCCGCCGCAGGCGGCGATGTTGGGTACCGGCGCGATCGTGCGCCGTCCGGTGGTGGATGCCGACGACGACGGCGAGTCGATCGCCATCCGGTCGATGGGCTACACCCCGCTGACCTACGATCACCGGCTGATCGACGGCGCCGACGCCGGCCGTTTCCTCACCACGGTCAAGGACCGCCTGGAGAAGGCCGAGTTCGAGGGCGACCTCGGACTGTAGTCCCACCGCCGGTTCCGCCGACCACGCGACGGGCGTCCTCCTTACGGGGAGGGCGCCCGTCGTCGTGGTACCACCCTCCCGGGCCACGCGCGCCCACGCGGCCTACCCTGGTGGTATGTCTCACACCGGTCAGTCCCTGCGCCGCGACCCGTCCGCCCCGGAGATCCGGCGGCTCGGCACCGTCGAGTACTCCCCCACGTGGGACCTCCAGCGCACCCTGGCCGAGGAGCGCGCCGACGGGCGACGCGGAGACACCGTGCTGCTCCTCGAGCACCCCGCCACCTACACCGCCGGCAAGCGGACGGAGCCGTCCGACCGGCCGGTCGACGGCACCCCGGTCGTCGACGTGGATCGCGGCGGGCGAATCACCTGGCACGGCCCGGGCCAGCTCGTCGGGTACCCGATCGTCGCGCTGACCGACCCGATCGACGTGGTCGAGTACGTGCGCCGCGTCGAGCAGGCACTCATCACCACCTGTGCCCGGCTCGGCGTGGAGGCCGGCCGCGTCGACGGTCGCTCCGGGGTCTGGTGCGCGGCCGCGGGCGCGCGGCCCGAACGCAAGATCGCCGCGATCGGGATCCGCGTCCAACGCGGGGTGACAATGCACGGGTTCTCCCTCAACTGCGACTGCGACCTGACCGCGTTCTCCCGGATCGTGCCGTGCGGGATCGTCGACGCCGGGATCACCTCGCTCACCGCCGAACTCGGCCGCACGGTCACCGTGTCGGACGTTCTCGATCAGGTCACCTCCGACTTGGTGGAGGCGCTCGACGGCCGACTGCCCGTGTCCTGAACCACGCGTAGTCTTGGTGACGTGACTGTGACTCCCGAGGGCCGCAAGCTCCTGCGCATCGAGGCCCGCAACGCCGAGACCCCCATCGAACGCAAACCGTCGTGGATCCGTACGCGTGCCACGATGGGCCCCGAGTACAAGGAACTGAAGGGCCTCGTGCGAGGTGGCGGTCTGCACACGGTGTGTGAGGAGGCCGGGTGTCCCAATATCTACGAGTGCTGGGAGGACCGCGAGGCGACGTTCCTCATCGGCGGTGAGCAGTGCACCCGTCGTTGCGACTTCTGCCAGATCGACACCGGCAAGCCCTCCGCCCTCGACCGCGACGAGCCCCGCCGTGTCGCCGAGTCGGTCCGCGAGATGGGTCTGCGCTACTCGACCATCACCGGCGTCGCGCGCGACGACCTCGACGACGGCGGCGCCTGGCTGTACGCGGAGACGGTCCGCAAGATCCACGAACTCAACCCCAACACAGGGGTAGAGAACCTCATCCCCGACTTCAACGGCGACCCCGACCAGCTGGCCGAGGTCTTCGAGTCGCGCCCCGAGGTGCTCGCACACAACCTGGAGACCGTGCCCCGGATCTTCAAGCGGATCCGGCCCGCGTTCCGGTTCGAGCGCTCCCTCGACGTGATCCGCGCCGCCCGCGACTTCGGTCTGGTGACCAAGTCCAACCTCATCCTGGGGATGGGCGAGACCACCGAGGAGATCGTCGACGCGATGCGGGACCTGCACTCCGCCGGCTGCGACATCCTCACCATCACCCAGTACCTACGCCCCACCCCCCGGCACCACCCCATCGACCGGTGGGTCAAGCCCGAGGAGTTCGTGGAGCTGTCCGACAAGGCCCGCGAGATCGGTTTCGCCGGCGTCATGGCGGGCCCGCTCGTCCGCTCGTCCTACCGCGCCGGTCGCCTGTACGTCCAGGCGCTCGAGCACCGCGGCCAGGAGGTGCCCGAGCACCTGCGGCAGCTCACCTCGGAGGGATCGGCGTCGCAGGAGGCCTCGAGCGTGCTGGCCCGCGAGGCCGCGCGCGCCTGACCCGGGCACGCACACCCGGCGCCGCACCCGCCGCGCTCCTCCCGCCGCCCTCGCCCCGTCACGCTCGGGGCGAGGGCGGCGCGGTTCTCTGACCGCGCCCCACGCCACGTATCCTCAGGGGTATGGCGAAGAGCGAGGTCAGCAAGGCGGACAAGAAGGCGGCCCGGGCCGCACGGCGGGCGGCGGGCAAGGAGCAGCGCGGCCAGATGTGGCAGGCGCTGAAGATCCAGTCCAAGCAGGACAAGCTCCTGTGGCCGCTGATGATCGGTGCACTCGTCCTCTCGGCCGTGGTGTTCTTCCTCCTCGGCACCCTGTGGGGCGGCGAGTGGTGGATGTTGCCGCTGGGTGTGCTCGTGGGCCTCATGCTCGCGATGGTCGTCTTCTCGCGGCGCGTGCAGAACACCGTGTACGGCAAGGCCGAGGGGCAGCCGGGCGCCGCCGCGTGGGCGCTGGACCAGCTGCGGTCGGGGTGGCGGGTCAACCAGGCCGTCGCCGCCACCACCAGCTTCGACGCCGTCCACCGCGTGGTCGGCCGCTGTGGGATCGTGCTCGTCGGCGAGGGCCAACCGCACCGGCTCAAGCCGCTCATGACGCAGGAGAAGAAGAAGGTTGCCCGCGTCGTGGGCGACACCCCGATCTACGAACTGATCGTGGGCGACGAGACCGACGCGACCCCGGAGCAGGTGCCGCTGCGCAAGCTCAACCGGCGCCTCACCCGCTACCCGATGAACATCAGCCGCGCCAAGGTCGACGCCCTGGACACCCGGCTGCGCGCGCTGAGCACCAAGACCGGCGTGCAGAACCAGATGCCCAAGGGCCCGGTCCCGCAGGGCGCGAAGGTCCGCAACATCCAGCGTAGCGCCCGCCGCCGGGGCTGATGCTCAGCGGGAGCGGATGAGCGCCGTGCCTGTGGCGCGGTCGTGCATGCCGCGGCCGTCCTCGTCCTGGATAAGCGGGGGCAGCAGGAAGAAGATGAACACCACCCGCACCAGGGAACGCAGGAAACCGACCCGCTCCTCCTCGTCCACCCGGGCGGTGCCGATCCCGAGCACCGCCTGGCCCGGGGTCTGCGCGAACAGCCAGACGCAGACCACGCCGATCACGCCCCACACCAACGGCACCGCCCAACTGGACACCGCCGCGAACGAGTCACCGCCCAGCACACCGGGCCCGGCCACCGACACGACCGCGGCCACCAGGCCGTAGGCCAGGAACCAGTCGACCACGAGGGCTCCGAAACGGACACCGAGCGGGGCCATCGAGCCCGGGCCGGACTCTGGCAGACCGAGGTTCTCGCCCTTGAACTTCTGCTCCGGCCCGCTGCCGGACGTGGGTCCGGACAGCCACGATCCCGCTACATCACGCATGTGGCCAGCGTAGCCCGGCGAGCTGCCGTTCCTCATGTCGGCGACCCCCGCCCCGCACGACTAGGCTTGTCCCATTGGGAGGGACACCCCCGGCCGTCTCGTGTAACACCGGCGAAACATTCGCTTGACGGCCGGGCAACACCTCGCCCATATCGTGAGGTCACCGCACGACGGGAGACACCGGTCGCCCGTCGCACTTGAAGAGACGAGGAGCGAATCGTGGCATTCTCCACTCCGGACGAGGTCATCAAGTTCATCAAGGACGAGGGCGTCGAGTACGTCGACATCCGGTTCACCGACCTGCCGGGCAACGAGCAGCACTTCACGATCGCCGCAGCGGCGTTCGACGAGGACTTGTTCGAGGACGGCCTGGCCTTCGACGGCTCCTCCATCCGGGGTTTCCAGTCCATCCACGAGTCGGACATGATGCTCCTCCCGGACGTCGCCACCGCCCGCCTTGACCCCTTCCGCCGGGCCAAGACGCTCAACGTCAGCTGCTTCGTCCACGACCCGTTCACCCGCGAGGCCTACAGCCGCGACCCACGCAACGTCGCCCGTAAGGCCGAGGAGTACCTGATCTCCACCGGCATCGCCGACACGTGCTTCTTCGGCGCCGAGGCCGAGTTCTTCGTCTTTGATTCCGTCCGCTACGGCTCCGGGACGAACCACGGCTTCTACGAGGTCGACTCGAGCGCCGGCCACTGGAACAGCGGCGCGGGCTCCGAGGCCGACGGCTCCCCCAACCTCGGCTACAAGGTCCGCGAGAAGGGCGGGTACTTCCCCGTCGCCCCGTACGACCACTTCGTGGACCTGCGCGACGAGATGTCCACCAACCTCACGAACGCCGGCTTCGAGCTCGAGCGCTTCCATCACGAGGTCGCGGGCGCCCAGCAGGAGATCAACTACAAGTTCAACACCCTGCTCCACGCCGCGGACGACGTCCAGCTCTTCAAGTACATCGTCAAGAACACCGCGTGGAAGAACGGCAAGTCCGCCACCTTCATGCCCAAGCCCCTCTTCGGCGACAACGGTTCGGGTATGCACGCCCACCAGTCGCTGTGGAAGGACGGCCAGCCGCTGTTCCACGACGAGTCGGGCTACGCCGGGCTGTCGGACATCGCCCGGTACTACATCGGCGGCATCCTGCACCACGCGCCGTCGCTACTGGCGTTCACCAACCCGACGATCAACTCGTACCACCGGCTCGTGCCCGGCTACGAGGCGCCGATCAATCTCGTGTACTCGCAACGCAACCGCTCGGCCTGTGTCCGCATCCCGATCACGGGCAACAACCCCAAGGCCAAGCGCATCGAGTTCCGTTGCCCCGACTCCTCGGGCAACCCGTACTTCGCGTTCGCCGCGATGATGATGGCCGGCCTGGACGGCGTGAAGAACAAGATCGAGCCGATGGCGCCGGTCGACAAGGACCTCTACGAGCTGCCGCCGGAGGAGGCCGCGGACATCCCGCAGGCGCCCACCTCCCTGCCCGCGGTGATCGACCGCCTCGAGCAGGACCACGATTACCTCACCGAGGGCGGCGTGTTCACCGAGGACCTCATCGAGAACTGGATCTCGTACAAGCGGGAGAAGGAGATCGCCCCGGTCAACCTGCGGCCGCACCCGCACGAGTTCGAGCTCTACTACGACTGCTGACCGCTGCACCGCTGTGACCAGCGCAAACGCTACCTAGCGTCCCGCCCGGTCCGCAGTGGGTCCGCAGGAGATCCGACCCGCGACCTCATCGCACCACCGACGAGGTCGCGGGTCGCGTCGTCCCCGGAGCTCATCAGATGCCCGTACGTGTCCAAGGTGACCTTCGCCGACTCGTGCCGCATCCGCGCCTGAACCATCTTGATATCGGCACCCCCGGCAATCAGCAGACTCGCGTAGTGGTGGCGGGTGTCGTGGAACGTGAACGCCGCCGGCAGCCCCGGCACCATGCCCCGAGCGGCACGAACCGCCCGCTGAATCTGGAAGTCCCGCGCCGGCCCACCGAACCCGTTCGTCACCACGTGGTCAGTCCCCCACGTCCTGACCGACTCCGACAGCAGAAGCGCGAGATCCCGAGGAATCGGGACCGTCGCCTCCGACCCGTCCGTCTTGAGTGGTCGGCCGTCAGCCTGGAACCGCGGTGTCACCGCGCCTCGCATGAAGTCAACGTCAGCGACCCGGAGGCCGCACACCTCCCCCAGCCGCAGACCCGCGAACGCCCCCAGCAAGACCGCCGGCCGCAGGTACTCCGGCATCTCGTCGTGGAGTGCCCACACCTGTTCGGTCGTGGCGACGTACACCTTCGCCTTGCCCATCGGCGGGGACGTCCTCCGGGAGCACGGCGACCGCTGCAACACCCCGTCATGCACCGCGTCCGCCATGACATGCGCCAAGCGGGAGTGCAGCGCGTAGATGGTCGACGCCGCCAACCCCTCCCCCTGCATCGACGCAATCCACGACCGGACCATTGTCGGCCGCACGTCGGACAATCGCTGGTCCCCGAACGCCGCCACAATCCTCTTGACGTGCGTGCGTGCCTGCCGAACCGTCGACGGCCGATGCACCTTGTACGCGTCGAGCCACTGCTCGCACCACTGCTCGACCGTGAGTTGCGCATCCTCCGGCCGGATATAGTCCCCGCGCACGAGCGCAGCCGAGATCCCGTCGACGTGACGTTGCGCCGCCACCCTTGTCGGAAACGCCCGCGTGACCTCGACACCGCGGTCGTCGACCCACCGCGCCCGCCAGCGTTGACCCCGCCCGTACGCCGCCGACCGGGTCCCGTCCGCCTTGTGCCAGCGGTCCTCGACGCCGGCCCGCCGGCTACGCCTCTGAGTCATGGTTCGGAACCTCAGGGAAGTCCATGCTCCGAGGCAGAAGATCGTCGTAGAGGTCCCACCACTCCCCCATCGTCTCGAACAACTCGAAGCGGTATGGGAGTGGCACTTCTTTACCCGCCGCGATATCCGTTAGCCCCACGAGGGCGGTGTGGGCACTTGCGAATACGTCCCAGGCCTTATAGGCCCACGCAAGCCCGTACTTGAGTATCGGATCGGGCTTGCTCTTGTCGTGAGCCTCTAAGCCGTCGCTGAGCTCCAAACCGAGTGAAGACATGTCGTCCTCCCACTGACCGAGGCTCTCGACGAGCTCCTCAGCGAAAACGCTGGCCGAGCGCCGCATCCGATCTACCGCGAACATCATGTCTCGCAATTTGGGCGCGGAGGTCGTAGTCATCGAGTCCAAGCTCACATCCAGTTCACGACATATCAGCAACGCTTCGTTCAGTCTCACCGGACGCTGACCCGATTCGACTCGCTGGACGGTCTGTTGGTGAAACGGGAGGCCCCACCCTGCAAGTCGCCGCGCCAAGTCCGTCTGAGTCATGCCTCGCTCTTCCCGGATACGGGCCATCTGCTCCCGAAAGTTTCGTTCCCAAGGGGCCACCTGGTCTCGGGGGTCTTCCTCGGTCTGCTTCTCGTCTCTATCTGCCATGGGCAGGACTTTACAACGTTTTGTAGATGCGGACCAGACGGACTGTTGACGGGCCCGTTGGTGCGTGTTACAACTGTTTGTAGGCGACCGCCTACAAATCATTGTCCCGGAGGTTCCCAATGTCCGACCCCATCGTCACTCTCCCCCAACTCTCCGAGGAGACGGAGATCCCCGAAGGGACCCTCCGATACTGGCGACATGCCGGGATCGGCCCCGAATCGTTCAAGCTCGGACGCCGCGTCGTCTACCGCCGCTCCGCAATCGACGCCTGGATCGAAGCGCAGCAAGCCGCCACCACCCGCGGCGGTGTCGCATGACCGACCAGCCCGTCCTGCCCCTCGACCGGGAAGCCGAACTCACCGTGCGGCACATGCGACTCATAGCCGCCGGCCTCGCCGTCCACCGCGACGACTTCGTACGCACCGACGCCCGCGTCCTCGAGTCC
>NZ_BCSW01000079.1 GCF_001571065.1 Dietzia cinnamea NBRC 102147
AAGCGGGTGGCGTACGTGCGGGTGTCGGCCGCGGATCAGAATGAGGCGCGTCAGCTCGAGGCGGTTGGGGAGTGCGATCAGGTCTACGTGGAGAAGCAGTCGGCTCGCTCTCGTGCTGATCGGGTGAAGCTCGCCGAGTGCATCAGGTACCTGCGCGATGGTGACGAGCTGGTTGTCGCGTCGATGGACCGACTCGCCCGGTCTCTGGTCGACCTCAAGCAGATCGTTGGTGAGATTACAGCCAAGGGCGCGAGCGTTGAATTCGTCCACGAGCGGGCCGTCTACGCCGCCGGTGCCCAGGATCCTCGAGCAGATTTGATGCTCTCGCTGCTCGGGGCGTTCGCTGAGTTTGAACGGGCCATCATTCGCGAACGCCAGGCCGAGGGGATCGCCATCGCTAAGGCAAAGGGCAAGTACAAAGGACGCAAACGCGTCCTGACCGACGAGCAGATCGACAAGGCCCGCGCCCGCGTCGAAGCGGGGGAGGGGCCATCGGCGATCGCCCGCGATCTCGGAGTCGGGCGCTCCACGCTGTACCGCGCCCTCCAGCCTCACACGCCGTGACCGCCGATGAGCGGTCTCGTTGCACTGTTCAGGGCCCTGCGGGCGAGGGAGTGGCCGATACTGGGGCGGTGACCGAAGTTCATCTGAAGGGCCGACTGGTGTGTCGCGACGAGCGCGAAGCCGCTCTGGTCGCCGATCATCTACTGCGTCACATCGAGCTGACGCGAGCTGAGCAGGGCTGCAGGTCGTTTACTGTGACCCCAACCGAGGATCGTCTGGTGTGGCGCGTCGAGGAGGTCTTTGACGACGCCGCCTCGTTCCGCAGGCATCAGGACCGAGTTCAAGGCAGTGCGTGGGGGGCAGCCACCGCAAACATTGAGCGCGACTACTCCATCACGGGGATCTGACTCGATATGACTGTCGCAGAAGCCGGCACGGCCGCGGTGATCCCGCTGGCCTACGACATCGTGTGGCTACTCGTCGTCTTGGTGTGGCTGCTAATCCCGATCGCGATCGCCGTCACGGAACGGCGTCGGGGAGCGTCGTGGCCCGAAACGTTTCTGTGGTTCATGGTGGCGTTCCTGCTGCCAGTCGTGGGGCTGATCGTCTGGGCGCTGTACCGAACAGTCGGCGCGAGACGGGCAACCTCACGTTAAGTATCGCGCCATCAGGAGTTACGAGGGCTGGATCCCGTGTCGGACCGCCAAACAGTACTCATGGAAAGACGCCATCGAGCGTGCAATGGGCGGGCGGGTAAGTGAATGGACTGGCGACCGTCCCACAACCAAGGAAATGAGAGAGCGAGCGCCATACCGATGCATCGGCGTCCCTCGTAGCGAGAGGCGGGTAGGACTCTCGGCATCGTTTGGCGGGTTGTCGCGGCTTCCGTTGGCGAAGAAGACTGATGGAACGGGCCCTCTTCGGGAGCCGGCCTAGTTCTGTCCGTTGAGCACGGTGTCAAGTGAGAAGTTGGAGCTGAGCGAGATCCTCATAGAAGAAACTGGTGTCCATCGACTCAGTGTGGGTGCCTCGTGGCCCGAGTGTGTCCTCTCTGAACACTGCGACTTCGCCCCAATCGTGAGATGATCGGTTGCATGGCTTTACTGCTGCGACCACCACAATACCGTGACGAAGTAACACTACGACGCATTCACGAACAACTGCGTCGAGATGACTTTACCTTCCTACCGATGGAGGGAACCTGGGACGAGTTTCTTGAAAGAGTCGATCGAGAGGCATCCGGAATTGAACTTCCGCCGGGTCGCGTTAGAGCCGAGTTTCTCGTCGCTGAAGTTAACGGGGTCCCGATCGGGCGCGTATCGATTCGCCATCAGCTCAACGACTATCTCCTCACATTCGGCGGACATGTGGGGTACGCCGTGGCACCGGAACACCGTCGGCGTGGATACGCTACCGAAATCCTACGCCAGTCCATCGCACGGCTGCGAACTATCGGGGTAGAACAAATACTAGTGACGTGTGACAAGAACAACAGCGCATCGCGAGCCGTAATTGAGACCTGTGGGGGCCAGCTCGAAAGAATCAGTACTACCGAAGGTAGAAGCACATGTCGTTACTGGATTTCAGCGAACTCCCACCATTGCCCCGGTGATTCAATTGGATCTAGTCGTTTCAGGGTTTAGCAGCGCGAGTAATCCCGCAAGGACCGATAGCGCGCTAACCACGAGTACGGCGCCAGCTGGCCCCATCACGGCGACCGCAGACGACACAATTGGTGCACAAGCTAGAGCAATCAATCGTCCAGATGTCGCCCTCGTCGCCAACACGGTCGCACGAGTTCCCTCTGCAACACCTTTATTCATAATCACATCGTAGTAAACGAATGCCGCTCGGTAGATCCAGAAATATAGGACAGTAGCTGCAGCCTGAACTGGCCACAATGGCAAATAGAGAATAGCGAACCACAAGAGGGGCGGCACAGCTATTGCTACTGGCAACAGCCAACGTTTCCGATCGAATGAGCTAAGCAGTCCGCTAATTCCGGATTGGACTACCAGAATAATCACGAAAATAAGACCGAACACAATACCCGTCGCAAACTCTGACGACAGTACGGGCCCGGAACGATTGATGGCCAGTTGCCAGTACTGGATTGCAATCTGGAATCCGGCGTATAAAATTCCGCCAACGAGCAATGGTGCCAGGACGCCGCGATGTGAATCCCTGAGCGTCCTAATCATCAAGCGCAATGTACGTACCGTTCCATCCGCCTCTGCCTCAGGCAAAGGTGGGAACTTAGCTGAGTACCATACGTATGACGTGAAAATAACCAGGCAAGCCGCAGAGGCAATCAACCACGTTGTAGTGGGTGCAATGCCGTAAATCAATCCGCCAAGGCCGGCAGATACAGCCATTGCTCGGAACTCAAAGTTATTTAAACGGCTGATATCTTGCGCCAGATTATCTGATTCATTTCGGTTATTGTCTTTATGATGGGCAATCGATCTGTCGACAAACTCCGCGTGCAAAGCGCCCGCCATCAGCGCCAACGATAATGCATTGCATAACTCCGCAACGTACAAGGTTGGAATATTAGTAGAAACGGCAGTCAGGAGTAACCATAATGCGCCCAGGATAATTGCGATTGCTATTGGCCATCGTCGACTAACTCGATCAGATATCCAACCGAGCGGGACTTGGATTACTAGCATTGTGCCCGCTTGGAAGGCCTTCAGATAGAATACATGCTCCGGCTGCACCCCCTTGCTTACAAGGTAGAGCGCACTTGTCGCGCCGATGAACATTCGAGCTGCCCCAAAGGCGGCGCTCACGTACAGAACAACCCGAGCCGACGCCCCATTAGACAGCTGCCTTCTATGACGCGAGGTTCGCAAATCTGCTGTTCTAGTCGAACTGTTGTGTTTCAAAGTATAGACCAGTCTTATTTAATCCAATTCGGCGATTGAGGCTTACGGGCGTGGCGAAACCGCCTAGATAGCACAGTATGTCGTCGACCGCCAGTCCAGATGCGACGAGATTGGTCCAAGCGTGGCTCGGCGCTTGCGTCTTAGCTTTAGGGGCGGGAGGTGCGTGTTCACTGCGATCCACATGCTCAGTCGAAGACTGCTTTGCGATGAATGAACTGCCGCTATTCCATCCAGGCGACCCGAGTGCGGGCACCACCATGGGGCCGATTACCGGCATGTCGCAAACGTAACCGACTGGAAGATAGGGGAGCCCTCGACGAAGAGCAATTCGGTCTAGCCATTCAATTATCTGCGGCGGAGAATCCGCGCTCAATGCCGCGAAGTCACAATGCGGCAATGCTTCCGCAAGGACGTCCTCGTCAGTGATATCTGCGTGAATAACTCGCACTTCCGTGACGCTATTGAGATTACGAAGCTCCCGCGCCAACACATCGATTTTTGGGAGTCCAACATCGGCTTCTCGAAACATTATTTGGCGAGTTAGATTTGACTCTTCGATAGTGTCACAGTCGATTAGGGTAATATACCCGATACCAGAACTCACTAACGCCGAGGACAGGATATTGCCTATCCCTCCGCATCCTATTATTGCTACGTGCGCGGCGGAGATTCGTTCTTGCGTTTCGCTAGGATTGCCACCAGCGTAATTGTAGTAGAGTTTTGGTCGGTCGTAGCGGTCTGAAGGATCCCGGTCTTCGGTCATTGTCAGGTGCGCAGATGTGAGGATTCCGATAACGTCCCGCTTCTCAGTCTCGGTCCCATCTGTGTTTCGTAGGGCATTGGTGAGCTGCGCCTTCGATAGGCCACCCGAACGAAGAGACTCAAGAACTCCTACCGCGGCAGCAGTTAGAGTTGGTGGCAATGTGCCAGGTATAACTTGTTGTTTCGTTCCCCCGCATACGTAAAGATCGGCACCAATCCAACCCCAAGATACGTATGGAGCTAACGTTAGTAGTTTGTTCTCGACATTAGGGTGTGTATCTGAACTGATGGACATGCTGCCTTTTGTTAGACGGGGGCTTTATTTGGAATGGCAATGCCGATGCTCGACGCCGAAAGGGCGTCGAGCATCGGCACGTCTACATCAATTGTGGTGGTCGAAGTTCATTTCCATCTCCTTTCGTGTTGGACTGCCGTCACGGTAGTCATATCCGTAAGTGGGTGTCAATAGAGACATTGTTGAAATGTACATGGCATTGTCCGGATTTAGGGCAGCATTCAGTAGGCAGTCTGCTTTTACGCATGATCTAGCTGGCTCGAGTAGTGCCCGTCCGCCTATGTGTGGAGATCGCACATCAGGTCCTGCGCGCTCACTAGCGCATTCCCTCGGGTCGCTCGGAGTGCGAACGCGCGCGCTAGCGAGAGGCGGGCGGCGAGCTTTGTTCACGCCGTGTGGGACGAAGGTGAGTAGTGGCGATCGATCGAAACAACTCGCGCGTCAAGACGACGTGCGGCGAAAGCTTAGTAGGGCCACCGCTGGATTCGATATGAGGCGAGCCTGGCCCTCCAAGGGGGCTGCACTCGGATTCGTGCAGGAACCAACGCAAGATTCACGTCCGTGCCTTTCCGTTCAGGTACCTGTGTGCGAGGTACACGTTGAGCAGACGCGAGAGCGTCAGGTATCGGACTCGGTAGTGATTGTCCAGGCATCTCCGCGACCTCTTGGGGCCCGAGAATGTGTGCCAGAACTATCTCTCCCATACCGTTGCGCACCAGTCCCGGCCTCTCACCGGGTTCCCTGAAATCCGCGCTGGGCGTGGATGACCGCTCTCGGGCCGCACAGTACCATGCGGGCTTGGTGGTGTGGTGGGAAACCGCGTGTCCCGGTGAGGAACTGAGACACAACATTCACTGCTCAACGTCTGGACTTCGTGAGTGCCGGACCGCTCAGACGACGAAGCGAACGACTCCGCACGTTATATGAGATGTGTGCTTGGCGGTGATGGCGTAGACTGAGGGCACAACGGGCCGGATACCGGAACGTTGCCAGCCGAGGGCTCCCGCGAGGGGGCCCTCGTTTATGTCAGGGTCTCCAGGTCCGTTGACGGTGAGTGTCCTGGTAGATGAGCCCAGCGAGCCTGTCGGTGACGGCCTGGGCTCGAGGGTGTTGGGTACGGACTGCTTGCGCACGGTGGTGGATGTAGACGGCCATGTCCGCGGCTTGCAGGCCGGGTGTGTGCCTGGAGTCGGCGAAGTTGATGGGTGCGGAGATGTTTTTCAGGCGACTGGGGCGGTAGCCGCCGGTGCCGAAGTCTTGGTAGGCGCTGAACTGGTCTTGGTGTTCTGCGCTGGTGGCGATCTCGTCGGCGATGATGATCGCTTGCTCGCCTGCGCCGTGCCGGGCGGTGTAGTTGTCGATCTGTTCGAGGAGGTGCCTGAACACCACGGTGTGTGGTTGTTGCGGGTACCGGTAGCGGGCGTTGAGGCGTCTGACGTCGACGCCTTCGAAGAGGTAGCGGACGCCAGCGTGTTGAGCAGCCCGTAGGACGGCGGTGTAGAGGCCCGCGGCCTCGCGATGTTTGCCGCGAAGGGCGGCCCAGTCTCCTGCCCCGCCCATGATCTCGTGTCCGTGGAACTCTGCGGCGAGCTTGGTCCCGTGCTGTGCGGACGTTCGCTCTGTGATGTGGGCGTAGAGCTGGTGTAACTGTTCCCACCGGTCGTACTCGGCTATCGCCGCCCCGATGTAGTAGAGCTCCTGGTCGTAGGACTCGTCGACGTAGGCGATCAGCACGTGGTCCATGGTCGCACTCGCCTCTGGCGGACCAGACAGGACAGGCTCGGTCGCATCGACTGGGCCTGTCCCTATGCCATCTTGTCCAGCGCTTGTTTCGCGCCGATCGTCGAGACGTAGACGGTCGCCCAGGCGACGGCCCCCAGGAGCGCTTCCCCGAGGTCGAGAAGTGACGTCCACGAGAGCAGTACAAGCCCGACCCCGCACGCGAGCGCCAGTGCACTGCCGGCCTCGGCGACGCGCAATACGTCGCGGCGCGGCTTGGCTCGAAGGGCTGCCCAGGCCCACCCCCGGGCGCTCCAGCCCACAGCGCCGATCAGCACACACATGATCGCCGCCGTCACGATTACCACTCGTCCGACATCTTCCATCGTCAACTCCTGTCTCGAGGTGTACGTGCAGACCATAAACCCGAGTCATGCCGCGCCCGCCGTCCTCGAAGGCGGAAGCCCGGCGGCGCCGTCGTGGTCAGCGCTCGATCCTCGACAGGGACGCGGGCATCGACTATTCTGGGAAACACGGGTAACGTAGTCAGTTGCCGGTTACTCGTTACCCACGTTGAGGGAGGCGCCACGATGGCGACGTCGGAGAAGATCGCCCACGCCTACGGCACGCTGGTCGCGCGCGGCGACAAGATCACCGTCCGGGCCGTGCAGCGCGAGGCGGGGGTGCGGATCGGCGAGGTGGCGGCGTGGATGCGTGAGCACGCGTCCGCGACGGCGGGGGATGTGCCGGAGGCCCCGGACTTTTCGGAGTCCATGGCGGCGATGGTGCAGTCGGTGTGGGCTGCCGCGTGGACGCACGCGGCCGAGCAGGCCGACGAGGCCGCCGCCGTGGCCCTTGATGCCGCCCGGGCCGGCGAAGCTGACGCCCTCGCCGCCGCCGAGCAGGCCGGCGCCGACAAGGATGAGGCGGTCGTCGCCCGTGACAATGCCGTCCGGGCGTTCGAGCAGGTCCGTGGTGACCTTGCTGCGACCCGGGATCGGCTCGCCGAAGCCCGGAAAGAGGCCGAGAATGCTCGCGTGCGTGCGGACGAAGCCGACCGCGCCCGGCACCGCGCCGAAGCCGCCTCCGACACACTGCGAGAAGTCCTCGACTCGCTGCGCGGGCGAGACGACCGCGAGGACCCATCGTGAGGGGCCGGTATGTCTGAGCTGTCAGTCATGCTTGATGGGCGCGCCAAGGCAGGAGGAGTGAGATGAAGCGAAACTTCGTGCCGGCTAACGACAGGACGCCACTGCGGATGCTGGTGAAGGAGAACGCACAGCGGATCGTCGAGGCCCGCGGGGGATTGCGTCGGATCGTTGCCAGCGACGACTACTCCGCTGTGCTGTACGGGTCACATCTGCACCCGGAGCGCTTGGACTCCAGTAGGCCAAATATCGTCGTCGAGTGCCATAGTGGCGAGTGGTTTGGCCTCGATCCCTCGCGCTTCAATGTCGGCTACGGTGGCTCCGGTCCGAGTGATACGCGCGACACGCTCCAACTCATTGGAGTGACCGCAAGGGCAGCGAATCAGATCGCTCACGCCACCTACAGTGACCTCACCTTTGATGCCAACGGCAACATCGTAGACTCCAGTTCTCTCTCAACACACGCTCTAACCCCGGTGATTCACGGGGATCTGCGGATCGCTGGGTGAAAATAG
>NZ_BCSW01000080.1 GCF_001571065.1 Dietzia cinnamea NBRC 102147
CCGGAGTGAGGTTATTGCGACCTTCGGGCCAGGGGGAGTGTTGCATGCCCGAGGTCTACTCCGTGGACGACGAGAGTGGCTTCGCCAGACGCGGACGTGGTGACTCGCACTGAGTCGTCCGCGTAGACCAGTACCTCGTCGCCCGGGGCGAACTCGGCCGCGATGGCCTCCGACCATTCGTAGAGCTTCGAGTCGACGAACTGCACTTCATAGCGAGTGGGCGAGGGGCTCTTACCGGGCTGGCCTCCGTGCTGCATTCGGGAGTGGTCATCAAGGACCCGCAACGCCGTCAGCTGTGTAGTGCCACGCTTGGTGGTAATCGTGGTGGTGTGCACATGAGTAACTGCGCCGCGAACAATCATTGCTAGAACTCTAGCGGGTGCCACATAGGGGTGGTAGTGCCACTTGCGCCAATAGTGGCGCAAGTGGCACTAGGTACTGGTCGTTAAACGGCGGATGAGTTCAGGGCGGTATCCGGACCAGCGAAGGTCAAGGCTGTCACAGACGACGACGGGCAGCGCTGTAACCCAGTCCAGCTCGGTGAGCCCGTTGAGGGCGTCCTGGTCCTGGTCGACATCGACATACAGAAAGTCGACGCCCGCCTTTTCGAGCAGTTTCTTTGTTCTCATGCACGGCGGGCACGTCGGGCGACCGTACACGGTGACGGCTGGTGCTGTCATAGTCAAACTCCCAGTATCGACGTCCTTCTCAGTACAGTAGGTGCGTGCTCCGCCTGCCCCGCTTTGTTCGGTCTAGTCGATCTCCGGTCGACGCCGCCGTTGACAGCGTGATGAGCTCGCTGGATCAGACAGCCCCACTTACCGATACCAATGCCGTCATCGAGGCTGGCGCATCGGCATGCGGAAGCCCGATCACCGTCAAGGACGAGGCGATGCCGCGGGGCCGGTACGGGATGTGTACCAAAGCGGTCACTGGGGAACACGTCATCATCGTCGACACGGACCTGTCTGGTGACCTGCGATTGCACACTGTGCTGCACGAGCTGGGCCACATTCTTCTTGGCCACAACAATGTGCCCACCCATTCCGCTCCAGACCGCCTCACTGCGCTACTGACAGGAGCGCCTGCACTACCAGCGCCGGCGGCGTGCGTGGCCCCGGAGTACCGGCAGCTCGCGCAGCGGGAGAACGAGGCCGAGCAGTTCGCCTCAACGGTCGCGCGCCGGCTTCGCCGGGGGCTGACGAGCGGCCATCTGTCGCGACTGGATGAGGCATTTGGATGATCACGCTGGCGATACTGATCGTCCTCGAGGCGATTCTGCTCGGCTACATCATCACGCGGATTCTGCGCTACCGGGCAGCTCCGACCCCAACGCTACGTGCGGCGATGCTGACTGCGGTGTCGCTGCTTGTGGCGATGTTTGCGGTCACCGAGCCAGTTGAGGTTCTTCTTCGCGGGCCAGACAGCGTCACTGTGGGTATGCCGACGCTGCTCAAGCATCTGGGGATCCTGGGCTGTGCCGCAGGCGTGCTGTTAATGGGCCTGGCTCAGCGCAGAGTCCAGCGCCCGTGGACAGAAACGGTTGTCTGGATATGGCTCGCACTGTCGGCCGGAACGGTGATTGTCCTGGATCTCGTGGCTGGGGGAGGGGGCAATCAGACGAGCGTCGAGTTCGTGATGTGGTCCCATTCGCAGCCTGCCCTTGTGGCGGCGATGATGATCGCCTACCTGGGTGGCCTCGTGGCCAGTCTGGGGTTTGTCGCGGTGATTTGGCCACTGAATCTTCGCTCGTCTGCGGGGCGTGGGCTCGCGATCATGGCGGTCGGCGCACTGCTGTCGGCGTGCTGGTGCGTCTTGCGGATCGTCTATGTCGCGCAAGCCTTGCAGAAAGAGAATCCCGACGGTGGTGACCTGCTCATTACCCAGATCGTTTCGGTTATCGGACTGTTCCTGATCAACGTCGGCTTGGTGTGGTCAACGGCCGAAGCTGATGTGGTGGCGCTGATTCATTGGCAGCGATTCCGAGGTCTTCATCGACGGGTCGTCGATGTGCTCCCGGAGGTGCAGCGTTCCTCGGATTTGCGGCTGGGCCTCGACACGTGGGTGTCTGATCGCGCGGTCGAGGTTCTCGATGCTCTTCATCAGATCGACAGAGCTTCCACTGGTCAAACTGGTTTCCCACAGCCACCGGACACTGTCAGTGCGGGCGACGTGACCAAGGCTGTGGCCGGTGTTGGACGCCAATATGGAACAGGGGGCAGCTGATGAAGGTCGAAAAGATACTGACCGAGGTTTTCGCCCCCTGGGCCGTTCTGGTTGTCGGGTCCACTGCGCTCGGAGCGACTGTGCGGTCACCCGGATGGGGAGCGGTAACCGGTCTGGGCCTGGGCGGGTTGCCGCAGGCGGCAATCACGTGGCGCGTACGTCGCAAGGCGCTATCAGATCATCATGTGACCCGGCGGGAAGATCGTCCGCTGGTGATCGCCGGCATCGCCGGTTCGGTGACCGCACTGATGGTCGCGCAGAACAGGTACGGGGCACCTGTAGAGCTGCGCCGCATGACTCGCGCTGCACTGGTATCGCTAGGCGTTGCGGGTGCTGCCACGCTGCGGATCAAGGTCAGCTTTCACACGGCCGTTTTGGCCGGCGTGGTCGCGGTGTTTGCCCGGGAGATTTCACCGCGCTGCTGGACCGGATTGGTGTTGGTCCCGCCAGTGGCGTGGGCTCGGGTCCGCATCAGTCATCACACCCCGGTGGAAACGGTCTTGGGTGCCGCGATCGGGACCGCTGGCGGATACTGGGGCGGTGGCCACTAGTCGAGGCCGGCTCGCCGGCGTTCTTCCTCGACAGCCGCGCTGATGCGGTCCAGCGCCTCAGCTGGAAGGTCCACGGCTCGCGCTGAGACAGCGAGGACCTCACTGTCTCCGACCCTGCGCAGAACCGCGATGTAATCGTTGGTGCGCTGGTACTCGTCGGTATCGACGAAGTACGAGGGGGATACTCCAAAGAAGTCGGCCAAGTGTCGGACGACCCTGTCGGAGGGTTCGTGTACTCCTCGTAGCAGTTGTGACAGATACTGCTGGCTGAGGTCGCCACCGAGTTCCTTGACTCCTGCCGAGATCTCAGCCTGGGTGAATCGTCCTCGACCAGGAGGGTGCACGGTGTCGACGAGCATGCGCAGTCGCTCGGCGAACGCCGCCTGTCGCGCATCTGGTCGTGAGTCCATGTGTGAAATAATACTAGGCGTGTCCACTTGCTGATGCGTCACGGGCGGAGCGCCGGTGAGCGAGCTGCTCACGGATCTGGGCCATAACCCCTGCAACATGGTCTGATGAGGCACGATTTCGGTTGGCTTGCTGCGCCTGAACCTCGCGCTCGAAACGCTCCTGTTGCACCGCACGGTGATGTGCCGCGGCCGTTTGGCTGGGAGAGGGACCGGCGAGCAGATCACTCAGTCGTGAGAGGCGGTGACGCAGGAACCCGGCCGGGTTCTGAATCGTCGCGGGCCAGTCGCGGGGATTGTCCCGTGCGTCCTGGTCCAGGAGCTCTGCGAGGTCGCGTCCGGTCCAGCGATCACAGTCGACGAGGTCTGCGATCACGCCAACAAGCGCCCCGAGGTGCCGCCCGTTGTCCAGTCCATGTGCCCGTTGGACTAGTTGTGCGGTCACAATCTGCGCCGCCAGCGGCCTTGGGCCGGGTGGGGTCTTTGCCAAGCGCCCGAAGGGCGCCGTCGCGCGCTTGCGCGCGTTGGGTGAGCATTTACTACGGGGAGTTTTACTCCCCGTAGAACCCCTACGGGGTAGATACGATTTCACTTGCCACCTGCGCACAAGCATTAGTGCCCATGTGGATGCTGCCCGCAGCTGCACTCCATCATGGTGTACCGCTGCCGCTAGGCGCTCAGTCGCCGTCAAATACCGGCCCCGCACGATCTCGACGGCCAGGCCGAGTGCCTCGAGGACGAAGCGAGTGTTTGCAACTACATCGTGGCTCCACGGACGAGGTCTACCGGCGAGATCGGCAGCGCGAGCCGCAATAGTGGCATTCGATGCTGTCAGGTGTCGGCCTGTCGAGGAGTCAGCGAAGTCAGCGCACCCTCGGGCGATCGCGCGAGCAGTGATCGGTGACAGGTGACGTGCTCGACACAGGCTCCGGCCCTCTTCGGTGGCCAGGGCAACGTCGACAGCAACGAGCCATCGAGCACGTCCTGACCAGCACAACGCTGGCGGCTGCCCGGGAAGGGCCCAGGACCGCCCGCGCTGCCCGGAGGCACGATTTCTGCTTTGTGCATCAGCGATGCGGGCCTCGATGATGAGGCCGATAGGAGTGTCGGTGGGATCTGGGAAATGGAGGGCTTTGTTTGCGTCCACATGACTGTCCGGCGTGGCGATGCTGGACAGGTCATTTGGGTATGCGTTACCCTCGGAGCAGCTAGGCAAGCTGGTTCCGCCTTTAGGTGGGGCACCAAATACCGGGTCACGAGCAGCAACTCGTTCCGGTCACACTTTGAGCAATCGCCCTTCGGATTCCGCCCCGAGGGGCGATCGCCATTTGTGTGGGTGCGCTATGCGTTTATCGACAATGAAGTCGGCTCGCTATGCGCCTCCTAACTGGTTGTGGGATGGCTTCAGCCAGCGCGACCGAGCAGGTCAAATGCGCTGGGGGAATCGGCCTCCCGCCGCTTGAACTCGGCGAGACCGTAGGTCACGACGTCCTGGAGGACCTCCCACCGCTTTCGGCCAGAGGCCTTCCACGCAGCGTTGAACTCGGCGACAAGATCCTTGTCGATCTCGCCGTTGAGCTGTGTGCGATGGTCACGTGTGCGTGGACGTCCAAACGTCGTCATGGGATATTAATAACACGAGTGTGATTCGCTGTCGAGGATTTGCGCCATCCTCGGCGTGTTGGAATATAGCGCGAGACTAGCGGAGTTTTCCATCGGCGTGTCGCCGCCGATCCTCGCGGGAACGCTCCCACGCGGCCAAGACGCGCTCCGCTGGGAGGCCATATGTCCTGGCCAGCCCGTCGCAGAGCTCCTTGCGGGGGACGGCGACGCCGCGCTCCATTTTGGACAGCTGCGGCTGACGAAGGCCGGCAGCTGTGGCCGCGTCCTCCTGGAGTAGGCCGGCGTGGATGCGGAGGTCGTACAGTCGCTCCTCCGACTCGCTGACGAGGGTGAGGTCCGCCGGGCGCAGGCCAAGGGCGTGCGCCAGCTCGACGAGGACCGGCGGTTCGGGCACGCGTCGAGACGACAGCCAGCCGTAGATCGCAGTGGTCGACGCGCCGAGGTGGACCGAAAGGTCGTCGACCGTCACGTCGCGCCTGGACATGGCAGCACGGAGTGCGGTGGGGCTTATCTGCCCTGTTCGACGCGCCATGGACACCTCATTGTCGACTGGAGTTGCCTGACAAGTGTGTCCAATGCGCTGGGAAAAACTTGGCACTAGCGGAATATATCGCGTAACTGTAGAGTGAGTGACACGACGGTAGTGGCCCCACTTTCGAGTGGGGCATGGGCTCCCCATGGGGGGCACCGTTGCGTGTACCGTACCAGTACGAATACCAGTACGCGTGGAAGTGCGACCAAGGAGCGACAAATGCGGACCCTGCACCGACCAGCCTTACGGGGCGCACTCGTCGGCACGAGCACGGCGATTCTGGCCTTCGGGGCTGTGTCGGTGGCCCTGGCCGCCACGCAGGCTGGAGTCGAGGAGGCTCAAACGCCCGCACCAAAACCAGAGGCAACGCTGGTTCAGGCAGGCGTGGAGGCAGCCCAAGAGACGCCTCGCGCCACGGCCGAGCCATCTCCGACATCGCATCCCGTCGCCCCCAAGCAGCAGAAGAAATCGAACAGCCCGGTAGCGCAAGCAGGGCTCGCGGAGGCGTCATCGCCAGAGCGTGAAGTCAAGAAGGACGACAACGAACCGGATGAGCGCCGAGACCTGGCTTCGGTCGAGCGCAGTGCCCCAGATTCTCGAGGTGCCACTGCCCCCGCGCCGTCAGCGGTCCAGCAGGCTCCGGCTCCTGCGCCAGTCCGTCGATCGCCCGCTCCTGCTCGCCAAGCGCCCTCATACCCGGTCCAGCAGGCTCCGGCTCCGGCGCCGGCCCCTGCGCCGGTCCAGCAGGCTCCGGCCCCCGCGCCCGCGCCCGGAATCACGATCGACCTTGGTGGCCGAGCCCCGGTCGTCCCCCAGGCACCCATCGCCCCCAAGCAGCTCCACATCGGCTGACCCCACCACAACCACCAAAAGGAGAAACCCATGGACCCGTTCTCACTCCTCATCGCCGGAATGATCGCCAACACCGCTATCCCGGCCGGCGCTGCCTCCGCCGCACCTGCGGTCGCCGGTGCGGCTACTGCCGTTGCCACTGCGCCAGCGTGGGCCGTGCCTGCCGGCATCGTCGGCGCGGGCTCAGCTGCCGGTGGCGGCTCTGCTGCCCTTGGCCTCGGGGGCGCTGCGGCAAGCAATCCTCATGCGGCGACAGGCGTAGAAAACGCCATCAACGACTCAATGAACAACGCCAAAGACTCGGCCGCAGGGTCGATCAATGACCTGAACATTCCGAATCTGCCCCCGGTCCACTTCAACTAACCCACTCGCCAACGTAAGGGGGAAACCGTGAGTGACGACGACGCCGGTTCTTGGTTTGAGGGCTCGTCAAACGCTGACGACGGCAGCAATGACAAGCAGACGGAACGACACCTTGAGTCCGTTCCAGTATCGCCAGAGGTCGCGGAATCAGACTGGTTCGACGAGACCCAGTCCACTCCGGTTTCTTCCCCCGCACCCGTCGATGACGTCAAGGGAGGGGCATCGGCTACTCGGTCGCGCGCCCTGTTCGCTGGTGTCGTCGTCGCGACTCTTCTCGTCCTCGCCGGTGGTGCTTTTCTTCTGTCGACAGTGGCAGGGGCGGGGGACGACACCGCCGAGGCCGCACCTCTCAGTTTGCCGCCCACACCGACTACTGAGCCAGTCTCAGCAGCGACTTCGGATGTTGAGTGTAAGGCGAGCCGCGAAGAGTCCGTCACCACTGGAAACGGAGACGGAGACACAGAGTCCGTGGCCGGGGTGATCCTGGCGTTCCAGCATGCGTACTACGTCGAGCGGGACGCGACAGACGTAGAAGAACTGCTCAGTGAAGAGTCGACAATCACTGACCTCGAAGCCTTGCAAGAGGGAATTGACTCGGTCGATAAGGGCACCGAGCACTGCCTCGAGATTTCGGCAGATGGTGACGATGCCGCTGCCGTGGAGCTGACCGAGATTGCGCCTGACGGCACCCAGACCGTCTTCAAGCAACGTGTCACCACCACCCGCGAAGAAGGCGACATCCAGATCGTGTCGATCGAGGACGCCTCATGACCACTCCCATCACTGGTGAAAGAAGGACTCTGGTGTCTCATACGCGCGCACCCCAGGTC
>NZ_BCSW01000081.1 GCF_001571065.1 Dietzia cinnamea NBRC 102147
CACACCGGTCTGCCGGCGCGGCCCTGATCCTGAACTGGGCTCCATAAGGTGACGGCGTTTCTGGCCGCTTCGTTAGGATCGCTGCAGGTCACGAGTTTGAGCAGGTGGCGCGCGGGTCACTAATCGAGCGGGGTGTGGAGGTGGTGGATCTGTACGTAGTGCAGTCCAGGGCCGCCTCCGGGGCCACCGGCGTGCAGATCTGGGAGAATATCCGCAGTCGGCGCCTGATGATCGCGCACATCGGTTCGGCCCACACGCCCGGCGAGCGTGCGGCGGTGATCGATCTGCCCGCCAGAACGGCAGCCTTAGTCACACCGCCGCGGTTCGTCGAGGTGTGGGGTGGGTGGTGACCATCCTTCGTGCTCTCACTTCCTGGGGGTGGTGAGATTTTCCGGGCGCAGGTCGAGGCGTCGCAGGAGTTGGGCGTTGAGGGCGACTACGACGGTGGAGGCGGACATGAGGATGGCGCCCACGCTCATGGGCAGCACGAATCCGATCGGGGCGAGCACACCTGCGGCCAGGGGCACCGCGGCAAGGTTGTAGCCGGCAGCCCACCACAGATTCTGCTTCATCTTGCGGTAGCTCGCGCGGGACAGCTCGATGACCGAGAGCACCGAGCGGGGATCGGATGAGGCCAGGATGACCCCGGCGGAGCCGATCGCGACATCGGTTCCGGCGCCGATGGCGATGCCCACATCCGCTTGGGCCAGAGCGGGGGCGTCGTTGACTCCGTCGCCGACCATGGCGACCTTCTTGCCTTCGGACTGAAGCTCGGCGACTTTGGCGGCCTTGTCTTCGGGCCGGACCCCGGCGAAGACGCGGTCGATGCCGAGGTCGGCGGCGACGGTTTCGGCCACGGCGCGGGCGTCACCGGTGATCATGACGACGTGAGCTCCGGCGTCGTGCAGCGCGTCGACGGCCGCGCGGGACTCGGGGCGAATCTCGTCGGCCAGCCGCAGCGCGCCGATCACCCGGCCGGCGGCGAGGACGTGCAGGATGATCGCCCCTTCCGTGCGCCACTGGTCGGCGACGGGCAGCTCATCGCGGCCGTGATGGTCGAGAAGGTAGGGGCCGCCGACCTCGATGACGGTGCCGTCCACGGTGGCCTTGACGCCGACGGCCGGGGAGGAGGAGAAGTCGGACGGCGTCGACACGGCCAGGTCACGGTCGCGAGCAGCCCGCACAATGGCTCTGGCGAGAGGGTGCTCGCTGTCGCTTTCGGCTGCGGCGGCCAGTGCGAGGACCTCCTTCTCGGTGTGCCCGTCTATCGATTCAATTCCGGTGACGGTGGGTTCGCCCTTGGTCAAGGTGCCGGTCTTGTCGAACAGGACGGCGTCGACGTTGCGCATCGACTCGAGCGCAAGGCGGTCCTTGACCAGGACTCCGCCGCGGGCGGCGCGTTCGGTGGCGATCGACACGACCAGCGGGATCGCCAGGCCGAGAGCGTGGGGACAGGCGATGACCAGCACGGTGATGGTGCGCACTACCGCCGCGTCGGGCAGGCCGAGCACGCTCCAGACGGCGGCGGTGATCACGGCCGAGGCGAGGGCGAACCAGAACAGCCATCCGGCGGCGGTGTCGGCGAGGCGCTGGGCGCGAGAGGACGAGGCCTGTGCGTCGGTGACCAGTTTCTGAATCCCGGCCAGCGCGGTGTCCTGACCGATCGCGGTGACCTCGACGCGCAGGCCAGAGTCGGTGGCGACCGTGCCGGCGACGACATGGTCGCCGATCTCGCGGCGGACCGCCCGGGATCCGCCGGTGACCATGGATTCGTCCATGCTGGCCGAGCCGTCAATGATCTTGCCGTCGGCGGGTACAGACGCCCCGGGGCGGACGATCACCACGTCCCCGACCCGCAGCTCGGCCGGGGCGACGGTGATGACGTTCTCGCCGTCGACCTTCTCGGCCTCATCCGGCAGCAGCGCCGCCAGGGAGTCGAGCGCGGAGGTGGTCTGGGCCAGGGAGCGCATCTCGATCCAGTGGCCAAGCAGCATGATGACCACCAGCAGGGCCAGCTCCCACCAGAAGTTCAGCGTGTGATCGAGCGCGCCCAGGCTCGCGCCCCAGGAGGCGGTGAACGCCACGGTGATCGCCAGGCCGATGAGCAGCATCATGCCGGGCTGGCGAGCGCGGATCTCGGACAAGGCCCCGGTCAGGAACGGCCTGCCGCCCCAGAAGTAGACCACGGTGCCCAGGGCAGGGGAGACCCACCACACCCACCGGGCATCGGGCAGGTCGTAGCCGATGAGGTGGGCGAACATGTCGTTGAACGCCACCACCGGGACCGCCAGGACGAGGGTGATCCAGAACAGCCGCCGGAACTGGGCGACATGACCACCGTGCCCGCCATGGCCTGCATGGTCGTGGCCACTATGGTTCTCGTGCCTGCTGTGAGGCTGGTCTGCCGAGTGTTCGTCGTGCGTGTGGTGGCTGCCCTGCTTGCGGGTCTGGGCCTCGGCGGCTCCGTGGTGGGTGTGCTGGTCGTTCATGGTCTGTCTGTCCCTCCAGCGCGGTTGCTGTTGCCTAGGACGCGGGCTGGATCTCACTTTCGACTACCCACTTGTGGTTCGTCATCGTCATTCCGTCAGCTTCGAAGTCCACGACATAGACGGTTTCGTCGGTCGAGGACGCGATCGTCGCCGTTGTCCCGCGCATGCCTTGCATGTGCTCTGCGGTGACGGTCACTTCGGTGCCATCGTCGAGACGGTCATCGCCGACGTCCTTGAGCTCTTCCTGCACGACCCACTTGTGGTCGAGAACGGGATCGCTGCCGTCGGTGGGGGTGTAGTCGATCGCGTAGGTGTAGGTGTCGTAGGCGCCGACGATGGTGGCGGGGGCACCGTTCATGCCCTCCATGTGGTCGGCCGTCAGCGTGACTTCGGTCCCGACCGGGTAGGTCGGATCGGTGGCCTGCGTCATACCCTCAGGCACCGGGCCGCCGTCTGAGGGGTGTTCCATGCCCCCGTGGCCCCCGTGGCCCCCGTGGCCCCCGTGGCCCCCTTGTCCGCCATGGCTGTCCTCGTTCTGTGTGGCGGCGGCGGTGCCCGTCGCGGGAGTGGATGTGGTGGTTGCCGGGATGGACGCGGCCGAGGTGTCCTCGGTGTTGTCGGTACAGGCCGATAGTGCCAGCGTGGCGGCGATGAGGGTGGCGGGGATCAGCATGGGGGTGCGGGTCATGGTGGTGAAGCGCCTTTCGTGTTGGTGAGCAAACTGGTGGTCAGGCCAGGTAAGACAGGGTGGTCATCATTCCGGCCTCCATGTGGTAGGCGTTGTGGCAGTGAAGGGCCCACTGGCCGGGGTTGTCGGTGTCGAATTCGATCTCAGCGGTGCGCATGGGTCGGAGCGTGACGGTGTCTTTGCGGAGCCCGCTATCGGCGAGGGCGAAGGTATGACCGTGCAGATGCATCGGGTGGGCCATGTCGGACATGTTGCGCAGCCGCATTCGAACCCGCTGACCGCGGGAGACCTCCAGCGGTGTGGTGTCGGGATGAGCCTGCCCGTTGAGGGTCCAGCGATAGGGCATCATGCTGCCGCCCAGGTCGACGCTGAGATAACGGTCATGACCTTGGTCTGTCAGGCGCGATGCCGGCGCCGGGCTCAGGTCTGCCGGAAGCAGCACTCGGCGGTCGAGTTCGATGGGACGGGGATCGTCGGGCAGATCGCCGGAACCGGTGCGCACGATAGCGAAGGCGTGGCCGTTCTTGCCTTCAGCCTCGGCGAAGATCGGGAAGGCTCCGTCGGCCAAGGTGACCAGGACGTCGACTCGCTCGCCCATCGCGAGCAGGATCGATTCTGTCTGGTGCGGTGCGGTGGGAAAGCCGTCGGTGTGGGTGACGGTCATCGTGTGCCCGCCGACGGCGACACGGAAGAACGTGTCGGCGCCGGCGTTGATGAACCGGATCCGCGCCCGCTGCCCCGGTCTGGCGATCCACCGGACCGGGTCGGCGGGAATCTTCCCATTGAGCAGAAAGTGCGGGTAACTGACGTCGCCGGCAGCGCCGAGCAACCGGGAGATCATGCTTTGATGACCTGGACCGTCGTGCATTCGGCCGTGGCCCGGGGCGCGACCGTGAGGCCCCGGAGTGTCGATGCCCAATGCGCGGGCCGCGTCGTCTGGGGTGCCGTCGATGCCGTCGAGCCAGTCATCGACGACGACCACCCATTCATGGTCGAAGTCCCCTGGCTCGGCCGGGTCGTCGACGATCAGCGGGCCGTACAGACCCCGGTCGAGCTGCAGCCCAGAATGCGAGTGGTACCAGTGGGTACCGGCATCCGGAACGGTGAACTCGTAGGTGAATCGGTCACCTGGCTCGATCGCCTCTTGTGTCAGGCCGGGCGCGCCGTCCATGTCGTTGCGCAGGGCGATGCCATGCCAGTGCACGCTGGTCGGTTCGTCGAGCTGGTTATCGACCTCCACGCGCAGCAGGTCTCCGGCCCCGGCCCGCAGGGCAGGCCCCGGCACGGTCGGACCGTAGGCCCAGGTGGCGACCACGATCCCACCCAGGTCTACCTCCGCCGGACGAGGGGACAGGCGGGCGTCGACGATGCGCTGACCTGCACGCTGGCGCTGGGCCTCGACATCGCCCACTACTGGGTCCGATGCCGTCACCGGCACCCCCGAGGGGCCGGACTGTCCACACGCGCCCAACGCCCCGGCGCCAGCGAGAGCCGACCCGAGGAGAAATGCTCTCCGCGACATCCCGGTCACTGTTGCGACTCCGCCGACGGATCACCGAACAGCGCGGTGACCAGCAGCATCGTCGAGGCCCACAGGGCGGCCACGACGACGGCGCCGAGCGCCAGCCCGCCCCATCCGACCACGTTCTACCTCCCGCGTCTGACTCCAGTGGCCATCGTGACCGTGCATCCCGTCGGCTTCAATGGAGATCGTGTGAAGATTCGATCAAGACCCCACCGCAGTGACGGGTCATCAGTCGGGGAGGCGAAAATGGCGGGCATGCCCTTTGCCGATGAACGCGGCGACCGTCGTCCGCGCCGCGCCGATCCCCCAGCGCTGCGGGCGATGGTGGTCGACGACGAGGAGCCCCTGGCCGATCTGGTGGGGTCGTATCTCGAGCGCGACGGCTTCGACGTCACGATCACCGGTGACGGCCATGATGCTGTGGACCTGGCCTGCCGCATCGCCCCGGACGTAATCGTTCTCGACCTGGGACTCCCCGGGCTGGACGGGATCGAGGTCTGCCGACAGGTCAGAACCCACAGTGACGCGTACATCGTCATGCTCACCGCCCGGACCGAAGAGGTCGACAGCCTGATCGGACTGTCTGTGGGCGCAGACGACTACATGACCAAACCGTTCAGCCCTCGAGTGCTCTCGGCCCGGATTCAGGCGATGATGCGCAGACCACGGCAGGGCACTGCCAAGGGCGGCGGAAAGGCATCACCCCGTGTGCACTCGATCGGCCGGCTGACCATCGACACCGCCGGGCGAGAGGTCGCCGTCGGTGGTACCGCCATCGAGCTGACCCGCACCGAGTTCGACATCCTCGTCGCCCTGGCCCGCGACCCCGGGATCGTCGTGACCCGCGCACAGTTGATGGCCGCCGTGTGGGGACCGAACTGGGTGGGCGATGACCACCTGGTCGACGTCCACATCGGCCACCTGCGTCGCAAGCTCGGCGACGACGCGGCTGTGGGCCGTTACGTCCGCACGGTCCGAGGGGTCGGCTACCGCATGGGACCATGCCAATGAGGTCCACCCCGCCACCAACACCGGCCACGCCCGACACCCGCCCCCGTCGTCGCGCGGCCGGAGTCAGCTTCGGCACCCGCCTGCTGTTGGCGATGACCAGCGTGGTCGTCGGAAGCACGGCCAGCGCGTGGCTCGTTGCCTCTGCACTGGCCCCGGGCATCTTTCACGACCACCTCGGTCAAGCCGGCATCGACCACAACTCCAGCCAAGCCGCCCACGTCGAGGAAGCATTCACCGTCGCGATCATCCTGGCCTGGGGATTCGCGGTGGGCATCGCCCTGCTGCTGGCACTGGCAGCGACCTGGTACCTCACCCGCCGAGTCCAACGCTCGGTCACCATCGTTACCACCACCACCGCCGACATCGCCCAAGGGCACTACGCGACTCGGATGACAAGCCCGAAGCTCGGCCGAGAGTTTGACGACCTGGCCACCAGCGTCAACGAACTCGCCCGACGTCTGGACGCCACCGACGTCACCAGACGACGAATGCTCGCCGACCTCGGTCACGAGATGCGCACCCCGCTGGCCACCATCGACTCCTACCTCGAAGCCATCGACGACGGTGTGCGCAGCTTCGACGACACCACCAGACAGGTGCTGTGGGCGGCCACCAGACGTCTTGAACGCCTCGCCGCGGACATCGTCGCCGTCTCCGACGCGGAAGAACACCTCACCCGACTACACCCGGCCCCGACCACGACAGACGCGCTCGTAGCGACTGCCGCCGAGGCAGCACGCGAACGCTACCTCGACAAAGGCGTGCACCTGCATCTAGGTGAGATCGACCCGGTCGCGGTCACCGTCGATGCCGACCGCATCGGACAGGCACTGGCCAACCTTCTCGACAACGCGCTGCGCCACACCCCACCCGGCGGGACCGTCACCCTCGGCAGCCACCGCCCGGGCCCGGCAACGGCGGCCATCACCGTCTCCGACACAGGAGACGGAATCGCCACCGAGCACCTCGATCACCTCTTCGACCGCTTCTACCGCGCCGACCCCGCCCGAGGCCGAACCGCTGGCCGCAGCGGAATCGGCCTCGCGATCACCCGGGCACTCGTCGACGCACACGGAGGTCGCATCCGCGTCATCAGTCACGGCCCGGGCCACGGCGCCCAATTCATCCTCGACCTGCCCGCCGGCTGAGGCGCGCATGAACAGCGAACAGCAGAGCATGACTATGTGCCGGGCCGAAAAGCCCACGCCGCAACTGCATGTCATAACGCCTGGTTACCCGAACCGCACAGACCGGACTTGTGTGGGCGCACGGACAGTAGCTGCAGGTTTAACGAAACTGGCGGAGGCGGGCGCCGCGTTTCCAGGTGGACTGCGACTCATTGAGAGCTGGCGGGAGGTGGCCCGCACGCAAGTCGAGGTCCGAACCGGGGCGCGCGCCGCTTCCGCTTGCACCCGGACGCGCCAGGGTCCAATGCGTGAGG
>NZ_BCSW01000082.1 GCF_001571065.1 Dietzia cinnamea NBRC 102147
CCCCGCCACTGGCACCCGACTCCATCTCCCGACGCAACAGGTGGGCCGCGACCTCCGAGTCGGTGTCCGACTCGAGCTCGACGCCCGCGGCCTCGAGCTCGGCGCGGAGCGGAGCGAAGTTCTCGATGATGCCGTTGTGCACGATCGCGACATCGCCGGAGACGTGCGGGTGGGCGTTGCGGTCACTCGGACGGCCGTGCGTCGCCCACCGGGTGTGACCGATGCCGGTCGAGCCCGGGAAGCCGCCCTCACCCGCGGCCGCGAGCGCGGCCTCGAGGTTGGCGAGCTTGCCTTCCTTCTTCTCGACCCGGGAGGCCCCCGAGCCGTCGAGCACGGCGACGCCCGCCGAGTCGTAGCCGCGGTACTCCATCCGCCGCAGGGCCTCGACGACGACTGGGAGGGCGGGGCGATGCCCGACATAACCGACGATTCCGCACATGGGCGCTAAGTGTAACCGCGAGGTCCGACAGCCCAGGCACCCTTCGCGCTCGTGAGGCGATACTGTGGCCATCGTGGCCAAGAAGACCAAGGAACTGCACGCCAGGGTGGGCCGACGCGGACCCCACGCCGTCGACAGGGGTGACCTCGGGTTCACCGGCACCCCCGGCGTCGTCTACGTCCCGCGCGACGCCCCGTCTCCCGCGCCCGTCGTGGGATGGGCCCACGACTGGACCCGGGGGCCGCATCACTACGTCGACACCCTCAAGCACCTCGCGTCGTGGGGATTCGTCGTGGTGGCTCCGGCCACCGATCTCGGGTTGCGCCCGAACCACCAGCACTACGCGGACCACCTGTCCGCGGCGATCGAGGACACCCTCGAGGCCACCCTCGGTCGAGGGTCGGTCCGCGCGGATCCGCGGCGTATCGGCCTGGCCGGACACGGCCTCGGCGCGGGCGTGTCCGCGCTTCTGGCCTCCCAGCGCACCGACATCGACGCCGTCGCGATGGTCTTCCCCACCGAGACGGTCCCGTCGGCCGCGGACCGGGCGATGACGATCGACTCCCCCGCACTGCTGCTGTCCGCCGGCGGCGGTGTCCACGCCGAGGACGCGCGGGCTCTACACCTCGCGTGGCGGGGCGATCTCGTGCACCGGCGACTGGACAAGGCGATCGAGGGCGGGTTGGTCGAGCGCAACGCGCTGATCGAGCGGATCGGCCTGGCGGACCCCGACCGCCGCACGCATCGGACCGTGCGGCCGCTGCTGGCCGGCTACCTGCTTGCCACGCTCGCCGGTGACGACACCTATGCCGCGTTCGCGGACCCCGGGGTCGGGTTCAAGGACGCGGTCCCCGTGACGGACGAGATGCTGGAGGAGCCGGGGGACGACCCGCTGGCCACCACCCCGCCGTTGCTCAAGCTGTTCAAGTCCTTCACCGGCGGCTGAGCGGGTCAGACGGCGACGACGACGCCCGCGAGCCGCTCGGCGACCTCGCGGGCCAGGTCCGCGTCCTCGGCCTCGACCATGACGCGGACCAGGTGCTCGGTCCCCGAGGGGCGCAGCAGGACGCGGCCGGTGGCGCCGAGCCGCAGCTCCTCGGCGGCGACCGCGTCGCCGACCGCCGGGGACGCCACGACGGCGGCCTTGTCCTCGACCGGCACGTTGATGAGGATCTGGGGCAGCACCGTCATCACGGAGGCCAGCTCGGCGAGCGACCTGCCCGTCTCGGCCATCCGCGCCATGATGCGCAGCCCGGTGAGGACGCCGTCCCCGGTGGTCGCGTGCGCGGGCAGGACGAGGTGACCGGACTGCTCGCCGCCGAGGCTGTACCCGCCCTCGCGGAGGCGCTCGAGGACGTACCGGTCGCCGACCTTGGTCTCGGTCACCTCGATGCCGGCTTCCCGCATCGCCACTTTGAGACCGAGGTTGCTCATGATGGTCGCGACGAGAGCGTTACCCGCGAGCTCGCCGGCGTCCCTCATGGCCAGTGCCAGGATCGCCATAATCTGGTCCCCGTCGACGACCTCGCCGCTCGAGTCCACCGCGAGGCAGCGGTCGGCGTCCCCGTCGTGGGCGAGACCGAGGTCGGCGCCGTGCTCGAGGACCGCGGCACGGACGTCGTCGAGGTGGGTGGAACCGCAATTGTCGTTGATGTTGTAGCCGTCGGGGCTGGCGTGGATCTCGATCACCGTCGCACCCGCCTCTCGGTAGGCGCGCGGTGCGGCCACGCTGGCGGCGCCGTTGGCGCAGTCGACGACGACACGGAGCCCGTCCAGCCGGGCCGGCGTGGCGCTGAGCAGATGGCCGACGTAGCTGTCCAGGGCGTCCCCGGGGGTCGCACGTGAGATCCGGCCGATCGCCGACCCGGTCGGCCCGGTGATGGCGCCCTCGGTGAGCGCGGCCTCGATCCGGTCCTCGACCTCGTCACCGAGCTTGTGCCCGCCCGCGGCGAAGAACTTGATGCCGTTGTCCGGCATGGCGTTGTGCGAGGCGGAGATGACGGCGCCGAGCGCGGCGTCATGACGGTCCGTCAGGTGGGCCACAGCCGGGGTCGGCACCTCACCGACCAGCATGACGTCGACGCCCTGACTGGCCAGCCCCGCCGCGAGCGCGGCCTCCAGCATCTCTCCCGAGACGCGCGGGTCACGACCCACGACCGCCAGCGGGCGCGCGCCCGCACGGTCGGGCACGGGCCCGGTCTCGGTGGCGAGGACCGCGGCGGCCGCCGCACCGAGCCGGACCGCGAGGTCAACGGTAAGGGTCCGGTTGGCGAGCCCACGGACCCCATCGGTGCCGAACAGTCGCGTCATGTCGTGTAGTCCTCCGGGGTCGTGTGGTCGCCGTCGCGGGGCGGATCGGGAACGCCCGGGTCAGGATAACCCCGCCCGGTCGCGCACTCGGCAAATGGACCAGAGCAGGCCCCCGCGTCGCGGGAACCTGCTCTGGTGTCGTGATCCTGGCGGATCAGCGCTTCGAGTACTGCGGGGCCTTACGGGCCTTCTTGAGGCCGGCCTTCTTGCGCTCGACCGCGCGGGCGTCACGCGTCAGGAAGCCCGCCTTCTTGAGCGCCGGGCGATCGTCCGGCGAGTACTGGGTCAGCGCTCGGGCGATGGCCAGACGCAGCGCGCCGGCCTGACCCGAGGGGCCGCCACCGTGGAGCAGCGCCACGATGTCGAACTGCTCCTCGCGCTCGACCAGCACGAGCGGCGACTTGACGAGCTGCTGGTGCACCTTGTTCGGGAAGTAGTCCTCGAGGGACCGCCCGTTGAGGGTGAACTGGCCGGAGCCGGGCAGCAGGCGGACGCGGGCGACGGCCTCCTTGCGGCGGCCGACGGCCTGGGCCGGGCCGGAGGAGACGACGGGAGCGAACTGGGCGTCGGCGTCGGCGACGAAGTCGGTGCCACCGGCGTAGTCGGCCTCGCTGTAGTCCTCGGCGACCTCGGCGGCGAGATCCGCCACCACGTCGTCGGCGACCTCGGCCTCGGGGGTGATGTTCTCGTCGGTCACTGGGCCACCTGCTTGATCTCGAAGGGCACGGGCTGCTGGGCGGCGTGCGGGTGATCGGGACCCGCGTACACCTTGAGCTTGGAGGCGACGGCACGACCGAGCTTGTTGCTCGGCAGCATGCCCTTGACGGCCTTCTCGACGACGCGGTCGGGGCGCGTGTCCATGGCCTTGCCCAGGGTCTGCGACTTCAGCCCACCGGGGAAACCGGAGTGGCGGTGCTGCACCACGCGGTCACGCTTGTTGGACGAGATCGCGACCTTGTCGGCGTTGATGATGATGACGAAGTCGCCGGTGTCGGCGTTCGGGGCGAACTGCGGCTTGTGCTTGCCACGGAGGATGTTGGCGACCTGGACGGCGAGTCGACCGAGCACCACGTCGGTGGCGTCGATGACATACCAGGCGCGCGTCACGTCCCCGGGCTTGGGGGTGTACGTGGACACAGGCAATACCTCTGTCTGTCTAGTGGGCTGCCGGCCGGCAGGCGCCCTCCCCCTCGTACGGCGGCCGGTGGTGACCCGTGCGAGGCGGTCCACCGTCTCCGATGAAGGAGACGACATGGACGCCGACGGTCAACAGTACCGTCCGACGGGCGCCCACTCCAAGTCGCCGATCACGACGGAGCGACCCATCGGTTAGACTCTCCCCGGTTCCCGCCCTCGTAGCTCAGTGGATAGAGCACGGCTCTCCTAAAGCCGGTGTCGGAGGTTCGATTCCTCTCGGGGGCACCATTGGTGGCCCGGGCCGCGTCAGCGTCCCGGGCCCGGCGGGACGTCAGCGCCTGAGTGTGGCCGAGAAGGCGCTCGTCAGCGCGAGGATCGGCAGTCCGATGAACAAGTGCACGATCGCGGCCGCGAGCCCGTCGAGGAACGGCACGGTCACCAGCAGCGGCAACGCCACGGCCGCCACGATGAGCAGCCCCACCGTCCAGGAGTAGAACTGCTGGGGATTGGCGGTGCCGATCAGTAGCAGATACCAGAGCAGCCCGGCGAGGATCGCCGCGACGGCGCCGTAGACGGCGTACATCGTCGGGGTGTTCCCGCCGTTGGCCCACTGGTGGCCGAAGCGGGAGAACACGGCGTCCACAACCCAGGCGATCAGCCACCCCGCGATGGCCGCGACCAGTGCGGTGGCGGCCACGCTGCCGACGAATTTCCCCACGTCGATCGCGGGCCCGCGGCGGGATTGGCGGGGTTCCACATAGCCGTCGTCGTAGCCGCCCTCGGCGCCGTAGCCGTCGTCATGGGCGGGGTCGTACGCCCGGTCGCCGCTCATCCTCGAGTAGGCACGCGAGTCGGGTTGCTGACCCATGCGTCGGGTGTGGTCGTCCTGTCCAGGATACATCTCTACCGCCTCCGAATCGGTGTGGTGCCCACCGAGGGTAGTCCCTCGGTGGGCACGACGACGCCAATGGGGGTCAGGGTCAGTGCGCGATGGTCTTCTCCACACCGACTCCGGTGAGCGAGCGGACCTCCATCTCCACGCGCTTCTCCGGGAACTCGTCCTTCTTGCCGATGAACGTCCCGATGATGCCCAGCAGGAACGCAAGGGGGATCGACACGATGCCCGGGTTGGAGAGCGGGAACAGGGAGAAGTCGACGCTCGAGATCATCGACTTCTCGCTGCCGGAGACCGCCGGCGAGAGCGCGATGAGCACCAGGGTGCTGATCAGGCCGCCGTACATGGAGAACAGCGCGCCGGTGGTGTTGAACCGCTTCCAGAACAGCGAGTAGAGGATCGTCGGCAGGTTCGCCGAGGCCGCGATCGCGAAGGCGAGGGCCACGAGGAAGGCGATGTTCTGCCCCATCGCGCCGATGCCCATGACGATCGACACGAGGCCGATCACGACGACCGTGATCCGGGAAACTCGCAGCTGCGACTGCTCGGTGGCCTGCCCGTGCTTGATCACGCCGTTGTAGATGTCGTGCGCGAAGGAAGCGGAGGCGGTGATGGCGAGTCCGGCCACCACGGCGAGGATTGTCGCGAAGGCGACGGCCGAGATGATCCCGAGGAAGATCTCACCTCCGAGCGCGAAGGCGAGCAGCGGCGCCGCCGAGTTCACACCGCCGGGGGCGTTCTCGATGACCTCGGGTCCGACCATCGCCGCGGCACCGAAGCCCAGGACGAGGGTGAACAGGTAGAACCCGCCGATGAGCGCGATGGCCCAGGTCACCGACCGACGGGCCTCCTTCGCCGTCGGGACGGTGTAGAAGCGCATGAGGACGTGTGGCAGACCGGCGGTGCCGAAGACCAGGGCGATCGACAGCGAGACGAAATCGAGCTTGCTGGTCTCGGTGGCGCCGTACTGCAGTCCCGGCCGTAGAAGATCCTTGCCGGAGTTGGCGACGGCCTCGCCGAGGAGCGCGGAGAAGTTACCGCGGGCGGCGACGAGGACCAGGAGGCACATGATCAGTACACCGCCGACGAGCAGGACGGCCTTGACCATCTGGACGTAGGTGGTGCCCTTCATACCGCCGACGAGGACGTAGACGATCATCAGGATGCCGACGACGGCCACGACGATCGACTGCCCCGCGGAGTCGTCGATGTTCAGGAGCAGGGCGACGAGCCCGCCAGCGCCGGCCATCTGGGCGATCAGATAGAACAAACACACCGCGAGCGTTGCCAGCGCGGCCGCCATGCGGACGGGCCGCTGGTTGAGCCGGAAGCTGAGCACGTCGGCCATCGTGAACCGGCCCGTGTTGCGCATCAGCTCGGCCACGAGCATCAACGCCACGAGCCAGGCGACGAGGAAGCCGATCGAGTACAGGAAGCCGTCGTATCCGTTGATCGCGATGGCGCCGGCGATACCGAGGAAGGAGGCCGCCGAGAGGTAGTCACCGGCGATCGCGAAACCGTTCTGCGGGCCGGTGAAGCTCGAGCCGCCCGTGTAGAAGTCCTTGGTCGACTTGGTCGACTTCGACGCCCTCAGCACGAGGGTCATCGTGACGACGATGAAGACGGCGAATACCGCCATGTTGAGGAGGGTGCTGCCCACCTGCTCCCCCGGCGCGAGTTCGTTGATGTTGATCAGCCAGTCCATCAGGCGATCCCACCTTCCAGCTCGAGGCGGATGGACTCCGCGCGGGGATCGATCTCACGGTTGGCGAAGCGGATGTACAGGAAGGTGATGAGGAAGGTCGTCACGAACTGCCCCAGGCCGATGATCAGACCCCAGGTGATGTTCCCGAACACCTTGGTCGCCATGAAGTCCGTCGCGTAGACGGCCAGGATCACGTAGAGGAAGTACCAGACGAGGAAGGCGATCGTCATGGGGAACACGAACGCCCTGAACTTGCTGCGCAGATCCTGGAAGGCGGGGCTGGCCTGCATCGCCGTGAATTCCGCCGCTTCCGGGGTTCGTCGCGATGCCCCCCCCCCCCCCCCCCCCCCC
>NZ_BCSW01000083.1 GCF_001571065.1 Dietzia cinnamea NBRC 102147
TCGAAAAGTCCCTTTCGCCCGGTCTGCGTATCAATACACCCAAGACCCGACGGGATGGCGTTTCATAAGTATCGAACTCGACCCTGTGACACAGCAGCGACCGTTGGAGGCGTTCCATCCCGCACGGGTGTACCCATATGCGCTCTGCTCAGACTTGACCGGTGTCCACCACCTACTGCACTTCCTCAGAAGGTAAGACTTATGTATCCCACGGTCGCTTTCCCGAGAAGGACTCATGCCAATGTCACACCCCTCGCAGCGCCTGGAGTTGACCTGGTTCAACAAGGATCAGGCCCTGATCCCGCAGTCTCGTGGGAAGTACGGCTACGCGTGGGTCGATCCGAAGGACCCCCGGTACTGCGAGGTGCACTCTCTCGTGGAGACCGACCGAGTCGAAGGCGTGCAGGCCGAGAAGGTCGACGGGACCGTGTACTCCGAGCGGGCCGACCTGACCCCGCAGACGGACAACCTGCTCATCCACGGAGAGTCCGGCGACGTCCTGGAGGCCCTGCATTACGTCCCCGAGTTGGCCACGCAGTACGTGGGCAAGGTCAAGCTCTGCTACATCGACCCACCGTTCAACACAGAGAAGACGTTCGAGCACTACGACGACGCCCTGGAGCACTCGGTGTGGCTGACGATGATGCGGGACCGACTCCAGCACATCCGCGACCTACTCACCGCCGACGGCTCGATCTGGGTCCACCTCGACGACCACGAGAACCACCGGATGCGGTGCCTGCTCGACGAGGTGTTCGGGGCACAGAACTTCGTAGCCGAGATCGCATGGGAAAAGGCCCAGGGGGCACGCAACGACACCGACATATCGACGGCCCACGACACCATCACGGTCTACAAATCCGCCGGAACAGACGACTTCAAGGACGTCCGCAACCTTCTTGCGCGGTCTGCGGTCCAGTTGGCTCGGTACCAGAATCCCGACAACGATCCACGAGGTCCCTGGAGGCAAGGGGACAACGGAACCGCGAAGTCAGGAGGTCCGGATTCTCGATTCCCGATAGAGCTCCCCAGTGGGCGCGTG
Source organism: Dietzia cinnamea NBRC 102147 (assembly GCF_001571065.1). Lineage (GTDB taxonomy): Bacteria > Actinomycetota > Actinomycetes > Mycobacteriales > Mycobacteriaceae > Dietzia > Dietzia cinnamea. Next base: position 1,043 of record NZ_BCSW01000083.1, read on the forward strand.
GTGACTCCGCCGCCGGGCTCCTACTGGAGGTTTTCGGAGTCGACGTTCGACACTGCGCGTGAGGAAAACCGAGTCTGGTTCGGATCGGACGGAGACTCTCTGCCGGTGATCAAGCGGTATCTTGTGAATGTTCAAGACGGGGTCGTTCCGAGGACCTGGTGGCCAGCCGATGAGGTCGGATCCAACCAGGAAGCGAAGCGGGATCACCTCCGCAAGATGTTCCCCGATGAAGAGCCCTTCGGTACTCCTAAGCCCGAGCGCCTGCTCGAAAGGATCATCCACATCGCCTCGAACCCCGGGGACATCGTTCTCGACGTGTTTGCTGGATCCGGAACGACCGCCGCGGTCGCGCAGAAGATGGGTCGCCGCTGGGTCACCTGCGAACTTCGAGAGGACAACTTCACCACCTTCACCCGGCCCCGGCTGGAGAAGGTCGTCCAGGGGGAGGATCCTCGCGGCGTCACTGTGACCAAAGGCGAGCGGATCGACGACACCGAGGATGAGCTTCCCGAGGGCCTGTCCCCGGATGACGCGGCCAAGTTCAACAGTCTGCTCGACAAGGCGACGGATGGTATGAACCTGAACATCGAAGTGGTGAAGGTCGTCGCGTCGATGGTCCGTCGACGAGTGAAGGCGGGCGAAACTCAACTGTCCGCCGACGAGTCCAAGTCCCTGGTGGCACTCCTGCGCAAGTTCGGCAACGACAAGGCGGGCGGGTCTGCGGACGTACTCGCGGCGGCCAAGAAGGATCTCAAAGCGCGGACCAAGACCCGCGAGTCCGGCGACGTGGTCAACTGGCGCGGCGGTGGCGGGTTCCGGGTCATGGAGCTGTCCCCGGACGTCTTCGGCTACAACGAGAAGCTCGGGGTGGTCACTCTCACCGACGCCGCGCATGGGGACACACTCGTTACCTCGGTCGCGGCCAACCTCGGGTTCGCCCTCACTCCCGGTGAGCATCCGTTCCACGGCCGCAAGGGCGCGATGCGACTGGTGGTCGTGGACGGCACGCTGACCACTGACGGTGTGGACGACGTCCTGGCCCACCTACCCGAGGGCGAGCGGGTCACCATCGCCGCGACGGGCGTTCTCGACGGCGTCCGATCACACCTGCGCGGCAAGTCTCGCGGCTCGGTCGTCAAGCACGTTCCTGACGACCTGTTCCCGTTCTCCGCAGCATCCACCGACACCGACGGCGAGGGCTGACCCATGGCGAAGCTGACCATCACCTACGACCGGGACGTGGTCGACGAGATCGCCGCCGCGTTCCAGCTCCGCGCACACAACGCCCGAGCCCTGCACAACCTCGTGGAGACCCTGGCCGGGGACTATGACCCGGCCGTGCAGCAGGTCCTCGACATGGCGACCGGGGCCGGGAAGACCTACCTCATGGCCGCGTTCATCGAGTACCTGCGCCGTCAGGGCGTCTACCAGGTCCTCATCGTCACGCCGGGGCTGGTCGTGCAGGACAAAACCGTCCGTAACTTCCAGCGGGGCAACCCCAAGTACATCCCTGGAGCCGAGGTCCCCGCTCTCGTCGCAACCCCGACGAACTTGTCCGTCCTGGCCACTACGCAGTCCGTGATGGGCGCAGAGCCGAGCCGCCTGTACGTGTTCAACATCCAGCAGCTCATCGCACCCGCAGAGAACGGGGAGAAGGTCAGCGCCGAAACTAATGCGACCCGCATGGGCCTGCGCAAAGACAACGAGGTCGTCGGCAACGTCTTCGCCCAGCTCCAGGCCCTGGACGATCTGGTCATCATCGCCGACGAGTCCCACATGTACGGCGAGTCGGCCGTCGCGTTCTCCGCAGCCCTGCGGGAGCTGGACCCCGCCGCGTGCATCGGCCTGACAGCCTCGGCTAAGAAGGGTGACCACGTCATCTTCCGGTACCCGCTGTTCCAGGCGATCGAGGATCAGTGCGTGAAGACCCCGGTCCTGGCCTACCGCAAGGATGGGTACCCACCCGGCGACGAGGAGGCCCAGCTCCGCGACGCCCTGACCCTGCTCGGGATCAAAGCCGAGCACTACTCGTCGTGGGCCAAGACTGCCGGGCTCACGGCGGTGAACCCGGTCCTGTTCGTCACCTGCTCCGACGTGCCCCATGCCTCCGAGATCGAGACGTTGCTGTCCGGACCGGACTACCTCGGCGACCCCGCCAAGGTCCTGCGGGTGGACAACACCACCTCGAAGGACGCGGCCGTCATCGAGCGTCTGGAGAACCTGGACTCGCCCGGCTCCCCGGTACGTGCCGTGGTGAGCGTGAACAAGCTCAAAGAGGGCTGGGACGTCAAGAACATCGCCGTCCTGTGCGCCCTGCGGGTGTCCAAGTCGCAGGTGCTGACCCAGCAGACAATGGGCCGTGGACTGCGCCTGCCGTTCGGGGCCTACACCGGCATCGGGCACGTCGACCAGCTCGACATCATCACCCACGGCTCCTACCGCGACCTGCTCCGCGACGAGAACGTCCTGACCGAGTTCGGCCTCGACGGGGCCATGCGCTCCGACCAGACCCCCAAGCCCGTTCCACCCTCCGGGGGAACCACACCGCCGAGCACCACGGGCACGGGCACGCCGCAGGTCGGTCCAGGAGGGCTCGAGCCCTCGTCAGAGACCACGGGTGGCACCGGGACAGGGACTGCGCCCTCGGGCAGCTCTACGGGGCACACAGCCCCCGAAACGGTCACACCCACCGAGACGACCTCCGACCCCAAGCCCCAGGTCAGCACCCGGGACGTGGGCGAGGCGATCGAGGCCGGGACGCAGCTCCACACGGTCGACGTCGAGGTCCATTCGAAGTACGCCCAGACCACGTTCGTGTTCCCGGCCAGCCGAATGGAGTACGACAGCGCTGAGTTCACCCTGGCCAAGGTCGACAAGGAGACCCTGCGCAAGGCCGCTCAGAAGGTCTCCGACGGCGGCGAGCTGATCGAGCGTGAGGCGATCCAGCTCCGCTCGAAGGCCGCCCGCAAGCTGTTGGGCACAACGCCTGTCGAGCAGGCCACGGGCGCTGCCGCCGCAGTGGCGGTGGACGAGGTCCGGAAGGTGCTCATCACCGAGGTCTCCACGACCGCGGCGATTCCCCGAACGGACGCGAACCTGACGATCCTGGACAGCTCGACCGTGCCGATCTTCGTCGGGGCGGTGAGTATCCCGTGGACCACCAAGTCCCTGCTCTCGGCGATCGACGTGTTGCGCAAGACCCTCTCGCAGGAGGCCGCGCGGTTCGAACGGGAGCGGTCGACCACCGTGATCCCCATGCCCGTGGAGCTGCCCATCGACAAGGTCGTCCACTACCCCGCCGGGACCGAGAGGCTCGCGCGCGTCGACAGTGGAAAAGAGTTCGTCGTCCGGGGTCTATACGAGCCGTGGGAGCGGTCTCTGTTCCCGGCGGTGCCGTTCGACTCCTACAGCGCCGAGTACAAGCTCGCCGAGCTGGTCGACAAGTCCGCGGCCGTCGACTGGTGGAAGCGCCTCGTACCCAAGGACGGGGCGAAGATCGCCTACACCGTCCGCGACAACTACTTCCCCGACTTCGTCGTCTACGACAGCGGCGACGACATCCACTGGATCGTCGAGGGCAAAGCCAAAGACAAGCGCGGCGACGCAGCCGTCGAAGCCAAGAAGAAGGCCACCGACGAGCTGGTGACCGAAGTCCTGGGCGACCCCCGGTTCGCAGGTGCCCGCTGGGGCTACTTCATCGCCTACGAGGACGACATCGCCGCCGCCGGATCCTGGGCCGAACTCAAACAGAAGGCCGACCTAGTCGGCAACCCACGGCAGGAGCCAGTGCACGGGTAGAAACGAAGGAAATTAACCTCCGTGTAGTGCAAACTTGGCGACATGGCCGAGATTCTGTTCCGAAGCACCGCGTTTGAACTCAACTTGCTGGTGGCCAACATCCAGAGAGGTGACATTGCGCTCCCCGAGCTTCAGCGTCCGTTCGTGTGGAAGAACTCAAAGGTCAGAGACCTGTTTGACTCGATGTATCGCGGGTTCCCTGTAGGGAACCTCCTCCTGTGGGAAACCGGCGCCAGCGCCGATGCCCGCCAGATCGGAGTAAACGACAAGGAAGCTCGTGCTCCCCGATGGCTTATCGTCGACGGGCAACAGCGTCTCACCTCGCTGTATTCGGTGTTCACTGGAACACAGGTGATCCGCGAGAATTATAGTTCGTCTCGCATTTCTTTGGCGTTCCGCCCTCGAAATCAATCGTTTGCCGTCACAGATATCGCAATCGGACGCGATCCTGAGTACCTTTCGGACATTACGCCATTGTGGGGCGAGCAGCCCAGGAAGGTGAAGAAGGAATTCTTCGCCAGACTCGAAGAGGCCAAGGGAGAACTGTCCGAAACTGATCGAGACTCCTTGGAAACTGCACTCGATCGCCTCATCGGACTCAAGAGCTTCCCGTTTCATGTCATCGAGCTGGACAAGGCTGTCGACGAGGAGCAGCTCGCCGAAATCTTCGTCCGAATCAACTCCGGTGGTGTCCAGCTCAACCAGGCTGACTTCATCCTCACCATCATGAGCGTGTTCTGGGAGAAGGGCCGCGGTGACCTCGAGATGTTCTCCCGTGACTGCAAAGTCCCTCACAAGGGAACGTCCTCGCCGTTCAACTGGATCATCGAGCCCCAGCCAGACCAGCTCTTGCGCGTATCGATCGCCCTGGCGTTCCGCCGAGCCGTCATGCGTCACGCCTACTCGATTCTGCGCGGCAAGGACCTCGCCACCGGCGTCGTCTCCGACGCCGCAAGGGAGGCCCAATTTGCTCGATTGCAGGAAGCCCAAGAGCACGTTCTAGACGTCACGTTGTGGCACGAATTTCTTCGCTGCCTAGAACGCGCCGGTTTCCGCAGTTCCAAGATGATCTCCAGCGAGAATGCCGTGATCTTCAGCTACGTAATGTGGCTCGTCGGACGAGTGGACCACAAGGTCCCCGTCGATGAACTTCGGGAGCTCATCGCTCGCTGGTTTTTCATGGCGCACACCACACGTCGATACAGTGGATCCTTCGAAACCCAACTCGAACGCGACCTCGGCTCACTACCGGCCTCCTCTGACCCAGCTGGCTTCGTTCACGCCTTAGACCGGATCATCAAGGATCAACTCACCAGCGACTTCTGGTCCATCACTCTCCCCAATGAACTCGCCACGTCGGCTCCGCGAAGCCCGGCCCTGTCCGCATATCTAGCTGGCCTTGTCATCCTCGACGCCGAAGCGCTCATGTCCACCGGGCGAGTCCGTGACCGCCTCGATCCCGCCGTCACTTCAAAGAAGGGAATCGAGCGGCATCACCTGTTCCCCAAGGCCTATCTGTCGAAGAAGCTCGGGGTGACCGACTCCAAGCAGGTCAATCAGATCGCGAACATGGCCATGGTCGAATGGAACGTCAACATCGAAGTCTCAGACGACGCCCCAACGACCTACTGGCCGGAAGTTCTCAAGGACAAGAGCCATCTCACCGAGAGCCGAATAAGGGCTCAACGACACCTTCATGCTCTGCCCGAAGCGTGGCCGGACATCGACTTCCCAACCTTCCTGGACCAACGGCGGAAACTAATGGCCAACATCGCCAGGGATGCCTTCAACACCCTCGCTCCGCCCCGGCTTCCCAAACCCGCGACCGAGGCGTAAGCCCCGGTAGTTCACGGGGATCTGCGGATCGCTGGGTGAAAATAG
>NZ_BCSW01000084.1 GCF_001571065.1 Dietzia cinnamea NBRC 102147
GGGGGCCGATGCCCGCGCTCTCGTCGGTCATCGGCCCCCGCCTGTCGTCGTGTGTCCCGGAGTCCTCAGCCCAGGATCTTCCAGTCCTCGAGGCCCTCGTACAGCGGCTTGGCCTTCGCCAGGGCGGTCACCCGCTCGCGCAGGCCCGCGGTGTCGGCGTCCTTGCCGGCCGCCAGGGCGGTGCCGATGATGTCCGCGACCTCGCGGAACTCCTCCGTGGTGAAGCCGCGGGTGGCCAGTGCCGGCGTACCGATCCGCAGGCCGGAGGTGACCATCGGCGGTCGGGGGTCGAACGGAACGGCGTTGCGGTTGACGGTGATGCCGACCTCGTGGAGCAGATCCTCGGCCTGCTGGCCGTCCAGCTCCGAGTCGCGCAGGTCCACCAGCACGAGGTGGACGTCGGTACCGCCCGTGAGGACCGAGACGCCGGCGTCCTTGCAGTCCTGCTCGGTGAGCCGCTCGGCGAGGATCTTCGCGCCCTCGAGGGTGCGCTGCTGCCGCTCCCGGAACTGCTCGGTGCCGGCGATCTTCATGGCCGTGGCCTTGGCGGCGATCGCGTGCATGAGCGGCCCACCCTGCTGGCCCGGGAACACGGTGGAGTTGAGCTTCTTGAACAGCTCGAGATCGTTGGTGAGGATCATGCCCGAGCGGGGCCCGCCCAGCGTCTTGTGCACGGTGGTGGACACCACGTCGGCGTGCGGCACCGGGCTCGGATGCAGCCCCGCGGCCACCAGGCCGGCGAAGTGCGCCATGTCGACCCACAGCTTCGCGCCCACCTCGTCGGCGATCTCACGGAACTTCGCGAAGTCCAGGGTGCGCGGGTAGGCGGACCATCCGGCGATGATCACGTCCGGCTTCTCCGCCAGCGCCATCTCACGGACGGTGTCCATGTTGACCTGCATGGTCTCCGGGTCGACCTCATAGGCGGCGACCTCGTAGAGCTGGCCGGAGAAGTTGAGCTTCATGCCGTGGGTGAGGTGGCCACCGTGCGCGAGCGACAGACCCATGATCTTCGAGCCCGGGGCGGCCAGTGCCATGAGGACGGCGGCGTTGGCCTGCGCACCGGCGTGCGGCTGCACGTTCGCGTACTTCGCGCCGAAGACCTCCTTGGCACGGTCACGCGCGAGGTTCTCCACCACATCGACGTGCTCGCAGCCGCCGTAGTAGCGGCGGCCCGGGTACCCCTCGGCGTACTTGTTGGTCAGGACCGAGCCCTGCGCCTGCAGCACGGAGCGCGGGACGAAGTTCTCCGACGCGATCATCTCGAGCGTGTCCCGCTGACGGGCCAGTTCCCCGGCCATCGCCTCGGCGACCTCCGGATCCAGTTCGGACAGAGAGGCGGAGAACACGTCGGTGTTCGGGTCGGTCATCGTTGCTCCTCGCGCGTGGGCTTCTCGCTTCGTACGAATCGTGTGGGCCACGGCTCGTCTCGTCGTCGTCGTCGTCAGTCTAGTGCCACGCACCCTGACACCCTCTCCCCCGTGGCCACCTGCCACAATCGGAACCCGTGAGCAGACATGCCGGCGACTACACGCCGTACGTGGAGTTCGACCGCCGTAGCTGGCGGCGGCTGCGGCGTGCGATGCCCATGGTCCTCACCGAGCAGGATCTCGAAGGGCTTCGCGGCCTCGGCGAGCACCTCGACCTGGACGAGATCGCGGAGATCTACCTCCCGCTCAGCCGCCTCATCCACCTGCAGGTCTCCGCACGTCAGCGGCTGTTCCAGTCCACCAACCTGTTCCTCGGCGAGACCGTCGACGCACCGATGCCGTTCGTGATCGGTGTCGCCGGCTCGGTCGCGGTGGGCAAGTCCACCTCCGCCCGTGTGCTGCGCGCGCTGCTCACCCGCTGGGACTCCCACCCCCGGGTGGACCTGGTGACAACCGACGGGTTCCTCTACCCCAATCGTGAGCTCCAGCGCCGTGGGCTCATGCACCGCAAGGGGTACCCGGAGTCGTACGACCGCCGCGCGCTGCTGCGTTTCGTCACCGAGGTCAAGTCCGGGGCGCCCGTGGTCCGCGCGCCGGTCTACTCACACACCAAGTACGACATCGTGCCGGGTGAGCACATAGAGGTGCAGCGGCCGGACATCCTCATCGTCGAAGGCCTCAACGTCCTGCAGACCGGCCCGCGGCTCATGGTCTCGGACCTGTTCGACTTCTCGCTCTACGTGGACGCGCGGATCGAGGACATCGAGCAGTGGTACATCGAGCGGTTCCTCGAACTGCGCAGCACGTCGTTCTCCAACCCGGGCTCGCACTTCGCGCACTACGCCGACCTGTCCGACAACGCGGCGCGCCTGGCCGCGCGTGAGATCTGGAACTCGATCAACCGGCCGAACCTCGTGGAGAACATCCTCCCCACCCGGCCGCGCGCGACGCTCGTCCTGCGCAAGAACTCGGACCACTCGATCCAGCGGCTGCGCCTGCGCAAGATCTGAACCCACACCCCGCGCGCCACTGGCCGCCCGTGGCCTACACCGGCGGCGCGCCCGTCTCCCCCTCCGGCACACCGCGCCTCCGCAGCTCGGCCTCGGCCCGGTCGAGACCTCCGTGTTCGAGCGCGGCCAGCCAGCTGCGATCCGACCACACGAGCCGCCCTCGCCGTCGTACCTCCACCTCGAGCTCCCCGGTCAGGTGCTCGATGGACCCGGCCGAGTTGCGGTTCTCCGACGGCAGCGGCACGGGCAGGACGTGCGCGCGGTCGAGCGGCGAGCGGCCGCTGACGCGGATGTCCCAGCCGTAGCCGCGTCCCTCGAGCTCCCACCTCTCGTCGGTGACGTCGGCACGTACGGGCGAGACCACGGGGTTGCCGAGCCGCACGACGCGCCCGCCCGGGAGCCGCACGACGAGCGCGGTGACCTCGGTGCGCAGCGGGCCGGAGTGGATCTGACCGCGGGCGAACGCGACGCAGGTGTCGGGCTCGGAGAACGCCTGCGCCTGCCCCCACCACCAGGAGTCGGGGAAGCCCTCCGCGCCCCAGTTCTTCTCGCCGTACACCTCGGCGTCGTCGAAGTCCCAGCGCCGGCCGTCGAGCTCGGCCCATCCGCTGGCGCGCCCGCCGAGCAGCCAGGGGTGCCAGTACTGGTTGAGCGCGGGAACGGACTGGAAGATGCTCGACCCGCCGACGGCGCGATGCGGCCACTCCACGGGGTCGGTGATGTCCACGTGGAGCCGGGCGCCCTCCCCCATGTCCACGTGGATGCCGTCGCGGCGGTACTCGAACTGTCCGCCGGACCGGGCGCCGATGCGCGAGGGGTCGGCCCACCCGTGCGGCGCGGCGGCGAGGCGGAGCGTGGAGACCGCCGCGGAGGACGACGACGAGGAGTCCCCGTCACCGGGCCGGCGGGCGCCACCGGCCTCGAGCGGGATCGTCACCTCGTCCGAGGCCAGGCCGAGCGTCGCCCAGTGCCCGTCGGGTCCCCGGTTGACCCCGATGAGCGCGATGGCCACGCGCCCGCGTTCGCGGTCGGTGATCCGGAGGAAGTACCCCTCCATGGCCACGCCGTGCGCGCGGAGCGGATCGCCGAAGGGCAGGTCCGCGCCGGTCGCCCGGTATCGCCGGAGGAGTCCCATGCGGATCAGCGTCCCATATCCGGCCGGCCGGCGGTGTCTCAGTCCGCGTCGACCGGGCGGTCGTCCGTGGCCGGATCCAGCTTCCGGACGAGGCTCGGTGCGAGCTCGGAGAGGTCGTACTCGGCGAGGAGGCGGCTGACCTCGTCGTCGTCGACCCCGGACAGCACCCTGGCGATGGTGACACCGTGCGTGGGCTCGCTGACCACCCGGATCTCGTCGCCCGCCCCGACCGGACCCGGGGCGAGGACCCGCGCGTACGCGCCCGGCCGCCCGCCCTCGGTGAAGCGACGCACCCACCGCGGCTTCCCGACACGGTGGGCGAAGGTCTGACACGGGATGCGCGGCGTGGTGACCTCCATGCGCAGGCCGGGTGCCCCGGCGGCACCGGCAGCACCTGCAGCGGCGACCTCGAGCACCGTCCCGATCTGCAGCTGCGAGGTGTCGACGCCCGTCACGCGGAGGTTCTCGCCGAAGAAGCCGGGCGGGATGGGGCCGCCGAACTCGGGTTCCCACTGCTCGACGTCGGAGTCGGAGAGCAGGTAGACGGCCTTCCACACGCCGCCGTGGTGCTTGCGGTCGGCCTGGACGTCGCCGTGGAGGCCGTACTCGCGGACCTGGACCGGGCCCTCGACCGGGCGCTTGTCGATCGCCGTCACGCCGACCCGGCCGGGCACGGTCAGCAGCTGGTCGACCACGCACACGGCCCGGACGGTGAACCACGCGGGCACGGAGGATCCCGCCGGGGTGCTCACTGCCCGAACCTGCGGTTGCGGGCGCTGTACTCGCGGAGTGCGCGCAGGAAGTCCACGCGGCGGAACGCCGGCCAGTAGGCCTCGGTGAACCAGATCTCCGAGTACGCGCTCTGCCACAGCAGGAAGCCCGACAGGCGCTGCTCGCCGGACGTGCGGATCACGAGGTCGGGGTCGGGTTGCCCGGACGTGTAGAGGTGCTCCCCGATGCCCTCGACGGTGATCCCGTCGACGAGGTCGGCTCCCGTCCGGCCCTCGTCGATCAGCTGCTCGACCAGCTCACGGGCCGCGTCGGCGATCTCCTGCCGCCCGCCGTAGCCCACCGCCACGTTGACCTTGACGCCCGGTCGGCCGGTGCTCACCTGCTCCGCGTGACGCAGGCGATCGGCCAGCCACTCCGGCAGGAGCTCCAGCCGCCCGACGATGCGGACCTCCCAGTTGCGCTCCGGCCTGGTGATCTCGTCCACGACGTCGGCGATGATCTGCAGCAGTTCGCCGAGCTCGTCGGCGTCGCGGCCGAGGTTCTCGGTGGACAGGAGATAGATGGTGGCGACGTCGATGCCGAGCTCGTCACACCAGCCCAGCATCTCGGCGATCTTCACCGCGCCGGCCCGGTGGCCGTGCGCGACGTCGGTGAACCCGGCCTCCTTGGCCCACCGGCGGTTGCCGTCGCACATCACGGCGACGTGCCGCGGCAGCCTCTTGCCCTCGAGCGACGACCGCAGTCGGGACTCGTAGAACTTGTACAGGGGGGAGGTGGCCACGCGGGAAAGAGTACCGCGCGGCACCGCCTCCTCTGTGTTGCCCCTGACCCGCTGCGCGCTCGGCTCCGTCGGCCGGCGGGAGTCAGTCCCGGCGGCCGGCGCGCACCGCCGCGGCGAGGGCACGCAGCCCGTCGGCGGTGGTGTCCCATCCCATGCAGGCGTCGGTGACGGACTGCCCGTAGACCAGTTCCTCGGCCTCGACGGACTGGGCGCCGGGCTCGATGAAGCTCTCGATCATCAGCCCGGAGATGCCCTGCTCTCCCCCGCCGATGCGCTCGGCCAGCTCGGCCACGACCTCGGCCTGGCGCTCGTGCGACTTGCCCGAGTTGGCGTGGCTGGCGTCGACCATCACGAGACCCGGCAGCCCGACCTTGCCCACGGCCGCGACCGCGGCTGCGACGGACTCGGCGTCGTGGTTCGGCCCGCGGGTGCCGCCGCGCAGGATCACGTGACAGTCCGTGTTACCCGCCGTCTCCACGACCGCCGCGCGGCCGTCGGCGTCGGTGCCGAAGAAAACGTGCCCCGCCGCCGAGGACCGGCAACCGTCCACCGCGACCTGCACCTCTCCGTCGGTGCCGTTCTTGAAGCCGACCGGCATGGACAGGCCCGACACGAGCTGGCGGTGCACCTGGCTCTCCGTGGTGCGGGCGCCGATCGCACCCCAGGAGACGGCGTCGGCGATGTACTGCGGGCTGGTCGGCTCGAGGAACTCGGTGCCGACGGGAAGTCCGAGGTCGAGCACGTCCAGCAGCAGCCTGCGGGCGGTGCGCAGGCCGCGCGGGATGTCGTAGCTCCCGTCGAGCGCGGGGTCGTTGATGAGGCCCTTCCAGCCGACCGTCGTGCGCGGCTTCTCGAAGTACACGCGCATGACGATGAGCAGGTCCTCGGACGTCTCCGCGGCGAGCTCGGCCAGCCGTCCGGCGTAGTCCAGCGCGGCCCCGGTGTCGTGGACCGAGCAGGGACCCACCACGACGAGCAGTCGGTCATCCCTGCCCGCCAGCACATCGGCCACCGCGCTGCGACTGCGATCGACGAGCGCCTCGCGGGCCTCTCCCAGCGGCAGTTCACCGAGGATCTCGGCGGGGGTCGGCAGTGGCGAGTACGACAGGACCCGACGGTCGGCGGTCTGGGTGGGATTCTCGGCGGTGATGGTCACGGCGGTGCGCTCCTGGTGGTGATGGTGGCGGGCCGGGTGCCGTGATCTGTTGGTGCCCTTGTCGACACCCGAGCCGCCTGAGTTCAAATGGCGGGAGGCGGCGACCATGGTGGTCACCGCCTCTGGGCTCCGGGTGTCGACGATCCGTCTAGCGGACGCGTGCGCTCGCGGCGCGGGCTCCACCCGGAGCCCACATAAAGCGCCAATATGCGCGAGCGATCGACATGCGCCCCACCGTAACAGAACCCGATCAGCTGTGGCCATTCACCCCCTCGTGATCACCACCCGCTCACCCCGCCTCTCCGCCAATCGAACCCTTGTGCTATGTGGGACGCGCCGGTAGAATCGATCACAGGTTCGATAAAGGTGCGGCGCGGTTGGGGGTGACCGGGGTGGATACGACGACGACGA
>NZ_BCSW01000085.1 GCF_001571065.1 Dietzia cinnamea NBRC 102147
TCGGTCGCGGCGCACGAGGATGCGGCCGGCGGACTCCTCGAGAGCGCGGATCCGCTGGGACACCGCGGACTGGGTGATGTGCAGGTGCGCGGCGGCGGCCTCGAACGATCCGAGATCCACCACGGCGACGAGCGTGCGGAGCTGGTCCAGCTGCAGAGGGTTCATAAGTACAGCTGATGCTAGAGCAGAAACTGCAGTCGCACTACTGGTGGACGCTTGCCTAGATTGAGGGGGTGACCACCACTTCCACTCTCTTCATGGGCGCAGGCATCGGCCTCGGACTCATCGCGGCCGTCGGCGCGCAGAACGCGTATGTGCTGCAGCGCTCGATCCGCGGGGACGTGTCGATGGTGCCGATCGTCGTGTTCTGCGTGCTCTCCGAGGCGGCGCTCATCCTGCTCGGAGTAGCCGGGGTGGGTGCGCTCATCGAGACGGCGCCGGGTGCGCTCACGGTGATGACGTGGATCGGAGTGGCGTTCCTCGTGGCCTACGGGACGTTCGCGGCGGTCCGCGCGATCCGGCCGGGGGAAGGGTTGCGGGCCGACGGCTCCGGCCGCGTGCCGTCGACGATGGGGGCGGTGGCGGCGTGCGCGGCGTTCACCTGGCTCAACCCGCACGCCTATCTCGACTGCGTGGTGTTCCTCGGCACCATCGCCAACCAGCAGGGCGGGGACCTGCGGTGGGTGTTCGCAGCCGGGGCGTTCCTCGCCGGCACAGTGTGGTTCTCGCTCATCGGCTTCGGCGGCAAGGCGCTCCGCGGGTTGTTCGCCAAGCCGGGGGCGTGGCGTGTGCTCGACGGGGCGATCGCCGTGATGATGTTCGTGCTCGCGGCGGGGCTCATCCGCGGCTGATCCGCTCGCTCGCGCGCCGGGCCCGTCGCAGCCGCGCGCCGTGTGAATCCGCAGGGCCCGTCGCAGCCGCGCGCCGGCATGGCATCTCGCGCGCGCCGGCGGGCCGGCCAGACGCCATCCCGGGGAGCGGCGACGGATTCGAGCGTCCGGGCACTGGGGCGAGACGCCAGGCACGGGGGCGAGGAGCCATTCGCTGGAGCGATACGCCAGACGGGGAAGCGTGTTGGGGTGGGGAAATGGAACGGGCCCGGGACGACACTCTGGTCGCCTCCGGGCCCGTGGCCTCCTCGCCGCTGTAGGACGGCGGTAAGGGGATCAGTCCTCCTCGGCGGCCTTCGCGGCGTCCTCGGCGGCCTCGCCCTGCGGCGCGGACTCCTCGTCGGACTCGAGGTCGGACTCGGACGGCGCCTCGATGACGTTGACCAGCAGGGTCTCCGGATCGGAGACCAGGGTCGCGCCGGAGGGCAGCGTGATGTCCGCGGCGGTGAACTGGGTGCCGGCCTCGACACCGGAGAGCGAGAGTTCGAACTCCTCGGGGATGTCGGTCGCCTCGACCTCGATCTCGATGTAGTCGGCGTCGGTCGTGACCAGGGTGCCGGGGGCGGCCTCACCGGTGAGGATCACGGCGACCTCGACGACGACCTTCTCGCCCTTCTTCACCACGAGCAGGTCGGTGTGCTCGATGACGCGGGTCAGCGGGTGCACATCGATCTGCTTGGGCAGCGCGAGCTGCTCCTCACCCTCGATGTCGAGGGTGAGCAGGGAGTTGGTGCCGTGCGCACGAAGCACGGCGGCGAACTCGAGCGCGTTGAGCAGGAGGTGGCGGGGCTCGGTGTGGTGGCCGTACAGCACCGCCGGCACCTGGCCCTCACGACGGGCGCGGCGGGCGGAGCCCTTGCCGAACTCGGTGCGGGTGACGGTCTTGAGGTTGTTGATTTCCTTGGCCATGACTGCCTTTTCGTCGGAGTGGGAGAGCGTGACGCTCTACGAGTGGTACCTCCTCGGCGATCGAGACGATCGTCGAGGCCGGTCCACTGGGAACCACACCGACAATGATCGCGTCGATAACGGAGTGACCCGGGTTGATGCGGGTCCTCCCTCGCCGAGATGACCCGACCAGCCTAGCGCTGCGGGGTGCGGCGCCCAAAATCGCCCGACCCGCCGCCCCGGGTGTGGGGCGGCGGGTCGGGCGCTGTCCCGGCTAGGTGGGCCAGCAGGTGCAGTGGGTCAGCCGGGGCGGTGGGTCAGAGGATCTCCTCGACCTCCGCCGTGGGACGCGCGAGGCGGGTGCCCTTGTCGGTGACGACGAAGGGCCGCTCGATCAGTCGCGGGTGGGCGACCATCGCGGCGAGGAGCTCGTCATCCGAGGCATCGATGAGGCCGAGCTCGGTGAACTCCGCCTCCTTGACGCGGACGGCCTGCCGCACCGTGAGCGCGGCGTCGGCGATCAGTGTGCGCAGTTCCTCGACGGTGGGCGGGGTGTCGAGGTACTTGATGATCGTCGGCTCCACACCCCGCTCGCGCAGCAGCTCGAGGGCCTGCCGCGACTTGGAGCAGCGGGGGTTGTGGTAGATCGTCGCGCCCATGGTCGGCCTACGCGGAACCGTTGAACAGGCTGGTCACCGAGCCGTTCTCGAACACCTCGTGGATGGTCCGGGCCAGCAGCGGCGCGATGGACAGCACGGTGAGGTTCTCGAACCGCTTCTCCGGCGGGATGGGCAGCGTGTCGGTGGTGATGACCTCCTTGGCCCCGCAGGTGGCGAGACGCTCGGCGGCCGGGTCGGAGAAGATGCCGTGGGTGGTGGCGATGATGACATCACCGGCACCGGCGTCCTTGAGCACCTTGACGGCGCCGGCGATGGTGCCACCGGTGTCGATCATGTCGTCCATGAGGACGCAGGTCTTGCCCTCGACGTCACCGACCACGCGGTTGGACTTGACCTGGTTGGGCACGTTGGGATCGCGGGTCTTGTGGACGAACGCGAGCGGGGCGCCGTCGAGGGCGTCGGCCCACTTCTCGCCCACCTTGACGCGGCCGGCGTCGGGGGAGACCACGACGATGTTGTCCGTCCCGTAGTGCTGACGGACGTAGTCCGACAGCTGGCCCTGGGCGTGCATGTGGTCGACCGGGCCGTCGAAGAAGCCCTGGATCTGGTCGGTGTGCAGGTCGACCGTGATGATCCGGTCAGCGCCCGCGGTCTTGAGCAGATCGGCGATGAGGCGGGCCGAGATGGGCTCGCGGCCGCGGTGCTTCTTGTCCTGGCGGGCGTACGGGTAGAACGGCAGAACCGCGGTGATGCGCTTGGCGCTGCCGCGCTTGAGCGCGTCGATCATGATGAGCTGCTCCATGATCCACTTGTTCAGCGGAGCCGGGGCGCTCTGCATCACGAAGGCGTCGCAGCCTCGGACGGACTCCTCGAAACGGACGAAGATCTCGCCGTTCGCGAAGTCACGGGCGGTCTGGGGGGTGACCTCGACGCCGAGTTCCGCGGCCACCTGATCGGAGAGTTCGGGGTGTGCGCGCCCCGCGAAAAACATCAGGTTCTTCTGGTTGGCGATCCAGTCGCTCACTGTGTGAGTCCGTCCTTCTGGGAGTCGTTCCGGGCACGACGGGCAGCCTCTGCCGAACCGGAATCCGGCCGGTTCTTGATCACCCAGTCGTCGATGTTCCTCTGCCGTCCTCCGGACACCGCGAGGGCACCCGGCGGGACGTCGTCCTTGATCACGGTACCCGCGCCCGAATAGGCCCCGTCTCCGACGGTCACCGGTGCGACGAACATGGTGTCGGAACCGGTGCGGCAGTGATCGCCGATCACTGTACGGTTCTTGTTCACCCCGTCGTAATTGACGAACACACTCGACGCCCCGATGTTGGTGTGCTCACCGATGGTCGCGTCACCGACGTAGGTCAGGTGCGGCACCTTGGTGTTGGCGCCGATCGTAGACTTCTTGACCTCGACGAACGTGCCGATCCTGGTGTTGGCGCCGAGGTCCGCCCCGGGCCGCAGATACGCGAACGGGCCCACCTCGGCACCATCCCCGACTGTGGCGCTCACCGCATGTGAACGCACGACCGAGGCCCCCTCGCCGACGGTCGTGTCCTGCAGGGTGGTGTCTGGGCCGATGGTCGCGCCGTCGTGGACGACGGTCGCGCCCGCGAGGTGGGCACCGGGAAGGATCGTCACATCGCGGCCGATCTCCACGCCCACGTCGAGCCACGTACTGGACGGGTCGACGATGGTCGCCCCGGCGCGCATGGCCGACTCGCACAGCCGGCGGTTCATCTCGCTGGCCAGGGCGGCCAGCTGCACACGGTCGTTGACGCCCGCCACGAGGTCCGCGTCCTCGACGCGGTGCCCGCGGATGAGTCCGTTGGCCTGCCGGGCCAACTGGATGACGTCGGTGAGGTACAGCTCGCCCTGCGAGTTGTCGGTGCTCAGCTGCCCGAGCTTGTCCCGCAGGACCTGCGCGTCGAACGCGTAGATGCCGGAGTTGACCTCGTTGATCGCCCTCTCGTCTTCCGAGGCGTCCTTGTGCTCGACGATCCTGAGCACCTCGCCGTCGTCGTTCCTCACGATGCGGCCGTACCCCGTGGGGTCGGGCGCCGTCGACGTCAGGACGGTGACCGCCGCCCGCGGCCGCATGTCGTGGCGGCTCACCACCTCGCGCAACGTCTCGCTATCGAGCAGCGGGATGTCGGAGGTGGTCACGAGGACCGTGCCGGAGAAGTCGGCGGGCAACCCCGACATCCCGGCCGCGACCGCGTCACCGGTGCCCTTCTGCTCCTCCTGGACGGCGGTGGAGACCGGCACACCGAGCTCGGATGACAACTCGTCCACCGCGGCGGAGACCTGCTCGCGTTGATGGCCCACCACCACGACGATCGCGTCCGGCTCGATCCCCGCCGCGGCGTGCAGGGCGTGACCGAGCATGGTCCGCCCGCACACGCGGTGCAGCATCTTGGGGGTGGCGCTCTTCATCCTGGTGCCGGAGCCGGCGGCCAGGACGATGACCGCGGTCTGGGTGCGATCGGTCTGCGGTGTCGTCATCAAATCTCCTCGGGCGTGGCAGCGCCCTGTGGGGGATGGGCGGCTGCGCAACATATGTGCAACCGCCGACAGTGTTGGACGTTCGCGTCTGAGGATAGAGGGTCACTCCGACGATCCGGACCGTCTCGCAGCCGAGTAGCCTGCCCCGGGTGTCAGTTCTGAGGCGCCAGCTCGCCGATACCCGGCCGTTGAGGCAGCCAGACTTCCGCAGACTGTGGCTCGCCAACATCGTCACGGTCATCGGCGCGCAGCTGTCCCTCGTCGCGGTGCCGCAGCAGGTCTTCGAGATCACCCGCAGCTCGGCGTACGTGGGGCTCACCGGCGTGTTCGCGCTCGTGCCGCTCATCGTGTTCGGCCTGTGGGGCGGGGCGCTGGCCGACGCGTTCGACCGGCGCACGCTGCTCATGATCACCACCACCGGCCTCATCGCGACCGCTGCGCTGTTCTGGCTGCAGGCCGCTGCCGGGAACCAGAACGTGTGGCTGGTGATGGGGCTGCTCGCCGTACAGCAGGCGTTCTTCGCGGTCAACCAGCCCACCCGGTCGGCGATCATCCCGAGACTCGTCCCGTCCGACCAACTCGCCTCCGCCTCCGCGCTCAACATGACCGTCATGCAGTTCGGCGCGATCGTCGGACCGCTCTCGGCGGGCATCCTCATCCCGGTGCTCGGGCTGGAGTCGCTGTATCTCCTGGACTCGGTGGCGCTCCTGGTGACGCTGTACGCCGTCTACCGGCTCCCACCCCAGCCGGTGGCGGGGGAGCGGCCCTCGGTCGGGCTGCGGTCGGTGATCGACGGGTTCGCCTACCTGGCCACCCGCCGCATCCTGCTGGCCTCGTTCCTCGTGGACATCATCGCCATGGTCTTCGGCATGCCTCGGGCGCTCTTCCCACAGATCGCCACCGAGTCCTTCGGTGACCCCCCGACCGGCGGGACCGCGCTCGGGCTCCTGTTCGCCGCGATGAGCGTCGGCGCCGTGTTGGGCGGCGTCTTCTCCGGCTGGATCCCGCGTGTGCGACGGCAGGGCCTGGCGGTATTGGTGTGCGTGGCGCTGTGGGGTCTGGCGATGGTCGCGTTCGGCGTGTTCGTCGCTGCGGTCTCACCCGAGGGCTCGGCCTGGTGGCTGTGGCTGGCGCTCGCGGCCCTCGCGTTCGGCGGTGCCGTGGACATGGTCTCGGCCGCGTTCCGTCAGGCCATCCTGCTCGAGTCGGCCACAGACGAGATGCGTGGGCGCCTGCAGGGCGTGTTCATCGTCGTGGTGGCCGGCGGCCCCCGCATCGGCGACGTCGCCCACGGCGTGGCGGCGGCGTCGGTGGGCACCGCGGTCGCGGCGGCCGGCGGCGGCGTGCTCGTCGTGGTCGGCGTGGTGATCTGCGCGGTCGCGTTCCCGGCGTTCCTGCGCTACACCGTCCGCAGCGCGGTCGAGCGGGGTGCGAAGGGC
>NZ_BCSW01000086.1 GCF_001571065.1 Dietzia cinnamea NBRC 102147
CTGGCGGACTGGGCCGGCCCCGAGGCGGGTTTCCTGCGGCGCTTCTACCCGCTGGGCGCGGACGAGATCCACTACGACGCCACCCCGGCCCTGGAGAAGGCCTACGCCTGGGTGCAGGGCCTGGCCGAGCAGTCATTCGTGGGCACCGAGTCGCGCCTGCAGACCGCGGTGGACCTGCTGCGCCAGATCGCCCAGGGCACCGAATCCGACCCTGCCAAGCGCCTGGATCAGCTCGAGCGCCGCAAGCAGGACATCGAGCGGGAGATCGCCCAGCTGCGCGAGGATCCGCAGGCCGGCCTGCTGGACCGCACCGCGGTCCGCGAGCGGTACCAGCAGTTCGCCACCACCGCCCGCGAGCTGCTGGCCGATTTCCGGCAGGTGGAGGAGAATTTCCGCGCCCTGGACCGCTCGGCGCGCGAGCGCATCGCCACGTGGCAGGGCAGCAAGGGCGAGCTGCTGGCCGAGCTGGTCCACGGCCGCAGCATGATCGACTCCTCCGACCAGGGCCGCAGCTTCCAGGCCTTTTACGACCTGCTGCTGTCCACCTCGGGCCAGGAGGAGCTGTCCATGTTGCTGGATCGGATGACCGGCATCGAGGAGGTCGGCGCCGACCGCCGCCTGCGCACCGTCCACCACAGCTGGGCCGAGGCCGCCGAGCGCACCCAGCACACGGTCCGTAGCATCTCCGAGCAGCTGCGCCGCTTCACCGACGACCAGGTGTGGCTGGAGAACCGCCGGGTGCTGGACCTGGTGCGCCAGATCGAGACCACCGCCCTGCACCTCCGCGAGGGCGAGCTGCCGAGCTCTGGGCTGGAGCTCGAGGAGACCAGCATCGACGTTGCGCTGCCCACCGACCGCCCCCTGTTCACCGTCCGTCCGGCCTCGGAGGTCAATAGTGACCTGGAGCCGGTCGAGGCCGAGGAGGTGGACACCTCGGTGCTGGCCAACCAGGTCGTGGTGGATCCCGCGCGCCTGGCCACCCGCATCCGGTCGCTGATCCCGGTGCACGGCACCGCGCGGCTGGAGGACATCATCTCCCTGTACCCGCTCCAGCACGGCGCGGCGGAGATCGTCGGCTACCTGGCGTTGGACGAGGACGATCTCGAGGTGACCACCCACGAGCATGAGGAGACCGTGATCGAGTACCACGAGGCAGGCAGGCACATGCGCGCGACGATGCCGCGGGTGGAGGTCACCCGCCGATGACCGCCTCAGGATCCAACACCTCCGACCATGCAGTGGGGGACCGTGTCACCGCCGGCCGTGTCACCCCCGAGCGCGCCGTGGCGGTCAGCGCCATCCGCCTCATGCAGGGCGTCGTGTACCAGGAGTCCGACGCCTGGGACGACCTGGTGCGCCACCAGGGCGCCGTCCGTGACCACTTCGCCGTCGTAGGGCTTGAGGTCGTTGTCGACGACGACGAGGGCTACGCCTACCTGCGGACCGCTGATACCCCGGAGGGCGAGAACGCTCTTCCCCGTGTCATCCGGCGACGAACTCTGACGTACGCCGACAGCCTCCTGCTGGTCCTCCTTCGGAAGCGCCTGGCCGAGTTCGAGTCGGCCGGCGACCCCGGCCAGTTGGTGCTCACCCACGACGAGATCGTGGAGATGATCCAGCTTTTCCTGCACCGCAGCACCGACGAGGCGCGCGAGCAGCACCAGATCGACGCCTCCATCAACCGGCTCGTCGGCATGGGGTTCCTGCGCCAGCTCAAGGACCGCAAGGGGGAGTGGGAGGTGCGCCGCATCCTCAAGGCGTATGTGGACGCCGAGACGCTCTCGGACTTCTCGGCCAAGCTCGCCGAGTACGCCGACGCGGACGCCGCGGACGAGAGGGACGCAGGCGAGAGCACCGCCGACGAGGGCGTCGGCCACGCGCGCGCCGCTGACGAGAGCACCGCCCACCACGCGAGCGAGGACATCTGATGACCAGCGGCCTGTTCTCCTCGGTCGAGCTCGGCAGCGGTGAGCGCCCCGGGTTCCGACTGGCCCGCCTCGAGGTCCTCAATTGGGGCACCTTCGACTCCCGGGTGTGGAACCTCGAGCCGGCGGGGGAGACCCTGCTGCTCACCGGCGACATCGGCAGCGGCAAGTCCACCCTGGTGGACGCGGTGAGCACGCTGATGCTGCCCTCGCACCGGATCGACTACAACAAGGCCGCCGGCGCCTCCCGCAAGGAGCGCACCCTTCGCTCCTACGTTGAGGGCCATCACAAGACCGAGCGCAACGAGGCCACCGGCAGCGTCCGCTCGGTCGGGCTGCGTGACGGCCACTCGTACTCGGTGATCCTCGGCGTCTTCCGCAACGAGGGGTACGGCGAGGAGGTCACCCTCGCCCAGGTCTTCCAGCAGCAGGAGGCCACCGGCCAGCCGTGGCGGCGCTTCATCACCGCCGACCGGGCGCTGTCCATCGACCCGGACTTCACCGGCTTCGGCTCCGACCTCGGCGCCCTCATCACCCGCCTGCGCGACAGCGGGGCCGTGGTGGACAAGGACTTTCCGACCTACGGACGCGCCATGCGACGCCTGCTCGGCATCCGCTCGGAGCAGGCTATGGAACTGTTCCACCAGACCATCTCCATGAAGTCCGTCGGCGACCTCAACGAGTTCGTCCGCACCCACATGCTCGAACCCGTGGACGCCTCCGCCCGCATCGAAGGCATCCTGCGCCACTTCGAGGACCTCACCCGCGCGCACGACGCCGTCACCCGCGCCCGGACCCAGCTCGCCGCCCTCGAACCGCTGGTCGAGCAGATCCACACCTACGACACCGCGCTCGAGCGCCGCGAACGGCTGCGCGAGGAGCGACTGGCCCTGCGCCCGTACTTCGCCGAGCTCCGCATCTCCCTGCGCCAAGCTGAGATCGACACGCTGACCACCGAGGTCGCCTCCGCCAAAACCGAGGTGGTCCGCCTCCGGGAGAAGGCCAGAGAACTGGCCACCGAGCGCGAGGCCCTGGTCACCGCGCGCGCCGAATCCGGCGGCAACCGCATAGGCGACCTCGAGCGAGATGCCGCCGCGGCCCGGGAGCAGCTGGAGGAGCGTCGTCGTCGTCGGGATCGGTTCACCGACGCGGTGACCCGCGCCGGCCTGGACCCTGTCACCGACGAGGCGGCCTTCTCCCGCCTACCCGAGGCGATCGCTGCACGTGAGGCCGAGCTGGACTCCCACGGTGTCGACCTGGCCACCCGCCACAACGCGCTGGTCATGGAGCACGGCGAGCGCAAACGCCAGCTGCGTGAGGTGCAGCAGGAGCTGACCGGCCTGACCGGGCGGACCAGCAACCTGCCCACCGAGCAGCTGCAGGTGCGCGCGCAGCTGTGCGCTGAACTCGGCCTGGACGCCGCCGATCTGCCCTTCGCCGGCGAGCTGATGGACATCGCCGCCGAGCACGCCCAGTGGCGCGGCGCCGCGGAACGCGTCTTGCGCGGATTCGCCCTGTCCCTGCTCGTGCCGCAGGAGCACTACGCCGACGTGGCCGAGTGGGTGGATTCTCGCCGGCTCACCTCCCGCCGCGCTGACGGCCGCGAGGTGGGCGTGCGGCTGGTCTACGAGCGGGTCCCCGAGAAGCACGTGCCGCTGCAGCGGCCCCAGACCAACGGGCTGCTGCTCGCGGACACCGTGGAGATCGCCGACTCGCCCCTGCGCGGGTATCTGGCCAAGGAGCTCTACGCCCGCGCCGACCACCTGTGCGCGCAGACCATGGAGGAGTTCCGCCGCGCCGACCGCGCCGTGACCGTGCAAGGGCAGATCCGCTCCCGCAACCGGCACGTCAAGGACGACCGCACCGCCACCACCGACGCCCGGAACTGGGTGCTGGGCTGGCGCAACGAGGACAAGGTCGACGCCCTCCGCGCGCGGTGCGCCCGACTCGAGGGCGAGGTTGCCGAGCTGGCCACCCGGCTCGACGCCGCCACCGCCGAGCAGACCGCGGCCGGCCAGGCCCGCACCGCGCTGGTGCGGCTGGCCGAGTATCCGTCCTGGCGGGACCTGGACTGGGCCGAGGCCCAGCAGCGGGCCGATTCCGCCGAGGCCGAGCGGCAGCGGCTTGTCCGCGGCAGCGACGAGCTGTCTGAGATCGACCAGCGGATCGCCGACCTCGACGCCCGCGCCGCCACCGTGGCCGACGACGAGCGGGAGCTGTCCGACCACCGCAGCCGCTGGCAGTCCAGCATCGATCACGAGCAGCGCCAGATGCTCCGGGACCAGCGGGTGATCGACGAGCTGGACGAGGCCCTGCTGGAGTCGGCGCGCGAGGTGTACCCGCGGCTGCGCGAGCGGCTCGGGTACGGCGAGGACCCCGGCGCCGAGCTGGCGCAGACCGCTGACGAGGCCCACTCCGCCGAGGCGGCGCTGTCGGATGCGATCGACGCCGACGTTGAGCGCGCCCAACGGGAGCTCAACGGCCTCACCACGCGGATCCACCAGGCCATGGCGGAGATCCGTCGCACCTGGCCGGAGCAGACCAAGGAGATGGACGCGGCCGTGGCCGCCCGCGCCGAGTACGTGCGGTTCCACGCCCGACTGGCCGACGACGACCTCCCGCGGTTCGTGGACGAGTTCGAGAGCCAGCTGCGCAAGAACACCATCCGCGAGCTCGCAGGCTTCCATAACTGGCTGCTGCGTCAGGCCGATGACATCGGGCAGAAGATCGAGAAGACCAACGAGGCGCTGGGCGCGATCGACTTCAACCCGGGTCGGTTCGTGCGCCTGGACTGTGAGAACACGGTCAACCAGGAGGTGCGCCAGTTCCGCGCCGACCTACGCGGCGTCACCGACGACGCCTTTGGCGGCGACGGGCAGTACTCCGAGAGCCGCTACGAGCAGGTGCGTGCCATCCTCGAGCGGCTCCGCGGCCGGGAAGGCCACAGCGACTCCGACCGCGCGTGGCGCCTGCGGGTCACCGATGTGCGCAACTGGTTCACCTTCTCCGCCTCCGAGAGGGACCGCGAGACCGACCGCGAGTTCGAGCACTACCGCGACTCCGACGGAAAGTCCGGCGGGCAGAAGGAGAAGCTGGCCTACACCATCCTCGCTGCCTCGCTGGCCTACCAGTTCGGACTGGAGTGGGGAGCGGCCAAGGCCCGGGACTTCCGGTTCGCGGTGATCGACGAGGCCTTCGGTCGCGGCTCGGATGCTTCCACCCTCTACGCGCTGGAGCTGTTCGCCAAGCTGGGTATCCAGCTGCTCATCGTGACCCCGCTGCAGAAGGTGCACGTGATCGCTCCGTACGTGCGGACGATCGGCTACGTCGACAACGTGGAGGGCCGCTACTCGCGGCTCGTGCAGATGACGACCGAGGAGTACCAGAAGCAGAACGGGCTGGGCTGAGGAGCGGCCCGAAAGGGCCGATCTCAGTCAGTTCGTCGCGCGCTATCTGGCCGTCGGCGGCAGTAGGTTGGCTTTCATGGCCCCACATCAGAGCGACTCGGCAGTCCAGAGGGATGCCGAGATCGCGATCGTCGACGCCCTGGCGACCAAGCTCAAAGTGGCGCTGGTCCGTGGGGGATCGCTGACGCTCAGCGGGGGAGTGCGCATCCACCTCGACGCTCGGAGCGAAGACGGGAAGTTCGCGGTGGAGGCGTACGCGCGACAGGGAAGGCTCAAGGGCGGCCAGCTCAAGAAGATCGCCCAAGACGTTCTGAAGCTCGCGCTACTTCGGAGCGAACCGGACTACAGCGACGTTCGGCCGATCATCGTGTTCGCGAGCGAGGAAGCGCGGTCGTCGATCACCGGCTGGGTCAAGCATGCCGCCAGCGCCTTCGGCGTCGAGCTTCACGTGGTCGACATCGATCCGGGTCTACGCCACGCCATACTCGCGACCCAGCGTCGGCAGAGGATGGTCAACGTCTACCTGACGGCCGTGGCAGACGACCTCACCATTGACGAATGAGACGGGTCGCCCACCGCCCGAATGATCATGGCCGATTCCACGGACTTTCCCTGTCGCGGAGAATCCACGAGCCGAAGGCGCGTCAGGGCGTAGCTGAAGGCCCACGCGCCGAAACTATCGCTGACCTGGACAAACGGCCGCGATTTGGCTTTGCAGACAGGCCCGTGTAACTTTATCGGAGCCGCCAGGGAGCGGGGCCGGAACGAGAGAGACGGCCCAGCGAGCAGGTGGCGAGCCGGAGTAGGTGAGCGGCGGTCCTGGTTTTGACTGGGGCGGCCGGGAGACTTACACTGGAGAAGTTGCCCCGAAATGGGCAGCGAGCCCCGCGAGACGGTGACTGTGAGGTCGTCGTGGAG
>NZ_BCSW01000087.1 GCF_001571065.1 Dietzia cinnamea NBRC 102147
GCCGCCGCTGTCGGGGTCGGTGTGGTTGAAGGGGCGGCAGTGGTCGATGTCGCAGTCCTGGGCGGGTACGGAGCATCCGGGGTGGCGGCAGGTGCCGTCGCGTAGGCGGATGCGGTGGGCCAGTTCGGCGCTGATGCGGTAGCGGCGGGCTGCGGTGGGGGAATCGGCGGTGCCGGGTTGGGTGTGGGGCACGGTGATGGTGGCGCCGACGCTGCGGGCCAGTAGTTCGATGAGGGCTTCGATGGTGGCCGGGCCGCCGCGGGGGAGGTAGACCTCGGGTTCGCCGTCGGGGCCCAGGGGTGCGAGGACGGTGATGGTGGGGCGGACCTGGGTGGCCAGGGGGCGGGTCCCGGCCCGCGCCGGGTGCTGGGGGTCTGCCTCGTGGTCTGGGCCGGCCGGGTCGAGGAAGGCGGCGACGAGGGCGTCGGCGCGTAGTTCGTCGATGCTGCGGATGTATTCGGCGTCGAGGGTGTGGTCGCCTGCGTGGGCGGCCTGCAGGCGGGCCGTTTTGTCGCGGGTGGCCTGTTCGGTGGCAGCGCGGTGCAGGACCTCGTAGAGGGTGGAGGCTTCGGTGGCGGTGAGGTGGGCGATGAGGTCGGCCATGCCGTCGGTGCCGCGGCGCAGCCGGATGTGGCGTTCGCGGGTGGCGGCGGCGCGGCGGGCGCGGACGCCGGCGGGGTCGTGGTCGGTGATGATGCGGTCGAGGGTTCCCAGGATGGCCTCGCGTCCGGGGCGGGTGCCGGCGGCGATGGCGGCCAGGAGCCAGTCGATGATTTGTTGTTGGACGGCGCGGCGGTGGGCGGAGTCCACGGTGCGCATGTGGCGGGCGAGCAGGTCGGCGGTGTCCTCGTCGAGGCGGCCGGTTTCCATGGCCTCGACCAGGGTGGGGAAGCGCGTGATGAGGGTGCGGGCCCGGGTGAGCAGGGTGCGGGCGCGGTTGTTGTGCACGCCGTAGGCGGCGACGATCTCGGCGCAGGCGATGTGGAAGGGGTCGATGACGGCGTGTTCGGGTTTGAGGTCGAGCTCGGGGTCGTAGCCGGCGGCCAGGTCGCGTCGTTCCTGCTCGTCCTCGCAGACGGTGTAGAGGTGGTAGCAGGCGCGCAGTCGGGCGGCGGCGGCGATGTTCTCGGCGTAGAGGGCCTGCACGGCGGCGGCGCCGGCCGCGGCGACGGCGGGGCAGTCGACGGAGCCGCCATCAGCGCGGCGATCTGCCCTGTGATCAGCGCGGTGGTCGCCGCCCGGGTGCGGTTGTGGTGGTCGCGTCATCGGCCGTGCCCGCCCCCTTCGCCTGGGTGTGATCGCCGCCCGACCGGGCGAGGATCGCTCGTGTGTTCGATAGAGTGAACACTAGCAACCCACTACGACACGATGGGGTTCCAACTCGTCTAGCCGCGGAGAGGGGGGGGCGCCGGGCGGCTTACAACTAGCCGCCGAGCAGCGCCCGGTAGTGCTCGGACAGGCCGGGGTGATAATCGGGGAGATGACGACCTCGTCGTCGTCCCCCTCGATACGGACGGTGAGCACCCACCCGTCGGGGGCGGTGGTGACGACGACGAGGTGAGGCGCCTCGCACCGCACGATCCCCACCGGCACGACGGGCGCGCCGTCCTCGGCGATCATCGTCAGCTCCACGGTGCCCGTCGCCGGGTCGCCCGACCACGGACCGATCCACGGCGCGGTGCGGGCCGGATCGGTGACCGCCGCCCACGCCTCCTCGACGGACAGCGGCAGCCGGCGAGGGAACACGACCGCCCCGGTGGGGGAGAGGTATCCGGAGGCCTTCGGCGTGGTGGGCATGGCGACTCCTCGCGGCGGTGGGGCGCCGCGGCGGTCAGCGCAGCGCCGGCATCAGCGTATCGCGCATCGGGGCCACGAAACGGCCGAAGTTGTCCCAGTTGTGCAGGCCGGTGGGCAGGTAGTCGATCCGCGCGTCGATGCCGAGCTCGTCGAGCCGCCGGTCCATCTCCACGGTGCAGGCGTGCGTGGCGATCTCCAGGCCGGCCCCCTGGGTGAAGCGCAGCAGGTCGCGGCCGTTGCGGTCCCACTCGGTGGCGTCGGGCATACCGGTGGCGGTGGCGAAGTACAGGGCTTTGCCCTCGAGCTGGTCGGCGTTGAGGAGGCCGTCGTTGGCGAGGTAGGCGGGGTCGGTGCGCGGGCCCCACATGTTGGCGATGTCGCCGCCGCGGGTCTCGGCGACGATCTTGGCGAGGATGAACCCGAGGTCGTCGCGCGCGGTGTAGCAGCCGGCGATCGCACCCACGGCCTGGTACAGGTCGGGGCGACGCTCGGCGATGGTCACGGCACTGGCCGCGCCCATCGAGAGTCCGGCCATGCCGCGCTTGCCGTTGAAGGGGATGTCCCCGGCCTCGAGCAGCGGTGGCAGTTCCTCGGTGAGGAAGGTCTGCCACTTGTTGCGGCTGAGGACCGGGTCGTCCCGCTGCCAGTCGGCGTGGAGCGAGCCGTCGGCGCGGGCGGGCATGACGAGCGTGACGTGCTCGCCTGCGAAGACCCGGTCGACGCCGCCCGGCAGGAGCCACCCGCTGGGTGAGGGCGAGTCCACGCCGTCGAGTAGGTAGAGCATGGGAGCAGGCGCAGTGGAGGCCGGACGCCAGATCTCCACCGGCAGCACGCGGTTCATCGACTCGGAGGCGACCCACCAACGCTCGAATCGGGGGTCGCCGCCGGCGACCAGCTGGTCACCGATGTCGACCCGGCGCACCTCGGATTCGGTGACGGTCTCGGCCTCCATCCCGATCGGAGGGGTGGCGGAGGTGTTCTGTGAGCCCGTGCCCAGCGGTGGGAGGGTTCCCGACCCCACCAGCGAATCCGTGCCGGTGGAGCCCGTGGAGCCGACGGTCGCCGAGCCGGCGGCCGCGCTGGACGGGTCGACGCTGCCTCCCGCCGAGCCCATCACCGACCCGATATCCGGACCCGCGGACCCGGGCAGTGACTGCGCACCGGCCGGGGCCACGGCCCCGGCGATCAGGGTCGCGGCCAGTGCGGGCACGAGGAGGGGCAGGGCGAGCGGCGAGCGATGTCGGGGCACCGCTCAACGATAGATCGCCGAACCGCGGGGCGGGGAGTTACTCCCTGGTGTCGCGTGGCAACGTCGGCCCCGAGAGGTCCTCGGGGCCCGGTTGATCGGTGGCCTCGTCGGGATTGCGCGGGGCCTCGGGGTTCGCCTGCTCGGCCGCCCGCGCCGGCTCGGCCTGACCGGTCTGGCCGGCCGGCTCGGTCTGACCGGCATGTCCGCCGCCGTCCGTCAACTGACGATCGGCGCCGGCGCCGGCGCCGGCGTCGGACCCGGACGACAGGCCCATTGACGCACGGATCTGCTCGAGCTTGGACTTACCCTCCGACTCCCGGGTGAAGGCGGCGGCGTCGAGTTGGGCGGTGGAGGGGGCGCCGGTGGCCTCGGCCAGCTCCTGCTTGCCGAGCGCGGTGGTGTAGCGGCCCTCGATCTTGGCGCGGATCTCGTCGAAGGTCGGGGAGTTGCCGCCGCCGGCGCCCTGCAGTGAGGCCATGGACTCGGTGGAGCGGTGCTGCATCTCGGCCTGGGTGGCCTGCAGCAGCAGCTGGTCCTCCTGCGCGAGCGTCTCGCGCAGCCGGTGCTCGGATTCCTTGACGGCCTGCTTGGCCTGTTCGGAGGCCTGGACGGCCTGGCCGTGGAGCTGGCGGGTGTTCTCCAGGTCCTGCTCCAGCGCCACGAGGCGGCCGGCGAGCTGCTCGGCCTGGGCGTCGAACTGCTGGGCCCGGGCGGTGTCGCCTTCGGCGCGCGCCTGCTCGGCGACCTGGAGGGTCTGGCGGATCTGGCCCTGCACCTCGTCGAGCTGGCGGGCCTTGGTGCCCATGGCGATCTCGAGCTGCTTGGCGTTGCCGATCACCGCGGCGGCCTGGTCGGCTACGGACTTGTGCTGCTGCCGGGCGTTGCTCATGGCCTGGTGGACGAGCACTTTGGGGTCCGCGTTGTCGTCGACCGATTTGTCCAGCGAGGCCTTGAGGTAGTTCCAGCCTTTGGAGAACGGGTTAGGCATGGCGGGGTCCTTTTGTCGGCGACGGCGAAGGTGCGTTTCTACCTCTTGACGGTACCGATCAGCGCGGCCACCGGCAGGGCTGTCCGCGGAAGGTAGGGCTGACGCCACAATCCACCGGACGCGGCGCCGGACGACTCGTGCTGCCACTGCACGTCGACCTGCGGGCGCCCCACGTGGAGGTCGTGGACCATGAGCGCCGCGAGCAGGGCGGAGGAGGTGTCGGGCTCGAAGATCTCGATGCCGAAGGCATGGGCGCCCTTGTAGGTGTTGGCGAGGATCTTGTTCTTGGTGACCGAGTAGGTGTCGGTGGCGGGGGCGACGTTGACGGAGACGGTGTGGCCGTCGGCGAACGCGCTGGTGGCGCGCCAGCGCTGGACGCGCTTGGCGAGGGTGTAGTTGGGGCCCTGCTGGGGGACGAGCGCGTCATGGACGGCGGGCCCCTGGCCTGCGGGGTAGTTGCGGCAGAACAGCTTGTGGCGGGTCAGCGCGCCGACGACTCGCTTGACGTCGGTGATCCTCCGGGAGGCGAGGGCTGCCGTCGAGGCCTCGCGGACGTCGGCGGGGACGACGAACGTGTCCATCGGGGTGGCGAGGTAGGCCAGCGCGGTGGCGGTGTTGTCGCCGAGGAGGTCGACGACGAGTGCGTCGGCCGCGGACGAGAGCTGGACGTGGGTTCCGCCGTCTGCGTAGAAGTAGCTGCCCACGGTGAGCGGTGCGGGGGCGGCGGCCCGGGCCCACGCGGCCAGCTCGGGGAGCTGGGTGAGCAGGTCGATGCCGGGGCGGCCGTCGGCGTCGGTGGGGATGTGCAGGCGGCCGGCGAAGGTGGAGGCCTCGGCGCGGAAGCGGTCCCATGCGGGGCTCGACGGGAGGTCGACGCCCAGTACGTCGGCGCCCCACTGCAGGAGGCGTCGGGCGGGGCCCATCTCGGAGCCCAGGCCCAGAACGAGCATTGCGCGGCCGGGGAGCGAGAGCCACTCGGGGTTGTCCTGGACGAGTTTGAGGGCGTCGGCGCAGCTGGGTTCGATGACGCCGGCCGCGACCCACTTGTCGAGGCGGGCGCGGAGGAGGTCGCCGGTCAGTTCTTCGCCGCGGTAGGGGATGGAGAGTTCGCGGGCGGGGGTCGCCGTGCCCTGGATCGTCTCGGTTCCGGGCGTGGAGGTGGGGGTGACGACGGCGAGGTAGTCCGTCATCGGTGTCTCCACCAGTTGGCCGTCCTTCTCGTGGACGCCGACCATCCGGGACTGCAGCGACTGGAGGGCGGCGCGTGCGACGCCGTCCCAGGCGGCGGGGTCGGTGACGCCGACCCGGACGAGTTCGGTGAAGGGTTCGATGTAGCCCTTGCGCCAGTCCTTGATGCGGTGGACGCGCTCGGCCGCGGCGGGGTCGACGGTGGCGAGTGCGTCGGCGACGACTTGCTTGGCCAGACGGCCGGTGGAGCGGTTTCCGTCGGAATCGGTGGGGAAGAGGACTCCGGTCGTGCTCGGTGCCATGACGCTCCTGGTTCTCGGGGATAGCAATACGAGGTTAGCCTCAACTTTTGCTGTCGTGGGGCGCGCGGGGCGGTTCCAGGTGGCGGATCCGGCATTCAGGGGCGAAGTAGTGAGGAAACTCACTGAGCGAGTTACACGGCAAATAAATAAGCGCCGTTTCACTTGTTAGGTGAAACGTAAGACGAGGTAGTCGGCCGATAACCGTTGTGCGACTTCGCGGACGCCGCCTACCTGCGCCGCTGCCCCTTGCGTTACGTAGCCCCTCAAACTGTTCCAGCCAAGCATTCCCTGTAACACGACTTTGAAATGCCCCGATAGAGTGATGACACGATCCGAAGGCGGTGGCCAAGGCCACATGCCGGACCGGGTGGCGTGGGGGAGTTAATGCCCGTCGCCGGGTCGTCAACCACTAAGGAAGGCAACTCCTATGAAGAACCAGAAGCGGATGATCGCGGTCATCGCGGCCTCCGGGCTAGCGCTCGGCTCCATGCCGGGTGTTGCCAACGCGCAGAGCGTTGAGATCGGCATCGGTGTCAGCGCCGTAGTGGGCTCTGTCGCGCTCGGCGCTGCGCTCGGTTCGACCGGGGACGTGGACTCGTCCGGCGGTACCGGCTCCGATCAGTTGACGGGGTCGCTGGACAAGCTCACG
>NZ_BCSW01000088.1 GCF_001571065.1 Dietzia cinnamea NBRC 102147
CGAACGACGGCGGCCGGCCCCTGCTCGAGGGGCCGGCCGCCGTCGTTCGTGGACCTGCGCGCGCCCGGCGGGTCTACTTGCCGAGCGAGCCGGCGGGGACCGCGTTCCAGGCGTTCTGGATGCCGTCGTTGATCGCCAGGGCGGCGCCGCGCAGCGCCTCCCTGACGGGCTCGGGCAGGGGCAGCCCGTCGATGTCGGCGATGGTGATCGTGCCCGGCGCCGGCGCGGGAGCCGGTGCGGGCGCGGGTGCCGGACGGGGGGCGGGCGCGGGCGCGGGTGCAGGGGCCGGTGCGGCTCCGCCTCCCCCGCCTCCGGTCACGGTCACCCGCGTGGTCTCGGTGCGGACCGGGACGCCGAAGATGAAGGCGGTCGCGACGGGGTTGTAGACGCCGGCGGTGGTGGGCGTGCCCTTGATCGCGGTGGTGGTCGGGTCGTAGGTCAAGCCGGGCGGCAGTCCCTGGAACTGGATCGAGGCGCCGGGCGGCGGGGTGACGTAGTCACTGACCCGGCGCTCCATGTACTCGCCCACCCGCAGAGTGAGCGACGGGAGGGCGGCGGGCGCCACGTCGGTGGCCTCGACGACGACGGGCGTGGTGTCGGGTGCCTCCGCCTGTCCTGACGCGGCCCCGACCGCGGCCATGGCGGTGAGTGCGACGGCGGAAGCGATGACAGGACGGGAGATGCGCATACAGGCCTTTCGTGGACACCGCCGCGGACTCGCGGCTGACCCACGATAGCCCACCAAAGCACGTCACCCCGGAGCCTTCTCACGATGTGAGAGGGTTCCGGGGTGGACGTGGTCACCGGCGGCCTGCGCGACCGCCGGGAGTTTCCGGGGTCAGCCGCGGCCGTTAGCGACCGTCGGGCCGGGGGCCTGCACGGTGCGCGGAGCACCGGCGGCCACGGTCGGCGCGGTGGAGCCGGACGAGCCACCGTTCGTGGTCGCACCCGTGGTGGTGGACCCGGGCAGCGCCGGCAGGATCGCCGTGGAGCTGGGGGTGGAGGACCCGCCGTTGAGCGCGAGGGACAGGCCCGCGAGACCGAGCATGGCCGCGCCCGTGATTGCCAGCCCCGGGGCCAGGGCGCCGAGGGAGCCGGTGTCGGCGGGGAAGGACGAGCCCGGGACGGTGATCTCTCCGCCGCTGGTCGTCGTGGACCCGGCGGGCTGGGTGTCGCCGTCGGTGGTTCCGCTGGTCGTCGTGGACCCGGCGGGCTGGGTTTCGCCGTCGGTGGTCGATCCGGTCCCGGCGCCGGCGTCGATCAGCGAACCGAGCGGGGCCAGCGGGCCCAGGCTGGAGGTGTCGATGCCGCCGGCCGCCTCGCCTCCGGCGGTGGCCGAGGAGCCCGGCAGGCCGAGCGAGCCGGTGGTGGGCGCCTTCACATCAGGCGTCTCGTTCTCCGGCGTCCCGTTCTCCGGGGCCTCGGGGGCGCCGTTCGACAGGCTGCCGAGGCCGAGCTCGCCGTTGGCGGCGCTGCCCAGCGGGCCGGTCGGCCCCTCTGGGGCGCCCGGGCTCACGGGGGTGGTACCGCCCTGACCGGTGGAGCCTGTCGCGAGCTCGGTGACCGAGCCGGCGTCGCCGCCGAGCGCGGACACGATACCCGCAACGGTCCCGAGGATCGCGTCGGTGCCGTCGGAACCCGTGGTGACCTGGCCGCCGGCCTCTGCCTGCCCACCGAGGAGGCCCTCGACCGCTGCCGTCGAACCACCCGAGGCGCCGGCGGGCGCGGTGCCGTCGGCGTTGTTGACCACAAGCGTGGCGGGGATGCTGACGGGGGCGCCGTTGACGTTGCCGATGACGGTGATGTGGTGGGTGCCGCCGGCCGCCGTCTTACCCGAGATCTTGCCGTCGGCGTACGTCAGCCCCGCGGGCAGCCCCACGACGTTCTCGATCTGGATCCCGGCATGCACACCGCTGGCCAGCTCTTGGATATCGACCGAGACCTCCGCGCCGCCGGCGGTGAAACCGGTCACGATCAGCGGGGACGCCGAGGACGACGAGCCGGCGACGGTCTGGACGTCGCCGTTGACGGTCGGGGCGTCGGGAGCGGCGACGACGACTCCGCCCACGAGCGCGACCGCGGCTGCGGCTGCGACGGGGGCGACGAGGCGACCCCGGACGATACGACGAGGACGGGCGAGGCGAGCACGCATCGGCTGGTTCCTTCCGGAGGGGTTCAGATCGCTCACTCCCCGGAACGGGAGCGCAGACCATTACGGGTGCCACTCTAATCACATACACACCAACTGTCTACTGCTGTCACATAAGTCACTAACACCACGCTAATCACACCGGTAACACACCCCCAGGGGTATCTCGCCGGTCGTGGGCGGATGCTTATCCGGCGCGCACTCCTCCACCGCCACAGCACAAATGACGAGCGGCCCGATCCCTGGGTCGGGATCGGACCGCCGCGGCGAACTCGGGGCGTCAGGCCATCAGGGAACGGGCACGGAGGTCGGCACCGGTGCGACGGCGGACTCGTCCGGGGTCGCGGCCGCGCGGGCCCCGGCCGCAGCGGCGGCGCCGGAGGCCTCGGCGCCCGCGTCGTCGGCGTCGTCGGCGTCCTCGCCGGCATCGTCGGCGGACACCGACGCGGCCGTCAGGGTGGAGGTGACGGCGGAGCTGCTGGGAGTGGTGGCGCCGGTGACGGTGCTGACCGGATTGCCGTCGCCGTCGACGATCACCGTGACCGGCGGAAGGACCATCTCGCCTCCGAGGAAAGTGCCGCACAGCCCCTCGGCGAACGATCCCGTCTGCTCGAGCGACGCCGTTCCGCCGCCCTCGCCCGCGACCACGTCGAGCAGGTTGGGGAAGGAGTCCAAGGCGGAGGTGACGAGGTCGACGACCCCGGTGGGCACGCCGTCGATACCGAACAGCGGGTAAAACTTGGCCACCGAACCGCCCAGCCCGGGCAGCTCGCAGACGGCATCCGTCTCCGGCGCCAGATCGCCGATGCTCGAGTCCTCGCCGGTGACGCCCTCGAGGCTGCCGAGGGAGCCGCCGCCCACCGAGCCGGACCCGTCGCCCGAGGCGTCGCCGTCCTGGCCGCTGTCGTCGCCCTCGCCGTCGTCGCCCTCGCCGGCGTCGCCCTCGCCGGCGTCACCACCGACATCAGCGGAGCCGTCCGCCAGGCTCCCGTCGCCGAGACCCGCGGACTCGAGGCTGCCGAGCGGAATGCTGCCCGCGCCCGCCCCGTCGGGCGCCACTGCGTCACCCTGCGCGTTGACGACGGGAACGGAGAGGGCGACCAGCGCGAACGCGGCGGCGGAGACGGTGACGACCTTGCGGGTGAACATGTGTGATGAACCCTCTTCGACTACGGCGGACGGGGTCGAGCCCCCGCGTCCCCTCCGGGGCGCCGGTCGTCGACGGGAGAACTGTAACGCGGAGACCGGCGCCCGGGGGTGGAGATCGCCCCGGGCGCGGCGCGCGTCACTGTCCGAGGCTGCCCGCCCCCGTGGTGAGGAGCCCCAGCAGGGCGGTGGGGTCGGCTGCGAGGCCGCCCGCACCGGTCGTGGCCGCGGCCCCGGCGGGGGTGGCGTCGTCCCCGGCGGCGCCCGCGGACTGGCCGCCGAGCAGTGCGGGCGAGATCGTGCAGAGCATCTCCCCCGCAGAGCCGATCCCCCCGAGCGAGCCGCTGTCGCCGAGGACGGACGGCAGCAGCCCCACGACCGCGTTGACCAGCATCAGGACGAGGCCCGACGAGGCACCGTCCTGGTCGCCGGTCACCAGCGGCAGCAGCTGGGCCAGCGAGGCGCCGTCCAGCTCGCCGTCCCCGACGACCGAGCACAGGTCCGGGCCGGTGCCGGCCTCGCCGTCGTCCCCGGCCTCGTTCTCGTCCCCGGTGGCGCCGTCGGCCAGGCTCGGATCGCCGGGCGCCGCCGAGAGCGTGGGATCGGGCCGGGCGTCGTCGGTGGTGGGCTCGTCGGTGGTGGACGGCTCGGCGGTGGCGGAGGGATCCGTGTCGCCCTCCGCGTCCGCCCCGGCGCCGTCGGTGGTTGCAGCCTGCCCGGCCGCCCCGGCACCGTCGACGACGGTGATGGCGACCTTCTGCGACTGGGACAGCGCCCCGTTGGACACGGTCACGAGCACCTCGTACTCCCCGGCGCGGGTGGGCGTGCCGGAGATGACCCAGCCGTCCTGGGTGAGGCCGTCGGGCAGGCCGGTGACCTGGATGGTGGTGCCGGCCGGGATGGTGCCGCCGGCGGCGCGGGCCACGACGGGCTCGAGGTCGAGGTTCACGGGCGTCCCGAGCGGCATCTCCTGCGCAGCGGCCTGATCGGTGGCGTTCTGCGCGAGCTGGATGTCGCCGGCGTGGACGGCGGTCGGGTCGGTCACGGCCACGACCGTGCCGCCTCCGACCACGGCGAGCGCGGCCAGGGCGCCACCGAGGGCGAGCGTGCGGGAACGGGGGGCGGTGCGGTGCGAGCGTCGCTGGAACATGAGGTCACCTTGTCGTCCGGGAGCTGGGCACGACCGGGCCCAGCCCAGTCACACACGCATCGTACGTCACACCAGTCACACGAGCCACAGACATTCTCGGCGCGCCGCGGCGATCCCTACACTCACCTCTCGGACGCCAGCCGCGACGGAAGGACCCACGTGACCCCACCCCCCGAGATCGCCATCCGGGCCAAGGGCCTGCGCAAGACCTACTCCCACGGGCGGGTGACGGTGCGGGCGCTGGACGGGGTCGACGTGGCCATCGACAAGGGCCGCTGGACCGCGGTGATGGGCCCCTCCGGCAGCGGGAAGTCCACGCTCATGCACTGCCTCGCGGGCCTCGACACCCCCGACGCCGGCACCGTGACGATCGGGTCCACCGAGGTCACGCGCCTGCGCGACGCCGGCCGCACCCGACTGCGACGCACCCGCGTGGGCTTCGTGTTCCAGTCCTTCAACCTCGTACCCGCGCTGTCCGTGCGGGAGAACATCGTGCTGCCCGTCCGGATGGCGTTCCGCCGCCCCGATCGCGCGCGCCTGGACGCCCTGGTCGGTGAGCTCGGGATCGGGGACCTCCTCAGGCGCCGCCCCCATGAGCTGTCGGGCGGCCAGCAGCAGCGGGTGGCCATCGCGCGCGCCCTGCTGCCCCGCCCCGACGTGGTGTTCGCCGACGAGCCCACCGGCAACCTCGATTCCGAGTCCGGCGAGGCCGTGCTCGGGCTCCTCGGCGCGTGCGCGCGCGAGACCGGTCAGACGGTCGTCATGGTCACCCACGACGCGCACGCCGCCGCCCACACCGACACGGTGCTGGTGCTGGCCGACGGCCGGATCGCCGACGAGGTGGCCTCCCCCTCCGTCGAGGCCGTGGACGCGGCCATGCGCTCGATCGCCGGTCGCCGGCCGGCCACCGCGTGAGCGCCCGCCTGGTCCTCGGTCAGCTGCGCGCCCACGCGGGCCGCTACCTGGGGACGCTGCTGGCGATCGCGGTGGCCGTGGCGTTCGTCCTCGCCTCCGTGGGCGTCCTGCGGACGATGGCGGCGAGCGCCGACGCCACCTTCGGCATGCGCTATGAGAACACCGCGGTGCTCGTGCAGAACCTCGGCGACCGGACCTCCGCCGGCAGCGAGGCCGCGCGGGAGGAGGCGGCCGAATCACAGCGGCTCGGCCTTGAGGCCATCGCCGCCACGCCGGGCGTGCGTGCGGTGACCGTGGACGCGCAGACCTACGTGCGGGCCCGGGTGGAGGGTCGCGCCCAACAGATGACGACGACGACGACGCTCGCCACCGACGACGGCCTGCGCTGGCAGCCACTGGCGGGCGGGCGGCTTCCCG
>NZ_BCSW01000089.1 GCF_001571065.1 Dietzia cinnamea NBRC 102147
GGGCCTGTAAACGGTCGACAGCAACATCGTGTAGAACGCCGAGAAGGTCCCGAGTATGGTGAGAAATCGTACAGCCTGAGCCGCGCGATACCGGGCAACCGCCTCCGCGCTGAGCGATTCCAACTCCGCTTCCAGATGAGCGCGTCCGCTGACCCGCTCGAGCGCGGCCGACAGCCTGTCGATCTTCTGGGAGAACCGCTCTCGACCCACGGAGGCTGTGATTAAGGCCCCCACCAGAGCGGGAATCGCCACAAGAAGAGACTCGGGAATGCTCGTCATGCGGCGACGCTAACTTGGCGCTACGACATCGCTATCGTCCCCTGACAGGCAATGGCAATGTCGGACGGTCGGCAGCAACGGGGGCGCCATCCTGAAAGACTGGGCGACATGCACAGCCGCCGTTCAGCACTCCTCCCGTCCGCCGCTCGTCACGTCGCCTCGGCAATGGCGTCGGTGCTCGTGGCGGCGGGACTCGTCGTCGTCCAGGGCGCCGCCACCACCGCACCGGCCGCGCACGCCGCGCCCACCTGGGGCGCGTGCCCCGACACCGTGTCCACCCCCGGCGCGGTCTGCACGACGGTGACCGTCCCGCAGGACTACTCGCGGCCGGACGGCGAGGCCATCGACGTGACCATATCCAAGCTCCCGGCCCGCGACCCGGACGCCCGGCGCGGGGTGCTGTTCGGCAACGCGGGAGGACCGGGCGGGGACTCCCTGACCTACTTCGACGACAACGAACTCTTCACCTGGCCCGATGCCCTGCGCGATGAGTGGGATCTGATCGGCGTGCAGCCCCGGGGACTCGCCCACGCCGGGCCCCTGCAGTGCGCTCCGCTGAACCCGGCGGACGTCCTGATGTTGGCGACCAACGTCGGCGGAGCGCACCGGGCGGCGTGCGAATCGGTCAGCGGCGACGACTGGCGACACCTGACCACCGAGAACACCGCCCGCGACTGGGAGCAGGTGCGACTGGCGCTCGGCGAGGAGCGGATCTCGATCCACGGCCTGTCCTACGGCACCCTGCTCGGCTCCACCTACGCGACGCTGTTCCCCCAGCACACGGACAAGGTCGTGCTGGACTCGGGCGCTCACCCGGACTGGATGTGGAACCAGGTCCTGCTCGAGCAGAACGAACCGCACAAGCGGCGTGTGCACGACATGTTCGACTGGATCGCGGCCAACGACGCCACGTACGGCCTGGGCGACACCCCGCTCAAGGTGTATCAGCGCTGGACCGAGCGGGTGCTCGCCGAGGCCGGCACCACCCCGACACTGGCTCCGCCGCCCGCGCGCGTGGGCGATGTGCCGGCGGAGTGGCAGGCCCTGGCTCAGGCGTGGATCGACGGTACGACGCTGACCGGCCCGGCGCGGGCGCAGCTGGAGGGCCTCGCGCGGCAGCTGCTCAACCCCGGCGCGATGCAGTCGCGGTCGATCACTCTCGCCGCGACCCGGAGCCTCGCGCCGCAGTCGCAGGGCTGGCCGATGCTGGCGGCGGCCCTGCGCGACGGCACGCCCCTGGGCATGGTCGATCCGGAGATGCCGGCCGTGCCCGCGGAGGCGCTGATCGCGGTGAACATGCAATCGGCGATCCTCTGCAACGAGAACCGCGTGGCCCCGCGACCGTTGGACTACCCGGGCTTCCTGTGGACCCAGTTCGTCACCGGCGACATCTTCGACGCCACCGGCCTGATGTTCAGCTCGGGCGCGGCATGTGCCGGAGCTCCCGCCGTCACTACGCCCGTCGAGGTGAGCGGTGACGCGCTCGAGGTGCCGCCGCTGCTGATCAACTCGGTGGCGGACCCGCAGACCCCGCTGCACGGCGCCCGCGCGTTGGCGGACCGGATGGGCGCGCACATGATCACCGTCGACGGCGGCGATCACGGGCAGGTCGCCAAGGGCAACGGGGTCGTCGACGACGCCGTGGTCGAGTACCTGCGCACGGGCAGCACCGCGGTCACCTCGGCGCCCGCGCCGCCCGGGCCGGTCGCGCGGTGACCACCGGCCAGGCCGCGCGGTCGACGGGCCTGGCGATCGACGGGCTTCAACCGGATGCGAGATGACGCCGGATCACCCACACTGCGGATACGACCGGATTCCATCGATTCGAAGGAGCAAGCATGCCCCGTTACCGCGTAGTGGACCCCGACCAGAACGTCATCGAGGAGAAGGAGTTCGCTGACGACACCAAGGCGTACGACTGGTTCAAGACGGTCGAGGTCCCCGACGACGCGCTCGGGTACGCCATGGAGGTAGACATGGACGGCAAGTGGACCCGCTTCGAGATCAACGACGGCGGCACCAACACCTCCCCCGCCGCCGACGAGGGCACCGGCACCCCCTGATCCGAGACCCGGCACGACGGGCAGTCGACCCGCCCAGCTCGACATCCGCTACTCCGCCTGCGGATCCGCTACCTCCACGGGAGTAGCGGATTCCGAGGCGGAGTAGCGGATTTCGGAGGGCCTGACAGGCTCACCCCTTGACCAGTCCCGTCCACGATGAGGTTCTGCCCGGTCACGGCGCGCGTCTCGCCCGATAGATGCGGTCGCGCACGGCCAGCGTCAGCGCGTCCAGGCGGGCGGCCTCTGCGAGAAGGTCGGCCACTCTGCTCGGACGGTCGGTG
Source organism: Dietzia cinnamea NBRC 102147 (assembly GCF_001571065.1). Taxonomy (GTDB): domain Bacteria; phylum Actinomycetota; class Actinomycetes; order Mycobacteriales; family Mycobacteriaceae; genus Dietzia; species Dietzia cinnamea. The sequence goes on from NZ_BCSW01000089.1 coordinate 2,624, forward strand.
GTGCTGTCGACCAGGGCGTCGTTCGCCCGCTCCAGTAGGCGGGCGAACGCGGGGTCGCCGTCGAGGGCGTCCCTCACGGCGGGGTACTCGGCTTCGAGCGGGGTGCCGATGCCGAGCGTGGAGCGGAGTTCATACCAGCGGTCGAGGGTCGCGGCGAGCGCCTCGGAGGCCAGCGCGTGGGTGCGCCGCGCGGTGTCGACGGCGCGCTCGGCGGTGAGCTGCGCCGGGTCGGTCCCCCGGCTGAGCCGACGGTGGCGGGCGAGGTCCTCCAGTCCGGAGCGCACGAGCCATCCGGTCGACGCGATCCACGCGACCACACCGGCGAGGACCGCGAACACCACCAGCGCGAGGATCAGCGGCACGTCAGATCACCGCGTTGAGGACGAGCGTCAGCGGGACAGCCAGGAGCACCGCCGCCGAGAGGCCGGCCCCGATCAGTTTGCCCACGCCCGACCATCGGAGTTCGGAGCGTTCGGCCTCCAGCGCCGCCGGTGACAGCGGAGCCGCGAGACGCCCGGCGGCGGAGGCCGCGGACTCGGCGACGGCGGGCCAGGTTCGCGGGACGTGCCGGTGCGGGTCGCTGCCGAGATCGTCGGCGGCCAGGAGGGCTCGTTGCTCGTCCCATTCCGCGAGGCGCTGGTCGAGTTCGGCGACAGCGGCCTCGGCCTCGGCGATCCGGCGGCCCCCGGCCGTCCGCGAGAAGACCACCGAGGGGAACTGCATGACTCCAGCCTCCCCCACCCGACCGGCACCGGCAAGGGCGCGCACGTGTGAGGGCGCGAGGGCGCGCGGGCACGAGGGCGCGCGGGTGCGAGGGCGCGCCCTCGGTGCGATCGGCGCCGCCGCGCCTCACCCCTTGACCAGTCCCCCGTCCACGATGAGGTTCTGCCCGGTCACGGCCCGCGCCCACGGGGAGGCGAAGAACAGCACCGCGTCGGCGAGTTCGGCCGGGGTGATCGCGCGGCGCAGCGGCGTCCCCGACGCGATGAGGTCGAACACCTCTGCAGGCGTGGCGGCGCTCGCGGCGGTGGTGCGCAGCAGACCGCCGGAGACCATGTTCACCGTGATGCCGTCCGGTCCCAGATCGGTGGCGAGGGTCCGGGTCAGCGACAGCGCGGCGGCCTTGGCGGCGGTGTAGTCGTGGTACGGCACGACGGGGTGCTGGAACAGATTGGTGCCGATGTTCACGATCCGTCCGAAACCGGCCTCGCGCATGCCCGGAAGCGTCGCCTGGGTCGTGGCGAGGGTGGCCTTGACCGCGCCGCGGAGTTGCGAGTCGAAGTCATGCCAGATCAGCGTCTCGGGTCGCGGGCGGGCGTCTCCGTTGAACTCGAAGTCGACCAGCGCGTTGTTGACGACCGTGGTGACGGGCGCGCCGAAGTGGCGACGGGCGGCGTCGACGAGGGCGTGCACCTCGTCGTCGTCGGTGACGTCGGCGCGGAGTGCGACCGTGCGGTCCTCGCCGAGCTCACGGACGAGGTCGGCTGCGGCCGACTCGCTGCGGTGATAGTTGACGACGACGAGAGCGCCCTCTCTGGAGAAGGCGCGGCTGATGTCCGCGCCGAGCCCGCGGGCGCCTCCGGTGACGAGGACGACCTGCTCGTCGATCCGCGCGCTGTTGCCGATATCCATTGCCACTCACTTCCCGGTGTTCCCGGCGAGGGTGACGATGCGCCTCCGCTCCTCGACTGCGCAGGGCGCGGCGGATCGGCGACGGCACCGGGAGCCCCGTTGCGGTGGCGGCGGGTGCCGTATCGACATTCCTTCGCTGGAACGACCCAGATCAGGTTCGACGGGTGTGATCTCAGCCGCCCGGGCGGGCAGCACCCCGTGTCGCCGACCACCATAGATCACCGGCCGACAGGGCGAGCGGTGACCACGTCGATCCGCTCAGTGGTGGTCATCCCGTGGTCATCCAGCGGTCTCGTACCTCGCCGCCAGCTTAGACAGCGTCTCCGTGATGCCCGCCGCGTTCCGCTTGGACATCCCCACGATCTCGAAGAACCTGCCGAGCTTGGACGGCCGGTTGTCGAAGCTCTCGACGATCTTCGTCTTCCCGTTACCGGTCGGGATGAGCTCCCAGCGCCACCGGTGCCCTGCGGGGTGCGCCCACTCGATCACCTTCTCCACCGGGGTGTCGCGGTGCTCGGTGACCGTGCAGGTGATGCGGTACGGCACGCCGTACATACGCATCGCGGTGGTGAACTTGGCGCCGGGGCGCAGGGTGGTCGGCCCCCGGACGTTGTCGCGGACCGTTCCGGACCCGTCGACGAGTCCGTGCTTGCGTGGGTCGTTGAGGAGGGCGAACAGCTCGTCGGCGGGCGCGTTCACGGTCACGCTGCGGGCGACCACGCGCGGTCCGCGGTCGATTGTGCTGATGGCGGTCATGGTGAGATGGGACCTTCCGGTTGGACTCGGCCTGGCGGCGAGCTCGGATGCGGTTCACCCCACCGTACGACCGCACTCCGACATCATGCGGTGCATCGTGTACGGCCAGCGGATCAGCTGACGGCCTTGAGCCCGACCACACCGCCGATGATCATGACGAGGAACAGCACCTTCATCGCCGAGGCGGGTTCCGCCCCGGTGGCCATGGCGTAGACGACGGTCAACGAGGCACCGATGCCGACCCACACCGCGTACGCGGTGCCCACGGGTAGCTCGCGCATCGCGTAGGCCAGACCGGCCATGCTCACGACAAGCGCGACGCCGAACACCACCGAGGGCCACAGCCGCGTGAACCCCTCCGAGCGGCCGAGCGCGCTGGCCCACACGGCCTCGAGAACTCCGGACAGAACGAGTACGACCCATGCCATGACGGCCTCCTGCGGGCCGTCTTGTCGCGCACCGGGTACGGCACCCCTCGTCCGGAGGCCCCGGGCCGGGGCTCTGATCCCCAGGGTGACAGTCCCGGTGGTCGCGGACAACGTCAGGTCCGTCACCTCGATAAGTCGCGCTATCTAACCCCGGTGA
>NZ_BCSW01000090.1 GCF_001571065.1 Dietzia cinnamea NBRC 102147
CCCCATAAGCCGACGGTGTGGTCGGCGTCGTCTCGGGTGAAAGGGGGAACGGGGGGGACCGCGATGGCGTGTTGCACGAGGCGATGGATGTGGGCCGAAACTTGGATTCGTCCGAAACGTGAGAGTGAGCCGGCGCTCGATTCCACGCCCAAGCATTACCCCCACGGGGTAGCGAATTATCGGTCTGAGGTGCGGCGTTGGGCAGAATCTAGACGACAGTTCAGATCCCTAAGGAAGGCGTTCTCACCATGAGCGGAACCGTTCTCGAATTCGGACTCGACGGCGCGGGAACGGGGGTTCTCCACACCACCCAGATCGTCGGCGGCGAGCACTCGATTAGCGCCGAGGGGCATCCGGCGTTCGGCGGGAAGGACACCGCGCCGAGCCCGCTGGACTACGCCCTGGCGGCGCTGGCGTCGTGCACTCAGGTCACCGGGCAGATCGTGGCAGCCGGCGATAAGAGCATCTCCCTCGGCGAGTGGGACGTGGACCTGAAGGCACACCTCGACAACTCCGTCCTGGTCTACGGCGCGGAGGGGGTCTCTAACTTCCGCGATGTGACCGTGACGGTTTCGGTGCAGACGAACCTGGACGAGGCCCGCTTCGCCGAGTTCGCAGCTGAGGTAGAGCGGCGGTGCCCCATTGCCACACTGTTCCGTGGCTCGGGTGTAGAGCTGGCCACCGAGTGGACCAACCTGCCCCTCGGGTGAGTGGAGGAGCCCTCCCGGCTCCCTCACGCAATGCCCGCCGGGGCGCTCACCGGGGCGGATCGGGGTAACCCCGCACAGCCTCGGCGATAGCCGGCGCAGTCCGTGGAACAATGGGCCGCGGACTGCGCCCGCCCATGCGGCGCCGGCCACGCACACGAACCCACGAACTTCCCCCAAGGAGCACAGATGGCGCTTATCGAGCAGGTCGGAGCCCGGGAGATCCTCGATTCGCGAGGTAACCCCACCGTCGAGGTGGAGGTGCTTCTGGACGACGGCTCGTTCGGCCGCGCCGCCGTGCCCTCCGGCGCGTCGACCGGCGCCCACGAGGCCGTCGAACTGCGTGACTCCGACGAGCGCTACCTGGGCAAGGGCGTCACCAAGGCCGTTGAGGCCGTCCTCGACGTGCTGGCCCCCGCCGTGATCGGCATCCCGGCCGAGGATCAGCGCCTCGTCGACGAGGCCCTGCTCGATGCCGACGGCACCCCCAACAAGTCGACCGTCGGCGCCAACGCCGTGCTGGGCGTCTCGCTGGCCGTGGCCCGCGCCGCCGCCGAGTCCTCGGGCCTCGAGCTGTACCGCTTCATCGGCGGCTCCAACGCGCACGTCCTGCCCGTGCCCATGATGAACATCCTCAACGGCGGCGCCCACGCCGACTCGGGCGTCGACGTGCAGGAGTTCATGATCGCCCCCATCGGCGCCCCGACCTTCCGCGAGGCCCTGCGCATGGGCACCGAGGTCTACCACCACCTCAAGACCGTCATCAAGGACCGTGGCCTGTCCACCGGCCTGGGCGACGAGGGCGGGTTCGCCCCCTCCGTCGAGTCCACGACCGCTGCGCTGGACCTGATCGTCGAGGCCATCCAGAAGGCCGGCTACGAGCTGGGCACCGACGTTGCCCTGGCCCTGGACGTGGCGGCGACCGAGTTCTTCTCCGGCGGCAAGTACCACTTCGAGGGCAAGCAGCTCTCCGCCGCGGAGATGGCCGACGTCTACGCCGAGCTGGTCAACAAGTACGCGCTCGTCTCGATCGAGGACCCGCTCGACGAGGACGACTGGGACGGCTGGAAGACCCTCACCGACATGATCGGCGACAAGGTTCAGCTGGTCGGCGACGACCTCTTCGTCACCAACCCGCAGCGCCTGGCCGACGGCATCGAGAAGGGCCTGGCCAACGCCCTGCTGGTCAAGGTCAACCAGATCGGCACCCTCACCGAGACCCTGGACGCCGTGGACCTGGCCCACCGCAACCGCTACGCGTCGATGATGTCGCACCGCTCGGGCGAGACCGAGGACACGACCATCGCCGACCTCGCCGTGGCCTGCAACTGTGGTCAGATCAAGACCGGCGCCCCGGCCCGCTCGGAGCGCGTGGCCAAGTACAACCAGCTGCTGCGCATCGAGGAGATGCTCGGCGACGCCGCCCGGTACGCCGGTGCCGGCGCCTTCCCGCGCTTCAAGGCCTGAGTAGTCGAGAGGAGGGCTCATGGCCCGCCCACCGCGCCCCTCGGACCGTCGGGGTGACGCACGCGATCGTGCGTTGTCCCGGCGGCCCGGTGAGGCGTCGGGTGCCATCCGACGCCGGGCGACCGGGGCGGGCCGTGGGACCACCGGCGGCCGCGGCACCGGAGCCGACGCGCGCGGCGCCGGCGGCCGCGGTGCAGGCGATGACGGCGCCGTAGGAGCCGGGACCGACCAGCCCGGAGACGGCACTCGCCGGCAACCGCCCCGCCGGCGGACGCCGAGCCGCGAACGCGACCGGCCCGTCCCGGCCTCCGCCCGCTCCAGCAGGATCGGCACCACCGCGCACCCGGAGGCCCACCGTCTCACCACGCGCACGGCCCTGTCCGACACCCTGTTGGGCCCGCGGAACTACACACCGCGGCGGATCGGGCTCCTCGCCGTCGTCGCCATAATCCTCCTGGTCACCGTCTCGTTCCCGCTGCGCAACCACTACCAGTTCCTGCGCGACGAGAAGGCCGTGGCGCAGGAGCGGGCCGCGCTCGAGGCGACGATCGCCGAGCTCGAGGCCGAGCAGGAACTGCTGTCCGACCCGGCGTACATCGAGCAGCAGGCCCGCATCCGCTTCGGCGCCGTGAAGCCGGGGGAGACGCCGTACCGGGTGTCCATGGTGGATCCGGTGGAGCAGGCGGCGGCCGAGCAGCGGGCGGCGGAGATCGCGGCGCTGCCGTGGCAGACGCGGGTGTGGCGGTCGATCTCCGAGCCGACCGACCCGATCATGCCGGAGGACTCGGCGCTGCTCGAGGGCACGTCCATCCCCGGCGGCCCCGACACCCCGGCCGTACCGGTCGTCCCCGACGGCGTGCCCGGCGGTGACGACCCCGCCGCCCCCATCCCGGGCGGCGTCCAGGAACAACCACAGGAGAACCCCTAGCGTGAGCGCCGAACAGAGCGTGTCCCAGGCCGACCTCGACGCGATCGCCGCCCAGCTGGGCCGGCCGCCGCGCGGGGTGCTGGAGGTGTCCTACCGCAGCCCCGACGGTCGGCCCGGGGTGGTCAAGACCGCGCCGCGGCTCGAGGACGGCACCCCGTTCCCCACGCTGTACTACCTCACCGATCCGCGGCTCACCGCCGAGGCGAGCCGTCAGGAATCCGCGGGGATCATGAGGGGGATGACGACGAGGCTCTCGACCGACCCCGAGATGGCCGCCAACTATCTGCAGGCGCACGAGCGGTACCTGGAGAAGCGGAACGCGATCGAGGACCTCGGCACCGACTTCAGCGGCGGCGGCATGCCCGAGCGCGTCAAGTGCCTGCATGTCCTGATGGCGTACGCGCTCGCGGAGGGGCCGGGCGTGGTGTGGCTGGGCGACGAGTCCGTGGCGCTGGCCTGCGAGGCCGGGCTGCGCGGCACCGCTCTGCCTTCCGACTGGCCCACTCCCGAGGAGTTGGGCGTGCCCGACTACCTCGCCATGGACGAGCAGTGAGCTCCGCCGGTTCGGTTGGCTCCGGCGCGGTGCGTGACGGCGCAGTGCGCGTCGGGGCGATCGACTGCGGCACCAACTCCATCCGCCTGCTCGTCGCCGAGGGCGTCCCCGGCGAGGCTGGCCTGACCGACGTGGTGCGCGAGATGCGGATCATCCGGCTCGGGGAGGGCGTCGACGCGACCGGGCGGCTGTCCGACGGCGCGATCTCCCGCTGCCGCACCGCGCTCACCGACTACGTGGCCACGATGGCCGAGCTCGGCGTGCAGTCGGTGCGCATGGTGGCCACCTCCGCGACGCGCGACGCGGCCAACAAGGACGAGTTCTTCGGCATGACCGCCGAGGTGCTGGACGCCCACTTCCCGGGTGCGGTCGCCAAGGTGATCTCGGGCCAGACCGAGGCCGAGCTGACCTTTGCCGGCGGCGTCTCGGACTTGCGGCCCGAGGACGGACCGTTCGTGGTGACCGACCTCGGCGGCGGGTCCACAGAGATCGTGGTGGGCGAGCTCGACCGCGGCGAGGTGCGCCTGCTGGGCGCGCGCAGCCTGGATATCGGCTGCGTGCGGATCACCGAACGCGTGCTGCACTCGGACCCGCCCACTGCCGGCGAACTCGCCGAAGCCCGTTCGGTGGTGGCTCAGGCGCTGGCCGAGGCCGGCGACGTCCCGGTGGCCCGCGCCGCTCGGTGGGTGGGCGTGGCGGGCACGTTCACCACGATGAGTGCGCTGGCGCAGAACCTGGGGGAGTACGACCCGACGCGGATCCACGGCAGCGTCATTACGCTGGACCGGATGCGCGAAGTGTGCGACCGACTGGTGGCCTCGTCGATTGCCGAGCGCCGTAGCTTGGGGCCGATGCACCCGGGCCGCGCGGACGTAATCGGCGGGGGAGCGATCGTGGTTCGGGCTCTGTGTGATGTGATGGTAGAGCGCGCTGGGCTGTCCGAGCTCACGGTGAGTGAGAAGGACATCCTGGACGGCATCGCGATGTCGGTGCTGACCCGCCTGGCCGATTAGACCGGCCCGGCACTCCACGCGACACCCGGTCCCGCTCCGGCGGAGCCGGCAAGCCCCCATAGCCCAATTGGCAGAGGCAGACGGCTTAAAACCGTTTCAGTGTCGGTTCGAGTCCGACTGGGGGCACGGATCGAGATACAAGCCATCGACGTGTTCTGTAGCGTCAAGAGTGGAAAGGTGGCTGTCGGGCGCCACCGGCCTGATGGTGAGAAAATCGGAGTTAACGGTGTTTAACGAGTAGCTTCCGAAGACTTGGTCCCCTCGGATGGAGAGACGATACAGCAAGCGGTCCCACTTTCCCTGCTCAAGGCCGCGCCGGTTAGCCGTCGCCGAAAATGCGCAGACCGGCTGCTGGGCAATAAGCGCCGATTGCTAGAGGGAAGTACGATATTAGGTCGCTATTGGAAACGCCGGGCATTGCCTCTCGCCCAGACGCGCCCTCAGACTTAATTTCATCGATTAGGTCGTAATAATCTCCGCCGGAATATGCGAAGTCGCAAATTTTATCGGCATGCTCCACCGCCACTGGCGCGGGCATCTTTATTCCCTGTACGAACAACTCATTTACCATCGCATCAAGAGCAACTTCCTTGGGGATCCTA
>NZ_BCSW01000091.1 GCF_001571065.1 Dietzia cinnamea NBRC 102147
TCCGCAGGCAACGAAGCGACCGTGTAGTAGCGCCGCGCCTCAGATACAACGGCCGGAATGCCGACGTAGTCCGTGGCAGGTTGATGGTTTTCCTGAAACAGGTGCGGTGTCGCCGCACTATTTCTGGTGGCCGGCTTCTTGCTGCCCTCCCGCATTTGCCGAACTGCTTCTACCCTGTCTCGAAGAGTTTTTGACCTGCGCAGATCTTCGGGAGAGAGGTCAACAAGCCATAGACACCATCGGTCTTGGCCACGCACAAGCTCGCGCCCCATCCGAAACGGCCTTAAGTATTTTGATGCGATTGGATCTGCCGCCAGCTCTTCGTACTCTGCGGCTTCGACGATGAGATTTCCCCCGTCAACGGGCTTCGAGCCAAATCTTGCCGGTGGTAGCTGGCTAGAAAGGGGCATCATGCGTTTGCGGACGAGCACCCATGGGCCATCGACGAGGTAAGCGTTGATACCGCGGTCGACGGGGACCTCGACGGGGGCGGCGTTGATGTTGGGATAAGTCCACAAGCGCTGTTTGGCCCCCCGATCTCGAGTGAAGCCGACTACGACGCAGTGGACCGCGGCTTTGCCAGGCGCTTCGGAGTCCCAAGCGAAGGTGCGGTGCGCGTACTTGATGCGCCAACCTTCACGTTGTATGGGCCCGAACAACGCGGGCACTGGTTGGCCTTGGGTGATCGAATTGGTCGTGACGTAGCCGAATTCCCCCGGACGACCATCGGCATAAAGGTGCAGCGCCTGCGCGTGCCAGCCGGTGACGAAGTCGAGGTAGCCGTCGTAGTCGCGTCCCCATACGCGCCGCATGTCGGCGGTCTGCTCGCTGGTCTTGGTGTACTGCCCGATGAATGGCGGGTTGCCGAACACGTACGTGCTACCAGAGGGGGCGGGGAAGAGCTCTTCCCAGTCGACCTGAAGAGCGTTGGCGTGGTGGATGTGTGCGGTGATCGTGATGGGCAGTCGCTCGGGTGCCTGGCCGACCGCTGCGGCGAGTTCTCGGTTGGCTTGGTGATCGACGAGGAACATGGCGGTTTCGGCGATCTTGGCTGGCCACCAGTTGATCTCGATGCCGTGGAACTGGCCGATGGTGAGTTTGGTTTCCAACGTGGCGTCCAGGGCCATGCCGGTCTGCCCCTCGCGGACGCGGATCTCTTTGATGATCTGGGTTTCGATCCGTCGCAGTTCGCGGTAGGCGACCACGAGGAAGTTGCCGCACCCGCAGGCCGGGTCGACGAACACGTGGGTGGCGAGCCGGTCCCGGAACTCGCGTAGTGCTTTGACGCTGGTGGACTTGTTGCCGCACAGTCGGTTGGCCTCGGCCTGGAGGTCGTCGAGGAACAGCGGCTCGATGGTCTTGAGGATGTTTGTCTCGGAGGTGTAGTGCTCACCGGCCGCACGGCGTGCCTCTTTGCTCTTGACGAGCTGAAACATCGCGCCGAACACGGCTGGGGAGATGCGCGTCCACCGGAACCGGCACGCTTCCAGGAGCGCGTCACGCATGCCGGGGGTGAAGTACTCCAGCGGCAGAACATCGGCGAACAGGGCACCGTTGACGTACGGGAAACGGGCAATCAGGTCGCCGAGGTTCTTGTTGCGTTTGCTGGTCGGGGTGTTGAGCACAGCGAACAAGGAGTGCAGCTGTGCGCCGAGGTTGTCGGAGTCGGTGCGTTGCTCAACCCACCGATGAAATAAGTCCGCTTCCCATAAGCCGGCGTCGTCGCCGTAGAGCAGGAACAGGATGCGGGTGAGCATCATCGAGGCCCGCTGCACACTGTCCTCATCGGCGGGATCTTCGGTGAGAACTAAATCGACGTCGACGTCTTGGTCGGCCTCGTTACCGACCATCGCTTCGTAGAGCTGCGCCATGAGCTGCGCGGCATGGATGGAGGCGTCCTGCTCCTCGCGCCGCGTGACGGTCTCGTGCCCGGCAAGGAATAGCATCGCGTCGAGATGTTCCGGCGCCTGGTCGATAGTGAACTCGACGTGGCTTCCGTCTTCTCCGAGTTGGTCAATGCGGATCCGCTCGAAGTCGGTGACGATCACGTACTTGGGGAACTCGTGCTGTCCAACGGAACCGCCGGCCAGGTAGTCCTGGGCCTGGGCTTGGGCCTTGTCTAGGTCGACGCCGAGGGACTTGGCTTCGCCGATGAACACCCCGGACTGGAACACATCGATCGAGCCCTTGTTTCCCGTAGTGGCGCGAATCGCTTCGCGCTCGAACAGGTCGATCCGGGCGGCGTTGATGTCGAAACACGCGAGCAGGTCGGACCAGAACGATTGCGCAAAGCTCGACTCGGTACCGGTGACCTTGTCCTCGCGCCACCCGGCGATGCGTTCCGACCAATGAGTCGAAAAATCCCGGAGGTGGTGAAGGATTTGGCCGCGGTCCAACGTCGTCGCCGACACTCACACACTCCTGGTCTCTACAAATGGGTCTCGGGCGATCCTTCCAGCACGGTCACACGCCCCAGACGTCTCGCCTGCCTCCAACGCCTGCACCATCCGACTGTCGGCGTTTGACGACCCAGCAAACCATCGACCCCCGACACACCTCTGGCTGAACTTTCAGACCACCATCCGTTCCCCTCGTCCCACCCGTTCGCGCCCACGCTTTCCTCAGACCAAGCGCACCGCTGTCTGTTGCACGCTTCGCGCCACGTCTACGGCGTCACTACGCCGGCCCGCGCACCTTGCGGACCGCGCGCTCCTGGGCACGTCGCTGCTGACGACTCAGCCCCGCATCCGTCGCGGGGGCCAGCGCTTTGGAAGACACCAGCGCAGCCCGACTCTGGGTACGTTCTCGGTGCGCTTCCGAGATGCGCGCAGCGGCGTCGACGATGCGGCGAGCATGGTGGAGCTCCGCCGGGTCCAGCGCTCGCGTCTCGGCCACGACCGCGAGCGCTTCCACCGCCGCGACAACTTGGTTCTCGTCCACCAGCGCATCGGCGGCAGCTGCCGCGGCACGGGAACGTGACGCGGCGGCTCGGCACGCACCGCAGCAGTAGCGAGCGCGACGGCCGCGGGGGTCGACCCGGCCCGGGATCGCACCGCCGCAGTGTGCGCACGCGCCTTGATCCGGGGGGGCACTCATGCCGCAGACTTTAGCGCACGTGCGAAAAACAGATTAGGCAAGCGGTGGATCTGCCGCAGGCGCTCCAACCAGCGCATTTCCCGAGCTCACTACTAGTGCCTACTGTGTGGTGTTTCTAGGTCTGAGCTTCAGCAAGAGGTGTGTCAGTGTCGGCACGACCGGAAGCACAAGGGGGAGGGGGTCGAACTGAGCGCGTGCAGTGGATGCTGCGGCGGCACGAGGAGCACCGCCCGGTCAAGTTCGAGAGCAAAGTGATCGACCGCCAGTTTCACGCGGTAGTAGCGCAACTTGGCAAAGACCCGGGGCCAACCCCTGACCTGACGACTGGGGCATTCGCTTAGCGGAGTTCGGTGAGGTGCTCCCACGTCCAGCGCGCGCACTTACGTGCTGTGGTCTCAGCTTCCCTCCGGTGAGTTGCACCAGTCCGCTGAGGGGCATGCTCGATGACCGCTGAAGTGAAGTCATCGAGGTCGTCGTGGTCCCAGCGGATGGCGTAGGCGTACTCCCGGACAAGGTCGAGAAGGGAGAGATAGATCACGCGGCCCATGACGCTCTGCGGGAGCCGCATGGCTCTGATTCTCCGGGAAGGGCACCGCGCAGAAACGGCGGGGAGCCCGGAAATATCTGAGTAGCTTCGTGTCCCGACCGAATATAGCTCACATGTGTGTGATGCTCTTCTCCATGACGACGAGGACCGGGCCCGCCGTGCACACTCCGGATGAGTGGCGTGAGCGGTACCTCGGTCGGTACCCGCTGGCCTCAGATGACCTCGCGGCCGGGTCGTGGCGAGAGGTGCGGGAGCGTGCCCTCACGCGCCAGTACGTCGAGGTCTCCCCCAAAGCACTCGTGACCGCCGTGGTGGTCGACGTAGACCGGCCCGATGCAGTCCTGCGGGCTTTCGAGCGGCCACGTGACCATCCGACACCGTCGTGGGTTGCGGTAGGGCCTACCGGACACGGGCACGTCGGCTGGTGGCTCAATGCGCCGGTGTGTCGCACGGACGCGGCCAGGATCGACCCACTGCGGCACCTGGCACGAATGACGGAGGGGCTGCGTCGATCTCTCGACGGTGACCCGGCGTATGTCGGTCTGCTCACGCGCAACCCACTCGCAGAAGACGCGGAGGTCATCTGGGGTGATGCGCGCGCGTACTCACTCGGCGAGCTACGGACCCCGCTGGCCCCGACTCAGCTACCGCGCACCCCGGAACGTTCCTCAGGACTGGGCCGCAACTGCACGATGTTCCATACGGCGCGCAAGCAGGTCTACGGCCTGCACGATCCGGCAATGCCGTTCGAAGATTGGCACCGAATCGTCGTACAGCACTGTCATGCGGTTAACAGCTCGTTTAACCCGGCTCTTGGTGGCCCCCTGCCGTTTGCGGAGGTCCAGGCCACCGCATCGAGTATCAGCCGATGGGTCCGACGCAACTTCGTCAGCAAGTCGAAGTACCAAGCGCGTAGAGGGAAGATAGGTGGTGTTAGGTCCGGCGAGGTTCGCCGCGAACGTATGGCGGCAAAACTCGCAGAGGTTAAGGCGCGAATGGAGGGCTCGTCGTGACTGCTGCAGATCAGAGCCGACGTCCCATGACGGCTGCGGAGCTAGCTGCCGAACTAGGAACGTCTGAGCGCCACGCCAAGCGGCTATGGGCAGAGCCTCGTGAGGCAGTCGAGGCGCGGGCGGCGGCGCGGCGTGGGCGTGCGGCGGAGTTGCGGGCCGGTGGTGCCACGTATCGCGAGATCGCCGAGGCCCTCGACTGCTCGACGGGCACGGTGGGGCGGTTGCTGCATGAGCACCGAGAACGGGCCGGCATCCCGCAGCCCGGACGGGGACGGCGCAACACAACGGTGCCCATGGTGAAAAAGACTGCTTAGAAACGCCTACCGTTTCCCCTTTTTTAGTGCCAGTACACCAACGTATTGACTAGGCGCTTGCTACCGAATGCGGTCTATAAACTTCGGGCAGAGAATCCGGATCGATATTTCAACTATCTCTTCCGTCTGGTCGTCGCTTAACTCGTAGTTTTGGCTGGCAATGCTGCGGGCGATTGAGTATGGGTAGCTACCCGCCGCCGAG
>NZ_BCSW01000092.1 GCF_001571065.1 Dietzia cinnamea NBRC 102147
CCCACCCGCTCGCCCCGGCGGTCGGGCGTCAGGTGAGTGGGTCTGCTTCTGGCTCTGGGTCGTGGGTGTAGCTCGGGTTTGTTGTGTGCTGGTCAGTGTTGGTGAGTTGGTCTTGAGAGCGATGTTCCAGGTAGGAGGAGAGGAAGCCCTCTAACGATGTGGAGGCCTCGTCTGTTGTGTTCGTGCCGGGGTCGGGCTGCTTGTCGTCGGTCGTTCTGGCGACCCGGTCGACTTCGTGTGCGACCGCTTTGATCGCATTGCGGGCGATCTGATCCGGATTATCGAGGGCCACGGAGTGAATGGGGAGATCTATAGCCACCTCGTCTGACACCGAATAGAGGCTGACCACTCCCCTGTTCAGTGCGTTGTCGGCGAAGTCTTGGCGGGCGCTCTGGATGGGCCGGTCACCGTCCCAGGTGGCCGATTCCACTTCATTGGCGATCGTGTAGGCCGCCGATAGGTTTTCCAGGCTGTCGATGACTGTGCGCATCGGCTGGGTGTTGAGCAGGTTCTCCAGGCGGGAGGCGCGCACGATTAGAGGCTCGCTGAATCTCGAGTCGTGTAGCCCGATCTCGTCGTCGAGCAGTTCGGCGGCGTCTAGCTCGGCCATGCTCAGCGGCGTGGTCGCTGCGGCCAGCGCTTCTTTGAGTTCTCCCAGCCGTGTGTCGTCGTGTCCGGCGTCTGGTTGGGTTGCCGGGGCGGCGGGATTGATTGCTGCCCAGGTTTCTAGTGCTTCGACCTCACGTTGGCGCATCATTTCTCGAACTTCGTCGGCGGTCTCGAATCCGAGTTCTTCGATGAGTGCCGGTGTCGGATTGAGCATGAGCGACCATCCGTCGTCGTATCCCTTGCTTGCGAGGCGGAGCGCGAGCTCATCCTCGGCGAGCTTGGCGGCGTCGGAGTTCTCATACGCTGCGAGGTCGTCGTTGATGCTGTTCAACTCGGTCTTCATGAGCTGGAGTTTGGCGGCGTCTGGGAACGGCTGGGCCGGCGTGCTGTTCAGTTCCTGCAAGCGTTGACGATCGGTAGCCAGCTCGGCCTTGCTGGCCTCGACGCGCCCTGGTGCTCTCGCAATCGCGTTCTCGATCCGGGTCATAATCCCGTTGGCCATGGCCGCTCGATTGGTTTTGGCTTCGGCTGCTGCATCGTTCTGCGAGGCTTGGGGATCTGCTTCGCCGTTTGCGCCCCAGACTCCAAATACGCCCCCTTCTGGACGTTCTCGCTGAGGCCAGAGCTGCTCTTGTTCGATGGCTGTTCCGCCCAGGGGGAGGTCGCCGTAGCGGAGCATGACCAGGTCTTGCTCCATCATTCGGGTTACCTGCAACGGGACGTCGGCGAAGGTAGCAACGTGTGAAGACTCGCCGGGGCCGGCACCGCGGAGCTGGACGTAAGCTGCTCGCAACGCTTCCAGAAGCTGGTCAGAGGCCTCCTTGCGGACGGTGAAGGTCTCTCGTCCGACGGTGTATTGCTTGGTTTCAGCCTCTGTCCACGCTTGCAGGGCAGGAGCTGCGTTGGCGAGCAGTTCTATTTTCTTTTCGGTGTTGGGGATGGATCTGGTCAGTGTGGCAATCTCGTCTCGTCTTCCCCGCTCTTCGGCCATGTGGCTGTCTCGTCGGCCTTCGAGCATTTCGAGGTCGCGCTGAAGTTCCACCCGTCTGAGGTAGCGGTCGTCGCCTGTGGCGATGGCTTTCACGAGGGCGGTGGATTCGGCCAGATTGTCTGTGGATAGGTCCTCGATACTGCGAATCGACCGGTCTGCGGCGTAGAGCTGCTCGAGGAATGCAGCCTTGCGGTTGAGGGTCTGCCACATCGCGGTGTCGTAGGTGGCGGTCGCGACGTAGTTATAGACAGCGACTTCCGAGTTCTGATTGCCCTGTCGGATGATGCGCCCTTCGCGCTGTTCGAGATCGGCCGGACGCCAGGGCACGTCGACATGGTGCAGGGCTACAGCTCGGGTCTGCACGTTAGTGCCGGTGCCCATTTTCTCGGTTGACCCCATGAGTACGTTGATGCGCCCGTTGCGGCAGTTCTCGTAGAGTGCCGCCTTGTCCGAGGGTTTGGGGTAGTCGTGTACGAATGCGATCTTCTCGGCGGGTATGCCGCCGGCAATGAGTTCGTTCTTGATTCCGACGTAGATGTTCCATTGGCCATCGTCTTTGGGCACGGAACGGTCGCAGAACACGATTTGCAGCCCGCCGCGAAGTTCGGCTTCTTCTCCCAGTGCGTCGACGTACGTGTTGTCGCGGGCGGCGGCGTGTTCGGCGAGGATGCGGCCGGCGACCTCGCGTGCGCGACCTCCTTCGGCGGGTGCGGGAAGGTGTGCGGAACGGGGATCAAGGGAGACGTTGCGCCCGTCGTTGGCGATCTTCAGGGCGTTGTCGAGGTCCATGCGTTTGGAATTAACGTTGTCGGCTCGAAAGCCCAGGTCTTGGATGAAGTCGCGTACGTCCTGGCTTGGCTCGAAGTCGATGACGACGTTGCTGCCGGTGCGTTTGGCCGGCAGATCGGCGGGAACTTGGTCGCGGGTGACGGCATCGGTGAACTGGCTGGTGATGCCGACGAGGTCACCAACGTTGGCGAATTTTCCTACTCGGGTGACCGATCGCAGTTTGGTCCCGGACGCGTTGAGTTCAACGGATTCGGTTGTGTCGGTGAAGGTCTTCCCCCAGGCGTCGATGTGGGAGACACCTGCATGCTCGAGGAGGTCCGGTCGGAGATAGGTCTGCATAACAAACAGCTCGGCGAGTGAGTTGGCGACCGGGGTGCCGGTGGCAAAGCAGGCGATTCGTTCGACGTAGGCGTCACTGGCCACGCCTGCGTCGGAGGCTTCCATCCGCTTGCGGTCACGCAGATAGTCGAGTTTGAGCTTGAGGTCCATGGCCTGTTGCGAACCGGAATGACTGAGTTCTTGGATGCCGGACGTGCGGGCAAGATTTTTGTAGAGATGGGCTTCATCGATGAACAGGTAGTCGGCACCGGCTTGCTCGAAGGTGAGTCCTTCATCTTTGCCGCTGGCGTCAAGAGCCTTCTCGAGTTCTTGCTCGGCCTTGGTGATTGCTCTCTCGAGCTTCTTCATCGTGATTGCTGTGCCTGATCCCTCGCTGGCGGTGATCAACGATTCCCGAAGGCCTTCGAGCTGGCGTTCCATAAAGGTCGCTCGAGTCTGCGCCGATGTTTTCATCAACGTGAATGCGGACAATGGCACGATGACCATGTCCCAATCTTGAGCCGCTGACTGCGCAAGCAGTGTCTGCCGCTCTTTTACCGAGGTTCGGCCTGCGCCGGAGAGCACGTTGGCTGCGGGGTACCACTGGGCGGCCTCGCGGGCTACCTGGTCAACGATGTGGTTTGGTACCACGATCCAGGGCTGACGGACTAGGCCCAGTCGCTTGAGTTCCATGGCGCCCATGAGCATGGTGCCCGTTTTGCCTGCTCCAACGACGTGGTTGAGCAAGACTGTCGGCTCGTTGACGATACGTTCGACCGCATCGCGCTGATACTGATACGGGCTGAATGTCTTCCCCAGTCCCGGAAAGCTGCGTCGTGATCCGTCGTAGCTGGGCGCGACGGTGGCGTTAAAACGCCAGTTGTACTCCGTGATGATCCGCTCTCGGCGGTCGGGATCTCCGTTGAGTGCCCAGTCGCTGAATGCTTCTTGCAAGCGTTCTGCTCGTTGTTTGGCCGCTCGCGTTGCCCCGGCGTGAATCTCTCCGCCTTCGGGATAGGCCTCTTTGTAGGCCTTGCTCCGGTTGACCGTAATCGGTCGGGAGTTCATTAGGGAATCGAGGATGACCCAATGATCGTGTGTGCCGCTGCGGTCTTTGCCGAGTGAGACGCCTTGGTTGGCGATCCGCTGCTCACGCTCGGTGCCGACGAAGTTGTACCCGGTGGTGTTGTACGTGCCGCGCTGCGGGATGACTCCGTAGGCGAGAGCGTCAGCCTTGTATCCGTTGTAGTGACTGTTGCCTTCGATAGTCCACTGATCGTTGCTGTTGACGACCGTGACCTGTTCCTTGTCAATGCGGAAGGTGTCGGCGATGAATTGCTCGTAGTCATCGGCAGTCACCCAGGTCACGCCTAGGCGGACACTGATTCCTTCCTCAATTCTGGTCGGGATGACTCGGCGGAGCTCCGTAACATTTGCCCTGTATCGCTCGTCTCCGACCGCAACCTTTTCAGCCTCTTCCAGTTTCACCCGCACGTTTCCTGATAGGTACCGGCTCCGCGGAATCCAGGTCGTCGGGTCTGAGAGGGAACGAAACGCCAGTGCTTCGGATTGAAGCTGATCCTCGACGTTGTCCGTGTGGACGTCGAGCAATTGGGCAATGCGGTCCACATCGACGGTGGCACTTTCGTCCATGCACACAGCAAGGGCGTCGTGGATGGTCTCGGCGTGCTCAATAGGCGTGGCCGGGTCGAGCACGTCGGTGGTGAATACTGCGGCCTTGCGACCAATCATGCGCTGGTCATCGAAGGCCTCCAACGCCAGGACGGAAGCGATATACGGATCTTGCTTCAGTTGCGTGGTGAGATGGTCCTGCTTCTTAGATCGTGATGTGGTGGGAATCCACGCTTCATCATCAAGGCGAGAGTAGACGTCCTCGGGGATGTCGTCCCGGTCCTCGGCCTCGAGGATCTTGCCTTCATTCTTAATCCACTGGTCGAGCGCTTCTGAGAGCCTTTTGTCGTGCTGTTCCTGGGTGACGTCCTTGGGTTCAGTCCAGATGAAGCGGTTTAGGAAGCCGTAGCGTGAGATGTAGGCGTCGTATCGATCGTTCAACGCAGCTCGTAGAGCGTCTTTGTCTGCGGAGTCGCCTCCTTTGCGCTGGAGTTCGATCAGCGACAAATAGGTGTCGCGGAGCTCCAGAATGGCCCGTGTCTCGGCAATCCGGGATTTGAAGCAGCCAGAATCTTGCCAACCTGTTTTGGTGTACTTCTCGATGATGTTGTGGTCGGCGTTGTAGCGCAAGGATTGCAGGGCAACGTCGTCTTGCTCTCCTACAGGAACCACAAGGCCACGCTCGGTGGCGATCGACGAGTCATAGGTGACGGCGTTACGGTCTGCGGTCATTCCTCGCCGGTCGAGGACGGCGCGGTCGATGACGGGGCCAAGCACGTCAGCAATCTGCCGAGGCAGTTGCGGCCCTACTTCCCCCT
>NZ_BCSW01000093.1 GCF_001571065.1 Dietzia cinnamea NBRC 102147
CTATCGGGATGCCGGCGAGCTCGCCGGGGTCTCGCACCACACCGTCGCCCGCTATGTCACGGCTCGTGATGCGGGCCGGTTGACCGACAAGCCGGCCGCGCGGCCGCAGTTGATGGACGAGCTCATGCCGAAGGTCGAGGAGTGGGTGGAGCGCTCGGGCGGCAAAATCCGTGCGGACGTGGTCCACGAGAAGCTGCTCGCGGTGGGGTTCACCGGCTCGGAGCGCACCACGCGTCGGGCGGTGGCGGCGGTGAAGAAGTCCTACCGGCTCGGGAACGCCCGGGTGCACCGGCCATGGGTGACCGAGCCGGGCCTGTGGCTGCAGTACGACTTCGGTGACGGTCCGGTGATCGACGGGGTGAAAACCGTGCTGTTCTGCGCGTGGCTGGCGTGGTCACGGTTCCGAGTGGTCCTGCCGATCCGCGACAGGACCGCCCCGAGCGTGTTCGCTGCCCTGGATGTGACGCTGCGCCGCCTGGGTGGTGCGCCGACGTATGTGCTGACCGACAACGAGAAGACCGTCACCGTGGAGCATGTGGCGGGAATGGCGGTGCGAAACCCGCAGATGGTGGCGTTCGCCCGCCACTATGGGGTCACGGTGCTCACGTGCGAGCCCGCGGATCCGGCTTCCAAGGGTGGCTCGGAGTCGACGGTCAAGGTCGCCAAGGCCGACCTGGTGCCCAAGGACACCAACTTGCGCGGTGAGTACTCCTCGTTCGCCGAGCTGGAGGGGGCGTGCGAGCAATGGTGCGAGCAGGTCAACGACCGGGAGCACCGCATCACTCGGCGAGCCCCAGCGCAGATGCTCGCTCAGGAACGGGCCCGTCTGCACACCGTGCCGACCGAGGCGTACACGGTGGCGCTGGGGACCACGCGGCAGGTGCCGGTGAACTCGCCGATGGTGACGTTCGAATCCGGGCAGTACTCGGTACCGCACACGCTGCTCGGCGAGACCGTCTGGGTCCGCGCCCATGGTGCCGGCGCCGGTGAGCAGATCGTCGTGGTGCACGTCGGACCCGCTGGGCCGGTGGAGGTGGCCCGCCACCTGCGGGCGACCCCGGGAAGCCCGCGACTTGCCGATGCGCACTTCCCAGACGCCCCGGCCGGTGCCCTGCACCGCCAACCCCGCGCCCGCAACGCCGCGGATGCGGCGTTCCTGGCACTCGGTGACGGGGCCCGGCTGTGGCTGACCGAGGCCGCCGCTGCGGGCACGACGAAGATGCGCGTGAAGATGGCCGAGGCCGTCGCCCTGGCCAAGTTGTTCGACCCCGACGAGGTCGACTGGGCGCTCGGGCACGCGGCCCTGCACAACCGGTTCGCCGAGGCCGATCTGCCCTCGATCCTCAACCACCACGCCGCCTCCGGCGCTACCGGGCAGTCGCACTCTGCGGGTGAGGACCGGTCGCTGACCCAGGGCACCGCCGGATGGGCCGCCCTGGGCCAGCAGTCACCACTGGCCACCGATTCTGAGGAGGAAGACCGATGACCACCACCGAGGTTCCGGCGCTGGGTGTGCCGGCCAGTCCGCCACTGCCCGCCGACCTGGACGCCATCCTGCGGCGCCTGCGACTGCCGCACATTCGCCGCCACGCGCCCGAAGTGCTCGCCACCGCCAAGTCCCAACGCTGGGACCCGGCCGAGGTGCTGCGCGCTCTGCTGGCCGAGGAGGCCAACGGCCGTGACCGGGCCTCGCTGGCCACACGCCGCGCCACCGCCGGATTTCCCACCGGCAAGACCTTCGACGCCTGGGACGAGTCCGCCTCCTCGATCCCTGCACCGACTCAACAGGCGTTGCGGACGCTGGAGTGGGTGCATCGCAAAGAGAACCTCGTGGTCTGCGGACCCTCCGGGACCGGCAAGACATTCCTACTCGAGGCGCTCGGACAGCAAGCCGTCGAGCAGGGGCTGAAGGTCTCCTGGTTCACCCTGGAAGACCTCGGCGTGCTGTTGCGCAGGCACCGCGCCGACGACACCGTCACCAAGGCCATCGCCAAGATCCTGCGCGCCGACCTGATCATCGTCGACGATATCGGACTGCTGCCGGTGGCCACCGACGCCGCCGAAGGGCTTTACCGCCTGGTGGACGCCGCCTACGAGAAACGCGCCATCGCGATCAGTTCGAACCTGCACCCGGCCGGTTTCGACGAGCTCATGCCCAAGACCATCGCCACCGCGACAGTGGACCGGCTCCTGCATCACGCTCACGTCTGCCAGACCAGTGGCGACTCCATCCGCCTCACCCAAGCACTCGCCGGCCAGGGGGTGAGGCCCTTGACCTGACAATCCCGGGACCGGAGATGGCCAGCCCCTGTGGGCAGATCCCATGGCCATCTCCGGGCAGATCTGGTGACCGTCACCGGGCAGGTCTCACGACCGCCCCTGGGCAGAACTCAATGGCCCTTGACACTGCTCGGGGCGTTCGCCGAGTTCGAGCGGGCCATCATCCGTGAACGCCAGGCTGAGGGCATTGCCATCGCCAAGGCGAAGGGAAAGTACAAGGGACGCAAACGCGTCCTGACTGACGAGCAAATCAACAAGGCCCGCGCCCGCATCGAGGCGGGGGAGGGGCCGTCGGCCATCGCCCGCGATCTCGGGGTCGGCCGCTCCACGCTGTACCGAGCGCTACAACGTCGCACGCCGTGACGGTTGGCCCCGTAGTGCTGTTTAGGGTCATGCCGATTAGGACATGGCCGACAATGGAGCGCGACCGAGTTTCTCTGAAGGGGAGACCGGTGTGTCGCGACGAGCGTGAAGCTGCTCCGGTCGCCACCCGTCTACCACGACGTGTCGAACCGGAGGCAGCCGATCAGGGCTGCAGACGACCTCGCTAAGGGCGACGATATTGCAGGTTCGGGTCGTTAGGCTCGTGACGGGAGGAAGAACCGCTGTGGATCTGCAGCCAGTGACCGCCATCCTCGTCGGCTTGATCGGGGTGATTGGCTCGCTTGGAGGTGTCGCGCTCTCCACATTCCTCGGAGCCAGGGCTGAACGCCGGCGCCTAGCGGAGTCGGATGCGCGTCGTTGGACCGAGAACCGGCAACGGGGTTACGCGCAGTATCTGGTCTTGGTACAGGCGATGCTGCGTGACATAGATGGCGCGGCATCCTTTCTTCCTTACGACGATACGAAGCCTGCATCGGCCGAGGACGATGAACTGCGGAAGGAGTTGCTTTTCGAATACCACGTTCGGTGGGACGATGAACTTCAGCCGTTGCTGGCTGATCTTTCTTTGGTGGCTGGCAAACAAGTAGGCGAGCTGGCAGACCGTGTGTCCGGTGCGCTCATGGAAATTAGTAGCACCGTAGAAGTGGGCGGCTTCTTCGCAGATTTCTATCCGCAGTACTTTCGAGCGCGAGATCTCGTCGGTCTGTTGCGAAATGCCATGCGGTCCGAGTTGGGAATTAATGAGGACTTGGACCTAGAGTCTCCCCGTGGTAGTGACTGGCCATGGCCTCCAGAATTGCCCGATGAACTCGAGTATATTCGCCGACAGGCTGATATTCCCGGAAGATCTGAGTTATCTGAACGAGAGCGACAGCGCCTGGCCGGCTTGAGTGAGTGATGTGCGGAGGTTCCAGCGAAGTCTCATGCACCGTGCTCTCATCAGAACGAAGTCCGAACAAAAGAAAGACCATTGCCCAAAGCGGCTTACAGCTCGTACCCGATACTGCGGGCGGTGGCGGGGCGTCTTGATCGGGGAGGGAACTGGCGGATCCGATGGTTATCGTCAGGCTGACGAGGGCTATGACGGTGACGTGATGGCCCCGGTCTCAGGAGGCGCCCATTCTTGGCTATGAGTGATCGGGCTCTTCTGGTTCGCCGATCTCCGCGTGCTCGAAGGCGATGCGATGTTTCTCGTACTGATTGTCGTTCCAAGCCTCGATCTCGTCCGAGGTGGCGTTCTTGTCACCGTGGTCACGGGTAAGTGGGACGTCGGTGAAGCCGGCAAGGCTCCGATCGAGATGAAGGTCGCAGACGGGACAGTGAATGAAGTCGAGTTCCGCTGTTTCCCTCACGAAGTAGCCGACACTTTCGGGCGCGTCGCTGTCATCGACCTCTACCGTCCGATGCAACTCGTAGAGGCCGTGCAAGGTGTGATTGTGGCATGCCGGACATCGGTAAGGCTGGGTGTAGAGATCGACCGAGTGGGCGCGATGCACCAGTGTCTCAATCAGAATCTGTCGGGCCTCCGGTTCCAAGTCGTCGACCAGTGATCCGTACATCGCGGCTGCGTCCTGCACCGCCCGATCGAACACCCTTCGTAGTTCCTCGTATGTCTCATCGAGGATCGAGGTCGCGATCTCTGCGTACGTCGGTGACCAGAACGTTTCCCAGTCGCCGGACTGATGTAGAGCACGACGTCGTTCTAGAACGACGTCCACCCACGTTACGAGCTCAGCTTGGGCTGCGGTGGCGTCGGTCGGCGTCGGTAACGCGCCCAGGTGGATCGCCCGGTTGCGAGTCGCGAACAGGTTATCTGGCTGGGGCAACGCGGGAGATATCGCGGCCAGCTGGTTGAGCCGTTTCACGGCGTCGACGGCGCCGACTGTCACTGGCTCGCCAATGCCTCTCTTTGGTGCGGTTTGACGCGCCCCGAATTCGGCGAGAGTAGCGGTGCTGCTGCTCCCCGCGAGGAGGGTGACGCTGATGCCAGCGAGCGTCGACTTCGCCAAGAACTCCGCAGCCGCCCCGAGGGATGTTGTGCGGTCATATTCGTCGAGCGGATCCGCGACACGCGGTTCCCTGATAGCTCGTCGCGCATGGTGCTGTGCGAGGTCGTAGAGCGTGTCGGGCAGGTGCGCCCGCGGGTCAGGTTCTCGATCAGGTCTCACAAGGTGCCCTCCAGTGCGGGACGGCCGGGGCTGCCGCTGCCCCGCAGGCTCAATCGTCTACTCGGGTGCGCCAGGAGTGGAGCCTTCGAGGTCTTGACAGGTCATTTCAGCGAAAGTTGGTAGCCGCTGACGCTGCTCGGGGGCCAGTGGAGACAGCCTCGTGACCCGATTCTGCCTCACACACCCCTGCTGAGGACCACTCTGCGACAGATTATGGCGAGATGAGTTAGTAAGGCACAGGACGAGCCGGTGGATCCATGGGGCTGCCAGCGTCCGGGAGCCGACCAGGCATCTCATCAAA
>NZ_BCSW01000094.1 GCF_001571065.1 Dietzia cinnamea NBRC 102147
GCGGTCTTCAGGAAGGTGGAACCATCCAAGGATGCGTTGAGGCTCGCATTGCTTCATGGGTCATGAAGTTAGCGCCCGGACACACCGCAGGCGCCAGTTCGGGTGACCGTTCCTTGCCGGTCACGGATACGACACGCCTTCGGCGTCGAAGATCGTGTCGAGCACGTTTCGATCGGTTGCTTCGGTGATGCGCTGATCAAAGCCAGGGAAAGTGAGGTCGAGGGCGCGCAGAGAGTCGTCGCCCTTGGCGATCGCGAGGCAGCACAAAGTCTCTCTAGGCCGGTCGTGCTGCGCCCGTTGTCACTAGCTGTCAGGAGCTAGGATCCTGCCAACTTCGTGACAATCGGCGACTGACAAGTCGGTGACAACTACCTGATCGGCCAGGTTCAAAGTGACAGATCGGTTGGCAACCGACACGGTTCTCAAACAATCTGTCAGTTTCTCACTGGGGTGCCGATTGATTCGCGGGAATTTCTCAACAGGCTGGCTGCCTCGAATCCAGCTGACAGCTGCTCCGTTGCAGTTCGAGACACAAGGCGGGCCCTTCCACCGCGCGATGGAAGGGCCTGCCCGCTGCAACGCTCCACGCTGAGGGCTATGCGAACTGCGAGCCCTTTGCGATTTGGTCAACGAGCGTCATGGTCTCGACTATTGCTCGCGTAGCTTTCCCAACGAGGTCGACGATGTGGGTTGGGCTATTGTGTTCGTCGCACGAATCGTTGGGGTCATCCGTAATCCCCGAAGCGTCTCCCCGCCAGCGATGTCGGGACGATCCAGAACTCCCGCAATGGGTGAAAGCCGAACGTTCGCTTACACGTCGCGGCGGCGTTCTTCTTCTCCGAGTGGGCCATGGTGATCGTGGCGTTCAGATCGATGCACACAGTTCCTTGCCCAGGTCCGGGCCGGCTCCTGCCGCCCACGGCACCTGTTGTGCTGCGGCCCGGGCTGTACGCACGCGCGCAGATGCTCGGCGTCGACTCGGTCCAGCACCCGCCATGCGGTGGGCATCGAGGCCACCGGCCCGAACACGCCTTCACGGTCACCCAGGACCTGGATCCCGATGATCGGATCCGCGCCGTCGGCGACCGCCATGGCCAGATCGGTCAGCACCTGTCCCGACGAGTGGGCCCACGCACCGCTATAGGAGTCTTCCAGAGCATCATCGATCGCCTCGACCAGGCCGGTGTGCTCGGCCAACTCCCGCAGCATCGCCAACCCGACGTGCGAGACCACGCCACACTCATCAGCACTGACCGGCAACCGCCGGACCGACCCGTTCGACTTCACCTTGGAAGTGCTCTGGCAGATAGGGCCAGTGGGTACCGGTAGTCTGGCGATCCGGTACTTCGATTCTGGCGACTTGGTACTCCTCGTGGCGTGTGGGGTGGTCTGCTCGAGGTGAGGCGGCGCGACTGCGCCGTCTTTCCCTATTTGAGGAGGCTCACGTGGCCGACTACAAGGCCATCATGACTTTGGCGCTGGCCGGGCATAGCTATAGCGAGATCGTCGCCGCCGTCGGGTGTTCGCGGCGGTGAAGAAGACGATCACTGCGTACGGCATCACCGCCGGCCAGGCGTCGTCGATGAACCCGGCCGAGATCGCCGGGATGTTCCCCGATGGGCGCAAACGCGTCTCGGAGGACTACACCAAGCCGGACTTTGATCGGGTGCTGGCGTCGATGAAGTTCAACCGGCACTTCACCATCCAGCAAGCGTGGGGCAAGTACCTCGCCGACCCCGCCGGGGCGGGCAAGAAGTACGGGTACTCGCAGTACTGTGCCCTGTTTGCCGAGCACGCACGGGTCAAGGATGTCGTGGCGACGCTGCATCACGAACCCGGCAGAACGATGCTGGTCGACTGGGCCGGTGACACCCTTGAGGTCCTCGACGCGGTCACCGGGGAGGTCACCAAGCTGTACTTGTTCGTGGGGGTGCTGCCGTATTCCGGTGCGGTGTTCTGCCGCGGCTTCACGGATATGAAGTCGCCGTCCTGGATCGACGCGCACGTCGCGGCGTTCGACTTCTTTGGCGGAGCGCCGCAGATGGTGGTGCCCGACAATCCGACCACCGCCACCCATCGGCAGGCCAAGGGTGAGGCGGCCAGGGCGGTCAACGTCCGCTATCAGCAGTTGGCCGACCATTACGGCACGGCGATCGTGCCGGCGCGGGTCCGGAAACCCCGCGACAAGGCGGCCGTGGAATCGGCCGTGGACGTGGTCAACAAGCGCGTCATCGGTTATCTCGCCGAGGAGGTGTGGACCACCGTCGAGGCTCTGAACTCGGCGATCGACGAACGGGTCGCGGAGATCAATACCGCCATCCGTCGGGCTGACGGTACGACCCGGTGGGAGCGGTTCGAATCCGACGAAGCGCCGCTGCTGGCGGCGCTGCCTGACGACGGGTTCGCCACGGTGGAGTGGAAGCAGCTCAAGGTCGGGCGGAACTATCACGTGTCCTGCGATTCGCAGTACTACTCGGTGCCGTACACCTTCGCCGGTCAGCTGCTGCGCGTTCGGCTGACCGCGCAGTCGGTGACGATCTTCGACGGCGATCAGGTCGTCTGCGAGCACCTACGCCGCTACGGCCGCAAAGGCCAGTACTCCACCGTGCTCGCCCACGCCCCGAAGCAGCATCAGGGCATCGACGGGCTCTGGTCGCGTCAGTGGTTCACCGACCGTGCCCGCGGGTTCGGCCCCGCCACCGAGCAGGTGATCGCCCAGATCCTGGATCGTCACGTGATCGAGGCGCAGGGCTATCTGGACTGCCAGAACATCCTCGAAACTCTGGGCAAGCGGAGTCGCCAGCGGCTCGAGGCGGCCTGCCAAGTGCTGCTCAACCAGAACGGTGCCGGCAGTTACAGCGTGCTCAAACGCGTGATGGCCACGATCGACTCCGATGGCAAGGCGCCCCGGCCCGTGGTGCCGGCGGCGGCCACTCGAAAGCCCCCGCCACCGGCCGGGGCCCGAGACGACGGTGCGATCCAAGTCCGGTCGGCCGATCACTATGCGCGCGGCCGCAGCGGGGAGGGCGTGTGATGTTCACCGAGATCGATCATCAGAAGTTCCGCAGCCTGCGCATCACGCACGTGGCGACCCGGTTCGAGGAGCTGATCAGCGATGAGGCCAATGACGAGCTCACCCCGGAGCAGATCTTCCTCACCGCCGTCGACGACGCTCTGGATCAGCGCCAGGCCCACCGGATCGACAAGCTGATCCGCGCCGCGAAGTTCCCGATCCCGCAGGCCTCGATCGCCGAGATCAACTACCAGGAAGGACGCGGGATCACCCCGGTGCGGATGAAACGCTACGCCGGGCACCACTGGCGACAAGACCCCACCAACCTGCTGGTCCTCTCACCGACCGGCGGCGGGAAAACCTACCTGGCCTGCGCGATCGGGATCGCGGCCTGCCAGAACGGGCACACCGTCACCTACGCCCGGATGGACGAGCTCGCCCGGCGGCTGGTCATCGCCCGCGGTGACGGTATCCGGCACCAGAAGATGCTCAATGACCTCTCGGACGTGGAGTTGCTGATCATCGACGACTTCCTCACCGTGGGCATCGATCCTGAAGCCGCCAACGACTTGTTCGCCGTGCTGGCCAACCGGGAGCACCGGCTGCCGACGATGATCGCTTCCCAATCTCGGCCGGCGTACTGGCTCGAGGCGCTGCCTGATCGGGTTGCTGCGGACTCCATCGTCAACCGGCTGGCCAACAATGCCCGCGAGATCAACCTCGGCGAGGTCGACATGCGCCGACAGCGCGACGACCAAGCCCGGGCGACCACCGGCTACTGGGAATAGGCCCCGACGGTGCCGGCCCGCCTCGCGCACGGGCCGGTTCCGGGTCGCCGGAACAGCGGTACCAACTCGCCGGACCTGCGGTACCGACAAGCCCTATCTGCCAGTGCTCCTCGAACTGTGATGACGCTGACCCTGGACAAGTCGCTTCATCCCAGTTCGGGAGCACTTCTCATCTCACCACCCCGGCCGCGCCACTAACTCCGCGTGAAACGCCGAGGCTAGGGAGGCCCAACGCAGGTCTGACACGGGTGAGCTCTCGAAGATCGATCACTGGCTACGTAGCAATCACGCTAAAGGCGACTGACAAAGAGATAGTTGAGAACGTAAGAAGGCCGGCCGTTCTCAAGAGTATCTTTTTGTCTGCGAGATTCCATTCATTGACGTGAGCCGTGAGCGCCACGCAGGACAATGAGAGGAACAGCCCAAGGCCTATCGATAGCGATATGACTCCATTGGAGCTATCGATACTTGTGTACCACAACACAGCGAACAGGACTAGCAGCATTGTGGATGAGATAAAAACAGCCATTGGACGAATGCTTCCCAAATTTTGCATCCCCGCTCCTATCTGTAGGTCTCACTTACCCTTTAGCAGTAGCGGCCAGCAACGCCGATGATTCCACTGGTGACCACCCCGGCACCACCGGCCACGAGTCCACCACCCACTGTAACCGCCGTCGCTCCCGCCGCGACCCAGAGGATTCCGTTCGCAATAGAGACAGCATTGAGCAGGTCAGAGCAGGCCTTACCAGCTGCAGGCTGAATCCCCGTAACCGCCTCGGTCACATTGGAAGGTGGGTTCTCCGAGGCGCTGAGAATGCGCCCGAAGTAGCGCATCTCGAACTCTCGGCGCAGCTGACCGATCGATTCGTTACGAACCATCCTGCCGTCCACGAAAGACTGCACCTGGCCCGTCGCCACATTCCAGTTAGCCGTCAGCCGCTACCCGTGAGCATTACGGGCCTCTTGGATGAGGACCTGCCCATTTGCCGAGCCTGTCATCAGGTCTTCAATGGACGAGAATTGCGGCAGTGCAGGCAGCTGCGCGTTTGCGTGCGGCAAAGCCAGAAGGCTTGACGCGACCAACATGGATACCGTGGCACCGACAATTTTCTTCAAAGCGAAGCTTCTTTCAACTCGCCGAATGTTACCGCGTGAAACTCTACAGGCACTTCCGGATCTGATGTCCCGTGTCCCCCAGTGACTTCGGCGGCGGCGTCAATGGAAGGGCTGCGGTGATCGCCACATGATCAAAAGTGCGTGGACGCCCAGAGCGCTTCTCGTCGAC
>NZ_BCSW01000095.1 GCF_001571065.1 Dietzia cinnamea NBRC 102147
TTAGGGGCACGGTCATGGCACACCTTGCAGGGCTTGCCCTGGGTCTACTGATCACGTGGGCGCTCTTCCCGGCCCTCGGCCGCGTGGGCGGTGCCCTCGTGCTGGTGGTTGGTCTTATGGGCGCAATGTCGAGCGGGCCGTGGGCGGGCTGGACGATCGCAACAGGGGCTGCTCTGTGGCTTAGTGGTGGCTGGTTGCACGCGCTCAAGACGTCCCGGTACTCGTCGAACCTGGCAGGGGTTCTGTTCGAGCACACGCCCTTGAAGTGGACGCTCTGCCAGCACTGGGCGGGTGCGCGTCGCTCCCGCGCCGCAGCGCGCGGGGCGCACGGTTACGTCCCCCGGCAGATGTGGCAGCCAGGCCAACGCTGACACACCCTACGACCCGCAGAAGCGCTACGGGCCCCGCCAGTTGGCGGGGCGTCTGCGTTCGCGGGGGAAGTAGTTAGAACAGTGTCGGGAGGTCGCGGTGATCGACCCTTCCGACGGCCTCGGCGTAGGCGACAGCGTCTCATCCGTTGCGGATCGCGGCGCGGACAGCGAGTGCTCGCTGGGCGCGGGTGCGTCCGTCTCCGGTGGCGCGATTGGCGTCGGCGCGACAGCAGGCCACGGCGTAGCGCAGGATCGCGGTCTGGTGTGGAGGGGATGACATGCCCGTCGTCGACCCGGACGCACAGTGGTTCGCTGCACCGGTGCTCGCCGACGGTATAGGAATCGTCGTCGCCGTAGGCCAACAGGAGTGCGAAGCGGTGAGCGCTCATGGTGCGGGAGACGCCGTCGCGCCGCCAGGTGATGACTGGTAACCCGCAGGTATTCGGTATGTGTCCAATTGGCTTACTTGGGGCCGGTTAGGCCCAGGGGGCTCGGATCGCGCTGATCCTGAGGCACGTGCTTCGGATTGATCTGCTCAGGATATTCGTGCGATCAGGAGTTAATTCAAGCCCAGCCAGCGTGGCGATGTCGTCAGCAACTTGCTGAACGGTCCGGTTCGTAGTGTCGAGGTGGCTGGCGAACGCTGGGGCGGAGAGGACTCTAATTGCGGTTTCGGATTGACGCTGGGCGTAAGAAGCGATGACATCTCCGCGCGTGCGCAATCGGCGTTGAAGTTCTCCGAGTCCAGTCATCAGGGTGACATGGAGCACTCGGTGTTCCGCTTGACGGACGGGATCGAGCAGTCGGGTCAGCGTTGCTGTATCGGTTACGGTTTGAGGAGCGATGACCGTTCCGCCAGTGCGGTCCAGAATGTCGATCATTGTCGAGCTCGTTGCGGTTATCCAGGCGTCGAGGCTGCGATAGTCCGGGCGTGCGGTTCGCGGGTACATGCGGCGCAAGCCGAAGCCGACATGCTCCGGATCTGCGAGCTGGGCCGCTGGTAGTCTTCGTGTCAGATTTGCAGCGGTGTGGGTCTTCCCGCTGCCATGAGGACCGTTGATCCAGATTAGCGTGCCTTTTGCCCGGTCAGTCATAAGTTGCACACTACTGACCGGAGTTCCCCGGTCTTGGAAACCCGGGTCAGCGCTGGTGGGGGTTTTCTCTGTTGTGGAGTCACCATAAAGCCAAGGGCTCGCCGACAGCGAAGGCGCTCTTGATGCGTTCGTCGATCACGTTCGCTGGTTGATGCGCGGACAGTGCGGTGCGGATGGTGTCGGCGATGGCGCGGGAGAGACCGGCGGGGCCGCGGGTGTCGGCCAGGGGGGCTGCCCGGGCTGTGTCGGCGGGCGAGTGAGCTGTCCCGGTTTTCTCGGACAGGTGTTGTGTGGTGATCATGCCGCGGCGGCGGCGGTCTCGGAACGGTTCTCGTAGTCGACGGGGCTGACGTAGCCGAGCGCCGAGTGGCGACGCCTGGGGTTGTACCAGGACTCGATCCATTCGAAGATCGCCTGTGTCAGCTCGGCACGGGTGGCCCAGGAGCGGCGGTCGAGCAGTTCGATCTGCATCGATCCGAAAAATGACTCCATGAGCGAGTTGTCGTAGGCTTATCCGGCTAATCGGGGGCCTGATGGTCCGTTGGCCGGATAACGCAGTCAGCGGCGCATGCGGCGGAGTTGCTCGTCGTGGCGTCGCACTGCTTCTGCGAGGGTGTTGACCGCGGTTCGCAGCGTCGTGAGCTCATCGGTGAGCGCGGTCATCGGAGTTTCGGGATGCTTGTGGTGCTCGATGATGCTGCGCAGTACGGTGCTGCGATAGATCGTTGAGCGGCTAAGTCCGGTGGCGGCTGCGATCGCGACGATAGTGACCGGCCTGCCTTCGTGGGCCAGGTCTGTGCAGGCGCGTTCGACGAGGTTGATCTTGTCGCGGGCGGTCATCCTGCAGCGGCTTCCGTGTCGGCGATGAGCGCATCGAGGCGGTCCAGGAGCTTGTGGTGACGGTCGGCTTCGTCGATCCACCCTCGGCTTTCGGCGTCGCGGGCAAGTGCTTCGGCGTCGATGCGTTGGGCCGCCAGGATCGGCAGTGATGAAGGCTCGGTGCGGTAGCTGGGGCAGTGACCGCACCGGTGACCGCGCCGCAGCACCAGGTCGGCATGCACCCTCCGGACGCCGTAGGTGCCCCGACTCGCGGCATAGATGTCGATGATCTCGTTCGGCAGATGCGCGTCGGTGATCTCGCGTTCCGTCGGCGGACGCACGGCTATCGCGTCGTAGTACGACGATCGCGGTACCTGCAGGACCCGGCAGACCACCGCCACGGGGAACCCGTCGGCGGCGAGGTCATGGATCAGCCGGGCCACTATTTTGGGAGCACGTTCTCTCGGGCGAAGTACGCCGAGGCTCGTTTGAGGATCTCGATCTCCATCGCCTGGACACGGTTCTCACGGCGTAGACGCGCCAGTTCCGCACGCTCGTCGCTCGTCAGACCGGACTTATGCCCCTCGTCGACGTCGGCCTGGTCCATCCACCGGCGCAGACAGGACTCGCTGATCCCCAGGTCCCGGGCGATCTCGGCGATCGGTTTCTCCCGCAGACGAGCAAGCTCAACAGCTCGGCGCCGAAATTCCGGCGGCTTGGCAGCAGGCATCCTGGACTCCCTCCCGAAGCGATCATCCGCCTCAGATCCGGTGTCCGAAACCCCCGGGACAGCTCAGGAGCCGAGCGCGAGGTCGAGAGGGGGCGGTCAAATGGAGGTCGCCACCGATAACGCAGTACTGTCAGCGCCTCGCGAGCGTCTCGATATGGCCGGAGTGAGCGCCACCGCTCGGGACCAACCCGAGGAGCCTGTCTCACCCTCTGCGCTTTACTGGGCGAATGCACTGGTGCGATGATCCTCCGATGGCATCACCCCAGGGCTTCCTCAGTGAGGAACACCAGCAGCGTTGGGTGCGCGCGACCTACTCAATCCGGGCGTGCGAACTCGCTCTGGACGGTGCGGTCGATCCGATCCCCGCCAGCCTCCTCGCGTGCGCCGATGCGTTGTACCCGTGGGAAAAGGTGTCGGCGTGGTCGCACAATTACCTGTGCGCGGGCATCGAGCACATGCTGCTGTGGGCCGACCTGGTGGCGCCGTACTCGTTCGACGAAGCCCATGTTAATAATGTGCGATACCGGCCGTACTTGCTCATGGGCAGGGCCGGTCTTGAGTCTGGAGCACATGCGGTCTGGCTGCTGGCCGATGTTGACGACCCATGTGAGTGCGTGCGTCGGCTACTGCGGATGATGTACAAGGACTTCGGGTACGAGCGCAAGGCACAGCTGGCTGGGGGATACCCTGTCGAGCGCATTGACCAGCGGATGGCTGACACCGTGCAGCGCGCCGGCGACCTCGGAGCTGGTGCCTCACCGAAGGACAAACCGCCTGGATACGAGGGGCTTGTTCGCCAGGCGGCGGAAACGGTCGGCGGTGACGCCGACCGTTGGTCGTTCCTATGGAACGCGGCCAGCGGAGCGGGGCACGGTCAAAACTGGTTCGGCATGGTCGGCTACGACGTCGAGATCGGCGAGGAGTACGAGCCTGGCCATTTTCGCAGCACACGGATGCCGGACCCCGTCTTCATCACAGAGGTTGTAGAGGCCGCTGCCGCCACCTTGCAATGGGGTGTCCTGCGGTGGCTTCACCTCGCCGGTTACCCGCTGACTCGACTTACTGAGTCGGCTCTGCGTGTGCATGAACGCATGCCGAAAAAGGCCTGAACGACACCTTCCGGCCGACTATCAACAGGGGTGTGAGAGAGCATCGGCATCCGTTGATGTTTTCAGGACAGGATGTCTGCAGCGCGAAGTAGGATCTCGCCGGTGCGGGCCGCGTGTTGCTTCTTCCGACGTAGCAGCTCGTCTAGCAGGATCTTCCCGTCGAGCACCATCGCCAAGTCGTAACCCTCTGCGAGCAGTAACAATCGTCGGCCACCTTCTCCGCTCAGAGCCACGGCGTTGGGCTGGAAGCCACTGATGGAGAGAAACAACCCAAGGGTGTTGTCCAGCTTGCGACGCACTTTTTCTGCGAAAATCGACAGGTCGGAAGTGGTGCTCAGCTCCTGCGTCCATTTTGCCTCCAGGAGGTAGTCGGTTCCTTCGAACGTGAAGGCGCCGTCGATCTGTTCCCCTTGAATGCGGAACGGTCCCTTTACGTCGATGTCGTATAGGGCAAAGAGCCGATTGAGCAGGTTTTCCAGGGCATAGCCACGCGCCTGCGCTTGCTGGGAGTGCATAGAAATGAACTCGGCGTTCAGCTCCGATGTCTCACGTGCGAGCGCCTGTTTCTGCTCGGCGCGCTCCTGGTCAAGGCGGCGACGTTGCGCTGCCGCCTCTGCTTCCGACCGCATAGCGCGGTACGGTCCGACCATGTCCTGAAGGACTCTGAGTGCCGCGATTGCGGACTCATACTTGGCGGCACCGTCATCGAGCCGCTTCAGTGAGGAAGGATCGATCTCAGCTGTTGCCAAGATCAGCGCGACTAGGGTGTCGAAGTACCGGTGCTGGTTGTCAGCGAGCGTAGTGACTAGTTGACGGACGATGGCTCTCTTATACGAACCGCCCCAGTCGAGCTGAGCGATCAGCTCGGGTTT
>NZ_BCSW01000096.1 GCF_001571065.1 Dietzia cinnamea NBRC 102147
GGACCCGCAGCTCGTTGGAGCCGTACATTCCATGTCCTACCGTCAGCGCCCCCAAGACATGGTCGGGATTCTTCAGGAAGTAGTCGTTGATGCCGACCGTTGCCGGCGGGGCATATCCGTCAGCGGTGTCAACGTCGATCCGCAGGTCATTGGTGCGAGCAAACTGCCTGGTTGCTTCGGTTGGTTCCTGCCCTTCCTCACGGACGCGGAAGACCAGCAGGTCGGTGACGACCTCGGTACCGGCCACTCGGCGGAATGCGCCTGTAGGAAGTCGCACGGCACCCACGAGGTCCGCGCGGTCCACCATGTCTCGGCGTGCAGCGGGATTGGCTGCATCGGCGGTGTATCGGCTCGTGAGAAGTGCGACGTAACCACCGGGAGCGGTGAGGTCGAGCGATTTGATGATGAAGTGGTTGTGGATGCTGTGTTGGCGTCGATTGTGCGCGTCGTCCCAGAGTTTGATGTCGCCGAACGGGACGTTGCCCACCGTTGCAACGAACGCGTTGGCAGGAACTGCCGTGTCTGCGAAGGATTCGTTTCTGAGTTGTGCGCTTGGGTAGAGCGCGGCCGCTATGCGGGCGGACAGGGTGTCGAGTTCGACGCCAACCATCTGTGCGTCGGTGGGGGCATGGCCGATGAAGGTTCCCGATCCGCTTCCGGGTTCGAGAACGAGTCCCCCTTGAAATCCTGCTCTGCGCAGGAGGTTCCAGGTCTCAGAAACGATAGCCGGGTCGGTGTAGTGGGCGTTGAGGATGGTGTGTCGTGCGCGATTCCACTCGGTCGAGCTCAGTAGCGATTCAAGCTCTGCTCTTTCGGTGGCGTAGTCATCTCGACGAGGATCGAAGATTTCCGGCACTGCGCCCCACCCGGACCACTGAGCAAGAACGTCCTGCTCGTCCGATGTGGCATAGCGATCTTCTGCCTCGAGGACGTGCAAAGTCTTGATCGCGGCGATGTTCGCCTGGATGCGGGCCTTTTTACCTGACGGCACAAGAACATCACGACCAGGGTGAAAGTCCACTGGGTCAGGCCGTCGAACGTCGACTGCGTCCCCGGTTTCCTCATTTTCCGCCGGGGCCGGCTCCTGCCCCATCGCCTCTGGCGAAGATACGGAGTCAACGGTGGGCTTGGGCAGTGGTGCAGCATGGACGTTGACCATGGCTGGATCGACCGGGGCGGCTCCGGTGTCATCAAAGATCAGGTCAAGCTGTTCCGGCTCTACCTTGTGGCTCCGCTGCGGCTTGCGTCTTGCGCGTCGAGTACCGCGTCGACTTGGGCCGTGAACTGCGCTTTGAGCGGGTCCTCGGGAGTCTCCGGAATCGGCTCCGAGTCCTCGTAGCGTGTCTGCATCAAAAAGCCCGCCATCGCTCGGAAGCGCACGCTCCGCTCCGGCCAGACCTCGTCCGTCAATGCGTCCATCTCCGGTGACGGGTCCCCGACCTGACTGACGTGGGTCCGCCACCGGTCCGGACTGGTCCTCCAGTTCTCGTCCTCGGCCTCCTCCTGCTGCCCCTGGATCGCCTTCTCCAGACCTTCGCCCAGCTCCTGCTGAAGAATGATCTCTTCGGCCTGGGACCGTGCCCTGTTCCCGATCTGCACTGTCTCCAGGAACGGAGGATGATGACCCTGATTGTCCTGCCGGTACCGTGCGATCCCCTGGTCTCGGAGTTCCAGAAATAGGTCGCCGATCAGGCCGTCCAACCTCTCGCTCTCGACTGTGATCGCTCGCGTTAGCTCCGCGTAGTCCTGGAACTGTTGATTCTGGCCGGTCTGCTCCCACGTCGCTGCCACTGCGTCTTGCGTCATGTCCGACATCGCCTTCTCCTTGGGTCCCTTCGTTGTCAAAGCTGAAAAGATCTGGCTGTTCTGACAACGGTGCCTCCCCGATCGACGGTGGTTGTAGCCAACCTTACGATCCTGGAAATGCCTGATGGGGGATGTGCACCGCACGATCTCGTTACTGTTTTTCCATTTCTTCGACAGCCTCACTCCCTGTGCGCTGGTCGAGCATTCGCTCAATTTCGGCTCGACAGCTCGCCCAGCTCAAATGTGGCTCAACCGCATCACCGATCTGATCGCCTACGTCACGAGCAGCGTCGGCCGGGTGAGTCCCGTTTACCTGCGTCAATACGGTCGCTGCTTCCACGACGACACTGAGGCAGTCCTCCCGGCGCTGCCGTTCGGCAAAGATTTCCAAGAGCTTCCGGTACTCCCCCACCGCCGGTCGTGACGAGGCTGCCCGTATTGCTTCAACTAGTTCATAGCCAAGTGCCCGACCCGCCAGAACAGCCAAGTTGTGCAATTGCGCTTCGGGCAGCTCCGAGTAAGTCGACAGCAGGACAGCCTCTGCCCGCCTATGTGCGCCGACAAAAACTCGGCGTCGAGGATCGGCAGTGACGTCTCGGATGTGCGCAGCGAGATTCGACTTCATCTCATTGGTGGGAAGGACTTGTAGAGACATAGTTGAGTTATACAACAGAACTAGGCCCAATACTAGGCCTAGTTTAACGAGCGGCGGAACGTTGCCATCCAGAAGCAGCAAGTGCCCCTTGTGCCACATGTGGCACAAGGGGCACTTGCTGGCGCTGTAACGGGAGCGCTAGATCTGGCCCTACTCCAAGCGGTCGAGCTTCTCCGAAATCGCTTCTCTGACCAGATCCGCAGTGGAGTCGTAGGTGACCGCATTCTGCTTCTGCACGGTTCGAAGCCTGTCGTGAAGCTCGGCGCCCAACACCACGGAGATCTGACCTTTCCGATCCCACCCCTTCCTCTTCCTGGTAGCGGGCTTTGTTGAAGCCTTCGAGCCAGCCTCGGCCTCATCTGTCACCCCTGGACCGGGCGCTTTGACCGGAACTTCTTGGTCGTCCGATACAGCGTTGTCCTGACCCTCCGCGGTCAGGTCGCCGAAAATGGGGCGCTTCTTACGCACTGGAGGCTGCGGCCCTCGCGGCAAATTGTCCGCCATTGCAATCAGTCCTTTCCGATGACGGTCAGCAGTAGATCGTCAAAAAATCGGGCGACCTCGACAGCGCGAACTTCGGAGAGTTCATCGAAGCCATACCCCGCCTCGTTCGCCTGCTTGATGAAGGCGAGCTGGGTCAAAGGCCGGCCGAGCACGGGAACCTCGGACTCTCGTGCGTAGCTCTCGATCTCAGACACATACCGGTCATCAATCTTGACGTTGGTCCGATGCCCGTTGATCACGATGCCTTCGATGTCGATTTCCCTACCAAGCACGGGACCCAGCTGCTCATTGGCGGTGTCGATGAAATTGACGATGCGACCAA
The DNA here is from genome assembly GCF_001571065.1 of Dietzia cinnamea NBRC 102147. Taxonomy (GTDB): domain Bacteria; phylum Actinomycetota; class Actinomycetes; order Mycobacteriales; family Mycobacteriaceae; genus Dietzia; species Dietzia cinnamea. The sequence continues at coordinate 3,288 of NZ_BCSW01000096.1, forward strand.
GCCCTCCAAACCCAGCAGCAGACGGGTCAGTGACAAGTAGTACCGAGTTCACCGCCGCGAGGGCGTTGGTCAGCGTGAGGCCGAGCGCCGCGGGACAGTCGATAACGACGAGGTCATAAGCGTCGTCAGGGAGTTTTGCCAGCGCCCGCTTGAGGGTCAGCTCTCGTAGCGTCGCCCCCGTCAGCGCCATCTCTACAGCGACGTAGTCATCCAAACCCGAGGGGACGACCTCGATTCCAGACCTACGTGTGGGCACGATCGTCTTCGCGATCTCCACTGAGGTGGCCGGGTCCATAACATCGGCGACGGTGCCCTCGAACCAGTCATCAAAGTGGCGAGCGGTGAGCTGCTGCGTCAGGTTGCCCTGCGAGTCCAGGTCGATGCCGAGGGCCTTCTTGCCTCGAGCTGCTGCGGCATGCAGCAAGGATTGTGCGACAGCGGTCTTGCCGACGCCGCCCTTCTGGTTCGCTACTGCGATGATCTTCATGGTTCCTCCCCTAGTAACTCTAGCGCAACTAGTGGCACGTGTAGCGCACGCGCCACTAGTTGAAGGTGCGTGTCGCCTTAGCTACGGATGGCGCTGTCGAGGACGATCAGGCCGGGAATTTCGGTCGCCGCCCATTCAATCTGGTCTTCATCCACCTTGAGCCTGAGTTCCTGCATTGCGTGATGCAGGCCTCCCTCGTCGAACGCTCGCACGTAGATGGGGTCCTCTTCGACTCCGCAATCGACAAAGTCGTTGAAGTACTCGATGCGGACGGTGCCGCTTCCGGCATGGAGTGGCGCCGCCACGGCCCGGACCTCCTCGTCGCCATGGATGATGCCTTCCATCACTCGGCCATAGACTTCATGCTCGCCAGCTGCCTCGAAAAGCTTGGCAATGACGATGACCTCGCGAGCGGTCAGGTGAGACGTGATGGCGTGTAGAACTTCGCGGTCGGAGATCAATTCCGCCACTCCGTTCAAGGCTTCGCCGATAGCTGACATGGTGTTGCCCATGCGTTCCTCCTTGGGTTTCCGGGGGGCTTGTCGCCCTCTCGGGTTGGCTCAGTAGTTGCACTAGTTGCGCTAGTGGCACGAGTGTCCATAGTGTCCCTAGTGGAAGTAGCTGCACTAGTTGTTGAAGTCGCCCTGAAAGTGCCAGCCCCAGGGTCCGTCTGCCTCGCGGCGATGGACCGGGGGCACCGCCTAGAGCCGTCCGGACAGGACAGCCTCGGCGTGGGCGCGGTTGATGGCCTCGTGGAGCCTGGGCATCGTCTGCGCAATTGCGTGAAGCGACTGCACGTCCTCGAGCTGCTCGGCACTGAGGCCGACGGTGTCCGCGCCGTCACGGGACAGCAGTAGGGCGTGACCGAAGATCGGCGGCACGGATCGTCCGGCCAGCTCGGACACGATGATGGTTGCGGCGACGTTCGGGATCGAAGTCAATGCGCCCTCGTCGTCCACCCAGCTGTCGACAAGTCCGTATGCGCCCTCGACGCCGATGACATCGACGTAGTTGCAGTCAATGATGCTGCGCATGCTCGCGAGGTGCCCCTCTGGGGTCTGGGTGACCTCGACCGCCTCGGCTGTGCCGTCGACGCGGATCAGGAAGCCGGTGATGGTA
>NZ_BCSW01000097.1 GCF_001571065.1 Dietzia cinnamea NBRC 102147
CTATTTTCGCCCAGCGATCCGCAGATCCCCGTGAATCACCCGGGTTAGTCCACAGACAGGAAGCCCCTGTCACCAAGGGCTCACAGGGGTAGCCCCCTCAGTTGGTCGCTCCGTCGGGCACGCTCGCGCAGTACTCGCACACTAGGCCGACGCCCAATCTCGGCCAGAAGCCCGGTGTAGTCGACCAGTGTCAGATGTGTGCCGATAATGTGGATTGCGTCATCCATCCACGCGGCCTCCGAGGGTCCATTACGCGGAGGAATGTCGACTTCGCAGCGTGTGGCCGTCACGAAATGTCGGTTTGCCGTCGGCTCCGTGTCGGTGGCGTCGAGGATCCCGGCTGGCGCGTCGAACGTCGCGCAACAGCTCTTGGGCGCGGGCCTCGGCCAGCTCGGTCACGCCCTGGCGGTAGGCGCCGGGGGCGTTCCAGTCGAGGTCTGGCAGGCCGGTGACGGCGCGGTGCCAGCGCAGGTGCTCGAGGAATTCGGTGTCGTCGAGACTCGCTGCGGCCTTCTGGAGCTGGGAGACAGTGTCGGGGGCTGCCATGTGGCGGCACCGTAGCCTCGCGGTCGGACACTCCCTTATCGGTCGAGGTCACGGGCTGCGATAAGTCCGGTGATGAAGTCCGCGGCGCGGTCGGCTTCAGCGTCGGTGAGGTCGAACTCGCGTCCTCCGACGACGGTGCGGGCTGGCCCGAGTGGTTCGAGTCCGTAGAGGACTCTGGTGTTGGCGGTGAGTGCGGCGCGGTCGGCGATGTCCGCCGGCATGTTGCCGAGGGCGGCGGCGAGGGCTTCGAAGTCGTCTCGGGTGATGGTCGGCGGGTGGGCTGGTCTGCCGCGGCGGGCGGGCACGCTGCCGCGTTCCCAGGTTCTTAGTTGTCCTGCACTGATGTTGGCCGCGACTGCGACTTTCAGTTGGCTCATGCCGGTTTCGAGGCGGGTGATGCGGATGGCTCGGCCGAGTGAGCGGGCTTCCTCTGGGGTCATGCGTTCTCCTCCCCTATCGTGTCGAGGCTGACGTTGGCGAGCACTGCCCAGTGTCCGTGGTCGTGGGTGACGTCGAGGACGTGGGTTGTTGGGCGCTGCGTGTTCCCATGGTGGGCGGTGATGCGGTGATCGAGGTCGATGTGGGCGTGCAGTTCGCTCGGCCCGGTCCCGACGAAGAAGGTCATGGCGTGGTCCTTTGGGGGTCTTGTTCAGGCCTGGTCATGGCCATTTGCGAGGGAGGTGCGGCGTTTGGTTTCGCGGCGCATGGCGCGTCCCTGTTCGACCATGAGGTCCATGAGGTCGTCGGTGGGTGCTTCGGTGCTGGCGCGGGTGAGGTGGGCCGCGGTGCGGGCGAAGCGGCGGCGGTAGGAGGCGTCGAGAACGTCGGCGGCGAGGGTACGCACTCCGACGGCGGGGGTTCCGAGCAGGGCGACGACCTGGAGTGCGTCGGCCAGGAGCTGACCGTGGTGGCCGGCCATTCGGCCGGCATTGGTGAGTGCGGAGAGCACTCGGGTGGCGTGGTGTGGTTCGTCGGCGGCGATGAGGTCGGCGATCACGCTGTACAGGTCGCCGTAGCGGGGGTTGAGGAAGTCGCTTGCCTCGAGGTGTGCGGCGATGTGGCGGGCCTCGGCGGTGTCGTTGGTGTGCAGGAGCGCGCAGAGCAGGGCGGCCTCGGGGTCGAGCTCGGGGACGGTGGGAGCAGCGTCGGCGGCGGCGAGGTCGTCCACGTCGACCGGGTCGGCGCTGGCGTGCTGCTCGGCGGTCATGATGCTCATTGTCTGTCCTGTCTCTGCGGTGTGGTGGGTGATGCCGGTTAGGCGAACAGGTCGAGTTGTTCGGGTTCGCCTTCGATGGTGGTCGCCGGTTCCCAGATGGGCGCGGCTAGGAGTCGCAGCTGCGCTTCGAGGTCGGCGATTGTTTCGCGTTCGGCGTCGGTGTGGCAGTACAGGGCGCCGGGGGTCTGGTCTCCGACCTTGGCGTGGCACCACTTGCGGTCGGTTTCGCGGAACGCGTTGGTGAAGTCCTCGGTGACGTATCGGCTGATGTGGCGGCGGATCTGGGTCCAGGTGATGTGGTGGTCCGGTTCGCTGTTCCAGGGACGGTTGGTCCCGGTCCAGATGGACACCCCTTTGCTGCGGTACTCGAATGCGAGGCCGCCGCCGTATCCAGAGGACATGCTGGCGACGATGTGGGGGATCTCAGTGTCCGGGGATGCGGCGAGGCGTCCGAGGCCATGCAGGGAGTTTGTCTTGAGGAGGAAACGCAGTTCGGCGTGGTTGAGAGCGTGCATGGTGGTGGTCCTTTCGGGGCGCCCGTCTGCCTCGCGGCGATGGGCAGTGGGTCGGGGGGAGGTCAGCCGTAGATGACGTCGCCGAAGATGCCCATCTGGAGGGCCATGTCGGCGTTGCTGGCGTCGATGTCGCCCCGGTCGCCGTTGGTGCGGTTGGCCTCGCGGAAGTCGTTGACGAGGTCGTTGTCGATGCTGCTCTTGGCGAGCAGGCTGGCTCCGCGGACGATGGTGTCGAGGTTGACGTGGTGCTCGTCGCCGGTCTCGTACTCGCGGACGGTGGCGGTGTAGCAGTCGCCTCCCGATCCGAGCGGGTCGAGGTTGTCCCCCGCGGGCGTGGTCCCGGTCTGGTCCTCGACGTGAACGGTCTCGGCCCAGTAGCCGATGCCGGTCTCGACGGCGGTGCTGAGAACGTCGACTAGGAACTGGGTGCGTTCGGGGCTGCGGGCAGCCGTGGGGGCGAGTGCCTTGATCCGGTCGGGGCGATGGCCGGCCCAGTTGTCGGTGTCGGTGACGATGACCGGGGCCTGGCAATGGCCGAGGGTTCGCACGTACTCGAGGGCGTCGGCGTCGGCGGTGAGGTCGACGACCTCGTAGGCCAGTCCGGCCTTGTCGAGGGTGCGCGTGGTGGCGTCGCACTGCACGCAGTCAGCCTTGGTGTAAACGGTGATGCTCATGGTGTTCCTCCTCGGGTTGCCGGGGGCTTCCTGCCCTCTCGGTATGGCTCCATACTAGCACTAGTGGCACTAGTGGTAAAGCCTTTTCTGTACTTTGACCTGGCTTTTTTGGTTCGTCGTGGCGCTCGTGTCGGACCGTCTCGCGCATGGTCCCCCTTTCCCTGACACCTGCCGAAATGGCGCGGAGCGGACGGGGTCAAGAGAGGGGACGGCGGTGGAGCCAAGAAGGTCCGGGCGAAATAAGGGAGCGCAGCGACCGCGTCCGGGGCTTGTTGGCGGAGCCGGCGCACCCGCAGGGTGCCGACCTTGACGCCGGGAGTGGAGCGCCAATGATCGGCGTGGCAGGGAAAGAGGGCCTCCCACCGGTTCGCCCCAGCGGGCTCGTGGGTGTTGTGACCGCGTTGGGGCTGGCGTTCGGTAGGCGCCAAAGGGCGTTGCACGCGGGAGCTGGGGCTAGAACCGTCACCCCGGTCGGGCAGATGGTTCTTTTCCTGCTCTTACTGGCCCGTCGGTTCGTCCAGGTCGGCGGGTGCGGGCGAGTAGTAGCCGAGTCCGCCTGCGGTGAAGTGTCCTCCGGTGTAGCTGCCGGTGTCTGAGGCCAGTCCGAGCGTGAGTGCGTATACCTGGGCGGCGAGGTCGTCGGCGTCGAGTTGGCCGTCGCTTGTGGTGTGTGGGGTGAGGATTCCGCGCTTTCCGTTGATGTGGGCAGGCCGTGCGCGGTGGTCGCCGGCGCGGGCGAGCTTGAGTGCTTGGTCGGTGACCTGGTCGATGGTTCCGGTGAGCGGCGTGTCCATGGACGTGAGGATGCCACTGTGGGGCGGGCCGAAGGCGTGCCCCACAGTGGTTTGGTCGTTCGTCTGTGGATTGCGTGGGGGTGTGAAATGCGGTGCAGGCTCGCCCATCAGGGCGAGCCTGCACCGGGGTTGCGGGTTAGAGGATAAAGAAGCCGGTGACTCGGTAGTGGTCGCGGTGGTCGCGGTGGATCGTGGCGGACAGTGCGCGGAATCGGGTGCCCCATTCGATGACGGTTGAGATGTAGAACGTGGCGCGGTCGGGTTCGCGGATGACTTGGGTGTGGGTGCGGCGGGTCCGTATGTCTGTGCCGATGTTGGTGAGGGCGACGAGTTCGGCGGCGGCGTTGATCCCTCTGCATCCGGCGGGCGTGGCGAGGTGGCGGTCGAGCAGGTCGCGTAGGCGACCGCGTCGGCCATTGACCGTGGCGAGGGCGACGGTCATGATGCGGTGGATTGCCTCATGCTCTTGGGGTGTGGGTTCGAAGCCATCGGGCTGAACGGGTGACGGCTGGGTTGATGCGGTGGTGTCTGCCTGGCGGCGTCGCGCGGTGCGGGTGACGAGTTCGCTGAGCCAGACTCGGGCAGTTCTCGGGTCGACGTGGTGTGCGGCCATTTCGTCGTATGCGGCGTCGATCTTCGCCTGGGCGGGCACGAGGAATGTGGTGGCGGGCGCGTGGTGGCCGTCGGTGGTGGGGGCCGGTTCGGTGTTCGGCGCGGCGGTGACGGCGGTCGTGGTGCTCATGGTGTTCTCCTTCTTGGGGTTTCCGGGGGCTTGCTGCCCTCTCGGTGTTGGTGCGGTCTGAGCCACCGGCCCGCTGGTAGCGGGCCGGTGGTGGTCTCATCCGATGACGAGTCCGTCGATGCAGTCGAAGCAGCAGCCTCCGGCGTAGTCGCCGGTGATGAGGGTGTTGCATCGTGCGCAACGGGCGGCGGGATGGACGAGGAGCAAGTGGTCACCTTCGTAGTGCCACAGCATCTCGGTGCCGTCGTCGGCGTGCATGAGGCGGATCTCCATGTAGATCTGGCCGTCCTCGCTTTCGAGGGTGAAACTGTCGACCAGTTCGCCAGGCTTGGTG
>NZ_BCSW01000098.1 GCF_001571065.1 Dietzia cinnamea NBRC 102147
CTTATTAGTTTTTCTTGGAAGACAAGGTCGGATGAGAGGACGCGTAGTGCCGACTGGCGAGAAGGATTTGAGGCTTGTCGTTGATTTCCAGCAGGAGCACGTCGAGGTGATCTCGGGCGGGAATCGGCGTATCGCTCGGACTCCCAGCAGCTCTGATAGGGGTTTGGTGACGACGTGGCCGGTATTCCTGGCGATTGTCGTGGCCGCGACCGGCCGGCCACGTGACAGACGTTCCGGAGCTGATGAGTGGTGGGAGCTCGAGGTCGACCCGGTGTCGATGACGGACAGCATCGGCGACGACATTCCCCCGTTTTCGCTGGCTCGTTTAACCGGGGAGCCGTTTCTGGCCCGCAACTCCAAAGAGTTCCTCTACTGGCATGTCGATCATCACGGCAATCGGGAAGCGGAAGGACACTCGCCTGGCTGCGGGGATCCAGCCAGCCTCACGGACGCAGATCTGATCTGGTTCGGAGGATCAGTCTCGGATGACTACTTCGATCTGTATGAGCAGGCGTACGAGACGTCATCTTCGGGCCGAGAAGAGGGGTTTTCGATCCAGGGGCGATGGGTCGGGCGCTTCATCACGTACCCGGACAAAGGTGAGTACAGGGTCGAGTTCTACGCCCCGTCGACGTTCAAGCGACCGGGCTTCGGAGACGTCGCCTGGGCTGACTAGCTGGCGATGTGGGGATTGCAGAAAACGTTCTATGTCGGCACGGGGTTAGCAAGTAGCGCCTTGCTCAGCTCGTCAGCGTTCTGGCGGCTCGGAGGGTGGCGATGAGGTCGGTGCGTCCACTTGGGGTGATGCGGGGCGCGATGACGGCGTGGGGCTCGTCGCCGAGGGCGATGAGGTGGGCGTGGTGCTGGTACGGATCGTGGGCGTGGATGTCGATGGTGCTGGCTGAGGCGTGGTGGGCGGCCAGGTCGAGCGCTTCGGTGAGGTCGCCGGCGGTGGTGAGGGTCTGTTGTGCCAGTAGCTCGCCGGTCGGGGCGGTCGTGGTGATGGTGATGATGTGCATGGGTGTCTACCTCTTGTAGGTGGTGCGTCCGCCGGCGCGGAACGGGCTCGCGTCGGCGTGGAAGGACTGGCCATCGTTGTGTTCGGCGTCGAGGCGGTCGAGCAGCTCCTCGAAGGCGCGGACGGTGAATGCGACGGCGCTGGGGAGGTCTTCGGCGTCCTCGAGGGCCTGGCATGTGCCCCAGACTCGTTCGACGAGGTCGGCGGGCAGGCGCACGTTCCAGTTGCGGTATTCGGGGGCGTCGGCTGGGCGGTCGGCCTTCTCCCCTGCCGCGGCCTGGGCGACGAGGCTGTCGGTGGTCTTGCGCTGGCGAACGGGCGGCTTGGCGGCCATGGGTATCAGTTCCTCTCGGCGGTCAGGGTGGTCAGCAGCTCGTGGAAGCTGTCGCGGACGGTGACGGCGGCGATTTCCTTGAGCTCGTCCAGGCCTTGGCCGTTGGCGGCGGCTTCGGCGATGAAGGCGCGGCGTGGGATGTCGTGGGGGTGGACGCGGTAGCCGGAGGCGTCGGCCCATTCGCGGATCTCGGTGGCGACGCGGCCGTGGGTGGCGGTGCGGGTTGTGTCGCGCAGGTTGATGAGGATGTCCGGATCGGGCAGCGGCCGGGTGGGGCGGAGGTCTTCGTTGATTTCGTCGACGAGTTCCCCGGTGTCGCTGATGCCGTTGAACGAGTCGTTTTCGGGTTCGGTGACGAGCAGGACCCGGTCGGCGGCGTAGAGGGCGTTGATGGTGCCCAGTGATAGGCCGCGGTCGCAGTCGATGACGATGAGGTCGTAGTCGTCGCGGACGGCGTCTAGGGCTTTGTGTAGGACTTTGCCGGGGGCTACTCCCCCAAGTGATTGCAGAGCTGCGGCCAGTGCGCCGCGTCCGGACGGGACGATGTCGAGTCCGTCCCGGCGGGTGGTGTGGGTGGCCCGGTCGAGGGTGACGCCTGGGGTGCGGGCGTAGATGTCGGCGAGGGTGTGGCCGTCGGGGTCGCGGTCGCCGAGGATGCGCAGGGCCACTCCCCCTTGGGCGTCGTGGTCGATGACCAGGACGCGGCGTCCGTCGGCGACGGCGGCATGGGCGAGCATGAGGGCGCTGGTGGTCTTGCCGACGCCGCCCTTGTGGTTGGCGATCGCGATGACCGTGGTCATGGGCACTTTCCCTTCTTTATGCGTGCATGGTGCGAGTATATCCGTGCATGGTGCGGGCATGGCGCAAGTGTGATGCTCGGGTGAGGGGCGTGTCGTGGCCGGCCACTGGGGCGGGTGGCCGGCGGTCGGGCGTGGCGCTTAGCGGAGCGGCGCCGCGCCCGACCGCCCCCGCCGGCCTAGCCGGCGTCCTCCTCGGTCTCGTCGGTGAGGGCTTCGGCGATGAGGTGAACGGCTTCCTGGACCCGGATGGCGGTGGCTTTGACCTTCTCGGCCTGGCCGCTGCTCCAGCTGGCGACGTAGCCCACGCTGTAGTCGCTGGTGTCGAGGCCGTGCAGTCCGGCCACGACGTAGGCGACGGATTCGGCTTCGAGCTCGCAGGTGGCCTGGTCGGGCTCGGTGGTGGCCTTGCCGTCCTCGTCGGTGTGCAGGATCGCGTGCGCGGCCTCGTGGATGGCGGTCTTGGCGGCGTGGGCGTCGGACAGGTCGGCGTCCACGACGATTCTGCGGCTGCCGTCGATGGTGCAAAAGCCGTTGACCTCCCCGGGGATCTGCTCGCGGGTGACGGTCCAGCCCTGGCCGGTCATCCATGCGGCGATGCGCTCGAACAGGTCGGCGGGGTCGTCGCCCTGGAGCTGGGCCACGGGGGCAATGGGCTGCTCGACGCCTTCGATGGGGTCGGTCTGGGAGATGTCGAACACCGACACCACGGGCGGCGGGCACTTGACGGCGCGGCGGGTCTTTTCGCCGGTGGCCTCGTCGGTCTCGGACACGATGCGGAAGGGCTTGCCGAAAATGCGGATCGCGGTCTCACCCTTGCGGACCTGGCGGCCCTTGGTCTGCCATGCCTTGAATCCGGCGACCTGGGTGGCGTGGGGGCACTGCACCTGAATCAGCAGAGTGTTGTTGAGGCTGTACTGGTGGAAGCTGCCGAGGAAGTCGAGCCAGCGCTGCCACTGGCCGGACTCCGTGAGGGCGTTGACGGCGGCGGTCAGCTCGTTGTGCATCTGCTCGACCTTGGCGGCGCGGGCCTCGCGGGCAGCTTCGCGCTGCTGCGGGGTGTAGGTCTTGCGGGCCATTGTTGGCTCCTTTCGGGTTCGGGGTGAGGGGCCTTGTGGCCCGCTCTGCTTACATGATACACGTATGATACGAGTATGCAACTAGTATGATGCGCTCGTGTCCCAATCCAGTGCGGGGCCACCTGCCCGGCTCGCTTGTGGCGGGCCGGGCAGGTGGTGAGGTTAGAGGTTCAGCCCTCCGGCGCAGCCGAAGCACCGCGCCCCGGAGGCGCTGGCGGTGATGATCTCGCCGCAATTGGCGCAGCGGCGGGCGGGATGGGTGAAGGCGTGCCGCCCGTCCTCGTAGTGCCACAGCATTTCGGTGCCGTCGTCGGCGAGCACCAGCCAGATTTCGGCCGCGATTGTGCGGAACTCGTCGGGGACCTCGAGGTCGAAGGACTCGAGGAGGGTTCCGGGCTTTGCCATTGCTTCGCTCCTTTCCGGTTCGGGGTGAGGGGCCTTGTGGCCCGCTCTGCTTTCAGTATACACGCATCATGCACGCATTGGGCGTGCATGATGCGTTAAGTGCCTGTTACCTGGGAGTTCAGGGTTCAGGAGCGTATACGAGGCGGCTGACTCCGCGGCTGGTGTAGAAGCCGCCGGTAAAGGTTCCGGTGTCGGATGGCTCGTCGTGGCCGAGTGACCAGACTTGGGCTGCGAGGTCGTCTGCGTCGAGTGTTCCGTCGGGCTTGGTGTGGGGGGTGACGATGCCGCTGCGGGGGCCGATGGTGATGCGGCGGGCGCGGTGGTCGCCCGCGCGGGCGAGGTTGACGGTTTGGCGCAGGAGGTCGCGCAGGCTGGTCGAGTGCAGGGGTTCGGCTGTGTCCATGCGGGCCAGCCTGGCACGGCTCGGGGCGCTTTCGCCGTGACGCGGGGCTGTCCTGTCGTGGTCTGTGGAGGCGGCGGCGGGCTGTGAAATGCCTGGAGGGGACGCCCCTCGGGCGTCCCCTCCAGGGCTGTGGGCTAGGGCAGCAGCACGTCGAAGTGGGTGAGGGTGACGCTGTGGGCCGTGGGGGCGCTGGTGGTGCCGGTGAAGCGTGCGGTGAGGGCTCGGACGCGGGGGCCGATGTAGATGACTCCGGAGACGTAGTAGATGGTCTCTTTGCCGTTTTCGACGGTGTCGATGTCGGGGGTGTACTCGAAGATGGCGCGGTGGGTGTCGTTGGTGCGGACCTTGCGGGCGACGGCGGCGCGGTTGATCGCAGCGGCCCCCTGGGGGGTGGCGATGTGGTCCATGTCGGTGACGCGGCTGCGCTGGTTGTTGTAGACGGCCAGGGCCACGCCGATGGTGCGGTAGATCTGGCGTAGGACCAGATCGGCGACGGTGGGGGGCTCCTGGGCGGGTGCGCCGTTGTTGCGCTCGAGCTGCTGGGCGATGTCGTCGCGGGCGGCGTCCTTCACCTGCTCGATGAGCCAGTCGCTCGCCGCGAGCGGGGCCACGTTGTGGCGGCGCATATCGGCATAGGCGGCGGCGATCCCCTCGGCGCCGGGGATGACGTAGGCAGGCGACGTGGTCATGGTCGCT
>NZ_BCSW01000099.1 GCF_001571065.1 Dietzia cinnamea NBRC 102147
GCGACGATCCGGACGACTCAATCGAGAGTCCGCCTAACCCTGGCCAATCCCGTCAGGCTTCGACGGTGAAGGCGTGCGTGTAGTCGGCACCACCGAGGTGTTCATAGACGTGCGTAGTGGTGACCCTGTTCCAGTGGTGCCCGAGAAGTACCGCTAGACCTAGCGGGCCAATCAGGAACAGGTGCAGATCGCCGTTTCTTGAGTGGCGGCGGGCTAGGTCGCGAATGGCGATCGCGGCACTGTTTGCGGCGGCAGCGTTCAAGATGGACTTTGGTCCGATGCCTACTGCGGGCTGGGTAAGTATCTTCGAGACCGAGAGGTCCGATTCGTTGATCCATTCGATAGCGTCGGCTGCCGCGTCGGCGGCGATAGCGACAATGATTGCTGTGTCTGTCCCTGTGGGGGCGCCTTCTGGGGTGTGAGTGACGATGTCATTGGTGATCTGTTCCTCGCTCGTCCAGAGTTGGTCACCTTGACGGACACCGACTTCGTAACCCTTGACGCGGCGCAGCTCGGTACCCACGAGGAATCCGGTGGCTTGACGCATGTGGCCGGTAACAAGGACGCGTTTGCTCCCGCCAAGTTGGCCGGGGATGGCCCGGATATCGGCTGCGAGGTCGCCCCAGGTCGCGGGCGCCGCAGGTTCGATCCGTTTCCAGTCTGTGGCACCGCTCATACGGTCGACCCAGTCGATGCTCACGGCCGCCTGCTCTGCGAGGTGATCGTGGGTGATGGTGGCGACGGAGATCGTCGTCCACGGCGAACCAGCTTGGAGGCTGAGGTCGGCGATGGCTTTCCTAATGTCGTCAAGCGTGAGTCGACGGTGACCCGAGATGACCTGCTGAGACACCCAAGTAGAGCCAAGCGCGACGGCAGCATGGTCCGAGCGGAGGCCGTTGACAGTCATGAGGAGGCTGACGTCCTTGAGGAGCCGGTCGTGGTCGTAGGCGACGTCGAAGTGCAGATGATTGAGCAGCTCGAGGAGGTGGTCCTCATCGGTTTGGGCTTCGTTGGCCCAGTCGGCTCGTGCTTTGCCTCGGTCGGACCTGGGTCCGCCTTGTGCGGCTCTGGGTAGCAGTCGGCCGTCACGTCCGTCGCGGTCCGCGAGGAGAGTGTCGTTGGAGTCGGGGGAACGGTTGGTGATTAGACGCATCTCCACCGGTGCACCGTCGGCGGTCAGATCGGCGTAGGTCTCGAACATCTTGCGAAGGACACCGCTTGTCTTGAGGTACTCCAGGTTGACCTGTCGACGGTTGTCCACGGCGTACTTGACCTGGGTGTATGTGTTCGGGGGCTGCCGGCGGTGGAGCACGATATCGTCGCCATTGCCGGCGCCGGTTACTTCGACGCCGACAGCCACTACTGGGTTCGTGGTGTTGCCGGTGAGGTCCTCGTGGAGGGCCTGCATGCAGAATCGCCAGGCGTGCAGCCACTGGTAGTCGTCCCCGGCGATGCGGGTTCCGCTCGGGCTCGGCATCTGGTTGGTGGTCATTCTGACTCCTCTGGAGCCCGTGGGTCGCCTTGAGTCGTGTCGTCGTGGTGGGCCCCTTGGGACAGGTCACCTGTGAGGTGGAGATCGCAGGTTCGGGGGATCACGGTGACGATCCGGCGGGCATCGAGAACACGACCGTCTGGGGCGTTCCGAACGACGATCAGCGTGGGGTTGGATGTCCTGGGGTGCTTGATCGAATAGGTGGCGAGCGTTGCGAGGTCGATCGAGCTGGGACCGACGTTAACGGGGTGGCTGTGCCAGTCACCGAGGTAGCCAAGTCGAGGGTCTGTTCGCCGGGCGGCGTGCACGCTGGGCTGAGTGGCACCAGACGGGATTTTGTAGTGATTGTGGCCTCGGTCGTTGGTGGCGATTTCGACTGCGCGAGTTACCCAGGGTTGGCCATTTTCAGTGTGGACTCCGATGAGGATGCCGCCTGTCTCGTTGGGGTGGGCTTTGGCAGCTGCGGCGATTATCGAGGTCTTGGCGGATTCTGAGAGCAGAAGGATCGGGTTGGCGGCCTTGCGGTTCACTTGCTGCCGCCCGGTTTGTGGTCGTGGGTCCCGGTCGAGTCGAATGGGGCGGCCATGGGTTGGAAGACCAGGATGCGTTCGTCGGCGCGCTTGCAGCGGCCCGTGAGGAAGTCGACGGCGGCGTGGGCGATGTCAGCGGCGGTCGCGAGGACAGCCGTCGGTGGCGCGTTGTTCACCGGTGCGGTGCATCCCAATTCGAGGAAACCTGTGTCCGGTTCGCGCGGGCTCTCTGGTGGCAGGTTGCTGTAGGTGGGGTCGCTGGGGCGTGCTGCGATGAGGGTGTCGCCTCCGGCTTGCCGTTGTACGCGCGCAAGGGCCCCCTGGTGGAAAAGGGCTCCGGTAATGAGTGGGGTCTCGGTGCGTCGGCTGATCTCGGCGAGGGCTGCGGTGAACGGGATGGTCCCAGTGCAATCGATGACCAGGTCGAAGCCTTCGATGCTGGAGGTGAGCGCGGAGGGGGTGTAAGGCACGTTGTCGATCTTGGGTTCGACGGTGGTCCAGGGGGCGTGCCCCTCGATGGTGACGGACATGGCGACAGCCTTGTTGTAGCCGACACCGAGCTTGTGGCTGGCGTGGCGAACGAGGTTGGCGGTCTTGAGATTGTCGCCATCGTGGAGACGGATGAGACCAACTCCGCTGGCGGCGAGGCTGAGGGCGACGTGCCCTCCGACGGATCCGGCTCCAGCGATGAGGATTCGCTTGTCGGAGAGGGCGGTAGCGTCTGGCCCAGCGCGTCGTTTCCGGGCGGCGATGTCGTTGGGGGTTGCGGCGATGGCTGATGCTTCAAGCGTGTCTCCGGCGCCCTTGAAGACGATCACGACCGCGTCGTGGTCGCGGTCATGGCGAGGCCAAGCAAGGACGGCGAAGTCGTGACCGCCGCTGGCCTCCGGGGGAGCTGTGTCTGTCCTGGCGGCGAGGCCCCGGTCGAGGTCTTGTGTCTGTTTGTTGGTTAGGGCGGCGCGGAAGTCGACGAGGTCGCGGGGCGGGGTGTCGATATGTCGTCGAAGGTAAAACGCTCCTCGGAGAGGCGCCGGCTGATTATGGTCTGGACTGGTTGCTGGGGCGCGCTCGATCATGTAGGTACGGTCGCCTCGGATGGCGGCGACGAGGGGAGCCCGGTAGCCGTTGCTGCCAGCTCGGATGAGGTCGCCGAATGGCAGTTCAGCCTGGTACACGGTGTTCTTGCCAAAGAGAAGGTAGGCATCTAGGGCGCGGTCTTCGAGGCGGAAGCCGCGCTGAGCTGTCTCGGCCCAGTCGTCGACGCGCTGCCAGAACGTCTGGAGGTCGCGGCCCGCGATCTGGGCAGGGTCGTCTTCAGCCCACAAACAGATTGTGCCTTGAGCAACGTGTTCGGCCTTCAGCTCGGGGACCCTTATATGGGCGTAGCGGAGCGGCCAGCCCTGATAGAACTCGATTTGCATGCGGGTTGCGTCGCTGAAGGGCCTCAGGCTTTCGCGGAGCGGACCAGTCCATCTGGCCTGCGCCGTGCCGTGCACTGGGGAGAACCCTTCGTTGACAAGGCCGGAGCAGAACCGTTCGAACGCGGCGTCGTCATACGTCTCCACGGTCTGCTCACAGGTGGCGTCGGGTGAGCCCGCGGAGTCCGGCGAAACCGCGCGGGTCGTTGCTGCCGATTGCTCCAACAGCGGTGACTGCCCCGACGGGGAACCCGTTGGCGTCGCATCCATCTGGGAGTGGGAGGACCTGACCACGATCGTTGCTGCCGAGGATGTCTCGCCACATCTTCGCGGCAAGGCAACGTTCGGAGTCGAGTGCTTGGCGGGCCTGTTCGGCGAGCTGGCTTAACCGGTCAGCAGCGGCCGTCCACTGCCAGGAACCAAGGGCAGGCTTCATCGGCGTGTCGAGCACCGGGTCGAGAAGGCCGCTCTCGGCGCACTGCTCGAACCGCTTGGCGACCTGTTCCAAGGTGGACGTGACCAGTTCGGCCCAGGTCGTGCCAGTGATGCTTTGGTCTTCCCAGGCGTAGTAGGCAGCTACCTCGATAAAGAGGCCACCGGGTCGCTGCTCCCCGAAGTGCACGTGGCGAACCTGACGGAGGAGTCGGACCACGGGCCGGTATGCATTCATCGTGCCCACGGTCGGGCTCCAGGTCGCGACGGCCAGGGCGTTGGTGTCGTCGGCAAATTTGACCGGGTTGGTCCTAATCCAGCGCTTCTCCTCACTGTTCCACTGGTCACGATCACGATTAGGAATTCCCCAGTGCTCGCCCCACGGAACGGCGGGGACGGCGTCGATAGAGAAGGAGTTGTCGCTCAGATCGTCGTCGGGATCCAGGAAGTCGATCTTGAGAGACCTGGACTGGCGTGTGACCCGACCGCCCTCTTCGTAGTCCTTAAGG
>NZ_BCSW01000100.1 GCF_001571065.1 Dietzia cinnamea NBRC 102147
TTTTACGAGACTCCGGTTGCTGGCGCTGTCGCTCGTCCTCTTCTGGGCCGATGGCGACTTTTGGTGTCTCGGAAACTTGCCTCGAGAGCGGTGTGAAGAACTCGTCGTCGCCGAAGATCTTCGTGAGGTGGAGGAAACGCGGGGCACACACGTATCGGATCGCAGCCAGGCGCACCTTCACGCCCGGGAGTTGATCGGCCAGGCTCGCGGCGATCGCTCGGCCCTCGCGGTACCAAGTAGCGGGATCGATGCCGTCGGCCCATTGCGGCAGGGCGAAACCTCCATTCGGCAGGCCGAGATTGGCGCTTGTCCCATCGTCATCTCGCCCATAGTCGAGGAAGCCACGGCGCCAGTCCTCGTTCCACTGCCGAAGTCGTTCCTCGAGTTCGACTGTAAGGCCGAGCGATCGTGGCGTGGAGAATCCCACGAACAGTCCGGGGCCGCGAAGCCGGGGCGGCTGGTGGTACGGCAGTCTCGCGTCCCATAAGCCCCACTCGACCCCGTACTCCGGCATGAGTTTCAGTTCCGCCGGCACATCCGGATCGGGCTCATTGCCGGGCATCCGCCAGCCATCCTCACGCGTGATCTGCCCGGTCAGCGCGCACACGTAATCCAGTTGATCAGCCGCCAGCTCGCACACCACAAGCTTCTCCGCACAGCAGAACACAAAGTGCTCCGGATAGTGCACCCAGGAGCTCGGCCAGTGCGTGGCCGCGGTCCAGCCAGGCCATCTCGTCGAATCCGTCCGACCACACAGGCTGATCAACCGGACGGTCACCGAGATGACGAAAGTTTGCCTTGAATTGACTGATCCAGTTCTCCACCTCGTTCTGCAGAGCCTGCGGGATCTGCAGATCTGCCGCCACGCCCTGGTTGTACCCGGGATGACCGGGAGGGAAAACGTCAGGGGATGCGGAGATGTAGGGCCGATAATTAATTACCGGATGCAGCGCGACATACCGGCGATCCAGTGGGCCCGGGTCTGAGGGAACCCGGCACGCCGCACGACACATGTGCGACGCACGCAGTCCATGGAAGGTTCCATCCGGCGAGACACGCATCAGCCGAGAATATCCCGCGAAGGCCTTGACTAGTCAGCGGCGAGAACTGGGGTTAGACCGCCGCGACGGTTCTCCGAAGACTCACCCCGGGCGCCTTGACTCAGTTCAGTCGAAGAGCACCCCTCCGAATCCGACCACCAGTGCCGCCAGCACGCCAACGGCGACACCAGCGGCAACAGCGTCCAACACAGGACCACGGCGCACGAGAACGCCCACCCCGGCTCCCGCCAGGCCGATCGCCACGATGCCGATGAAGAGCGAGAACACCGTCATGAACACGACCATCGAAAACGCCGCGGAAATCGCATCATCAACCGTGCCTCCGCTGACGCCCACCATGACGATCGGGAACTTCCACACCCAAGCCATCGCGCCCGCCGCTACCGGAGCCGTCACGACCGACAGCCCAGCGCTGATCAAAACGTTCCGGTCCTCTTTCTCCATCAACCGAAGGTAGCCCCTACTTGGCACGTGCCGCGGCGGCCGTCCCAGTTCTTTGGTTGTGGGACGGCGTCAATCGACCCGCTGTTTCAGGTTGTGAGTCGAAACGCACTACACATCGTGCTTGTTCACGAAGACCAGGTGCGCCGCCGAGAATGAAGGTCAGGGTTGATGACGCGGGCCGCTTGAATCAGTGCGATGGCCAGTAGTCCGTAGATCCACACCGAGTACGACCACGGGCTGTGGGTAACCACGCTGACGCGGGGGTCGTCTCTGGTCCAGTAGGTGCAGCGAACCCCGGCGGGGAGCAGTTCGTACCCATGGGACCAGTGGAGGTTGGTATGGAATGTGCTGGTCTGTTCCTGCGGGGGAAGCCGTTCGGGAGGAAAGCCGTCCGGCACGTGACCGTCACGAAGGGCGCAGGTATAGCCGGGGTAGTCGTTGTAGTCGTCACTGCCGGCGAAGCCGAGGAACGCGATCGCTCCGCAGATCGACAACACTGCAGAGACCGCGGCCGCGGTTCGTCTGGCGCCTTGCCCGGTCGCCTTGAAGGAAACCCAGACGATGAATGCCCAGAGCGCGAGCGACAGGGCTACCGGGGGCAACAGCGGAATCAGGAATGCCTCCACGGGTACCTCCTGGACGTCGTCGCGCAGTGCGTGGGCGGGACAGGGACAAGGGCGTCAGCTCTTGATGGCTACCGACGAGCCCGCTCATCTCGAGACCTCTCGATTGCAGCGCCCTGTGACACATTTCTGCCACAACTGTCTGGCAGCCCGGTGTAGAACTGCAGTGCCTACCGCGAGCGGGAATCGCGGTGCCACCGTCGCTACGACTGCGGCAGGTCGCGGACCAGCGGGACCACTTCCCACTGGGTTTCGCTTCGCACCTCCTCGACCAGATCCGGCCTTGTCGAGTAGACCTCAATCCATCCTGTCTCGGGTTGAACCTCGACGAACAGTGTCTCGCCCTCGGACCACAGGAAGGACGGTTCGGGATAGAGCGACGGGTCCGTGAGATCAGCGGGCGAGACCGCCACCAGCTGGTAGTCGTAGTCGCTGCCATAAGCGCTGTCGTCCACGATTTTGATGATGCGCGTGTCCTCGGGGTCTCCGATCGGATCACCCCACACCGTCCAGATCGCCGCCTTCCACCGCTGGACAGACGCGGTGCGAGAAAAGCGCTGCGCGATCTCGATGGCAGGACGCGCACTGCACCCAACCAGACGGTCCACATCCGTCGCCAAGTCCGGGGAGGTGGCGCTGTCGATCATCGCCGTCAAGCCGCGACGGGGCGGATACTGCGCACCCACCCGCTCAGCAACCTCACGCCATGAACACCACCCGGCCACGTCACGGCCCGCACGGAGCGTGATCGGACACAGGATCCGCACCCCGTGCGAAAAGAGTTCTCGAACCGCGCTCACGGTCCGGGCCTCGAGCAACGCTGCGATGCGCCCCTCGACTCCGCATGGCACCCATCCAGTCACGCCGGTAATCCCCCTCCGGGCGACCGTGCGCCAGTGAGCGCCGATCCGTACTTACGCAGGACAACCGGCGTCGCGATGCTCACCGCGAGGCCGCCCGCCTGGCGTCGACTGCCCGGTAGAGCGCCCAGATGATCAGCCCCACGACGGGCAGGAGGAACGCCACCATGAACCATAGGAACGTCTCGGGCCACGGCGCTGCACGGCGCCGTTCAGCGACGACGATCGCGACCGGGATCAGCAACCACACCAGGCCGGCGAGGAGCCATACGACGTCAAAGGCCAGCGGAATCACTGCATCCGCACTGCTTGCGGCGAAAGTAGTCATGTCGAGTCAGAGCCCCGTGATGCAGTAGTCGCGTTCAATACCAGCTGTCACTATCCCCCACTCACTGCCGCGAACCCGCTCCTGATGCCTGCGGAACGAAGCGGCGTCGTCGAAGACCTCCTCGACGCGCCACACCAGACGATCCTCGGTCCGGGTCACCGAGAACGACCTGCAGCCCTGCTCAGCTCGCGTCAACTCAACATGACATGGCAAGTGGGTGTCGACAAGAGCGGCTTCGCGTTCGTCGCGACACACCAATCGACCCTTCAGATGAACTTCGGTCACAAGTCCGGTATCGGCTGCCCCTCAAGCAGCACGCCCTTGAACAGCGCAACGGGCCGACCATCTGCGGTTACTGTGCGCGGTGCTGGAGGGCGCGATACAGGGTGGAGCGGCCTACTCCGAAATCTCGAGCGATCGCTGACGGCCCCTCCCCCGCCTCGATGCGGGCCCGGGCCTTGTCGACCTGCTCGTCAGTCAGGACGCGTTTGCGTCCCTTGTACTTGCCTTTCGCCTTGGCGATGGCGATGCCTTCGGCTTGGCGTTCTCGGATGATGGCCCGCTCGAACTCGGCGAACGCCCCGAGTAGCGAGAGCATCAGATCGGCGCGAGGATCCTGGACATCAGCAGCGTAGGTGGCCCGTTCGTGGACGAACTCCACACTCGCGCCCTTCGCGGTGACCTCGCCGACGATCTGCTTGAGATCAACCAGCGAACGAGCGAGACGGTCCATCGACGCAACAACCAGCTCGTCACCATT
>NZ_BCSW01000101.1 GCF_001571065.1 Dietzia cinnamea NBRC 102147
CCGCTTATCGCGCTCTGCCGGGCAGAATGCCTCGCGCCCGGGCACCGGCCTGGCCTCGTCGTCGTCGCCCCCGTACGGCTCATCGGCGAGCGCGTCCTGCCGGGGATCCGGTGAGGGGGCCGCCGCGCCCGTAGTCTCGGCTGATGAGCTCCGAGACCGCCCGCCCCCGCAACGCCCGTCCCCGCACCGCCCGCTACTGGGCAATGCCCGCCGCCCTCGGGGCGATGGGGGTCCTGCACTTCGTCAATCCCCGGCCGTTCGACGGTCTCATCCCGCCCGAGCTGCCCGGCAGCCGCCGCGCGTGGACCTATGGGTCGGGCGTCGCGGAGCTCGCGGTCGCCGGGCTGTTGGCCGCGCCCCGCACACGGAGGCTGGGTGGTGCTGCCGCCACCGCGCTGTTCCTCGGCGTGTTCCCCGGCAACCTGCAGATGGTCCGCGCGTGGCGCCGCAAGCCGGTCTGGCCGTACCAGGTGATCGCGTGGGGCCGACTGCCGCTGCAGGTGCCGATGATCGTCGCCGCCGACCGCATCCGCCGAGGCGCCTGACCTGGGGCGCCTGACGCGCCTTACGCGCCGCCGTCCTGCCAGGCGGCCCGGTCCTCCCACGCACCGAGGCGCGCGAGGGCGTCCCGCTTGACGTCCGCCGGCGCGAACGACGACTCGATCGACGTACGCGCCACCTCCACGAGCTGCGCCTCGGGCACGCCCATCCGCTCGTGTGCGGACACGTACTCGTCGACCACGTCCGCGCCGAACAGCAGGGGGTCGTCGGCGCCGATCGAGCACCGCACGCCGGCGGCCAGGAGCGCGGGCAGGGGATGGCTCTCGAGCGAGGGACTCACGCCCAGCACGACGTTGGAGGTGGGGCACACGTCGAGGCACGTCCCCCGCTCGGCGAGCAGCTCGAGCACGCCCGGATCCTCCACGGCGCGCACCCCGTGCTGGATGCGGTCCGCCCCCAGTTCGACGGCGGAGCGGACCTCCTCCGGCCCGCCCAGTTCGCCCGCGTGGGGCACCACCCCGAGTCCGGCGTCGCGGGCGATCGCGAACGCTTCCGCCGCGGCGGCCACGGGACTGTCACGCTCGTCGGCGACCAGACCCACCGCCACGACGCCGCGGTCGGCGAACCGCGCGGCCAGCCGTGCCGCCTCGAGCGCGTGCTCGGGCCCCGCGCCGCGGTCGATGCTCACGATCGCGCCGGCCCACACCCCGTGCCTGCGTGACGCCTCGGCCATGACCGGCAGCTGGAACTCGAGCGCCTCCTCGGCGGAGCCGAACGCCACCGCCTTCTCGGGGATCGACGCGAACTCGAGCGCCACCACCCCCTGCGCGGCGGCGTCGGCGATCACCTCGTCCAGGAGCTGCTCGACTCGCTCCGGCGTGTGCAGGAGGTCGATGAGCAGGCCGTACGCGTCGAGGAACCGCGTGAAGTCCGGGTAGTCGACGAGCGGCGGCACCTCGAGGCCGTCCTCCGCGCACCACTGCCGCAGCGTCGCCTCCCGCATGGCCGCCTCGAGGTGGACGTGCAGGTGCGCCTTCGGCAGCGCGGTCAGGCTCCGGCGATTGGCATCGGCGCGGTGGGCGGTGTCGGCGCGGCGTGCGGTTTCGGTCATTCGTCGGCCTTGACCTCGCGGGCATCGTCGGCGATGTGCTGGTGCGTCATCGGGTCGGAGCCGTCCCAGGCGGTGACGTTTCGGGCCCGTGGCAGGTCGTCGCGGTGGAACACCGGGTTGTGTCCCTTCGTCTTCTGCTGCAGGTAGTGCCGCAGCAGCGCCACGGCGAGTCCGCCGAGCGGCAGGATCGCGATGAGGTTGATGGTGGCCATGAAGCCCATGAACAGGTCGGCAAGGCCCCACACCAGGTCCACCGAGCCGAGCGCGCCGCCGAACACCGCGAGCAGGACCAGCGCGCGGAAGACGTTGATCGACCGCGGGCTGTCGCGCAGGAAGTTGATGTTGGCCTCGCCGTAGTACGAGTTGCCGAGGATCGAGGAGAAGGCGAGGAAGAAGATGACCACCATGAGGAACGGCACGCCCCACTCGCCGACCTGCGACGCGAGCGAGTCCTGCGTGAGCGTGATGCCCTCTCTGTCTCCGCCGAACTCGGGGTCCGCTAGCAGAATGATGAACGCCGTGGCCGAGCAGACGACGAGGGTGTCGAAGTACACGCCGAGCGACTGGACGAGGCCCTGCTTGACGGGGTGGGAGACCGAGGCGGTCGCCGCGGCGTTGGGGACGGAACCCATGCCGGCCTCGTTGGAGAAGAGGCCGCGGCGCATGCCCTGCATGATCGCCGCGCCGATGGTGGCGCCGGCGATCTCGCGGAACCCGAGGGCGTGGCCGACGATGAGGCCGATCATGTCGGGGACCTCGGTTATGTTGATGGCGACGACGATGAGGGCGACGACGACGTAGGCCGCGGCCATGACCGGGACCAGGATCTCGGTGACAGCGGACAGGCGGCGTACGCCACCGAAGATGACGAGGCCCGTCACGAGCGCCAGCCCCAGGCCGATGGCGATTCCGGCTCCGGTGCCCTGGAGGTCGAACTGGTTGCGGACGGATTCGGAGATCGAGTTGGCCTGGACGGCGTTGAACACGAAGCCGTAGGTGACGGTGATGATCACCGCGAACGCCACGGCCACCGGCTTCCAGCCCAGCCCGTCGCGGATGTAGTACGCCGGTCCGCCGACGTACGAGTCCCTGCCCTTGACCTTGTACAGCTGCGCGAGCGTCGACTCGATGAAGGCCGTCGCGCCACCGATGATGGCGAGGAGCCACATCCAGAAAACCGCCCCGGGCCCGCCGACGGTGATGGCGATGGCCACGCCCGCGACGTTGCCGGTGCCGACCCGGGATGCCGCCGAGATGGTGAAGGCGCGGAAGGCGGAGATGCCCTTCTTGTCCGGTTCGATGTCGGAGGGTTTCTCGGTGATGGTCCGGAGCATCTCCGGGAAGAGCCGGATCTGGACGATCAACGTGGTCACTGAGAAGTACAGCCCGGCGATCACCAGGAGTGCGATGACGCCGTACCAGTAGACGTCGTTGATGCCCGCGACGAGCTCGGTGAGTTGGGTCACGGGTGGTGACACTAGTAACGGGGAGGCGGCTGCGCCACTGAACCTCCGCCACCGGACACCCGCGCCCAGACCTCCTAGTCTGGAAGAGTGACTGATGCGGGACCGAGACATACACGCGCCGGCACTGCGACGCTGGAGCCGACCGCCCCCGATGTCGCCCTGCTCTTCGAGGGCGGTGGTATGCGGGCGGTGCACACCGCGGGCGTTGTCGAGACGTTGATCGAGGCGGGGATCCACACCGGTCTGGTCGCCGGAATCTCGGCCGGGGCGTCTCACCTCGCTAACTACGTCTCCCGCGACGCGGTACGCGCCCGGAAGAGTTTCGTGGAGATGGCCGCGGACCCGAACTTCGGGGACTTGCGTAGTTTCGCGCGCGGCAAGGGGCTGTTCAACGCCGAGTACATCTACGAGCAGGCCGGCCTGCCGGATCAGGTGTTGCCGTACGACTTCGAGACGTTCGAGGCCAGCGGGACCGCCGCGCGGATCGGGACGTTCCGCTGCTCGGATGGCGAGACGGTCTTCTGGACCGAGGACGACGTCGAGTCGATGGCCGACCTCATGCGGATGGTTCGGTCCTCGTCGACCATGCCGGTGTGGATGCCGCCCGTGCTCATCGACGGCGAGTACTACGTCGACGGGGCCCTGGGCCATGACGGTGGGATCCCGTTGTCGGCGGCGCGCGAGGCGGGGTTCGAGAAGTTCCTCATCGTGCTCACGCAGCCGGAGGGGTACCGGAAGATCCCGCCCCGTCGACTGACGCCGTTCTATCGCTCGTACTTCCGCCGCTTCCCGGCGGTGGGGGAGGCGCTCCTGCACCGCTGGGCGCTGTACAACGAGACGCTCGACGAGATCGAGGAGCTGGAGAAGTCGGGCGACGCGCTGGTCTTCCGACCGGAGCGGGTGACGATCAGGAGCTACGAGCGCCGGGTCGACCGGCTCGCGGAGGCGTACGTCTCGGGACGCGAGCA
>NZ_BCSW01000102.1 GCF_001571065.1 Dietzia cinnamea NBRC 102147
CCCGGCCACCGGTGCCCCGGTGCGTGCGGGCAAGCGGCAGGTGCGCCGATTCGAGCACGCAGCGCCAGGCGATCTGGTGCACGTGGACATCAAGAAGCTCGGCCGCATCCCTGACGGAGGCGGGCACAAAGTCCACGGCCGCGCCAAGGGCAAGCGCAACAGCAGGCGCGGGATGGGCTACTGGTACATCCACAATGCCGTCGACGACCACTCACGCCTGGCCTACACCGAGCTGTTGGAAGACGAGCGCAAAGAGACCGCCGCCGGATTCTGGAAGCGGGCCCACGCCTACTTCGCCGACGCCGGGATCACCGTGCGCCGGGTCCTGACCGACAACGGCTCCTGCTACCGCTCCCACGCCTTCGCCGACGCCCTCGGTCCGGAGATCAAGCACAAGCGAACCCGCCCGTACCGGCCGCAGACCAATGGCAAGGTCGAGCGCTACAACCGCACGATGCTCGAGGAATGGGCCTACGCCGCCGCGTACGTCAGCGAATCCGACCGCGCGGCTCGCCTACCGGCGTTCCTGCATCACTACAATTTCCACCGCGGCCACACCGCACTACGAGGCGCCTCACCCGCAGACCGGGTACACAACCTGCGTGGGCAGTACACCTAGCCGGCGGTGACGCCGAGTCCGGCGGCGCTGCCGCCGAGGACGCTGGCGATGGCAATGAGTGCGGAAGTCATCGGTGTGTTTACTTTCTGGGTTGGGTCAGGATCCGAAGCGCATCCCGAACAGCTCAAAGAGCACCTTGACCGGCTCGATGACTGGAGGCGCGGCGGCGGGAAGCAGTGGAAGACTGATCATGTGAAGCAGAATCACATGGCGTTTCCGCGCTGTGGGATGCCACCTGTTGTGACATGCGTCACCGACGGTGGCGGTGGACGCTAACGGTACGACCTCCGCGATAGCGGGGTTTTCCGTCGGAACCGTGGCGGTAGCGGCGGGGATTGCGGGCCAGTCGGCGCAGGTCACTCAGCAGTTCCGCGGCTCGGTCCTCGCCTAGCTCGGTGATGGCGATCCGGTAGGCGCCGCGGGCGCCCCAGTCGAGCTCGCCGAGGCCGGCGACAACGCGGTGCCAGCGCAGCAGCTCGAGGAAGTGCGCCTCACCTGCCTGGTCGGCCGCGTGTCTGATTCGGTCCACCAGCTCGTCCACGCCGGCACCGTAACCGAGGCGTCCGACACCGACGGTCAGTGCAGGTCGCGGGCGGCGATCAGACCTGCGACGAACGCGGCTGCTTTGTCGGCCTCGGCGTCGGTGAGGTCGTACTCCTGGCCACCAATCACCGTGCGAGCCGCGCCAAGTGGCTCGAGTCCGAACATGAGGCGGGTGGACGCCGACAGCGCCGCCCGGTCAGCGATGTCACCGACGGTGCAGTCCAGGGCGTCCGCGATTGCTGCGAGCTGGTCTTTGCTGATGGCGCTGGGCATCGCGGCCGGCCCGTGGGCGGTGGGCTTGGATTGTCCGCGCTCCCAGGCGCTAATCCAGGGGGATTTCACGCCAACGGCGACGGCGAGCTTGAGCTGGGACAGTCCGCGCTCGAGGCGGACGGCGCGGATGGCGCGGCCGAGTGAGCGGGCCTCGTCGGGTGTCATTGCCCCTCCCCCGCTGTGTCGGGTCGGATCTCGGCGACGACCGACCAGTGCCCGCACTCGTGGGCGGTCGACACCACGGACGCCTCAACCCCGCCGAGGGCGCGCCTGCGGCGGTCGAGGTCGATGTGGGCGTGCAGCTCGCTCGGCCCGGTCCCGATCAAGTACATGTCGTCATCGTGCCCGGTGCTACGGCTGTACGGGTGTCGCCCCTGCCAGGGGCGCCTGGGGCGGCGCGTCGAGGGTCAGCAGCCATGAGGTCGCAGCCTCGATCGCCTCGGCAGCGACGGCCGCACCGATGGCGTCCCGGTCGACGGGCTGGCCGGTCGACCGCTCGTGCTTGCACAGGTAAAGGTCGACGGCGTCGGAGACGGTGCCCGGGTCGATCGTGGCTCCAAGTGCTGCCAGGGCGTCGTGCGCCTGGTGCTCGAGCTGGGCCTGTGAGTGCATCTGATCATCCCTTCTGGGTGGTGTCGGTCGCCGACGGTTACTGGGCGGCGGTCGGGCCTGCGGTGAGCGAGGCGCGGCGCTCGGTCTCGGTGCGCATGGCGCGGCCTTCGGCGAGGAGAATCTCGAACAACTCGGCGGTGGGGGCCTCGGCGCTGGCGCGGGTCAGGGTGTGGGCGGTGGCGGCGAAGGCCCGGCGGTAGGCGGCGTCGAGGACGTCGGCGGCGAGGGTGGTCAGCCCGACGGCGGGGGTCCCGAGGAGGGTGACGGTTTGGAGGGCGTCGGCCAGGAGTCGGCCGTGGTGGCCGGCCATGCGTCCGGCGCTGGTCAGGGCGGCCAGGACGCGGGTCGGGTGGTGGGGCTCGTCTGCGGTGACGAGGTCCGCGATGACGGCGTACAGCTCGCCGTAGCGGGGGGTGAGGAAGTCGTCGGCGGTGAGGTGGCCGGTGATGTGGCGGGCCTCGGTGGTGTCGGTGGTGTGCAGCAGGGCGCAGAGCAGGGCGGCTTCGGGGTCGAGTTCGGGGACGGTGGGGGCGTCGTCGGTGGCGGCGAGGTCGTCGACGTCGACCGGGTCGGCGGTGGCCTGCGGGTCCTCGGTCATGGTGTGCATTGTGATGTCCCCTCCCCTGCTGGTGGGTGGCTTAGGCGGCGTGGGCCGCGAGGTTTTTGATGCGGTCGGGGCGGAAGCCGGCCCAGTGGTCGGTGTCGGTGACGACGACGGGGGCCTGGAGGTGGCCGAGGGCCATGACGTAGTCGCGGGCGGCGGCGTCGGCGGTGATGTCGACGAGTTCATAACTGATGCCGGCCTTGTCGAGGGCCTTGATGGTGGCGCCGCACTGCACGCACTGCGGCTTGGTGTAGACCGTGATGCTCATCGGGAGATCCCTTTCGGGTGGTGCCCGTCTGCCTCTCGGCGATGGGCGGCGGCTCGTCAGTAGTCGAACTCGTCGAGATCGACGACGGGGGAGGTCGAGTGGGTCGCGATGATCGCCTCGGTCATGCCCGGGGTTGAGGCGATGGTCGCGCGGATGATGTCGTCGACGGTGACACCCTCGGCGAGGGCCTTCTCGGCGGGCAGGCCCTGGGTGCGGGGGTCGCTGATGAGGTAGCGGAACGTCATCGCGGTGATGTAGGCGATGCTGTAGATGTCCTCTCCCCTGCCCGGATGCAGCCGCTCGTCGACGAGCTTCGCTGCCAGCATGGCGACCTCTGCGATGTGGTCGCCGTTGTAGAGGCGGGAATCCTCTACTTCGTAGTTCTGATCGTCCATTGCTCTTCCTTCCCCTCCGGCTCTTGCTTACTTCTATCACACACGCATGATGCGAGGATGCAAGTAGTTCCGGGGCTTTTTGCGGTTCTCACCTGCGGTTTTACCGTCTGCCTCTCGGCGATGGGCGGTTGTGGACTAGCCCTGGCTGGGGATGGGGGCGAGTCGGTCTCCGGTGACGAGCAGGTCGCCGTTGTAGTCGTCCCGGTGTTGGGGGATGTTGTGGGCGAGGTAGAGGCCGTGGGTTCGCATGGCGACTCGGCTGATCTGGGGGTAGAGGAATCTCTTGTGGCCGTTGAGTAGGGCGGCGGCGTCGTGGCGTTCGACCTCGTGGGTGATGTGAAGTGCCGGCCGCACCTGGGTGACGAGCTCGCGGTTGTCGAGCAGGTGGGTGGCGTTGGCTGCGGTGGGCTCGTAGTAGCCGGTGCGGGTCTTCTTCGGGCTGGCGTTCATGGTGTTCTCCTGGCTGGTGAGGGGCCGTGTGCCCGTGGGCCGCCCCCGCCGGGTGGCGGGGGCGGTGGGAATCAGGCGGCGGTGACGATCTCGGCTCGGCCGTAGTGGTCGTCGCCGCAGACGGTGCAGCGGTAGACGCCGTGGTTCTCGCTGCCGGTGTGGGTGACCATGCCGAGCGCTTCGGCGGTGGCGACTGCGGAGTGGTTGTCCTCGATCGCGGTCCAGTCGTCGTTGACCAGGCCGACGAGGCAGGTAGTGCAGACCAGGTGGTCCATGTTGGCT
>NZ_BCSW01000103.1 GCF_001571065.1 Dietzia cinnamea NBRC 102147
GGGGCTGCGGTGAGAGCCGCTGCCCGGGTCGGGTCGGGGCGGGGCGGGGCGGTGCCCCCGGGCCGGGGCGGCGCCCGAGGTCAGAACCTGATGCGCACGACCTTGCTCAGCCAGATCCCGCCGATGGTGAGCATGACGACGCCGGCAGCGATCATCCCCCAGCCGAGCGGGCTCTGGGTGAGGACACCGATGTAAGAGGGGTTGGAGACGAACAGGAAGCCGCCGATGCCGAACGGCAGCGCCATGAGGACGTACGCGGAGAGCTTGCCCTCGGCGGCCAGCGCCTGGACCTGCCGCCGGATCTGGTTGCGTTCGCGGATGGTGTGACCGACGCCGTCGAGGACCTCGGCGAGGTTGCCGCCGACCTCTCGGTTGATCGCGATGGCCTGGGTGACCCACACGAAGTCCTGGCTGCCCATCCGGCTGGCGGTCTCCTCCAGAGCGGGGGCGAGCTCGCGGCCGACGCGGGTCTCGTTGATGATCCGCGCGAACTCCTCGGAGGTGGGCTGCTCGGCCTCGCGGGCGACGGAGGCCAGCGCCTGCAGGAGGCTGTGTCCGGCGCGCAGGCTCGAGGCCATGAGCTGCAGCGAGTCGTCGAGCTGGTCGGCGAACGCCGCGCGTCGGCGGGCGGCGAGGACCTAGAGTAGTACGTACCCGCCGGCAGGGGCGAGGAGGGCGAGGAACACGCCCATCAGCGGGCCGATGAGGATGAGTCCCAGCGCGAAGGCGACGATCGTGGCGACGACGACGAGGAAGACGTAGTCCTGGAGACCCATGCGAACACCGGCGCGTTCGAGCTGGCCGGCTCCCGTGGTCCCGCGGCGGCGCAGGAGGGAGTCGATCGCCTCGGTCAGCGCGGTGGCCGTGCGGTTCAGCAGGCCGGGGCCGGCGGCCTGGTCGGGCCTCCGGCGCTCGCGGGGAATGTGGTTGCGGGCCGGGGCGAGCGCCAGGAAGGTGAGGACCGCGATCGCCACCGTGACGGCCGCGAGCCCGAACGCGGCGGGGGAGAACAGCGACGCGATCACCGGATCGCCCCCGCTCCGTCGGTGGTGGCCCCGAACACCCGGGGAGACAAGGTGATGCCCAGTTCGGCGAACCGGTCAGTGAACCGCGGGCGGACCCCGGTGGCGACGGGCTTACCGAGGAACTTCCCGTCGGGTCCCACGCCGGCGGAGTAGTCGAAGAGGAACGCGTCCTGCAGGGTGACCGTCTGGCCCTCCATGCCCTGGACCTCGGTGACCGCGGTGATGCGGCGGGTGCCGTCGCGCAGGCGGGTGAGCTGGATGATGACGTCGACGGCGGAGGCGATCTGCTCGCGGATCGCGCGGAGCGGGAGGTCCATGCCCGCCATGAGCACGAGCGTCTCGAGGCGGGCGATGGCGTCACGTGGAGAATTGGAGTGTACGGTGGAGAGCGAGCCGTCGTGGCCGGTGTTCATCGCCTGGAGCATGTCGAGGGTCTCCCCGCCGCGGACCTCGCCCACCACGATGCGGTCGGGCCGCATACGCAGCGAGTTACGGACGAGCTCGCGGATGGTGATCTCCCCGCGGCCCTCGATGTTCGCGGGCCGGGACTCGAGCCGGACCACGTGATCCTGCTGTAGCTGCAGCTCGACGGCGTCCTCGATGGTGACGATCCGCTCGCCCTCGGGGATGAACGAGGACAGCACGTTGAGCAGGGTCGTCTTTCCGGAGCCGGTGCCGCCGGAGACGATGATGTTGAGTCGCGCCTGCACACACGCCTGCAGGACCTCGGCCATCTCCGGGGTGAGCGTTCCGAAGCGGATGAGGTCGTGGACCTGAAAGGGGTCCTTCGAGAACTTACGGATGGTCAGCGACGACCCGTTGACCGCGAGCGGCGGGATCACCGCGTTGACGCGGGAGCCGTCCGCGAGCCGGGCATCGACCAGCGGGGACGACTCGTCGACGCGGCGGCCGATGCGGGAGACGATCCGCTCGATGACCTGCCGCAGGTGGTCCTCGGAGGTGAACCGCGAGGGGTGACGGGTGAGCTGGCCGGCGCGCTCGACGAAGATCATGTCCGGCCCGTTGACCATGATCTCGGTGATGTCCGGGTCTTCGAGCAGCTTCTCGAGCGGACCGTGGCCGAGCACGTCGGCCTGGACGTCGGAGATGAGGCGCTGAGGCTGGTCGCCGGTCAGGGGGACGGTCTCGTCCTCCACGACCTTGTTGAGCTCGGCCCGCACCATGGTGTGGAGCTGGTCCTCGGTGAGCGAGGGGTTGTTCAGGCGCGCACCGATGCGCTCGAACAACGCGGTGGCCGCGCGCTCTTTGAGAGCGATCAGCGGATCGACCGTGGGATCGTCGGTCGGAGGCCCGCCCGCCGTCGCGGGAGTCTGCGGGCTGCCCGCTGTGGATGGCTTCGTCGTCGTCACCGTCGGGCTGACCACGGACGACGCCGAGCCCGGCGCGGCGGGGGATGGCGCGGCGGTGTCGGCCGGAGGCGCCGCGGTGATGGTGCTGCCGGGGGTGGCGCGCGCGGCGCGGAGGCGATCGGACAGGCTCATGCCTTCACCCGCTTCCTACGGAGTCGGTGCCGCCCGCCGACGGTGATGGGCGCGGCGGTCGGGGCCGGGCGCATGGGCGCCGGCGTGAATCGGTCGACGAGTCTGCGCAGCTGCTTGGTCATGGGGTCGCGGGTGTCGCTCTGCAGGAGGGGCAGGCCCTGGTTGACGGAGACGGGCACGGCCTTGCTGCGGGGCAGGACGAGGTCGACGCCGGCACCGATGGTGGCCTCCGCGTCGGCCTTCGTCAGCCCGCTGCGCGGGTCGGCGAAGTTCACCAGGACGTGGCGGCGGTCGACGTCGATGCCCAGGTCACGCAGGACCGTCATCTCCTTGCGCAGGCCGCGCACGCCCGGCACGTCGCCTCGGGATGCACGACGTCGCACGCGCCGGCGCGTAGCGCGGACAGCGCGAGCGTGTCGGGCTGGTCGGTGACCAGGACGACGGCCATGCCGGGGCATTCGGCCGCCAGCCTGGACGAGAGCGCGAGAGCGTCGTCGGGCCCCGCGGCGGTGTCGATCACCACGACCTGCGGGATGGGCGCGCCTGCGCCCAGCCGCTGGAAAAGTTGCGGCGGGCCTGCGGGTAGTGCGGTGCCGGCGATGGCCGAGATGGGTGCGCCGACCGCGGTGGCGACCTTTCCGCGCAGGTCGGCGGAGTCGGAGGCGATCAGGATGCGGCTCATGAGGAGAAGTCCCTGAACTCGATCGTGGGGGTGCCGTCGTTCGGGACGGAGTCGTCTTCGAGGGAGAGCCAGATTCTCGAATGTTCGGCGGCGTGGACGACGGTGAGGGACTGCTGGGTGGTGAGAGCCATGGTGATCAATGCGCCGCCGTCGGGTTCAGGTGCCGCGTCGGGGTTTTCCACCCCTTCGTCGGGCTGGGTCACACCGAGCCCGCCCTGTACGCGAGTCACGAGGATCTTCCGGAGAATGAGACGGGTGGACCCGTCGCCGTATGTGACGAAGACGCCGACCGTGTCCCCAGGGGTGACTGTTCCGCCGACCACCCGGGAGGCGTCGAGCGGGATAGTCACCTGGTGGTACCCCTCGGGGACCGGGATGCCGCCGAAGCGCTCGAGCGACTGCCGGGTGACGAACCGCGCGTTCAAGACCTGCTCGCCCGGCTGTAGGTCGGTCGAGGCTACCCGTCCCGCAACCTCCGCGATCGAGCGGACGGGGTTCGGGCCGACGGCGGCTCGGGGCAGCCGCTGAGTGGTGACCGACTCGGCGATCTCCTCTGCTGGCGTTCCTTGGGCGATGGGTGCGGACACCACCAAGACCTCGACGGGGTCCATGTCGGCCATCGCGCGGCTGTCGGCGTTGTTCACGTAGCTGACGAGCAACACCGCGCCGAGGATCGCGAGCACCCCGGCCGCGATAGCCGAGACGAGACGTCGGTTCATTGGTCTCTCAC
>NZ_BCSW01000104.1 GCF_001571065.1 Dietzia cinnamea NBRC 102147
CTATTTTCACCCAGCGATCCGCAGATCCCCGTGAATCACCGGGGCTAACCGGACGTTATGACAAGTAAAAGGTGTCGAGGTGTCGATTGTGCGAACTCGACACCTCCCCGAATGGCTCGCAGCTCGTTCGAACTCGGGCTGCGCCTGACCTGCGAGCAGGTGCGCATCGCGCAGATGATCCGAGGTCTGTCCGACATGGCGAACCCGGGCCGCAGACAGTATGCGAACTACTGCTCTGACCTGCGGTCCTTCATCAGGATTCGCATTTCCTGCGACACATTCGCAAATTCTGCGAAGCACATAAAAATCAGCCGGAACCCAAACCCGCCCCCACTCCCAGGGTCGGCGTAAAGGAAGCCGTGCGCCATGGCGTCTTGGCCGGGCCACAGCCGGGAACTCGACACCTCGCAACCCGGCACTTGATCAGTAGGCGTGGTGGGCGCGACTGGACCAGAGAACCCGAATGGACATTTCCTCTCGGTACGGCGTGACGGAGACGGCGTCGTCGCACACCACCAGTTCGACCAGCGTCACGTTGGGGCACCCGGCATTGCACACGGCGGCGCGGTAGCGACCGTGATTGACGACCTATTCGGCTTCTTGCTGTATTCGGTCGGCGAGCTCGCCGTGACGCGCCGTCTCGCGCTCGACTATCTTGCGCCAGCATTACTCGACACCCCGTACATCCTGCGCGCTGCAGTTCGGTCTCGCGATGGCCGGAAATTGGACCTTAGGTCCACGATGGAGGATGCAGAGGGCCGCACTGTTATTACTGCCACTGCCCTGTTCATCGTGGTCGAGGTTGAACACTTTTTGCAGTCACAGAGAAACTCGAGGACTTAGGCCAAACTCACCGCCGCGGGAGGCCACCTCCGAGTCGGCGACCTCGGCGGCGAGCGGTCCCACCTATCGAACAACAAGGACCGCCTTGATTCAGCAAGGTCCGCCGACGGCGCCTGGGCGGTTCAGATCGTGGCCGAACTCGGCCGGGATGGGTTTGTCTCCCTGCTTGCGGGCAGCAAGAAAATCATCAACAAGTTGCACGCATCCGTCGTGGTCGACCGTGCAGAGCCCAGTGAGGCGAGCGAACACGACGGGGCCCAGGAGTTGAACGATCGCGAAGGTGGTGTCGATGTTGCCGAGCTGTGCCTGTACGTCAGGCTGTGTGAGGATGTGGTCAAAGGGCTGCCGGTACTCCTCGATGACTCGACTGCGCAGTGAGGTGATCGCGGCCGAATCGGCAGGATCGCCGCCGACTGATCCGATTGACAGCCAAGCCAGAGTCGTAATGTTCAGCGGCGCCTGGTCAATCAGGTCGGCTTGGGCCGTGAGAAGCGCGATGAGTTGGTCTCGTACCGACCCACTGTCGGCAGAGACCTCGACGCGAGGCAGCAGCCGCTCGAAGGTCGCCGCAAGCAACTGGGCGGTCCCGCCGAAATGCCGATAGAGCGTGGCCCGCGCAACCTTTGACATTCGAGTGACCGCCTCGACGGTAACCGCCTCTACACCACCAGTGCTCAGGAGATGCGTGGCAGCGTCGAGCAATCGTTTTCGTGAGCGCAGCAGTCGCGGATCGAGCTGATCGTCGTCCGTAGCGGGCCGGTCAGCACTCCAGTCGTTCACGCTCTCCCCTTCGGCCGACGGTTACTTCTCGTCCAAGCTAACCTGTCCAGCCAGTCGGATACTGTGATACTACTTGTCTCAGACCAAGACCGATCATCTCACAGCAAGGGGCCGGCGATGCACTCACCCCAACAGACCATCACCGAGTCATCCCGGTGGACCCGAGCCGAATGGTGGATGCTCACGGTGTCGTGCCTAGCCGTGGCGTTGGTGGTCGCGGCCATGGCCGCGCTGTATTCGGCATTACCGGAGATTGCGGTAGAGACTGGAGCGACGCAAGCCCAGCTGACCTGGATCGTCGACGGCTACACGCTGGTACTGGCGTGCCTGGTCCTGCCCGCTGGAGCGATCGGTGACCGCTATGGCAGACGCGCAGTTCTCGTAATAGGCCTGGCGATATTCACCATGGCGTCCGCACTTCCCCTGCTGCTGTCTGACCCGGCCTGGTTGATCGCTGCGCGAGCGATTGCCGGGGCGGGCGCTGCACTGGTAATGCCCTCGACGCTATCGATTCTGACTGCTGGTTTCGCCGCCGTTCATCGCGGCCGAGCAGTAGGTGTGTGGGCTGGAGTCGCCGGCTCCGGAGCAGTGTTAGGCATCCTCGGCGCCGGGGTGCTGCTTGAGCGCTGGTCGTGGGTGTCGGTATTTGTCGGACTGACCGCAGCGGGAGCCCTACTGGCCGCGCTGGCATGCACGATCGCTGAGTCCAGCCAGCATGATCACCCTCCCGTGGACTGGGTGGGCGCGGCGGCAGCTGCAGTCGCGGTTGCGGGAATCGTATTCGCCACGATCGAGTTTCCCGCGCGGGGCTGGGCCGACCCGATCGTTCTCGCCAGCGCCGGGGCCGGCATGTTGGCGACAGCCTTTTTTATCCTGATTGAGCTGCGATCCTCGGCCCCCTTGTTGGATGTTCGGTTGTTCGCCAAGCGCGGCTTCAGCGCCGGCTCGTTGTCGGTGGCCATCCAATTCTTGGTCACTTTCGGGGTATTCCTACTCCTGGTGCAGTACCTGCAACTGATCCTGGGATACGGACCGCTGGCCTCGGCGTTGGGATTGGTGCCGATGACGGTCCCCCTGATCGTGATCTCGGTGATCGCCCCCCGACTGTCACAGCGATTTGGACTACGAGTGATGACCGTCGCCGGTCTGGTGACCATCGCAGTTGGCCTGATGCTGGTCAGCCGGATGACCGTCGACGCACGTTACCTCGACCTGCTATGGCCGCTGTTGATCATGAGCGCAGGGCTCGGACTATGCACAGCCCCAGCGACCTACGCGATCATCGCCGAAACTCCGGAGAGCAAACACGGGGTCGCCGCCGCAGTCAACGATGCGGCCCGCGAGATCGGCGCTGCGATGGGGATCGCAGTGGCCGGCAGTGTGCTGGCCGCCGGATACACCCGCCACATCCAACCCGCCCTGCCTCAGTTACCCGAACCTGCCCGCGGTCCGGTCTCCGACTCCCTGGCCGCCGCCCTAGAGATCGCCGCACAAGCCGGACCAATGGCGCAACCATTGGTCGACTACGCCAAAGAGGCATTTGTCAACGGCAGCAGTCAGGCCACACTTACGTTGGCAATCCTCACCGCCGCAGCCGCAGTCTTGCTAGCGATCCTTGCCCCGGGCACTGCTCCGCGTGACCACAAGACCACGGCCAGTTCCACAGCACCGGCACACCGGGACAGCGTCGGATAGGTGGCCCGTCCGGCTTCCGGCTGCACTGACTCGTGCCTGGAGAAACTGCGCAAGGTCAGCAAGAACCGCGGTCCCTCCCGAGTGCCGAATCTCGGCGGTCGAGCTGCTGTGGCTAGCGATACCCACCATCTTCAGGGCGGGGGTCAGTGGCTGGTGCGTCCACGCCCGCCCGCTTCAACGCGCTGTAGTGCGCGGTAGAGCGTGGATCGGCCAACTCCGAGATTGCGGGCGATCACTGATGGCCCCTCCCCTGCCTCGATGTGGGCCCGGGCTTTGTCGACCTGCTCGGCGGTCAGGACTCGCTTACGACCCTTGTACTTGCCCTTCGCCTTAGCGATGGCAATGCCCTCGGCCTGACGTTCACGAATGATGGCCCGCTCGAACTCGGCGAACGCCCCGAGCAGCGAAAGCATCAGATCGGCTCGAGGATCTTGGGCGCCGGCGGCGTAGGTAGCCCGTTCATGGACAAACTCCACACTCGCGCCCTTGGCAGTGACCTCACCAACGATCTGCTTGAGATCGACCAGGGAACGAGCGAGTCTGTCCATTGACGCGACCACCAGCTCGTCACCGTCCCGGAGATACCTT
>NZ_BCSW01000105.1 GCF_001571065.1 Dietzia cinnamea NBRC 102147
TCTGCGTATTGCATCAGATGAATCGCCCCTCGCATTTCCAGCTCCTCCTTCGCGTCCGGCACCGATCCCTGCCCCGACCTGCGAAGTCACCCACTCTCGGGCGCTGCCACCACTGCTTTCCGGCCCGGGCACTGGGCCTCAATGAGGCCGAAAGACGATCTTTGGCACGTCGTTGACCTGCAGGGGTTCCCGTGAAGGCTCATCGGTTGTATCATTGATTCATCAGATGAGACGTCGTGGTTTGGGGTTTAGCGATGCGACTGGATGGCTCCGGACGGGTCCATATGGCGCCGTCGCTGCCGGTGCTTCGGCCCGCCGAGCAGGTGCTCCGGCTGATGCTGGAGGGCTGGCGCAACCAGCAGCTATCCCGAAATCTGCAGTTCAACACGATCGAACAGCGACTGCGCCTGGTGCAGCGGTTCGTCGACCACGTCAATGCGGAGCCGTGGCACTGGACCCCGGCGATGGTCGAGGAATTCTCCGCCGATCTCCGTACGGTCAAACACGTCGCCCACTCCACTCTTCGCGGCTACCACTGCGCACTGCGGGCGTTCACCAGCTACATCGCCAATCCGGATTACGGCTGGGATCGGGTGTGCGAGCAGCACTTCGGCACCCATCCGGCGCAGGTGTTCTTCGACTGGAACACCGCACCACACGTGCAGGCCTACGACGGGCGGGCCACAAAGCGGCCCTACACTCGCGAGGAACTCGATGCACTGTTTGAGCACGCCGACAACGAAGTCGCACGCGCTGGCGCCTCCGGGCGGAAAGGCTGGCAGCCCGCCTACCGGGACGCGGTCATGATGAAGATCGCCTACGGCTACGGTCTGCGATTCAACGAGTTGCGCCACCTGCAAACCGTCGACTTCGCCCGCAATCCCCACGCCCGCGAATTCGGGGCCTTCGGCCTCTGCAAGGTCCGCTACGGAAAATCCCGACGCGCCTCTCCCTTTCGGCCCCGCAGCGTGTTGACCGTATGGCGCTGGACTCCAAGCATCCTCGAAGACTGGCTGGCCAATGGCCGCGGCGCCCCCGACGGCCTCGAGCTGTTCTGTAGTGAACGTGGCGGACTCGTCGTGGAATCGACCTTGCTGCGTCGGCTACGCCGGTACTGCGACGAACTCGGATTCTCCGATGGTCTCGATATCCATTCCTTCCGTCGCTCGTACGCCACTCACCTGCTGGAAGCGGGATGGGATCCCCGGTTCGTCCAGGACCAGATGGGCCACGAGTACGCCTCGACCACCGGGATCTACCAGTTCACCTCCGATGAGTTCCGGCGCTCCACCCTCCGCGCCGCGCTCGACCGCACGATGAATCAAGCACTGTCACCCGACGATCGGAGCGGACCATCATGAAGCGCACCGTCGACTACCGCTGGCGTCTGGCCGAGCTCATGGCCGCACGCGGCATGCACAACACCACCGAACTGATCCCGCACCTGGCCGAACGCGACATCACCCTGTCCCGGCCGCAGGTCTACCGACTGGTTACCCAGCGCCCCGAACGCATCTCCCTGCAGGTCGTAGCCGCCCTGTGCGACATCTTCGACTGCGGACCCGACGACCTGCTCACCGTCACCGCTGCTGATGCACGCGCCCGCAAAACCGGCACCACCCCGGCAGCGAATGTCGTCGACCTCGACCGGTCCGTCCGCCCACGCCGCGCCAACATCCTCGACGAATAGCCCCGCCCGCGAGGAGGACGACCAATGAACCCGACCCCTGACGGCCTGTCGCCTCGTTCCACCCGCCGCGGCCGACCACGCGCCACCAGTACCCGAGATGACCCCTGTGCCCGGTGTGGCCGCAACATCCCCCGCCTGGCAGCGCGTTGGCCAGAGGGGCGACTGTGCTTCACCTGCTACAACACCGCGATCCACACCCACGGCACCTGCCCGAACTGCCGACAGGACCGGCTCCTGCCCGGCCCTCCAGGCGCCGACGGCGAACCGGTCTGCGGCACCTGCGCCGGCATCGACGTCGACTTCCACTGCCAGCGCTGCGGCGCCGAAGCAGGCCATCACCGCGGCAACCTCTGTGTCCGCTGCGTCCTGCGCGAGGACCTTCACGCCCTGCTCGGCAGTGCCCCCAGCGATCCCACACTGGCCGGTCTCGTCGACGCCCTGTGCGCCGCCGACCGACCCGAATCGATCATCACCTGGAAACGCTCACCCAAAGTGAAAACCCTGCTCACCGGACTCGGCGACGGCTCAATCCCCTGCACCCACGACGGATTCGACGCCGTCGGCGGCAAACCGGCCGAACACGTTCGTGCACTGCTACAGCACCACGACCTCCTACCCACACGGGATCCCTACTTGCCGCGGTTCGAACAGTGGATCGCCACGAAGCTCGACGGCCTGCCCGACGAGGTCCGCCAGCCCGTCCATCACTTCGCGACCTGGCATCACCTGCGCCGCATCCGAGCCAAAGCCGCCGACGGGACGCCCACCCGGGCACCGATCCATTCGGCGAAGCAAGAGATCACCGAGACCATCAAGTTCCTGAGCTGGCTGCACACCACCTATGGGCGCACTGCCGCAACCTGCACCCAGCCCGACATCGACGAGTGGCTCGCCACCGGACCCAGTACCCGACAACTGATCCGGACCTTCTTCGTCGTCGCCGCACGCACCCGCCTCAACACCACCGTCACCGTTGGGCACCGTGCCGCCCGCAGCAGCCCGTCGTTGACTCAAGACCAGCGGATCGTGTGGATCCACGAACTCCTCACCGGCAACAGCGAGACACTGCCCTACCGCGTCGCCGGCACACTCCTGCTCCTCTACGCCCGTCCGATCACCAGAATCGTCACCCTGCAAGTCTCCGACGTCACCGACCAGGCAGACGGGATGACCATCGCACTCGGCCTACGCCCCACCGACGTGCCCGAACCCTTCGCCGGCCTCCTGCGCACCCACCTGGCCACTCGCCCGAACCTGCGCACCGGCGCCGGCGGTGACAACCCCTGGCTACTGCCCGGCACGCTCGCCGGACGACACCTCCACCCCACCACCGTCGCAAACCGACTCCGCGGCCTGGGCATCAACCTGCGCGGAGCACGCAACCGAGCCCTGGCCGAGCTCGTCGTCGAATGCCCGCCCTCACTCGTGGCCGACGCCCTCGGCTACAGCCACCAAGTCGCCTTCCGCCACGCCAGCAAAACAGCCGAACCCTGGGCCCGCTACGTCGGCCGATCCCTCCCCCGCCCAACGGATACCCCGTAGCGTCGCGCAATCGTCCGCCGTGGAGACACTCGGGTCCACAGCATCCGAAAACAGGCAACGTTACGCGTTTCCGCTGTTTCCCGAATGGGGTCCGGACGAACGCTGGAGTCGCCGTCGACGAGCAAAATCCGGCCGACGAGCTGGGTGGTACCAAACCACAGGGAGCACTAGCTGAGGCTGACGGGAAGACTCCTGATCCCGGCGCTTGACCTTGAAGTGCACTCCAAGGTCTACCGTGAGGTCATGACAAGCCAGGCAATGACGAGCTACATGCGGATCGGAGAGCTCGCCAACGTCGTCGGCCTCAGCCCGGACACGATCCGCTACTACGAGAGAGTTGACTTACTACCGCCCC
>NZ_BCSW01000106.1 GCF_001571065.1 Dietzia cinnamea NBRC 102147
GATGGTCCTACCTGCGCTCGCCGCGCATAGCCGGTGCACTCCACAGCGCGTGGAAGTGGTGCACGGGTCCGTGGCCGGAACCGACATCGAGCTCGTCGGCGTGCTGAAGGGACCCTGTGAGGTAGTCCTTAGCAAGGCGCACGCTCGTGACGACGTCGTTATGCGGTACTAGCGCGGCGATAGCGGCAGATAAGGTGCAACCGGTGCCGTGGTCACTGTTGGTGTCCACACGGGCCGCGGATAGCTCCACCGTGGTCGCGCCGGTGAGGATGTCCACGCTCGTTCCTCCTGGCAGATGCCCGCCTTTGAGGAGCACCCAGGGCGCTCCGAGCGTACGCAGGGCCGGCAAAAGCTCACGCATCTGGTCGACATCTGCGATCGCATCGGAAGCCCCGGTCAGGACCGCAGCCTCAGGGAGATTGGGGGTGAGAATCGTCGCTCGCGGGACCAATAAGTCACGGACCGCGGAGACGGCGTCCGGGGCGAGCAGATAGTCGCCACTCTTGGCGACCATCACCGGATCAAGCACTACGGGACAACGCGGATACGCATCCAATGCTCCAGCGATACTCAAAGCGATCCCAGCGTTGGCGACCATACCGATCTTGACCGCATCGACACGCACATCGTCGAACACCGCGGCGAGCTGATCCGCGACGAAGGCCGGCTCGAGCGCAACGAATCTCCGCACGCCCTGCGTGTTCTGGGCGACCACCGCGGTGATCGCACTCATGCCGTAAACGCCGAGAGCAGAAAACGTCTTCAGGTCCGCCTGAATACCCGCGCCACCACTCGGGTCCGTTCCGGCAATCGATAGAACATTTGCGATCATCAGTCCCAGCCTCGTTTCCGGTATCCCTGAACCGCACGAGGAGCGAACGCGCAAAATTGTCCCAAAGCGACTGCAACGCAGTGCTTAGCGTCGACATTCCTCCGCGAGTCCGAACTCGATCAGGTTCTTCGGGTGTGATCTCAGCCCTGGCGGGCACCCCGTGTCGAACGCCAGCGTACCTAGTCTCATGGGGCAATTCTCAACAGCCATGCGCCTAGGCCCCAGCACGATGGCCCGGATTGTGGTTCGCGCAAGGATCGGCCGGGCCTGGCGCTCAGGCTGCGTCCGTTCCAGACAGGGTTGTCATGTTGGTGAGCATCACGTGCCGCTCTCATTCCCGTAGATCCTGGCGGCAAGTTCAGCAACCTCGGCGACGTCCTTGCTCAAGTCCAGCTGCGTCTCGTCGACCTCGTCGAGTCCGTACCAGCGCGCCTCTAACGCGTCATCACCGGCAAGTAGAGATCCTGAAAGCCAGCGGCACAGCACCGCGATTAGAACGAAATGACTGGTCACAACACCACGTTCATCGAAGCCGAATGCGTCGACCGACGTGACGATGCACATCGCTTCGGCCGTGATCGCGGTCTCCTCGGCTAACTCACGAATCGCAGCCTGGTCAATCGTCTCGCCGAACTCGATCTTTCCCCCGGGAAACCCCCACCGTCCGGCGTCCGGCGGATTCGCGCGCCGCACCAGGAGAACTCGGCCATCCATGACAACGACAGCGATCACCGCCACCACCGGCCGGATCGATGAGGTCCTGGCGATACTCGCGTCAGCAGTCACAACGAACATTGTGACCTAGGGGCGATCGCTACGCCGTGGGCCCGAGCCTGCTTGGCGCCGGCCACCACGGCCCGCCCGCGGGCACCGGCCTGATCTCGAGCCACTCCCCTGGCCTCCGCCCCGGACACCTGAGGAGCATCCGGACCCCCTCACGCGCAATCGAGATCGAGAGCGACGCCTCTCCAAAGCAAAGGCAAGCTGTGTCGCGTTTGACGATCGTCTAACGCGACACTTTCTGAGCGAACGCCCAATCGGAGGCTCGCACAGGTCGAACACTAACGGCGACTCATGCCGCTGTGGCGTAGACATGTAGCGCAATAAAGGTGGACAAGTCACGGTCGTATGCAACACTGCCGTTGTGAAGATCGGCTACGGGCGCGTTTCGACTGAGGAACAGAACGTCGAGACACAACGACAAGCACTGATCGAGCTCGGCGCTGATCCTCGGCGGATCCACCTCGACCGCGGGGTTAGTGGCCGACGGCGTAAGCGTCCGGCACTGGATCGCGCCCTAGCCGAACTGCGCGATGGTGACGAGCTCGTCGTGACCAAGCTCGACCGTCTCGGACGATCGCTTCGAGACCTGCTCGACATTGCAGACCAGATACAGGGTGTCGGCGCATCCCTGACTGTCGGGCGGTCAACCTATGACCCGGGCGATCCCGTCGGCGCCATGCTATTCCAGGTTCTGGGTATGGCCGCCGAGTTTGAGGTCGCCATGAACCGCGAACGCACCCGCGAAGGCGTTGCTCGAGCAAAGGCCGAAGGCAAGTACCGCGGTCGGCAGCCCAAGCTCTCCCCCGCTGACGCCAACAGGCTCCGCCAGATGCACGCCACAGGCGGCTACACCACCGCGGAACTGGGCCGGTTCTTCGGTCTGCACCGCACGTCGGTGTACCGCTACTTGTCCGATGAATAGTGC
This sequence comes from Dietzia cinnamea NBRC 102147, assembly GCF_001571065.1. Classification (GTDB taxonomy): domain Bacteria; phylum Actinomycetota; class Actinomycetes; order Mycobacteriales; family Mycobacteriaceae; genus Dietzia; species Dietzia cinnamea. The sequence continues at coordinate 2,541 of NZ_BCSW01000106.1, forward strand.
AAACTCCACCGAGTAGCTAATCCCCGCCCTTGGGCACGGGTACCCACAGCACCGCTATCGACGGACGGGAAAGACATGTCAAGTAAGGAACCACGGTACGAGATCACCGAAATCAAGGCGTTCCCGGGCACTGAGTCGAAAGCAATCACCAGTAAGCAGCAGGAAGGCTGGGAGTTGGTCTCGCAGCAGCATGGCCGCGTGCGAACGACCCTGAGCTTTCGTAGGCCGAAGCCGCCAGTCCCCTGGAAAATGTGGGCCACGGTCGGCGGCGCCGGCGTTATCCTGGGCAGCATCATTACTGTCGGGGCACTCCTGGAAGACGACGCCCCGTCTGCGGCAGAAAACACAGCAACTTCGAGCACCGAGCAGCCCTCCCTAGCGGGCCTCGAAGATGATCCCACTTCGGCACCTGACCTCACGGTCTGCGAAACAGGCCCACTTACCAGGTCATGCAAGTTTGGCCAGACCGCGGTCTACTCCGACACAGTCCGAGGAGGCGAGGTCAAGCTAGAGATCACCGTCGGCGAGCCAGTCGAGTTCACACCGAGCGAGGCTGCGTCGGTCGCACTCGACCGACCGATACAACCCGTAAACGTCTACTTCCCGATCACCATCAGGAACCTATCGCCTGCCCTGCCGGAATCGACCCTTTTCCTTACCCAGGCGAGCAATGCTCAACAGCCGGGCGACCATGGCGGCGTTGAAGAATTAAGCGACGGTGACGTGGAATCGTACGTGGTAGGAAGAGCCGCCAGTCTTCCTGCGGGCGAGACGTTGAGCGTCAAAGAGGGCTGGACCATGGCGACGATCGAGGGAGTCGAGTACGGCATTAGAATCGATGGTCTAGCCGGGTACGGCGTCACGTTCACGCGATGACCTCGAACTGACGGCTGGTAAGCATTGCGGTCTAGACCCCAGAGGGACACGTAGCCCTGGCGGACTTTAGACCCATCGGGACAGGCAAAACC
>NZ_BCSW01000107.1 GCF_001571065.1 Dietzia cinnamea NBRC 102147
ACGGGAAACAATAGTCAGCACTTGCTGAACTATACAGCGTCTGCTGAACTGTTGGGACAACGCATTAAAACCTAAAGTTTCACCCGGGGCAACTTCCGCCTCCTCGAACGCCTCTTCCCTCAGATCGCACGAGTGCTCAAGATCAACCAACTCGAGACCATCACCGACGACGTCATCGAATCCGCCGCCAGCATCCTCGTGATCGGAAACTAACGCCTCCGAGCGATCACAGAAGACCGCCGCAAAGCGCTCAAACCCACAGGCCGCCCTCGAGCGAACCCGATTCCTGGGCGATGTAGTGCACGCTGGCCGACGAAGCTTCGGTCGGCGCCGCGTGGGCGGGTGCCGCGGCGACGGAGACCGCCGTGGTCAGGGCGAGGGTGGCTGCGAAAGCTCTGGTCGTTCTCATGTCCCGACTATCGCACCCGCCCCTACCTCGAGTGCATCGACGGGTTCACCCGCAGGCGGTGACGGTGCGCTGTGCCATCCCGCCGGTGGCCTGACATCGACATTCGGGGCGTAGGGCGCGAGAACCGGCGGCGCGCCCGTTCGGGAGCGAACCGGCGGGGTCACGCGCGGTGGGCGAAGGCGGTGCGGACGGCGTCCACGGCGTCCTCGACCCCGGCACCGGCGGCCGCGGCGCGGTCGGCGAACAACTCCGCCGCGCGGGCGAGGGCGGCGGCCGCCGCATCGGTCTCGGCGATGAAGGTCCCCGAGCGGCCGCGTCCCTCGAGGACACCGCCGTCCTCGAGCTCGCGGTAGACCTTGGCCGCGGTGGCCGTGGAGATCCCCACGTTCTCCGCGAGAGTGCGTACCGCGGGCAACCTCGTACCGGGCGTGAGAACTCCGCGTCGGGTCGCCTCCACGATCTGGGACATGAGCTGACGGAAGGGAGGCTCGCCGGAGGCGGGGTCCACGGAGAGCACCACGCCCGCGACGCGGGCCCCACCGGGACCGCGGGCGTCTGCACCCGCGGCCTCGGGACCGGTGACCGGATCACCCACGGGTCAGGCCCACACCTGGTCGACCGCGGTGACCTCACGCGGCGGCGCCGCCGGGACCGGGGCCGCCGGGGTGCGGGAGAAACGCGGCGCGGGTGCCGGGCCCACGTCGCCGGCGACCTCGACGAACGTCTCGCGGGCGGTGTTGTGCGGATGGTCCAGCGCCTCGGTGTAGGTGAGGACCGGCGTCGTGCACGCGTCGGTGCCGTAGAACACCTCGGCCCACTCGTCGCGGGTCTTCTCGGCGAACTTCCCCGCGATCAGCTCGCGTAGCTCGTCCCAGCGATCCATGTCGAACTGGCCGGGCATGCCCTCGCCGTCGACGCCGAGCAGCCGGGCGAACTCGGCGTAGAACTGCGGCTCGAGGCAGCCCACGGCCATGTATTTGCCGTCGGAACAGGTGTAGACGTCATAAAAGGGGTAGCCCGTGTCGAGCATGTTGGTCCCGGCGACGTCCGACCACTGACCGCGGGCACGCATCGCCCACTGGAACTGGCCGAGCACCGAGGCGCCGTCGGTCATGGCGGCGTCGATGACCTGACCCTCGCCCGAGGTGGAGCGCTCGATGATCGCGGCCAGGATGCCCTGGATGAGGAACATCGAACCGCCGCCGAAGTCGCCGACCAGGTTGAGCGGCGGCACCGGGCGCTCGCCCTTGCGGGCGGTCGCGTTGAGGTGCCCGGTGAGGGAGATGTAGTTGAGGTCGTGCCCTGCGGTGTGTGCGAGCGGGCCGTGCTGGCCCCAGCCGGTCATCCGCGCGTAGACCAGCTTCGGGTTGATCTCGAGGCACTCGTCCGGACCCAGGCCCATCCGCTCGGTGACCCCGGGACGGAACCCCTCGACCAGCACGTCGGCCTTGGCGATGAGTCCGCGCACCTGCGACAGGCCCTCATCGCTCTTGAGGTCGGCCTCCACCACGGTCCGGCCGCGACGAGTGATGTGCGCCCAGCCGCCGACTTGGGTCTGGAGCTCGCCGGGTCGCATGACGGTCACAACGTCGGCCCCGAGATCGGCGAGCATCATGCAGGCGTGCGGGCCGGGGCCGATGCCGTTGAGTTCGACGACGCGGATGCCCGCGAGAGGACCGGAGGAGGCAGTTGTCACAGAATTGCCCTTTCGTGTGGCGTTGCACACACGTTATCGCTTCGTGTCGGGCTGGGAGGTGCCAGGTGGGTGTTGGCGGTGAGGCCCATGCGGTTACTGGTGCAGATGGGCATTAGCTTCACTTTACGATCACTCAAGTTTGCGGCGCTCACGTGAAACTCGGCTGTGACCCATGTAACACTCCGCTCAGGTGTTTCCCAGAACGCCGGTCAGTGTTACCGCAGCCCTGGAGCCGGTGACTTTCCCTCTCTGCAAGGAGCATTCATGTTCGTTCGGAATTGAGTTCTGGCCGGAGCTTCGGCTGTCGCGCTCGCCGCCGGAGCCACTTTCGCCGGAGCCGGCATCGCCTCCGCCCAGGACGACGAGGAGCCGACGGGCTCGCTGGGCAGTAGCTCGATAGATCTCGGAGAGATCGCCGGTGATCTCGAGACCGCGGGCGAGGCCCTCAGTGGACCGGTCACGGTCGCGCCGAATGAGGAGGGTGGCCCGACTGTCACCTATACCAACGAGTCGGATGCCGACCAGCGCTGCCTGGGGGCGACGGCCCCGTACTCGACGATCGCCGACAACGACCTCGAGACCGACTATCCCGAGGGTGACCTCGCGGCTGGCATCGCGCTCATCACCGCGATCGAGGCCGGCGGTGGGCTGACCCATCTCCTCGCCGACGACGAGGGGGCCCCGGCAGTGGAACTCGACGATCCCGCAGTCGAGAACAACGTCGTCGAGAACGTTCTCCTGTTCGTGTTCGGTCAGCCGGGCCGCTCTGTCCTGGTCGCGGCCGGGGCGGATGTCAGCTGGACCGCGTTGTCGCCGGAGACCCCGGCGGTCGGCATCGTCCTCTGTGTCCCGGTGAACGAGGACGGCACGCTGGGAGGGCTGGAGACCAACTTCGGTATCGACCCGCAGGTCGTCGCGGACCAGATCAACGGTCGTATCCCCGGCGGCTCCGTCGAGCCCGTCTCCGCCGGATCCATCTCCGGCGGCAGCGTCGCGACGGGCGCGAACCTCCTCGGCTCGCTCGCCGCGGCCAGCTCGGAGGACGATCCCGGAGATGGGGAGGAGGCCGACGCCGGCGGCGCGGCGGCGAGCTCGGGCGCCGGTGAAGGTGGCAGCGGCGGGGACGACACCGGCGAGCTCCCGCCGATCGAGCCGGTGGAGTGACCTCGGCTCAGCTCACCGCGTACCAGCCCGGACCCCGGCGCCACACGGTGCCGGGGCCCTGGCGTTCGTTCGGCCGGGACAGGATCGTCACCGCAGGGCTAC
>NZ_BCSW01000108.1 GCF_001571065.1 Dietzia cinnamea NBRC 102147
CCCAGAAGGGTTCGGACTCCTCACCGGGCCACCCAAGGCCGGCAAGTCATGGGCCGTGATGGGACTCGGCCTAGCTCTCGCCTGCGGTGGGCGTGCGTTCGGCAAGATCGACGTCGGCAAGGCGCGCCCCGTCCTCTACATGGCGCTGGAGGACGGGGAACGCCGCGTCCAGGGCAGGGCCCGCAAACTTCTCCACGGGGAGCCGATCCCCGCCCGCATGAACTTCGTGACCGACGTCCCACCGCTCCTGGTGCTCGAGGTCCTCGACGCATGGCTCGACGCCAACACCGGACAGGCACCGCTAGTCATCCTCGACACACTCGGCCGCGTCATGCCCTCAGCCAGCCCCGGTGAATCCGCATATGAGAGGGACTACAGGATCGGCGCCAGACTCAAGCGGTACACCGACCGGGACCCCGGCGCCACGCTCCTCGTCGTCCACCACGTCCGCAAGGCGGAAGGCGCGGACTGGATGGACTCCACCTCCGGGACCAACGGCCTGAACGGCGCCGCCGACTTCACCGTCAACCTCTCGCGGGCCCGCAACGAGGACACCGGCCTCATCCGCGTCACCGGCCGCGACGTCATCGAAGGCGAATACTCCGTCACCGTCACAGACGGCGAATGGGTCCTCAACGGCGACGGCCTCGACGACGCGGCCCAGGCAGCACAGAACGGCAAAGCCACCCAGAACCTCGGAGACTTCGCCGCGTCGATCATCCGGTACGTCACCGAGCACGGGCCCGTCACACCTAAGCAAGTGGAAGCCGCGGTGCAACTCCCCGGCACCACCGTCCGCTCCTACCTCACCCGCGCAGTAGACGCAGGCCGGCTCCAGAAGCACGGACGCGGCCTCTACGGAGCTGCAACAAGTGCAACAAGTGCAACAACCGGAGGTCTGGACAACCCACTTGACGCACTTGTTGCAGATGTTGCACCACCCCCCAACGTCCTCCAGTTCGGAAGGAACCCCTCATGAGAATCCGTTCGACCAGCCGCGTGACCGTGCACAGATCCGCGGACCCGCGCCGACCCATCGAGTTGAAGTTCGCCGGCCTCATCGCGCAGATGACCCGCACCGAAGCACGACAACTCGCCGATGCCCTACACGACACAGCAGACCAGGAGACCACCAATGACTGAGCCCGGAGACCACCTGACCATCACCGCCGCAGACAACAGGCGTGCCGCGGCCCTCGTCGCGCACCACGCCCGCCGAGACTTCGACGGCATCAACGCGATCCTCGGAGAGACCACCGAAGCGAAGCGCGCCACCGAACTGATCTTCGCCGTGCTCGACCTGTACCAAGAACTCGTCCCCGCGGTGCACACACCTCTCGGACTCCAGTTCCTCTCCTCATATCTGCACAAGGTGGCCGGCCTCGAGGACCCGGCATGACCCTCCGACCCTGCCTCGACTGCGGCACACCAGTCGACACCCCGCGGTGCTCCGAGTGCGCACCACCCATCGAACGTGAACGCCACAACCGCAAGTCCAGCCCCCGAGCGAGAGGCTACGACTCCCAATGGGACCGACTGTCCAAACGGGCCCGGAAACTCCAACCCTTCTGCGCAGACTGCGGAGCAACCCGCGACCTCCAAACCGACCACTCCGAGGAGGCATGGCGACGGAAGGCCGCAGGCTTGCCTGTAACGCTCGCAACCGTCGCCGTGGTATGTGGACCCTGCAACCGCGAGAGAGGCCGTCAGCGACCCACACAGGACCCAGGGGGCATACCCCCAGGGGATAGTGACCCGGACCCACGCCGGGAGGCTAAGTTTGCGTCTCACATCGTGGGATCGCCCGGTGGGGGTGGGTGAGATGTGGTCAGAACTGTATGTCGGCGATCCGTTCGGTTCCGGGAGTGGCGATGGCGGGCGCCGCCGCTTTGCCGCCGCCTCCGACCTCGTCGGCGCGAGTCCATTCGCCGGGTGCCAGGTAATGCCTACCGCTGTCATCGTGGTAATAGATGACGCCGCCGTCTTCGATCTTCACGGCGCTTCCGATGAACGGGTCACCGACCCTGGGAGTGATTTGGAACCTCATCTGTCGAGGCTCTCATGAGTGCGATCAAGGCGGGGCCGAAGGGGAAAATCACCGCGGATCCGTTGGGGTTCAAGGGGTGGCCGCGGGATCGGGCGAAGCGTCGTGAGCGGTTCGTTCGGGAGTTCGTGAACGTCCCGAAAGGGGTCGGTGCGCTCAAGCCGCTGCGGTTGCGTCCGTGGCAGACCGAGATTGTGCGTGGCGCGTACGCCGACGGGGTTCGTACCGCGGTGGTTTCCCTGCCTCGAGCGAATGGGAAGTCGGCCCTGGCCGCGGCGCTTGCGGTTGCCGAGTTGTGGGTGGGCCCACCGTCCGCCGAGATCCTCGTCGTCGCGTCGGATGAGCGGCAGGCGAAGATCGTCCTCAACCTGGCGCGTCGGATGATCGAGCTGTCTCCCGAGCTTGCGGAGCGGTGCCACGTGTACCGCGATCACATCGCGGTCCCGGAGAACGATGCGGTGATGCGGGCGCTACCGGCGGACCCGGCCGCGCTCCACGGTTGGGACCCGTCCCTGTTGATCGTCGACGAGCTGCACGTGGTCACGCCGGACGTGTGGGAGGCGGTCACCTCGGTCGTCGGTAAACGCCCCGAGTCTCTGGTCCTGGCGATCTCGACTCCCTCGACGACGCCCGACTGCATCATGTGGAGTCTCGTCGAGCACGGACGGAAGGGTGACGACCCGTCGTTCTTCCTCCGGGAGTTCATGGCCCCGGACGGGTGCGCGACGGACGACCGGAAGGCGTGGGCAGCCGCGAACCCGGCGTTGGGCGACTTCCTGTCCGAGGACGGATTAGCGTCCGCTCAGCGGACGCTACGTGAGCCCGTATTCCGTCAGCTCCGACTCGGTCAGTGGGTCAGCGGTTCGGAGTCGTGGCTCCCGTTCGGTGTGTTCGACCAGCGTGCCGACGAGGACCGCCGGGTCGGTAAGCGTGACCGGGTGGTCCTGGCGTTCGACGGCAGCGCGAGCGGCGATAGCACGGCGCTGATCGGTTGCACGGTTGACGACCCGCACCTGTTCGTCGTCGGGCTCTGGGAGAACCCGGGAGATCCTCGGTGGCGGGTGCCTCGCGGGGAG
>NZ_BCSW01000109.1 GCF_001571065.1 Dietzia cinnamea NBRC 102147
GGGCCACCTAACGTCGTCGCCAACTCGTGATAGTGACGCACGAAGGTGAAAAACGTCTCGCCGTTAATGATCGGCTGATCGATCTGGTGAGGATAATCGACCGGCTTAAGCATGCCGAAACGCACCAATGCCGCGTTCTCCTGACGGAAGTCCTCCGTGAAGTTCTTGGCGTATAACAACGGCCTCGCCCAGTGGTTGTGGGAGTTTTGCGGATCGCTTTTTCGTACTCCCTTGAACGCGTCAATGTCAGCAGTCCGCATACCGCCATCAGGGACGTCTCGTCCGGTACTCCACCGCTTGATCTTAAAGAGATAGTCAGAGAACAGCGCACTAACCTCGGCTGGCTTGATTGCTTCCCAGAGGGCGACCATCTGGCGTCTGGTGTCCTCGGAGACTGTCTCAGAGTCCATCTCGCGGATGTGAAACGCCTTCAGCAGATCGGTCGGGTCCAGCGCTTTCCCCCTCGTGTTCTGCGAGTCGAACATCTGGAAGGCTTCGTCGATGTTCACCAGCCGCAAGACCACCACCTCACACGATTGGAGAAAGAAGCTGGTGAAAGCATCCCGGTCTGTCGCAGTCCACCGGTCAATTGTCTCGCGGAGGTACGCGGAGTTCTCAGTGAGGCGCTCGTGCGTCGTGGTCAATCCGTACTCAGAAACAGTGTGGCCCACGAGCGATTTCTGGTCGATCTGCTTGGAGCCCGCGCAACCCAGGGCGTGCGCGATAAGCACGAAGGTAACGAAGCGCTGCTGACCGTCAACTATGTTCAAGTCGTGATCTTCATCCTCGTGGAGGATGATCGATCCAAGCCGGTAGGCACCTCGGTGCATGAAAATCTGAACATCGTCGACGAGTTGAGCAACGTTTCGCACATTCCACTTGTACGGACGTTGGTAGTCAGGAATGCGCACATTCTCCTCACGAAGAAGGTCGCCGACCTTCCACACCTCCACGTTCAACTGCTCAGCGTCGCTTGTTGTCAAAGTCTCCACATCGCCAAAGCTACCGAGGGATCACTTCGCTAGACGGTGCTTGCGGGAACCCACTCGTAAATCGCGGCGTAGGTCTCAGTTCGCCTGGGCAATTCGACCGTAGGCGGCTCGACGGCCACTGCACATCGGCGAACCCAATTTTATCCCGAGCGCTCGCTGAATTTCACTGGGTTGGCTGGAGTCTCCATCGTTTGGAAACGAGGATGGACTCATGCCGAAGGACACCAACCCGAGCAAGCCGACCACGCGTCGCCACAGCTCTGAAGAGAAGGCTGCCGCGGTGCGGATGGTCAGGACCCTGCGGGCCGTGCTGGGCACCGATCACGGCACGGTGAAGCGGGTGGCGACCCAGCTCGGGTACGGCACCGAGTCCGTGCGGTCCTGGGTGCGTCAGGCTGATGTAGATGAAGGCCACGTGGCGGGGGTCAGTACGAGCGAGTCCGCGAGGATGAAAGCCCTCGAGCAGGAGAGCCGCGAGTTCAAGCGGGCAAACGGGATTCTCAAGAGGGAAGCGGGCGGAGCTCGGAAGAAACCCTGGTATCGGCATCAGGCGGAGTCTGACGTTGAATTTTCCGGTGGCTTGATCTTATTGACGACCTCGCAATGAGGTACAAAGTTGCTCAGACGCGGATGGTTCAGTAGAGCGTCTCTAATCTTGGCAATGGGAACGTCCAGCTGACGAAGAACCGCAAGGTAAGTCACGAGATGCACGGTCTTGGCGACGGCGTAGAGCTGCGAATGGTCAGTGATTGATTTCTTTTGCTTCGCACCGCCGTGAGCGACGTGGTTTCGTGCCCATACTGACCACTTTGCCCAGTTTTCGACGTCGAGTCCGAGTTGTTTCTGCACGTCGGCAGGCAGTGATTCATGCAGTGCGTGGAGGCGAACACTGAGCGTGGCCTCGGGATTGCCCAGACACCACGTGTGGAAGCCCTCGGCCGCGGCGAGCACCTGGCTGACGTACTGCTCTGTGAACCTGGGCGCATACCCGCAGTGTCCGATGATGACGTTCCATGCGTAGTCGGCATGGTGGACGGTGGTGAGGGACTCTCGTGTCGCCAGATATTTCGCGAGCGGAACGTCTGCGAAGTCAAAGACCACGGACTCGGGTTCGTGCGGCGCGGTCGGTGCGGCGTCCTCACCGATCCTGGTCAGCAGCGAGATATTCTCGCCATCGATGGTGCTCAGCGCGATCTTCTCGACTCCGCAGGAATCGAACGTGGCCAGACGTACGAGGTCGATAATCGGCGACATGCGATCGACGAAGTCGGAGGCGCTTCCCGCAGCACCATCCGAGCGCCGGATGCTCGCGCTCGCCCCGACCGATAAGTTGATCACCGGGCCACGGCGCTGGCGGTTCGTCATTAGGTCAAGTTTGAGATCCGGCATGGCTTCTGTTGCGGGGCTGATCCACGGTGCGGTAGCCCGAGTGTTCAGCGCATAGCAGACATCGTCGGTGTTTGCAGCGACGCATTCGTTCCGGTTCCCGCCGATTACAGGAAGGACGTAAGGCAACAGAAAGGTTCCGTTGTCGAGGCGTTCTCTGGGGTTGTCGACTCCTTCAATATTTGCCCACTTTGGTGGGCACAGGCGAGGGTCGTCGATCATGTAATAGAGTTCGTCGAGGACGATTTCCGCGTTCGCGAATTTGCTCTCGTCAGGGCTGACGATATGGTCGCCGATACAGACCCACTGCGCTGACCAGAACTCTTCTCGGACCTGGTGGCCGAATCCGTTGACGGTGTACTTGCCTCGTTGCGCGTCCCATATCGAGATCTTCCGACCGGAGGGCGTTTCGCCATAGATCGTGCCTGGCCGCACATCGCCGATCATCCGTGTGGTGTGGAAGCCAGAGCCATCCTGATCGGGCTGGTACTCGGGCGGGGGAGAGAATCCGCCGAGCAGTTCGAGTGTCGCGCCGCCTGTTGGTTCCCAAGTGAGGATGCCGGGCAGTCGATTGTC
>NZ_BCSW01000110.1 GCF_001571065.1 Dietzia cinnamea NBRC 102147
CCCCGAAGGATTCGGACTCCTCACCGGGCCACCCAAGGCCGGCAAATCGTGGGCCGTCATGGGACTCGGCCTCGCCGTCGCGGCCGGCGGCAAAGCGTTCGGCCACATCGACGTCGGCAACCCCCGCCCGGTCCTCTACCTCGCGCTCGAAGACGGGGAACGACGAGTCCAGGCCCGCGCCCGGAAACTCCTCCACGACCAACCAATCCCCCCAAGGATGAACTTCGCCACCGACGTCCCGCCGCTCCTCGTCCTCGAGGTCCTCGACGCATGGCTTGACGCAAACGCAGGGCAGGCACCACTCGTCATCCTCGACACCCTCGGCCGCGTCATGCCGCCGTCCACCCCCGGCGAATCCGCCTACGAGAGGGACTACCGCATCGGAGCGAAACTCAAGCGGTACGTCGACCGGGACCCCGGCGCCACCCTCCTCGTCGTGCACCACGTTCGCAAGGCGGAAGGCGCGGACTGGATGGACTCCACCTCCGGGACCAACGGCCTGAACGGCGCGGCGGACTTCACCATCAACCTCTCGCGGGCCCGCAACGAAGACACCGGGCTCATCCGCGTCACCGGCCGCGACGTCATCGAGGGGGAGTACAGCGTCACCGTCACCGACGGCGAATGGGTCCTCAACGGCGACAGCCTCGACGACGCCGCCCAGGCAGCGCAGAACGGCAAGGCCACCCAGAACCTCGGAGACTTCGCCGCGTCGATCATCCGATACGTCACCGAGCACGGGCCCGTCACACCGAAGCAAGTGGAAGCCGCGGTGCAACTCCCCGGCACCACCGTCCGCTCCTACCTCACCCGTGCAGTAGATGCGGGCCGACTCCAGAAGCACGGACGCGGCCTCTACGGAGCTGCAACAAGTGCAACAAGTGCAACAACGGGAGGTCTGGACGTCCCACTTGACGCACTTGTTGCAGATGTTGCACCACCCCCCAACGTCCTCCAGTTCGGAAGGAACCCCTCGTGAGAATCCGATCCACTAGCCGCGTGACCGTGCATCTGTCCACGGACCCGCGTCGTCCCATCGAGTTGAAGTTCGCCGGCCTCCTCGCACAGATGACCCGGACCGAAGCACGACAACTCGCCGACGCCATCCACGACACCGCAGACCAGGAGACCACCAATGACTGAGCCCGGAGAACACCTGTCCATCACCGCCGCCGACAACAGGCGTGCCGCGGCCCTCGTCGCACACCACGGGCGCCGAGACTTCGCCGGCATCAACGCCATCCTCGCTGAGACGACCGAAGCCAAGCGAGCCACCGAACTGATCTTCGCCGTCCTCGACTTGTACCAAGAGCTTGTCCCCGCGGTGCACACACCTCTCGGACTCCAGTTCCTCTCGTCCTATCTGCACAGGGTGGCCGGCCTCGAGGACCCGGCATGACACTACGACCGTGCATCGACTGCGGCACACCAGTCGACACCCCCAGGTGTCCCGAGTGCGGACCCCACGTCGAACGTGAACGGCACAACCGGAAGTCCAGCCCCCGAGCGAGAGGCTACGACTCCCAGTGGGATCGACTCTCCAAGCGGGCCCGCAAGCTGCAACCGTTCTGCGCCGACTGCGGAACCCCGCACGACCTCCAGCTCGACCACAGTGAAGAAGCATGGCGACGGAAAGCCCTAGGACGCGCTATAAGGCTCCAAGACGTCACGGTGGTGTGTGGACCCTGCAACCGCGCCCGAGGCGCTCAACGACCCAACCAGACCCCAGGGGGTATACCCCCAGGTGAAAGCGACCCGGACCCACGCCGGGAGGCTAAGTTTCCGTCTCACATCGTGGGATCATCGGTTCAGGGGGTGGGATGAGTGGCTATCAAGGCCGGGCCAAAATCGAAGATCGAGGCGGCGCCGCTGTCGTTCAAGGGGTGGCCGACTGACCGTGCTCGTCGTCGGGAGCGGTTCGTCAAGACGTACGTGAATGTGCCGAAGGGGGTCGGTGCGCTGAAGCCGCTGCGGTTGCGGCCGTGGCAGACGGAGATCGTGCGTGGCGCGTACGCCGATGGGGTGCGTACCGCGGTGGTGTCCCTGCCCCGTGCGAACGGTAAGAGTGCCCTGGCCGCTGCGCTCGCCGTCGCGGAGCTGTTCGTGGGTCCACCGTCCGCGGAGGTGCTTGTCGTGGCCTCCGACGAGAGGCAGGCCCGCATTGTCCTCAACCTCGCTCGCCGGATGATCGAGTTGTCGCCGGAGCTTGCGGAGCGTGCGCACGTGTATCGGGACCGGATCGAGGTCCCGGAGAACGACGCCTCGATCCGTGCGTTGCCGGCGGACCCGGCGGCGCTCCACGGATTCGACCCGTCTTTGCTGGTCATCGACGAATTGCACGTGGTCACGCCCGCGGTTTGGGAGGCGGCGTCCTCGGTGGTGGGTAAACGCCCGGAGTCCTTGACGTTGGCGATCTCGACTCCCTCCACGACGCCCGATTGTGTGATGTGGAGCTTGGTGGAGCATGGCCGGCGTGGGGATGACCCCGCGTTCTACCTGAAGGAGTTCTCGGCCCCGGAGGGGTGCGCGACGGATGACCGGAAGGCGTGGGCAGCGGCGAACCCGGCCCTCGGTGACTTCCTCTCCGAGGATGGTCTGGCGTCGGCTCAGCGGACGTTACGGGAGCCGGTGTTCCGTCAGCTCCGTCTCGGTCAGTGGGTCAGCGGTTCGGAGTCGTGGCTTCCGTTCGGCTTGTTCGACCAGCGTGCCGACGAGGACCGCCGGGTGGGTAAGCGTGACCGGGTGGTCCTGGCGTTCGACGGATCGGCGTCCGGGGACTCGACGGCCCTGATCGGTTGCACGGTTGACGACCCGCACCTGTTCGTCGTGGGGCTTTGGGAGAACCCGGGAGATCCTCGGTGGCGGGTGCCTCGCGGGGAC
>NZ_BCSW01000111.1 GCF_001571065.1 Dietzia cinnamea NBRC 102147
CACTTCCCGGGCCGACGACAGGAGTGCCTGGAACTTCCGGCGGCTGCGCTCCTGGATCGGTCGGCGGCGGGGGACGAGGATGTTCGGTTCGTCCTGGACGGCCTCGTCGGTGATATCCCGTGACGGCTCGTGGGCGCGCTCGGACGATTCGGTCGGCATGGGTGGTTCAGCCCTCCGCCGGCTGCGGCTCGGGGAGCTCCACACCGAGCAGCTTGGCGACCATCGCCACGTGCCCCTTCGCGCGGACGTTGTACCGGGCCATCGAGATGGTGCCGTCCGACTCCACCACGAAGGTCGAGCGGATCACTCCCATGACGGTCTTGCCGTAGTTCTTCTTCTCGCCGAAGGCGCCCCACTCGGTGAGCATCGTCTTGTCGGGATCGGACAGGAGCGGGAACGTGATGCCGTACTTGTCCCGGAACCGGGCCAGCTTCTCGGGCGCGTCGGGGGAGACGCCGACGACGCCCATGCCCGCGTCCCGCAGCTGCTGGAGGGCGTTCTCGAAGTCCACGGTCTCGGTCGTGCACCCCGGCGTCATGGCGGCGGGGTAGACGTAGACGAGCACCCTCCCGTGCTCCGCGAGGAGATCCTGCAGCGACGTGGGCGTGCCGTCGGCGTCGGGGAGGGTGAACGCGGGGGCCGGCTGGCCCACCTCGAGCCGTGGTGTGGTCACCGGTGCTCCTGGGGTCGAGTCGGGGCGTCGGACCCTCCCAACCTATCCGATGCACCGGCGCTCGGGCGCGCATCCCGTCGGTGTGCAGTAGCGTGGGCGTGGTCAAGACCCGCGGGGCACCCGCGGACGAGCGATCGACGGAGGTCTGGTGTCCAGGAGTTACGACAGCATCGAGGGCGATATCGCCAAGGCGCGTGACGATCTCGCGACGACCCTGGACGAGATCATCGACCGGGTCAATCCCAAGAACCTCGCGACCGAGGGTAAGGAGCGCGCGACCGCGGCCCTGAAGGATCCGCGGGTACTGGCCGTGCTCGGCGGGGTAGCGGCTCTGGTCGTCGGCGGGATCACGGTGTCGATGGCCAACAAGCGCAAGGAACGGCAGCGCATCGAGGCGTACCTGGCGGCCCGCCGGGCCCTCTGAGCCCGCTGCTCGGCACGGACTCGGTCAGGTCGAGTCCGGCCACGACTCAGGCGTCGGTCCGGCTTCCGCTCGGCTCCCTCCAGAAGAGCGTCCCGCGCACTTCCACTCGGGCGACGTGTGCGGGACGCTCCTCTCGTTGTGCAGCGGCCCCGCCGGGCCCCACGCGGCCCCCGGCGCACGCGAAAAAGCCCCGGGTCGTGAAACCCGGGGCTTTCGCTCTGTGCGCCATCAGGGACTCGAACCCCGAACCCGCTGATTAAGAGTCAGCTGCTCTGCCAATTGAGCTAATGGCGCTTGTTCTTCCGGCCTCGCGGCCTTCCGTGGTGCGAGAGAAACAGTAACAGCCGTGAGTCCGGATCACGAAATCGCCTGGTCATCGACCGTGTCGCCATCCGACTCGGGAGGTGCGTGATGTGACACCCTCCGGTGACTCGATATGGAATGCGCGCAGCCCGGCAGGCATACTGGTGTAGAAATCCTCCGGTCGTGGCCGCGTCCGGGCGGAAGAGACAGCTGGAAGGGGCCCTCAGTGAACCTGCGCACAACGGATCGGAAGGCGCGGCGGGCGACCGGGGCCCGGTCGAGGGCCCGTCTCGGTCTGGCCGCCGTGTTCACCGGCGCGCTGGTCCTCACCGGCTGCACTATCGGCGACGGCACGGTGGAGGACACCCCCGTGGCCGAGGCGCCGGCGGATCCGGCCGCGGTGATCGACCTGTCGGTCGCGGACGGCGCCACCGACGCAAACCCCGCCGAGCCGATCGTCCTCACCGCCGAGGGTGGCAAGCTCGACTCCGTCGTGGTGCGCAACCCCGAGGGCGTGCAGGTGCAGGGCGAGTTCAACCCGGAGTTCACCGAGTGGCGCACGACCGAGGATCTCGGTTACGGCCGGCAGTACACGCTGGAGTCCACGGCCACTGACGAGGCCGGGCTCGTGACGCGTAAGAACATCACTTTCACCACGCTGACGCCGAACATCATGACGGCCGCCTACCTGACCACGGGTGAGGGGTCCGTGGTGGGGATCGGCCAGCCCGTCGCGGTGATGTTCGACGAGCCCATCGCGGACCGCCGCGCGGCGCAGGAGAACATCCACATCACCACCGAGCCGGCGGTCGAGGGCGCGTTCTACTGGGTCTCCGACCAGGAGGTCCGTTGGCGCCCCGCTGAGTACTGGGCGCCCGGAACCAAGATCGACGTCCACGTGGACATCTACGGCGAGGATCTCGGCGGCGGGATGTACGGGCAGCAGGACGCCCACAGCAACTTCGAGATCGGCGACGCCGTGATCTCCCGGGTGGACGACTCGACCAAGATGATCACCGTCGAGCGCAACGGCGAGGTCATCAAGACCATGCCCACCTCGATGGGCAAGGACGCCACCCCGACGCCCAACGGCACCTACGTGATCGGCGAGAAGCACGCCTCGATGATCATGGACTCGTCCACGTACGGCGTGGCGGTGGACTCGGCGGAGGGCTACCGCACGCCGGTGCAGTACGCCACGCGGATGTCGTACAGCGGGATCTTCGTCCACGCCGCGCCGTGGTCGGTGTGGGCGCAGGGCAGCCAGAACACCAGCCACGGCTGCCTCAACGTCACCACGGCGGACGCCAAGTGGTTCTACGACAACGCCAAGCGCGGTGACATCTTTGAGGTCACCGGGACCGTCGGCCCCACGCTGCCCGGCTGGGACGGCCTCGGTGACTGGAACGTCCCGTGGGAGACCTGGAAGGCCGGCAACGCCGACCGGGGCGCCTGAGCCCCGGGTGACTAG
>NZ_BCSW01000112.1 GCF_001571065.1 Dietzia cinnamea NBRC 102147
GGTAATCGCTGGGAACAAGGTCTACGTAGCGGAGGACCCCGACGGTCTCCTGATAGCTCTGGTCTCATCCTCGATGTTCATCACCTGGCAAAGAGCAGTGGGAGGGCGATTGAAATCCGATCTCAGCTTCTCAAACACGCTTGTATGGAACACCTTCCCTGTGCCTGATCTCGATGAGGGCACCAGGCTTCGCGTCATCCAGGCCGGACAAGGTGTTCTAGACGCCCGAAAACGGCATCCCGAGCGCAGCTTGGCTGATGCGTATAACCCGTTGGCAATGGATCCGGCACTGGTCAAGGCCCACGATGTTCTCGACCGGGAGGTCGACCGCGCTTTTGGTGCGCTTCGAAAGCTCGGCAACGAACGGCAACGGCTGGAGTTGCTCTTTGCCCGGTATGTCGAACTGGCGCCCAAAGAGCATTCTTAAACTAATCGACCGTATGGTTTAAATTTGGTGGCATGACCGCGCCACGAAAGCCCCGCAAGCGTCGTCCCGTAGCACCCGCCGACGCCGTGGTCGGCTACCTCCGGGTCTCGACCGAAGAGCAGGCTGTGTCCGGCCTGGGGCTGGAGGCGCAGCGGGCCACTATCGCCGCCCGCGCCGTCGCCGAGGGATGGACCGTGACCGCATGGTTCATCGATGAGGGCGTTTCCGGCTCTGTCGCCCCGGTCGAGCGTCCCGGCCTGTCCGCTGCTCTTGACGCCGTATCCGAGGGGCGAGCCTCCAGGCTCGTCGCCTCGCATCTGTCCCGTATCGGGCGATCCGCTGCCCGCGTGCTCGACCTCGACGCCCTGGCCGCCGCCGAGGGGTGGGGGCTGGTCATGTGCGATCTACAGATCGACACGGGCACCGCCGCCGGCCGATTCATGCTCGGCAATATGGCCGCCGCGGCCGAGTACGAACGCAACCTTGTCAGCGAGCGGACCCGCGCCGCGCTGGCCGTGAAGCGCGCCCAGGGCGTCCGGCTCGGCCGCCCCTCGACGCTCCCCCACGCAGTGGTCTCCCGCATCGTGGCCGAGCGCGCCGCCGGTAAGACGTGGCAGGCCATCGCGGATGGACTCATGGCCGACGGGATCGCTACTGCGCAGGGTGGGGCGCGTTGGTATCCCGCGAGTGTCCGCAAGGTCTACACCGGCCAGGACGCCGCCGCTCTGCGCTCCAGCTCGTAACCGAGCACGACCGCCGCGTCCTGATCGACGGGGCGGGCGCAATGTTCGGCCCAGGGCTTCCCTCGGGTGGGCAGACTAGTGGTAACGTGGGTAACTAGTAACGTTACTAGTTACCCGTTACCGACGGGCTGACGTGTTGGGAGGGCGGCCATGTCGTCGTCGGAAAAGATCGCCCGGGCCTATGGCACGCTCGCCGCCCGGGGGGACAAGCTCACCGTGCGCAGCGTGCAGCGCGAAGCGGGGGTGCGGATCGGCGAGGTGGCCGCGTGGATGCGCGAGCACGCCGCCGGGGCGTCCGGGGAGGTGCCCGAGGCCCCGGACCTATCGGAGCCGATGGCGGCGATGGTGGCCTCGGTGTGGGCTGCAGCGTGGAAGCGTGCTGCCGAGCAGGCCGACGAGGCCACCGCCGTGGCCCTCGATGCCGCACGCGCCGGCGAGGCCGACGCCCTGGCCACAGCCGAGCAGGCCACCGCCGACAAGGTCGCCGCGGTCGCCGACCGTGACCGCGCCACCGAGGAGGCCGGCCAGCTGCGCCGCGAAGTGGAACAGCTGCGCGAGCAGCTCGAGAGCGCACGCCGCGAACTGGACCAGGCCCGCGCCGAGGCTGAGCAGTCCGACCGCGCCCGGGTTCGCGCCGAAGCAACCTCCGACACCCTGCGTGAAGTTCTCGACTCGCTGCGCGAGACCGACACCAAGGGCGGGGACACCATCAAGTAGCCCGACACCGGGGAAGGCATAGGTACGTACAGGCGGTCACCTGCCCGTAACTGCCTGATGACGCCACGCCACCTGGGCCCAGCCCTATCTGCGGTCGGCGAGAGTTAGCGCCCGTTCGGCCTGCCGGTTAAGCGGTGGCTTTCTATCTACCCATCTACGCCCACCGGCTATCGTCTGAGAAGTTCTAAGTAAACGTCATGCACTCTAGGAGTCCGAATTGTCCCAACCTCCGCAGTACCCCCAAGGCGATCCGAACCAGAACTGGCAAGGTCAGCCCCAGCCGGGTTACCAGCAGCAGCCCCCGCCCAAGAAAAAGGGCGGCTGCATGAAGATTGGCCTCATCGTCCTCGGCGTACTCATCGTTCTCGGCATCATCATCACCGCTGTCAGCGGAGGTGACGACGACTCCGCAACGGTCAGCTCAGGAGACAACAGCTCCCAGGACTCCGGCTCAGGAGCGTCCGAAGACTCCGGCGACGCAGTAGGCGGCGGCGTTCAGTTCAAGGGCAAGAACGACAAGGACACAGCAGCCAACGCAGGGGAAACCATCACACAGAAGAACATCTCAATCACGACGACCCCTCTCCAGGCTCAGCAGTCGGATTACATGGCGCCGCAGCTCTGCACGACGATCACCGTTAAGAACGACGGCGATAAGCAGCACTCGTTCAACATGTTCGATTGGAAGATGCAGGATCCGAACGGCGCAGCGAAGAGCGGGATGCCCCCGTTCGACAACGCAGGATCAGGCTTCAACTCTGGCGAAATCGCGCCCGGTGGCCAGACTTCTGGAGACCTCTGCTTCGACGGCGATCCTTCTGCCGCCCCCGGGGAGTACGTGGTCCTTTACCAAGGCAACGTGTTCCTCAGCGACCGTCTCGCATGGGTCAACATGCTCTGACCTAACAATCTGCGACGACGCTCTCGAGTCTCAACCACAGCAGACACGGGAGCGTCGTCGCCTCTGCTCAAGAGGAAAA
>NZ_BCSW01000113.1 GCF_001571065.1 Dietzia cinnamea NBRC 102147
ACCGGCAGCGCCAGCCGGCGCTCCCGCACGCCCATAGACGCAATCGCACCCACCGTCACCCGGCAGAAGCCGTCCTCACACTCCATGAATCAGCGGGGCTAGGACGAACGCTCCGCAAGTGGAAGGCCGCCTTCCTCGCGTACTGGACCACCGGCCGCTCCAACAACGGAGGAACCGAAGCGATCAATGGCCTCATCGAACTCCACCGGCGCCTGGCCCGCGGCTACCGCAACCGCGACAACTATCGCCTGCGGATGCTCCTCATCGCCGGCGGGCTACGGACCTGACCCCACGCTCAGATGCGAAGCCAATAAACGGTTGGAGCTCGACGAATATCAGTGTAGTGTCACAGAAGGTCAGCCTGTGAAGCTCGCTAAAATCTGCCGTGATTAGGTTAAGCTTTCGGCTAGCACGGCTGTTGCGCACGGTCATGAGACTTGGAAATGGGAAGGTGCCTATATGTGGATACTTAACGGCCTCATGCAAAGTCTGCGTTTAACCGTGGTAGCCACCTTGGTGGCTCTAGTTTCGATTGCCGCCGTCCCCGCTTCAACTGCACAGGCAGCGCGAGGCAATCTTACCTGTGACTCACTCTATTCGGTGGATGGAGGTGGAAACTACGCTAAAAAAATTAATCCTACGACCGGGTTGTCATCAGATTCCTTCAAACTTGAAGGCTCAAGCCGGCACAACCAATTGGGTATCGGTACGGGGGGCGCGTATGCGATTTATACCGCGACCGAAGGATCGAGTAATAACCTTACAAACTATGTCTACAACTGGAATGCTACGACGGATACGACATCCAGAGTTGAAAGTCCTGTCGCAGTATCTACCCATGGTGCAATCAACCCCGCCAACGGTTGGTTTTACTACGGCGGACTAGGTGGCAGCAACGACACCCTCACGCTTCACGGTTACAACCCTGCTACGCCTGCTGTTGCGCCCGTTAAGGTGATGACTGTCAATCTTCCGGGCTCGAAAGGCAGGAATGGTGACCTCGCTTTCGACGCTGGCGGAAATATGTATGTCGTCGCCGCCTCAAATACCGAAGGTGGCATCTGGTCCGTTGACGGGCCCATGCCTACGACGGGTTCGGTAACGGTAACCGGGACCCAGGTCACTGCTTTGACGCCACAGTTCGCCTCAGCGAACTCAATCGCGTTCGGTCCAGACGGTTACTTGTACGTCGGTTCCAGTGCTTTCCTGCGCCAAGTTGATCCGAGCAACGGTCAGTTGAAGAGTGCGGTTCCGAACAGGCCAAACATGACCGACATGGCTTCGTGCAGCAACCCGGTCAGTATTAAGCTGGACAAGGATCTCCCCGCGGGGCGCTTTGAACCCACAGACCAATTTGGCCTAAAGATTTCCGGCGCCGGCCTGACTGAAGGCACGACCGCCGTCACTGACGGCCCCGCTGAAGGCGTGCAGACCGCTTCCGTGGGGCCAGTTCTGGGCTTGGCTGGCCAGACCTATACGGTCACGGAGACCGCGGCAGGCACCGCGAACTTTGCAAACTACGACACGAGTTATAAGTGTGTCGACGATGTGGGTGTGACAGTCGTTGAAGGCACAGAAAAAACAGCGACATTCACTCCTGACAGTGGGCGAAGCGTGTCGTGCAGGTTCACAAACACAGCTAAGAAACCAAATATCAAGCTCGTGAAAGATGCCGAGTTGATGGGGTCGTGGGCAGCGGGACAGAAGGTTAAGTACTCGTTCACGGCCACGAACACCGGCAATCAGCCGCTGACCAATGTAGCTGTAGAAGAGGTCTCGTTTTCGGGCAGCGGTACGACTCCCGTGATTACGTGTGACGTAGCAGAGCTGGCTGTAGGAGCTGAAGCTAAATGCTCTGCGGAGTACACATTGACGCAAGCTGATATAGACACTGGCAGCGTGTTAAACGCTGCGAAGGCAGTGGGTACATCCCCCGAGGGTGTGCAGGTTGAGGCAACGGATGACGCTGAGGTGAAGGGCGAAACGGCTGCCGGCATTGGTCTGGTGAAGACGGCTGCGCAGGACGAGGGTGCGCCGTGGAAGGCAGGCGAGAAGGTCACGTACCGGTTCGTGGTCACCAACTCGGGCAACGTCACGCTGACGAATGTGGCGGTGGATGAGGGCACCTTCTCGGGCACCGGCACGCTGTCGGAGATCGAGTGTGATGCGAGCGAGTTGGCGCCGGGCGAGTCGACGAACTGCTTGGCGACGTATGAGTTGACGCAAGCGGATGTCAATGCGGGCGTTGTGAAGAACGTGGCGAAGGCTGTGGGTACTCCGCCCTCGGGCGAGCAGGTTACGTCGCCGGAGGCTCCGGCTGAGGTGAAGGGCGAAACGACGTCAGATCTAACCTTGGTCAAGACAGCTTCGCCTGAGAGCGGTCTCAGCGCCGGCGATGAGGTCGCTTACAAATTCGTCGTCACGAATATCGGCAATGTGACGCTGAAGGATGTGGGTG
Source organism: Dietzia cinnamea NBRC 102147 (assembly GCF_001571065.1). Classification (GTDB taxonomy): domain Bacteria; phylum Actinomycetota; class Actinomycetes; order Mycobacteriales; family Mycobacteriaceae; genus Dietzia; species Dietzia cinnamea. The sequence goes on from NZ_BCSW01000113.1 coordinate 2,459, forward strand.
TGACGGAACTTGAGTTCACCGGCACCGGAACGAAGCCTGTGGTCGAGTGCCCCGTTACGGAACTGGCTCCGGGCGACTCAGCGTCCTGTACCGCGACTTACACGACGACTACGGACGACGCGAAGGCAGGAAAGGTCGACAACACGGCAGTTGCCACCGGCAAAACTCCGGCTGATGAGAACGTGAAGTCGAACGAGGATAGTGCGACTGTGACGTTCGAGAAGGACGGAATCTGTTGCGGAGGGTCGCTCGGTTCGGCGGGATCTGTCGGCTCGCTCGGTTCCTTGGGTTCCCTAGGATCCCTGGGATCCCTCGGTTCGCTTGGTTCCCTGGGTTCGACCGGTT
>NZ_BCSW01000114.1 GCF_001571065.1 Dietzia cinnamea NBRC 102147
GAGACCAAACCCGCCCTCCACAGCGGGCCTGGTCGGCCAGGGTTTGACCAGCGGCAGCCACTGCTTTCCGGCGAGGGTGGCCAGCATGTCTCCGGTGGCGTACGCCGAATCGCCCAGCACCTCAATGTTCTCGACGTCTGTAGTGGTGGGATCTGTGGTGACCAGGTCCGCGCCGACAGTGGCATCGGAATTGTCCGGGCCGCTGGCCCGGGTCAGCCGGGTCGCGGTGGTCAAGCCGGTGTCGGGTTCGACCACGATGTGGGCTTTGAACCCGTCCTGGCGACGCTGCTGGGTCTTGTGCGCGTGCCGGGCATCAGGATCGACAGTGGAGATCACCCGATCCGGGGCGGTACGGCGCGCGATGCGCCACCGCCCGTCGGTGCCATCGGAATCCTCGGCCGGTTCGACGTCCTGACCGGCCACCAACGCCAAGAGAGCGACCGCCTCGGCCGGCCTGCCACCAGCGGCGGTGATCGCCTCGACGTTCAAAGCCTCCAGCAGTGCCAACGCATCGGCTACCAGGGCGGAGACCAGCTCGTCGCGGGCGGCCTGGTCGTCCCACGCGATACGTGGTTTGCCCGCCGTCTCGTATCCGTGGCCGGTCACCTGGGCCAGGCGGGTGCACACGCTGGCGATGAGGTCTTTGGCGTCGGGGACCTCGCGGCCCACCCGACGGATCTGGGCGATCAACTGGGTGATCGTGTCCTGACGGGCAACCGCATCGTCCAGCACCGTCGAGTCCAGTGCCCGGCGGGTCTTGGACTTGACCGCCCCGGTCTCGGCGATGACCTGACGTACCACCTCGAAGATCCGCTGCGGACGCTCGCTGGCCGCCAACCGGCGCCGCCAATAGGTCAACGTCGACGAGTCAAAGCCCTTCGCATCGACCGCGTACCCGCAGGCAGCCTTCCACCGCAGATCGAACGTCAACGCATCCACGGCCTCACGGTCCGAATGGCCGTACAGGGCTTGCAAGACGATGACGGAGGCGATCACCTCACCCGGGATCGACGGCCGGCCCCGACCCGACCGGAACAGGTCGGCGAACAACTCCGCCGGGAACAACCGGTCCCGATGCTCGGCCAGCAATGCGAACACGCTGCCGGGCTCGAGCAGATGCCCCGCCACCGACTCCACATCCAGCAATTCCCGTTGCCGATCCGACTCACCCTGCATACACGCAGTATTTCAGGCGCCCCGCCAACCCGAGGTGCGGACACCCGGATTGTTCAGCAGCCTCCTAGGGCGTGTCTCCCATAGCTGAGCGGTGACCCGCGAGACCGTGGCCGTATGGGACAGACGAAGTCACGATTTCGCCAGTTCACCGACGAGCAGTGGGAGCGGATAGAGCCCCTGCTGCCCTCGAACGAAGGGCGGCAGGGGCATCCGTTTCGCGACAATCGCAAAGTCGTCGAGGGGATCATCTACCGCTACCGAGCAGGTATTCCCTGGCGGGACCTACCTCGCGAGGAGTTCGGTGCGTGGCAGACCGTGTGGAAGCGTCACGCCCGCTACGCCCGGGACGGGACCTGGGATCGCATCCTGCACGTGATCCTGGCCGATGCCGACGCAGCCGGAAAGATCGACTGGAACGTCTCGGTCGACGCCACCATCTGCCGCGCTCATCAGCACGGCACAAATACAACGCGCCCTGAGCAGGACACAGGGGGCAGGGTCGAATCACAAGAACCGGCCCTTCCGGGACTGTGAACCCGCAGGTCATGGCATCGGTCGCTCGCGAGGAGGGCTGACCACCAAGATTCACAGTGCCGTCGACGGCCGCGGCCGACCGCTGGCGAACGTGATCACCGGTGGGCAACGAAACGACGGCGCGATGCTGGCCGAAGTCCTGGCCGACATCCACGTCCCACGCCACGGCAAGGGCCGACCCCGCACCCGCCCCGACGCGGTGATCGCAGACAAGGCCTACTCGTCTGGCACGATCCGCCGCCAGCTCCGCAGTCGCGGTATCGCCGCTGTCATCCCGGAGAAAAGCGACACCATCGCCGCTCGCGAACGCCGCGGCAGCCGCGGTGGCCGACCCCCGAAACTCGACACTGACCTCTACAAAGACCGAAACGTCGTCGAGCGTTCCTTCGCACTGGCCAAGCAATGGCGAGCGCTGGCCACCCGCTACGACAAACTGGCTCTTCCGGAATCAGAGTGCGTAGCTGGGGTTCGCCGGTGATGCGGTGAGGCACAAGATGTAGGGGTCCTGGGGCGTGTGAAAATGCAAGTTCCTACACCAGCACTTCGCATCCCCAGGACCCGCTTTGAACGCTACCGCCAGCCTGCTTGCCGACACCATCTGCCGCACCGTCGAACTTGGGGTGACCATCACCGACGCCGCCGTGGCCGACGAGCTCACGCACCTGTTCTGCGCCCCGGTCACACTGGACCCGATCTGCCCCGGGTGCGGGATGGCGGGGCGCCTGCGAGACCACGTCCAGCGGAAGGTCACGGATCTACCGATCGTCGGGCACCCGACCAGACTGCACGTGCGGGTACCGCGTTTTACCTGCGACAACACCGAGTGCGCTACGAGGATTTTCCAGCAGCGGATGCCGGCGTTGGCTGAGCCGAGGGCCAAGACCACCCGCCGTTGCAGCCGCTGGATCCTGCAGCGCTTGGCGATCGACCGCACCAGCGTGTCCGCCGTGGCCAAGGCCCTCGGGCTGGGGTGGGATCTGGTCAATGACCTGGCGGTCTCGGAGGTTCGCGCGATGGTCTACGAGCAGCCCGGACACTTCGATGGCGTCCGCGTTCTCGGTGTCGATGAGCACAA
>NZ_BCSW01000115.1 GCF_001571065.1 Dietzia cinnamea NBRC 102147
GAGTATTCGCTCTTCTGAGGGCCAGTCATATCGGGCCTGGGAGCCAGCGGCGGCTTGACGCGTTGGACGCCGTCGGAGCCACCGTTATTCGGCTTCAGAGCCACCTTCTTAGGCTCCTCCCGCTGGGTGTAACGGGCACCTGGCGAAAGGAGCAGTTCCCAATGGTAAGGAAGATCAAGGCGAAACTCGTCTTGCAGTTACGGGCCGAAGGCCTGTCCGGGCGGGCGATCGCGGCCTCGCAGCGGATCTCGCGCAACAGCGTCGCTGCGGTGCTGGAGGCCGCTGATGCCGCCGAGCTCGGCTGGGACGACGTCGCAGATCTACCGGACGGCGAGGTGTACTCGCTGTTGTTCCCGGGCCGGGGTGAGCACGACAGCGTGTTCGCCGAGCCCGACTGGGCCCAGGTGCATCGGGAGATGGCCCGGGTCGGCGTGACGATGAAGCTCCTGCACGGCGAGTACACCGACCTCTGCGCCGACTCGGGCTCCCCGGCGATGGGCTACGACCGGTTCTGCAAGCAGTACCAGCAGCACGTGCAGGTCGCCGGGTTGGCCTCGCGGGTCGGGCACAAGGCTGGGCAGACCGTCGAAGTGGACTGGTCTGGCCCGACGATGCACCTGACCGATCCCGTCACTGGCGAGGCGAGGCGGGTGTATCTGTTCGTTGGGTGCCTGCCGTTCTCCCGCTACGCCTTCGTCGAACCCACCCTGGACATGAAGCAGGACACCTGGCTGCGCGCTCATGTGGCGATGTTCGAGTTCTTCGGCGGCTCGGTCCCGCGGATCGTGCCGGACAATCTCAAGACCGGCGTGATCACCCATCCCCGTGAGGGCGAGATCGTCCTCAATGACGCCTACCGGGAGATGGCGGCGCACTATTCGGCCGCGGTCCTGCCGGGCCGGGTGCGCAAACCCAAGGACAAGCCGAGCGTGGAGAACACCGTCGCGCACGTGGCCACCTGGGTCATCGCCGCCCTCCGGACGCAGACGTTCGCCACGCTCGCCGAGCTCAAGTTCGCGATCGCCGACCAACTCGCTGCCTACAACGCCGAGCCGTTCCAGAAGCGAGCTGGCTCGCGGGCCAGTGTGTTCGCCTCCGAGGAGAAGGAGCTGCTGCGGCCGCTGCCGGCCACCGGGTACGAGATCAGCCGCTGGTTCTACGGCCGAAAGGTCGGACGCAACGGCCACGTGTCGTTCGCCCGCAACTACTACTCCGTGCCGTACCCGCACGTGGGCGCCAAGGTCGACCTGCGCATCACCGAGTCGATGCTGGAAGTGCACCGCGGCCACCAGCGGCTATCGAGCCACGTGCTGCTGCCCGAGACGGTGGTCAACGAATACCGCACGAACGATGCCGATCTGCCGGCCGGGCCGAAGTACCGGCAGTGGGACCAGAGCAGAGTCCGTGAATGGGCCGAACGAGTCGGCCCCTCGGCGCTGGTCGTCACCGATCGGATCTTCGAATCGGTGCCCGTCGCCGAGCAGGGCATCAACCCCGCTCTGGCCGTCTTGCGGTTGACCCGCCGCTATTCAGCGGAGCGGGTCGAGGCCGCGTGCCGGATCGCGTTGGCCGGGCCGATCCGCTCCCCGCGGTACGCCCACCTGCGCCCGATCCTGGAAACCGGGCAGGACAAACCCGCACCACCGACCGGCAGGGCCAGCCAGGACCGGCCCGCCCAGGACGCCGGCGGATATGTGCGTGGGGCCGACTACTACGCCGCAGGAGGTGCCCGATGACCCGGCTCGATCCCGAGACGCGCCGCAAGCTGCGCGAGATGGGCGCCACCGCGCTGCTGGAGGCGTTCGAGGCCCGCGATGAAACCCTCATGCTCGGCATGGGATTCGAAGACCAGGTCAAGATCGTCGTCGACGAGGCCCACTCCACGTTCACCCACGCCAAAGTCGAGGGCCTGATCCGGCGAGCCGGCCTGCGCTATCCGAACGCCGACCTCAGGCGGCTGGACATGCTCCACGAGCGCGGCCTGGACCAGGGCGTGATCGCCCAGCTTGGCGCCTGCTCGTTCATCGACCGGCACCAGAACGTCGTCTTCCAGGGCTTCACCGGCTCCGGCAAGTCCTACCTCGGGTGCGCTCTGGCCAAGCAGGCCTGCACCCACCGAATCCGGGCGCACTACATTCGGATGCCGGATCTGGCCGAGACGTGGGCGCTGGCGCAAGACAAGCCGAACGGCAAGACGACGTTCCTGAAGAAGTACGCCGCCTTCACGCTGCTCGTGCTCGACGAATGGCTCCTCGACCCGCCCGACGAGGGCATGCGCAGCATGCTGCTCGAACTCCTCGAGCGCCGCTACGGACACGCCTCGACGGTGTTCTGCACCCAGTACGCCCAGAAGGACTGGCACCAGCGCCTCGGCTCCGGAGTCCACGCCGACGCCATCATGGACCGCATCGTCCACAACACCCTCTGGATCGAAACCGGCACCTTCAACATGCGAGAACACACCGCCGTGAACTAACCCCCGGGACCGGCGCACGAGAGCCGGTGGCTCCCACCCCATCGGCCACCGGCTCTCAAAGTCAATAACGGTGGCTCCCAACCTCAATATCCAGTGGCTCCCAAACCCTCAAATA
>NZ_BCSW01000116.1 GCF_001571065.1 Dietzia cinnamea NBRC 102147
GAGGGGCACCGGTCATTACAAACTCACAATCCCGTCGTAGCCCTTGACCCGATATACATCACCGGACACGTCTCAAGAGACGAGTCCATCATCGAGGCACGACTGATCAGAACCTATGTCAGCGGTTGCCCTTGGCGCGGTTATGGCTGATGCACAACATCTCGCAGTTCTCGATGCTGGTGCTGCCACCTCGGCTCCAGGCGGTGACGTGGTCGGCCTCCATTTCCGAGATCCTGTAGATCCGGGTCTGGTTGGCGTTGGAGACGCTTGCACAGACGGAGCAGTTGGAGACACCGGCAGCCTTGGCCGCGTCGGTCTGCTGTTTATAAGCCTGCTTCTTGGTCGCGGTCTCGAAGATGCGCACGTCGATCAGCTGGGTGTCGACCTGGCCACCGAGCACGTACTCATAGATTCCGCGCTGGCTCTTAACCGAGTCGTCGTCGCGTAACGCCTGGACCGCCTCGTCGACATCTGAGGCGTTGTAGTGCTGATGGTGGTACGTCTCGTAGAACTTTCCCCAGGGCTGGCCGCGCATCTCCGGGTCCGGCGAGCGGGTGAAGACGTGGTCGATCCAGTTGATGACTTCGTCGAAGTAGGCGCGCAGCTCTCCGCAATCCGTGTCGTGACGGTGGGCTGCCATATAGGCGTCCACGGTGAGTTTCTGGGATTCGGAGACCCACTTGAGTGCCTCGGCGAGCACGTCCTGCCGCTTGGGGTCACCCTTGATGTAGCTCAACCACTTCTGCATGAGTGAGCTCTTGGAGTTCGAGAACACCTTCTTGGCCGCGGTGACGAACGGGCCGGAGTAGATAGCGTTAAGCAGTTCCTGCTGGTTGAGCGGGATGCCGGCGATGTTGATGGTCTGGAACCATTGCTTGATCTCGGACTCGGTGCCAGTGCATTTGTACACCAGCAACTCGCTGTCCATGATCTTGTCCTGCAGCTCCTTGGGAAGCGATCCGAAGCTCTGTTCGTTGCCGTCGTGGACGATGGCGAACCGGCCGGTGACGAACCGGCCAAGCGAGGTAATGCGCTGTTGGCCGTCGAGCACCTCATAGTGGCCGTCGTCGGTGACCGAGAAGTAGATGAGGCCCAGCGGGTAGCCCTTGAGCAGTGACTGGATCACGGCAACGTCCTTCTTGCCGTCGCCGTAGATGTAGCTTCGCTGGTACTCGGGCTGGATTGTGAGCTGGCCGTTCAGGCCGTACAGTCCTTTTCCCTCGAGCTCGTTGTACTGGAAGCCCTCGACGATCTCAGCGACGGTGTATTGCTGGAGTTCGGCTTCCATCAGGCACCTGCCTTGTGACGGACGAGAATTCGAGCATAGACAGCCACGTAGTACTCATCATCGACGATGTAATAGGTTTTTCCCTCAGGGGGAGTTTCGACTTTCAAAGCTGGAGCATCGTTTAGCTTGGTCACTGTTGAACGCACACCCGCTGCGCTCACTTGGGTTTGCCTGGGGTAGATCTTCGTAGCGGCGCCGTACCAGCCTTGACTGGTTCCGACGATCTCGAACTGATCGGGGTTGAATCTGTCCAAGAACGACTTGGGGACACCCATCACGCCGTCGTAGTCGCTCGGGATCGCGCTGGTGTACGGGACTTCGATCGCGTCGAAGTTGTCGTACTTTCGGTACTCGCGGCCGCGAACCTCAGAGTGCCTGCTGAACTTGATGTTGTCGGCCATGCTCATGAGCTCGAGGGGCTCGTGGCGCCGTCCATGTTCGATGTTAGTGAACCAGTTGGAGTTGCCCAGGCGGGTGTAATCGTAGGTGTCGTCTGAAGGGTAGCCGAGCCTTTCAGCCTTGAGCCGGTCCGACTCCTTAACCTCAACCCCCTTAGGGACTCCGAACACCATGTCCGTGGCGTTGGCAGTCGCCCCCTTCCAGATCTGGTTGGTTTGGATGAGGGGAAAGATTTCCTTGTAGGTGACGGCGTTTCCGTTGCCGATCACGGAGAATTTTTTGCCTGCGAGCACCAGCCATGCGACGAATTCCCGGAAAAGTGAAAATGGGGGGTTGGTCACGATGATGTCCGCTTCGTCGCGGAGCGCGGTCACCTCTGGACTACGGAAGTCGCCGTCACCCTTGAGGTATTCCCACTGGAGGTCGTCGATGTTGATAATGCCGTCACCATTGATGTCACGGTCGAGGACGAACTTCTTGCCGTTGGTGTGGGTCTTGACCGAATCGAACTGTGGGTCTTCGGTCTCGAAGAGCGTGGGCTGATGCTTCGGCAACCCGGCGTTACTGTCTGGCGCGAAAGATGTCGCTATCAGCTTCTTTATTCCATAGTCATGAAAATGAAGAGCGAAAAACTTGGCAAAGTTGGACCACTCGGGGTCGTCGCACGGCAAGAGGATGGTTTTGTCGCGAAACACGTCGGGGTCGTAGTCCAAGTAGGCGTTCATCTCGCGTTCGATGTCGGCCCACTGGGTGTAGAACTCGTCGTTCTTAGCCGTCTTAGCAGAGTTGAGATTTCGCGTCCTATGGCCCGCGGCACTGGTCATGGTCTGAGTGTAG
>NZ_BCSW01000117.1 GCF_001571065.1 Dietzia cinnamea NBRC 102147
CCACCGGGGCTAGTCGGGCGATTTCCGGGATCGGGCAGGATGGCAAGGTCGCGAGTACCTTCTCCGCAGCGCTGCGCCCGGCTGGCAGGTCTTTGTGGTGGTAGGCCTGTCGGAGTTCGTGGGCGACTTGCCAGGCGATGAACAGTTCCTCGTGTCGGGGGTCGGCGGCCAGGGCCTCGTCGAACCGCCGCCACTGGCGCTCGGTGAGCCTGTCGGGGTCGCAGCGGATGATGGTGCGGATCCCGTAGAGCGGGTCGCCTTTACGTCCGCGGTGGCCGCAGATCTGCTGCTGCAACCTCCGGCGGACCTCGTCCACGGCGCCAAGGGCGAGCTTGACCACGTGGAAAGCGTCGAGAACAGCGGTGGCATCCTCGAGTTCGTCATCGATCGCTCGCTTGTAGCCGTGGAACGGATCCAAAGCGGCGATCTCGACGCCGCTGGTGAAACCCTTGCCCCGCGCGGTGAGCCAGTCTGCGAACACCACCCCGGAGCGGCCTGGCACGAGGTCGAGCAGCCTGGCCTGTACTTTGCCGTCCCCGTCGCGGGTGAGGTCGACCATCCCGGTCAGTTCCTTGGGGCCGCGCTTACGTCGGGAGACATGGTGCCAGATGTGTTCATCGACGCCGAGGGTGCGGACGCCGTCGAAGCGGGCCGGATCATCGGCCAACGCCTCCAATGCAGCCTTGACCGGCGTCCACACCGTGTGCCACGCGGTACCGAGCTGACGAGCCAGTCCGCTGACGGTGGCGTGCTCCCGGCGCAGCTGTCCCACTGCCCACTCCACGACGCGGGCCGTGGTGGCATGCCGCGGCGAGGCAAGCCCAGGCAGGTTCTCCACGAACGTCACACGTTCGCACGCCCCGCCTGGGCAGACGAAGCGGCGTTTGCGCCAGATGATCGTGACGGGGCGGCCGAACGCGGGGATGTCGACCAGACGCACCACCTGCCGTCCATGCCCCACCCCGGCGGCGCCGCAGTCCGGGCATCCGACCGGTCCCGGCTCGGATTCGACGGTCACCTCCAGGTGCTCGCCACGCAGACGCGCATCAAGGACGTACACGTCGTCGAGCCCGACGAGAAGATCGCAGCGGACACAACGGGGCGCAGGTGCGGTTCCGGTGGCAGACCGGCAGCACCCGATAGGCTCAGACATGGGTCGAGGCCCTTTCAGGATCGGATGTAGTGGTACTTCCAATCCTTCAGGGCCTCGACCCTCTCGTCTCACTACCGCCTCACCGGCGTGTCGTCCTCACCAACGCTCAGATGCGAAGAGCCGCTATTACAAATGGCGTGGAAAGTCCCGCTCAGCGCGAGACCTCCGGGACGACGAACTGACCACGCTGATCGAGTGCCTCTACAAGCGTCTCAACGGCCGCCCCGGCGTTCGTCGTATGCGCGCGGAGCTCGCCGCCGGCGGTCACCGGGTCTCTCACAAGCGGGTGTGGCGGCTGATGAAAGCAGCAGGCTTGGAGGGTCGCCACCCGAAAGCGTGGAAGCGAACCACCGTCGCTGGCGACGACCCTGTCGCCGCCCCCGACCTCATCGGTCGCGACTTCACCGCGGCAGAGATGAACACCAAGTGGTGCGGCGATATCACTTACGTGCGGACCTGGAACGGCTGGGCGTACTTGGCCACTGTGATCGATCTGCACTCCCGGATGGTCGTCGGATGGGCCGTGGCCGACCACATGCGTACCGAGTTGGTCACCGACGCACTGGAAATGGCCATCGCTCGACGGCGACCGCCCGGCAAAGTCGTATTCCACAGCGACCGCGGAACCCAATACACGTCCACTGAATTCGACAAGTATTGTACGAAGAACAATATTCGGCGATCACTGGGACGCACCGGCATTTGTTTCGATAATGCGGTCGCAGAATCGTTTTTTGCGAGCTACAAGAAGGAGCTCATCCACACGCGTCCATGGCCCACACTCAAAGCGCTCACAAAGAGCACATTCACTTGGATCGAGGAGTATTACAACCGAGCGCGGCGACATTCAACACTCGGCTACTTGACACCAGCCGAGTTCGAACTAGGATTCAGAGACATCTACGAACTCGCGGCCTAATTCAGGTGGCCACTTTGTCGGGAACACTCCACGTTCAGTCCGCGGGAGCTGCTCCGCCGGGTCGACGCGCTGCTCGGCCGC
>NZ_BCSW01000118.1 GCF_001571065.1 Dietzia cinnamea NBRC 102147
TTCACCGGGCGTGGTCCCCCTTCTCCCGAAGTTACGGGGGCATTTTGCCGAGTTCCTTAACCACAGTTCTCTCGATCGCCTTGGTATTCTCTACCTGACCACCTGTGTTGGTTTGGGGTACGGGCCGTGTATGAACTCACTAGAGGCTTTTCTCGGCAGCATAGGATCACTGAATTCCCCACAACGGGTACGCATCAAGTCTCAGCCTTAATGTGACACGGATTTGCCTATTGTCACGGCCTACACTCTTACACCAGTACAACCACTGACTGGCCCAGCTACCTTCCTGCGTCACCCCATCGCTTGGCTACTACCAGATCAGGTCCCGCGCATCCCCACCACGCGGTCCGAAGACCGTCTAGGTGGTTCTGGGCGGTTAGTATCACTGATTCACCATGGGCGCGCATACACGGGTACGGGAATATCAACCCGTTGTCCATCGACTACGCCTGTCGGCCTCGCCTTAGGTCCCGACTCACCCTGGGCAGATTAGCTTGACCCAGGAACCCTTGGTCATCCGGCGGACGAGTTTCTCACTCGTCATTCGCTACTCATGCCTGCATTCTCACTCGTGTGGCCTCCACACCTGGATCACTCCGGCGCTTCTATGGCCACACGACGCTCCCCTACCCACCCACACACCTGCCCGGAGGAGGTTCAACGTGTGAGTGCCGCGGCTTCGGCGGTGTACTTGAGCCCCGCTACATTGTCGGCGCAGGACCACTTGACCAGTGAGCTATTACGCACTCTTTCAAGGGTGGCTGCTTCTAAGCCAACCTCCTGGCTGTCTCAGCGATCCCACATCCTTTTCCACTTAGTACACGCTTAGGGGCCTTAGCCGGCGATCTGGGCTGTTTCCCTCTCGACTATGAAGCTTATCCCCCACAGTCTCACTGCCGCACTCTCACACCTCGGCATTCGGAGTTTGGCTGACGTCAGTAACCTTGTAGGGCCCATCGGCCATCCAGTAGCTCTACCTCCGAGGTGAAACATGCGACGCTGCACCTAAATGCATTTCGGGGAGAACCAGCTATCACGGAGTTTGATTGGCCTTTCACCCCTACCCACAACTCATCCCCTCAGTTTTCAACCTAAGTGGGTTCGCGCCTCCACGACGTCTTACCGTCGCTTCACACTGGCCATGGGTAGATCACTCCGCTTCGGGTCTAGAGCATGCCACTAACAACGCCCTATTCGGACTCGCTTTCGCTACGGCTACCCCACACGGGTTAACCTCGCGACATACCACTAACTCGCAGGCTCATTCTTCAAAAGGCACGCCATCAGCCCAAAAGGCCTCTGACGGATTGTAAGCACACGGTTTCAGGTACTATTTCACTCCCCTCCCGGGGTACTTTTCACCATTCCCTCACGGTACTAATCCGCTATCGGTCACCAAGGAGTATTCAGGCTTACCGGGTGGTCCCGGCAGATTCACAGCAGATTTCACGGGCCCGCTGCTACTTGGGTACACAAATCGCCCCGCCGCAAGGTTTTCAGGTACGGGACTCTCACCCTCTCCGGCCGACCCTTCCAAGTCGTTCCCCTAACCCGCGAACAATCAGCGCCCGGTCCGGCAGAACCAAGGACATCGCGCCCCACAACACCACACACGCAACCCCTGCCGGGTATCACACGCATGCGGTTTAGCCTCCTCCGCGTTCGCTCGCCGCTACTGACGGAATCACTATTGTTTTCTCTTCCTGCGGGTACTGAGATGTTTCACTTCCCCGCGTTCCCTCCACACACCCTATGTATTCAGATGCGGGTAACACGCCATCACGCGTGCTGGGTTCCCCCATTCGGACACCCTCGGATCACAGCTCGTTTGGCAACTCCCCGAGGCTTATCGCAGCCTACTACGTCCTTCATCGGCTCTTGGTGCCAAGGCATCCACCGTGTGCTCTTACACACTTACATTCACAAACAATTAAAGATGCTCGCGTCCACTGTGCAGTTCTCAAACAACACACACCAACCCCACCCACACCCCGGCCACGCATGGCGCATCAGGTGCATCGGGAATCAGTGCCACCAGAAACAACCAAACCCCTCATCGAGGTTCGATGGTGTTGTTTCAGACACCCAACAGTGTGTTTCGTCCCGGACA
>NZ_BCSW01000119.1 GCF_001571065.1 Dietzia cinnamea NBRC 102147
AGCCGAGTCCCTACATACAGCGTCTGCAAGGTCGAACTCGGACGAACTGCCCTGCGCATAGACACCGATCTTGTGGAACTCTGCGGTGATGCGTTCAGCCTTGGTCTGAGGAGCACTTGGCGTTGACGTTGACGAGGATTTTCCACCCGACTGGGTGTCGAATATGTACCCCACGACGCCCACGAGTACCAGCCCCACCACGATGATCGCGCCGATCAGCGAGACGATAAGGATTGTCCGCTTCTTCTCTTCGGGCGTGTAATCGAACTGCATCAGTAATCCTCCTGGCACTCGCAACGGGGGCGGGCCTTGCTCGTCTGTCCGCGAGCGGTTGTTTCGCGGGTGGTCCAGCCAGTCGAGCCAGCCGTTTCCCCCCTTCGGCTTGAGGCCTTCACGTCGAACTTTTCGAGTGGGTTCACACTCTCTACATCCAACAGAGACACCCCAGGGTTACGTTTAGCCGAACCGAGCCACGTTCAACGTGCATCGAAGCCGCTCAACTTTTGGTCTGCCGCGAGTGATGTGGTTGGCCCGATGCCGGGCGATGCGGCCAGCTAGTACCGCAAGACGTTCCACGCCCGCCGGAGACGACTGACATTCGCTCGTGGCTGCCTATAGGGGCCGAGGGTGGGTACTTGGTCAGGAATAGGGGGCGCAGCGTTTCGTGGTGATTCTGGAGCCGATGACGTCGGTGCCTCGATCATCCGGCGATACAGGTCTCGCTCACGCTCGACGGACTCACGGAGCCGACGCTCGGCGTCTCGCTCGACCACGGCCACGCGGGCATCTGCTCGGGCTTCGGCTAGTTCGAGCCGCAATCGTGCCGTGTCGTCGTGGTCCCGGGCCTCGGACGACTGGTGGACCTTGGTCTGTCTGCCCGGTGCGAACCCGGCTGCCCGTAGCGCATCCGGGGTGATCCTCCATGCCCCGGCGTCGTCCTTGGTTGCTTGCAGGCGTCCCGATTTGAGCGCCTCATGGATCGTGCTGCGGGATACCCCTGTTTCGCGGGCGGCTTGCACTGCCGACCAGCGTGGTGGGCCCATGTCGGAAGACACCTGTCCCGGTCTGTTGTGCGATCCACCGTCAGCGGTCATGTCGTAAGGGTGCCGCCACTGTTCACAGGGTGTATCCCGACACGCCGCCACCCCTGTCGGAAAACATGTCGGCAGGGGTGACGGGTCGCATGTCGCTAGGCATGGTCGGCGACTCTTCCTGGATAAGCGTTGACGCGCTAAACACTCCGCCCCGACCATCAGATTGTGTACACAGTTTCATAAGCGTACACTTGACCGCATGGATACCGTGAGGACCGAGATCTCGACGCGAGAGCTGCGCAGCAAGCTCGCCGACGTGCTCGGCCGGGCGATGTACGCCGGTGAGCGCATCGGTGTGACACGCAACGGCAAGCTCGCCGCCGTGGTGGTCAGCGTTGCCGACGTGGAAGCCCTCGAAGAGTTCGAGATGGCTCAGGACGTTGCCGCCTACCGTGAGGCTAAGACCGCCGATGACGGCACGCGGGTGACGCTGGAGGAGCTCCGCGCCGACCTCGCTTCGTGAGCTATCGGGTCGAGTTCACCGCGGCGGCAGCGCGGCAGGTAAAGAAGCTGCCGAGACCGGCGCGCGATCGTGTCCTCGACGCCATCGAGGACCTGGGAGAAGACCCCCGACCCCACGGGGCGCGAAAACTCGTCGGAGAGCGGACCGCCTGGCGCATCCGGATCGGGGACTACCGAGTCCTTTACGACGTATTCGACTCAGAGCTGACTGTCTTCGTCGTGCGAGCTGCGCACCGTCGCGAGGTATACGACTGATAAGGCGGCTCAAAGACTGAAACCGCATACGCCGGGTGCCGTGCCGTGCCCGCCGTACATGTGCACGGCACGCCTGCGCGCACACCCTCTGAGCAGCGGCGAGTTGTCGTGGACATGTATTGCACACCCCCGCCGGACATGCCCGCGATGCAGGGGCTGATCATGTACCTCCCCCGGGGCTCAGCCTCGCGCAGGGTCTCGAAGGTGACTTCAGCGCGGGCCCGGGACGGTTGGATTGAACACACGCTGGGCCCAACGGCAGCTGGTCCTGAGTCGCTCAACTG
>NZ_BCSW01000120.1 GCF_001571065.1 Dietzia cinnamea NBRC 102147
GTATCGGGATGCCGGCGAGCTCGCCGGGGTCTCGCACCACACCGTTGCCCGCTATGTGACTGCTCGTGATGCGGGCCGGTTGACCGACAAGCCGGCGGCCCGTCCGCAGTTGATGGACGAGTTCATGCCGAAGGTCGAGGAATGGGTGGAGCGCTCCGGCGGCAAGATCCGCGCGGACGTGGTCCACGACAAGCTGCTCGCGGTGGGGTTCACCGGCTCGGAGCGCACCACGCGTCGGGCGGTGGCGGCGGTGAAGAAGTCCTACCGCGTGGGCCATGCGCGGGTGCACCGGCCCTGGGTGACCGAGCCGGGCCTGTGGTTGCAGTACGACTTCGGTGACGGTCCGGTGATCGACGGGGTCAAGACCGTGCTGTTTTGCGCGTGGCTGGCGTGGTCACGGTTCCGGGTGGTCCTGCCGATCCGCGACAAGACGGCCCCGAGTGTGTTCGCTGCCCTGGATGTGACGTTGCGCCGCCTGGGCGGGGCGCCGACGTATGTGCTGACCGACAACGAGAAGACCGTCACCGTTGAGCACGTGGCCGGGATGGCGGTGCGCAACCCGCAGGTGGTGGCGTTCGCCCGCCACTATGGGGTCACGGTGCTCACGTGCGAGCCCGCGGATCCGGCTTCCAAGGGTGGTAGCGAGTCCACGGTCAAGGTCGCCAAAGCCGACCTGGTGCCCAAGGAGACGAACCTGCGCGGCGAGTACTCCTCGTTCGCTGAGCTGGAGGAGGCCTGCGAGCAGTGGTGCGAGCAGATCAACGACCGGGAGCACCGCGTCACTCGGCGAGCGCCAGCGGAGATGCTCGTCCAGGAACGGGCCCGCCTGCACACCGTGCCGACCGAGGCATACACGGTGGCGCTGGGGGCGACCCGGCAGGTGCCGGTGAACTCGCCGATGGTGACGTTTGAATCCGGACAGTACTCGGTGCCGCACACGCTGCTCGGTCAGACCGTGTGGGTCCGCGCCTATGGTGCCGGCGCCGGCGAGCAGATCGTCGTGGTGCACGTCGGAGCGGATGGGCCGGTGGAGGTGGCCCGCCACCCGCGGGCCACCCCGGGCAGCCCACGACTTGCCGATGCGCACTTCCCGGACGCCCCGGCCGGGGCCCTGCACCGCCAACCCAAGGCCCGCAACGCCGCGGAGGCGGCCTTCCTGGCCCTCGGCGACGGGGCCCGACTGTGGCTGACCGAGGCCGCCGCCGCGGGCACGGCCAGGATGCGGGTGAAGATGGCCGAGGCCGTCGCCCTGGCCAAACTGTTCGACCCGGGCGAGGTCGACTGGGCGCTCGGTCACGCGGCGCTGCACAGCCGGTTCGCCGAGGCCGATCTGCCGTCGATCCTGAACCACCACGCCGCCTCCGGCGGTGCCGGCCAAGCCCACACAGCGGGTGAGGACCGGTCGCTGACCCAGGGCACTTCCGGATGGGCCGCCCTCGGCGGGCAATCACCGGTGGCCGCCGATTCTGAGGAGGTAGACCGATGACCGCCACCGAGGTTCCGGCGCTGGGTGTGCCGGCCAGTCCGCCGCTGCCCGCAGACCTGGATGCCGTGTTGCGGCGCCTGAGACTGCCGCACATTCGCCGCCACGCGCCCGAGGTGATCGCCACCGCCAAAGCCCAACGCTGGGACCCGGCCGAGGTGCTGCGTGCGCTGTTGGCTGAGGAGGCCAGCGGCCGCGACCGGGCCTCGCTGGCCACTCGACGCGCTGCCGCCGGGTTTCCCACTGGCAAGACGTTCGACGCGTGGGACGAGTCCGTCTCCTCGATTCCAGCACCGACTCAACAGGCGTTGCGGACGCTGGAGTGGGTGCACCGCAAGGAGAACCTCGTCGTCTGCGGGCCCTCTGGGACCGGCAAGACGTTCCTGCTCGAGGCCCTCGGGCAGCAGGCGGTCGAGGAGGGACTGAAGGTCTCCTGGTTCACCCTGGAAGACCTCGGCGTTCTCCTGCGCAGTCACCGCGCCGACGACACCGTCACCAAGGCCATCGCCAAGATCCTGCGCGCCGACCTGATCATCGTCGACGACATCGGACTGCTGCCGGTGGCCACCGACGCCGCT
>NZ_BCSW01000121.1 GCF_001571065.1 Dietzia cinnamea NBRC 102147
CGCCTAGCCGACCTGGCGTTTTGTTGATCTGCCAGCGGACGAATCGGACATTCGCTCTGCCGCTCTCGCAGCCAGCTCGTCTCGTCGAGTTAGAGCCGCTAGCCTGCAACAACTTTGACGATCAGCGCGAAGCGCCCATCCGCCAGCTGCGACCCTGCGGGATGTTCGTTACGCAAACTTGTCGAAAAACTTGCAGAAACTGAGAGGGGGATGCATACCCTTCTCAGTCCCCGCACAGATTTCCTCTGGCCCTCCGCGGGGCGTCCCCCTCGAGCTTGCGGGCTCAATCCCCCTCTAGAAAGGGTTCATCATGAACCAGGCGTTCTACGCTCTCGCCACCCTCCAGGCCTTCTTCTCCGATCGCCTGGACAATCGCAAGGACCGCGGCGCGACCGCTGTGGAGTACGGCTTGATGGTCGGACTCATTGCCGTGATCATCATTGTCGCGGTTCTTGCGCTAGGCAATAACCTCCAAGGCCTGTTCCAGGGCGTCGCTGATGATGTCGCTAACCCGGCCGGTGCCGGCGCGGGCGCCCCCCCGCGGGCGGCTAAACCCGATCTGACTCCGGCGCAGCACTCGTCACTGGTGCTGCGCCGGACTCCGGACAGTCCCTTCACTTCCCAACCGTCTCGTCCCTCGCTCGACAGGCGCCGCAATGATCACGCCCTCACGTGACCGCGGAGCTGCAGCGGTCGAATTCGCGCTTGTCCTGCCGATTCTTCTTCTCCTGGTAATCGGCATTCTCGAATTCGGCCGGGCATACCACGTGCAAACCACCCTCTCGAATGCCGCGCGCGATGGCGTCCGGGTGATGGCATTGCAGGACAGTGCCACAGCTGCACGTACAACGGCCAAAGACTCCGCGCCAGGTCTCCCCCTCACCGACTCGATGATCGACGTCACCCCTACTCGATGTGCATCAGACACCACCGCCCCCGGCCAGGTGTCGGTCACCATCTCCTATCCGTTCACGCTGGTCTCCGGCTTTCTCCCCCTCGATGACTTCACCCTCACCGGCAGGGGGACCATGCGATGCTTCGGCTGAAGGATGACCGGGGCGCGGTCGCCGTCATCGTCGCGATCCTCATGGTGCCCCTCATGGGTTTCGCGGCGATCTCCCTCGATATCGCTGCGACACACGCCGAGAGGCAACAGCTTCAGATCGGGGCCGACGCGGCAGCCTTGGCGATCGCCCAGGACTGTGCACGGAAAGCCTGCGGCTCCCCACGTGACACCGCTCAGGACTTCGCCACGTTGAACAGCAACTCGGGCGAGGCTGCCGCCACTGTGCCCGCGGTCCCCTCCGCCTCCACAGGCAGAGTGACCGTTCACAACTCGGCAGTTCGACAGCACTGGTTCGCTCCGGTGCTAGGTAACGACAGCACCGCGCTCACCACTACATCCAGCGCCGGGTGGGGCGGCCCGACCGGTGGAACAGCAGCGCTCCCCCTCATCATCTCGCTCTGCGACTTCAACCAGTCCTCGGTCGGCGGGATCCCGACAGGAGTGGAACAAACGATCGTCACCACGCCCGCCGGCACGTGCTCGGGCGCGGGTGGGAACTCACCGACGATCGTTCCCGGCGGTTTCGGCTGGCTGGAGACTGGAGACCGACGCGAAGAAGAGCTGTTCCACCACCACCAACATCAACACGAAGGCGTACAGCGAACCCGGAAACACCCCGAAGCAATGCGACCTCTCGACGATCCGCGGGAAGACCATCCTCATCCCGCTCTTCGACGAGGCTGACCTCACCAGCTCCGGCGGCAACGGCAGGGGCGCCTGGTACGAGGTCTACGGGTACGCGGCTTTCCACGTCACCGGGTACTACTTCTCCGGCCAGAGCTGGAACCCGCCGTGCGACAAGAACCAACGCTGCATCCGCGGCTACTTCACCTCGATGGTGAACACGGACCCCGACTTCACCTACGGCCCGGACGCCCCAAACCTCGGCACATCCGCCGTCTACCTACTACCTGACTAGCCCGGGTGATTCATGGGAATCTGCGGATCGCTGGGCGAAAATAG
>NZ_BCSW01000122.1 GCF_001571065.1 Dietzia cinnamea NBRC 102147
CTAGGAGACTGCTGAACAAAGTGCGTGTACGGCCCGCGGGGTTGGGGTGGCCCTGAAATGATGTGGGTCATGCAGGGTGAGTCGGATCGGCAGCGTGAGTTGTTGGATGTGGAGTCGGTGGCGGGGCATCTTCTCGAGCCCGGCAGCGTGTTCGCGTTGCTGGCCGAGCATCGTGACCGGTTGTTCCCGGACGAGTTGTTCGCGGATCTGTTTCCCTCGGGGCGGGGCCGGCCCTCGATCCCGGGTGAGGTGATCGCCTCGGTCATCGTGCTGCAAGCACTGTTCGGGCACTCCGATCGGGAGGCGGTCGACGCGCTGACGTTTGACCTGCGGTGGAAGGCCGCCTGCGGGTATCCGGTCGATGCGAAGGGTTTCAACTCGTCGACGTTGACCTATTGGCGACGCCGCCTGGCGGCCAGTGAGCGGCCGCAGCGGATCTTCGAGGTGGTGCGTCAGGTCATCGCCGAGACCGGTGCGGTCAAGGCCAAGACCCGCCGGGCGCTGGATTCAACGGTTTTGGATGACGCGGTGGCCCGCCAGGACACGATCACCCAGCTGATCGCCCAGATCCGCCGGGTGGGCCGCGAGGTGCCCGGGGCGAAGGAGTTGATCGCCACCGAGTGCACCCGGTTGGCGGCGGTGTGCGGGCAGGACTACATCGCGTCGGGTAAGCCGCGCATCGCCTGGGATGACCAGGCCGCCCGAGACGAGTTGGTCTCCGCCCTGGTCGCAGACGCGCTGGCGCTGTTGGCGGCACTAGATGTCGAGGCGATCACCGCCGCCGGTGGCAAGCCGGCCGAAGCGGTGGCGCTACTGGCGCTGGTGGCAGGGCAGGACGTCGAACCGGCTGAGGATTCAGACGGCACCGACGGGCGGTGGCGCATCGCCCGCCGCACGGCGCCGGATCGGGTGATCTCCACCGTGGACCCCGATGCCCGCCACGCCCACAAGACCCGGCAGCGCCGCCAAGACGGGTTCAAGGCCCACATCGTCGTCGAGCCCGATACCGGCCTGACCACGATGTGCGCCCTGACCAAACCCAACGGACCCAGCAATTCCGATGCCGCGGTCGGTGCGGGGCTGGTCACCGCCGATCCCACCGTCGATGACGGTGAGCAGGTCGAGGTGCTCGGCGATTCGGCCTATGCCAGCGGCGACATGCTGCACACCCTGGCGGGCAAGCAGTGGCTGCCCCTGGTCAAGCCGTGGCCGCTGCGGCCCGCGGTCGAGGGCGGGTTCACCCTGGATGACTTCACCTTCGACGCCGTGGCGGGCACCCTGACCTGCCCCGGCAACATCACCCGTGGCCTCTCTGCCAAGGGCAATGCCACCTTCGGGGCGGCGTGTCGTGGCTGCCCGCTGCGTCAGCGGTGCACTACCTCAGCCACGGGGCGCAAAGTGGTGCTCGGCGAGCACCACCTGCTGCAACGCCAGCACCGCCAGCGGGCCGGCGATGAGGACTTCAAGACCGTGTACCGCCAGCACCGACCGATGGTGGAACGCTCGATCGCCTGGCTGACCCGAGGCGCTCGGCGTGTGCCGTACCGCGGGGTCGAGAAGAACAACACCTGGCTCCACCACCGCGTTGCCGCCCTCAACCTGCGCCGACTACTCGCCATGGGACTGACCAACCAGAACGGAACCTGGGCCCTGGCCTGATCAGCGGGCCGGGGCCAGGCATTCCCGCCCCAGCAGAGGCTCGAACAACCCGCGGTGGGCGCCACGAACCTTTCGCCGAACCCAGAAATCTCAAGCCCCACACTCCGCGCGACGGCCAACCGGACCCTCACGCACACCGGGCGTGCCAGGATCGCAGCTTGTTCAGCAGTCTCCTA
>NZ_BCSW01000123.1 GCF_001571065.1 Dietzia cinnamea NBRC 102147
ACGCCCGCGCCCATGTCGAGGATCGAGCGCTGACCGCTGCTAAGGCGCCCGGCGTCCGGCGGCGAGCACACCGGCGGCGACATGAGCCGGGTGGACAATTCCACGTACCAACGACTGAACGGAGAAGATTGTGGATGCAACAATGCTCGCGCTCACTCTGAGCGTGTGCGCGTACTGCGCGATCGCGGTGACCGTGATGGTCGCCGTGCCCGCCGGTCGCGGACATCACATTGGCCGTCCGGGGACGTTCGTCGGCATCGCCTCCGGCGTGACAGGCCTGGGACTGTCCGGAGTCGCCGTCCTGGCGTCGTCGGCGGTCCTGCCCATGGTCGCCGGAGGCGCCATCGGCGCCGGCCTCATCGGAGCTGGTCTCGGCTTGGCCCTGAGTGAGGCGGTGAAGGCTCTTCCCGCCGGCAGGGATTGAACTTTGAGGGCCCGGCCCCGGCGAGTCGCCATTGACGGGCCTGGCACATCTGCAGCCGGTTGCTATCCAGCGTGCCGGGGTAAACCTGTCAGGATGGACGGGTGACCTCCCGGGACCTGGACCTGCCATCCAACTATGGGCGCCTCGTCGAGGATCTCAAGGACAGGGTCCGACGAGCACAGGTCACCGCGCAGCGAAGGGTCAACACCCAGCTGATCGAGCTGTACTGGTCCATCGGACAGGCTGTGCGCGAGGAGAGCGCCCGGCAGGGGTGGGGTAGCGGTGTGATTCGCAGGCTCGCCGAGGATCTTCGGGCCGAGTTTCCCCAAATGAAGGGCTTTTCTGCCCGAAACCTGCAGTACATGGCGACCTTCGCCGGCGCCTGGACTGCCGGACCAATCGCGCAACAGCCTGTTGCGTACTTGCCCTGGGGGCACGTGACTGTCCTGCTGGACAAGCTCAGCGCTCAGGACGATCGAGACAAGTACGCAGCCGCGGCCGTCGAGCACGGCTGGTCGCGCAACGTGCTGGCCAACATGATCGCCAGCAGCGCCCTCGAACGCCGCGGGGCGGCTCCGTCGAATTTTGCGCAACAGCTTGTTGCGCAAGATTCCGAGCTTGCCCAGCAGATCGCCAAGGACCCGCTGATCCTTGATTTTCTGGACCTGTCCGGCGAGGTCGCCGAGCGTGAGCTCGAGGAGTCCCTGACCGACCGGATCGTCGATACGCTGCGCGAGCTCGGCCCGGGATTCGCTTTCGTGGGAAGACAAGTGCACTTCGACGTCGGGGGCGAGGACTTCTACGCTGACCTACTGTTCTTCCACGTCGAGCAATTGCGGTACGTCGTCATTGAGCTCAAGACCGGCAAGTTCAAGCCAGAACACGCCGGGCAGCTGCAGTTCTACGTCGCCCTGGTCGAGGATCGCCTGCGCCGCGCCTCGCATGCCCCGACTGTCGGGATCCTGGTCTGCGGCAGCCGCAATGATCGTGTCGTCCGCTACGCACTGAACCAAGCCGGCGCACCCCTGGCCGTCTCAACCTTCAGCTATGAGGCCCTACCCGCCGCAGAGCAAGAGGCACTACCCAGCGAAGACGACCTCACCGCAGCCCTGGCCCAAATCACCGAGAACGACCAAGACCACTCGTAAACAACGCTGGAACACACCGTAGCCCCAAAACAGGGCCCGACCAGCCATTA
>NZ_BCSW01000124.1 GCF_001571065.1 Dietzia cinnamea NBRC 102147
CTAGCCATGGGCCTGACCCACCAGAACGGAGCTTGGGCCCTGGCCTGACCAGCAGTTAGGGGAGCCGCCTCTCGCCGATGGCCGGTGAGACCGCGCATAATCACATCAAGTGGACCGAAGGCCCTCGGTCGTCGCACCCAGAGTGCTCACCTAAAACGCCGCTCGCCATCCCACCGGTGACGCCCGGGCCCGCCGCTCACACGACCGCCAACCCCAATAGCGCCTTGTTCAGCAGTCTCCTAGCCCGGGACGCTGATGCGTCCCTCTTCCGCGGCGAGACCGATGTCGCGGCGGAAGTGTCCGCCGGGCAGGTCCACCCCGTCGAGGATCCGGTAGGCCTCGGCGCGCGCGGCGGCCAGATCCGGGCCCGTGCCGACGACCGACAGGACGCGGCCGCCGGCGGAGACCAGGCGCCCGTCCGCGTCGCGAGCGGTGCCCGCGTGCAGCACACCCGGCTGCTCCGCGCCCTCGATGAGGTCACCACGGCGCGGCGTCGACGGGTAGTGCTCGGCGGCCAGCACCACGGTCACGGCGGCACCGTCCCGCCACACCAGGGGCGGCAGCTCCGCGAGCCGGCCGGTGGCCACGGCGTGGAGCGTCTCGCCCAGGGGCGACTCGAGCAGCGCCAGCACGGCTTGCGTCTCCGGATCGCCGAAACGGCAGTTGAACTCCACGACCTCGGGGCCCTCGGCGGTGATCGCCAGGCCGGCGTACAGCAGGCCCGAGAAGCCGCAGCCGCGGGCCACCATCTCGCGGGCGACCGGCTCGCAGACCTCGGCGACGATCCTGTCGACCATCCCCGCCGGCAGCCACGGCAGGGGCGTGTACGCGCCCATGCCGCCGGTGTTGGGTCCGCGGTCGCCCTCCCCGACGCGCTTGTGATCCTGCGCGGGCAGCAACGGGACGACCGTCTCCCCGTCGACGAGGCAGAACAGCGAGACCTCGGGGCCGTCGAGGAAGGACTCGAGCAGCACCGGGTGGCCGTCGTCGAGGCAGGCCAGCGCGTGGGCGTGGGCGGCCGCACGATCGGGGGTCACCACGACCCCCTTGCCGGCGGCCAGTCCGTCGTCCTTGACGACCCACGTCGGGCCGAACCTGTCGAGCGCCTCGTCGAGGTCGGCGGGCGAGTCCACGATCTCGGCCCGCGCCGTCCGGACACCCGCGGCCACCATCACGTCCTTGGCGAACGCCTTGGAGCCCTCGATGCGGGCGGCCTCCGCCGACGGGCCGAAGACCGGGATGCCGGCCTCCCGCAGCACGTCGGCGACGCCGGCCACCAACGGCACCTCGGGCCCGATCACGACGAGGTCGGCACCGATCTTCCGGGCCAGGGCGGTCACCGCAACGGGGTCGGTCACCGCGACCGCGTGACACGTCGCCTGCACCATCCCCGGGTTCCCGGGCGCGGCGTGCAGCTCGGACACCGCGGGGTCCGCCGCGAGGGCGACGAGGAGGGCGTGCTCACGGGCACCGGAACCGATCACGAGAATGCGCACAGCGCCTACAGTAGCGTCGCGCCCGCGCCGCCTCGATCGGGCCCGGATCGAGGCGGTCTCTAGCTAG
>NZ_BCSW01000125.1 GCF_001571065.1 Dietzia cinnamea NBRC 102147
GCGTGGGTCAGTAACACGCCAGTTCAGGTCCGCTGATGGGGCGGGTTCGGCGGGATAATTGTCGTCATGGGCGAGGAAGGGTTGTTCGCCGCCGAGGAGTTCCGCGTCGAGCGGGCTGACCGGCAGGGCGAGGTCGAGCCGGTGGGCGCAGGCAAGACATTTCGGGCGTTCGACCCGGGCCAGGGGTTGTTGCTGCCGCCGTCGCTGGATGACTGGCTTCCGGCCGATCATCTGGCACGGTTCGTGGCGGATCTGGTCGATGAGCACCTGGATTTATCGCGGATCTACGTCTCCTACCAGGAGGGGCGCGGGGCCCCGCCGTACGATCCGCGGTTGATGGTGCGGTTGCTGATCTTCGGCTACACCACGGGGGTGCGCTCCTCCCGCGGGATCGAGAAGGCCTGCACCGACATCGTCGCTTTCCGGTGGTTGGCGGCCGGGGCGGCCCCGGACTACCGCGCGATCGCCAGGTTTCGCAAGAGGCACCTGGCCGCGCTGGGCAACCTGTTCTTGCAGGCGTTGGCGTTGTGCCAGGCCGCCGGGATGGTCACGCTTGGACAGGTCGCGCTGGATGGGACGAAGCTGCGGGCGAACGCCTCCAAACGCAAGGCCATGTCGTACGCGCGGCTGACGGACAAGGAGAAGGTACTGGCCCAGGAGGTCTCCGATCTGCTGGCCGCCGCCGAGGCCATCGACAAGGCCGAGGACGCCAAGTTCGGCAAGAACCGGCGCGGGGACGAGCTGCCCGATGAGCTGGCCCGCCGAGAGTCTCGCCTGGTCAAGCTGCGCCAGGCCAAAGCTGCTCTGGAAGCCGACGCCGCCGCCGATGCGGCGGAGAAGGCTGAGGCTAAGGCCCGCGGTAAGGGCGAAGACGAAGACACCGTCGCGCAGAAGGCCGCTGAGGCCGCCGAGCGCGCCACGCCCAGGCCGAAGGCCCAGCGCAACTTCACCGACCCGGAGTCGAAGATCATGCTCACCGGGGACGGGTCGTTCGCTCAGTGCTACAACGGCCAGGCCGTGGTCGATGCCGCCCATCAGATCATCGTGGCGGCCGAGGTCAACGACTGTGCCGCCGACGTCGGCAACCTCATCCCCATGACCGAGCAGGCCATCAGCAACACGGGGCAGGCCCCGAAGCAGATGCTCGCCGATGCCGGGTACTGCTCAGCCGCGAACCTCGCCGCCTCCGCCGAGGTCACCGGCGAGCAGGGCACCGAGTTCTTCATCGCCACCGGACGACAGCGCAGCGGGGAACCGGCGCCGATCGCCCCCCGGGGACCGATCCCGGCCAGCGCCACGGACAAGCAGCGCATGGCCCGCAAGCTCGCCACGAAGAAAGGCCGAGCGGTCTACGCCCGGCGCAAAGCGATCGTCGAACCGGTCTTCGGACAGATGAGCACCCTGCAGAACGGCAAGCAACTCCTGATTCGCGGTCTGGACGCCGCCCGCGGTGAATGGCTACTGCTCGCTGCCTGCCACAACCTGCGAAAGCTCCACGGTCATATCGGCGCCACCGGGCTCGGCGGCCTCCA
>NZ_BCSW01000126.1 GCF_001571065.1 Dietzia cinnamea NBRC 102147
CTGGGGAGCCCCCGAGACGTCACCGGCGGCCCAGACGCGCGGGTTGGAGGTGCGCTGGGTCTGGTCGACCACGACGAAGCCGCGCTCGTCCACGTCCACACCGGCAGCGGCCAGGTTCAGGCCGTCGGTGCGGGGCAGGCGTCCGGTGGCCACCAGGACCTGCGCGCCGCGCACCTGTTCGCCCGAGTCCGTGGTCACCACCACCTCTCCTGCGGGGCCTGGTTCGCGGGCCACAGTGGTCGCGCGCTCTTCGACCACGGTGATGCCGTCGTCGGTGAAGACTTCCCGAAGTCTCTGGGCCAGCTCCGGCTCGGCGTGCGGCGCCAGACGCCCGACCACAGAGACCCGGGTGCCGAGGTGAGCGAACAGCTGGGCCTGCTCCATCCCGACGTACCCGCCACCGATAACGACCAGGGACTCAGGCAGCTCGGTCAGCTGCATCGCGGTGGTGGACGTCAGCCGGTCCACAGAGTCGAGACCGACCACCTCCGGGATGGCGGGGGTGGCACCGGTGGCGACCAGATAGGCCCGGGCCCGCAGCGCCTGGCCGTCGACGGCCAGGGTGTCCCCGTCCAGGAAGCTGGCCTGGCCTGGGCGGACCTGGAAGCCGTAGGCAGCGGCCACATCGGCGTACTTCGCATCACGCAGGCGCTCGATGAGTGCGTCCTTCTGGGCCACCAGATCGCCGAGGTTCACCGGTGCGGCTGACGTTGGGGCACCTTTGAAGGGATTGGTGAGCGCGGCGTGCCGGGCCCCGGCGGCCGCCAGGAGCGTCTTGGACGGCACGCAGCCGATGTTCACGCACGTCCCGCCCAGAACACCGCGCTCAACCAGCACGACGCTCTTACCGGCCTGGCTGGCCGCGATGGCGGCGGACATCGCCGCGCCTCCCGAGCCGATCACGGCCAGATCGACGTCGTAGTCCACACCCATTTGCCCACCTTCCTTCGCGTGACCCCTCTTCAGCGTCCATAGTGGACGTTCCAGCGCAGGGGAAGGTCAAGGCGAACATGGACGAGAGCCGAGAAAGGGGCCACTGTGCGCATCGGTGAGTTGGCCGTGGCCAGCGGCACCACAACCAAGACGCTGCGCTTCTACGAAGAAGCCGGCCTACTACCTGCGCCTGAGCGCACCGCCAACGGATACCGCGACTACACCCCTGCGGCCCTGGCGCGCCTGGACTTCGTTCGCCGCGGCCGCACCGCTGGGCTCACCCTGGCCCAGATTCGCGAGATCCTCGACATCCGCGACGCCGGAGTCGCACCCTGCCAGCACGTGCACGCCCTGCTCGAAGCCCACCTGGGCGACCTGGACCGCCAAATCGCCGACCTGCAAGCACTGCGACACACCGTCGCGCACCTTCACCACAGTGCCACCACCAGCGACCCCACCAAATGCGACACCACGACCGTCTGCCGCTATCTGTGACCAGACCGGTGCTCGCGTGTATCGCCATGAGCAGATGCCGCCACAGAGCGTCGACAGAACCCCGCCATATAACGGCGAAAGCCACA
>NZ_BCSW01000127.1 GCF_001571065.1 Dietzia cinnamea NBRC 102147
CTAGCCCCGCGGGATCCACACCGTGCTGCCCTCCTACGACGACCCCT
Organism: Dietzia cinnamea NBRC 102147; assembly: GCF_001571065.1. Lineage (GTDB taxonomy): Bacteria > Actinomycetota > Actinomycetes > Mycobacteriales > Mycobacteriaceae > Dietzia > Dietzia cinnamea. The sequence goes on from NZ_BCSW01000127.1 coordinate 48, forward strand.
CGCCCTCCCTGCTCGACGACGTCGCGCCGGAGATCGCCTCCGGCGTCCTCACGGCCTCCCTGTGGGTCCTCATCGCCGCGATCGGCGTACTCGTCGTGGTGATGATCTGGGCGCACGTCGCCCGGGTCAGCCGCAGTCGCCGTATCGCGCGTGTCCTCGAGCCACTCCGCCCGCGCCTGCTGGCGCTCGCCGCAGACGAGGAGTCCGACGACGAGTCGCTCGGGAAACTCGGCAGATACCGCGAGCGGGTCGTCGACCGGGCCGTCCTCGACCTACTCGGCAAGGTCCGCGGCGGGGCCGCCACCGCGCTGGTCGACATCCTCGACCGGCACGGCACCGTCGAGGGCGCCCTCCGCGGCGTCCACTCGTGGTCCGCCACCACCCGCGCCCGCTCTGCCCAGGTCGTCGGTGCCACCCGGCACACCGAGTACTCCCCCGTGCTGGCCGGCATGATCTCCGACCGCGACCGGGCCGTGCGCTCGACCGCGGTGCGCGCCCTCGGGGTCCTCGGCGACGCCACCTACGCAGACGTGGTGCTCCGTGCGGTCCGCGAGGTCAAGGGGCTGTCCGGCGTCCCGGCCTACGTCGCCGCCGACGCGCTGCTCGCCATGGGCGACGACGTCCGCGAGGCGGTCCGGCGCGGGCTCGACGACCCAGACCCCGGCGTGCGGTACGTCGCCGCCACCGTCGCCTCGCGTGGGGGCATGGCCTCGCTGCTGCCCAGGGTCCTCCAGATCTTCCGCACCGATCGGGACGAGCGGGTCTGCGCGGCGGCCGCGCGCACTCTCGGGGTGATCGGCGACGCCCGCGTCATCGACGATCTCGGCCGCGCACTGGCCCCCCGCGAACCGGCGGCCGTCCGCCTGGCCGCGGCCACGGCCCTCGGAGAGATCGGTGCCCCGGCAGGTGTCCCGCTCCTGCGCTCGGTGCTGACCGCCGGCGACCGCCGACTCGCCGAGGTGGCGGCCGGAGCCCTGGCCTCCCTCGGGAGGACCGGCCGCGAGGTTCTCGTCGAGACCCTCCGGCAGGGCGTGCTCCCGCCGGAGATCTCCGTCCGCGACACCGCGGCCACGTCACCCGCCGACCTCGCGGCCCTCGCCTCGCTCGGCGCGGTCACCGCACTCGGCATCCGTGACCGCAGGCCGGACCTGTACGAGATGGCCGCGACCGCCCGCCGGGCCACCGAGAACGACCCGGAACGCGCCCCACAGCAGGAGGAGCCCGCCCCGTGATCGAGACCCTCCGCGTGGTGATCGCGACGCTGCTCGATGTGATCGCCTGGCCCATCCTCGTCTATTTCCTGCTCATCAACTCCTCGTACCTGGTGCTCGCGATCGCCGCGGCCGTCGACTTCAGGGGAACGCGTCGTCGTCGTCGTCACTCCGGTCGTGTCGAACGGCTCGGCAGCCACACGGCGCCGGGGGTGTCGGTCGTCGTCCCCGCCTACAAC
>NZ_BCSW01000128.1 GCF_001571065.1 Dietzia cinnamea NBRC 102147
TCTGGGCGCGTTGGACATGGCGGCGGTCAGTGAGGCGGCTCGCGCGGCGACGCTGGCGCAGAACCGAGCTGGTGCGACGCGGTTGGAGGCTGCGTATGTGTTGGTCGCGCAGTTCACCCGCGCGGCGCAGACCGAGGACGAGCAGGGGCCTGCGGGGTCGGGTCGGCCGGGGTATGCGCGGTTGGCGCCGGCGGCGCGGGCGCGTGATCATCTGGTGGCGGCGTGTCAGTTGACGTGTTGGCATGCCGAGCGGCTGGTCACCGCGGGCGTGCAGATCCACACCCGCTTGTCCCGCCTTGCGTCGGTGGTGGCGCGGGGGGTGATGCCGGAGCAGATGGCGATCGATATCGCGTGCCGTCTGGCCGAGGTGCCCGATGCGATCGTGGCCGATGTGGAGGACGAGGTGCTGGCCCGGTTCGCCGGCGATCTCGAGGGTGGGGATCGGCCGAGTCGGCCGGCGGTGGACTCGGCGATCGATGAGGCGGTGGAGCGGTGCGATCCGGCCGGGGCGGCCGAGGCGGCCGAGGCGGCCGCGCAGACCCGCCGGGTCCGGTTCCGCGGTGGGCGTGACGGGATGGCCACGATGTGGGCCAAACTCACCGCCGCTGATGCGGAGTTGCTGCGCCGGCGGATCGATACCGATGCCGCGGTGGCGGCCGCGGACGGGTTGGACCGGCCGATCGATCAGTTGCGCGCGGACGCCCTGGCCGCGCTGGCGGTGTACCCGCCCGACACCGCCGCCGGCGATACCGCCACCACCGGCGCGGCCGCGACCGGCACCGCCGACGCTGCGGCGGCGGTGGCTGAGGAGTGTGGGATCGAGCTGGGGCAGGTGCGGGTGGGGGCGGATCTGCCGCGGCCGTCTCTCGGTAACGCGGCGCGGGCGGGGGTGCCGATCCGGATCAGTGTGATCGCCTCGGCGGTGCGGGGTCTGCCGAACCGGGTGGAGTTCGTCCACGGCACGTACAGCAGTTTCGAGTGGTTGTGCGCGGAGCTGCTGGAGGGCGATGAGGCCAGTGTGCGGTTCGAGCTCATCGACCCCGCCCCCGGCGCCGTCGACTCGCCGGACCAGGCACTGCGATACCTGATCAGCCCGGCCATGGCGGAGCGGATCCGGCTACGCGACGGCACCTGCCGCCACCCGGGCTGCTCGGTGCCAGCCAAGGACTGCGACGTCGATCATGTGATCGCGTTCAACAAGCGCGACCCGGAACTGGGCGGGCCGACCCTGGAGTGGAACCTGGTGTGCTTGTGCCGCAAGCATCACCGGGAGAAGACGTTCGGCACCAACACCTACCGGTGCGGGCCGCTGGGTGAGTTGATCATCTGCACCGACACCGGGCACGAGCACCGCACCAGACCCAAAGGCCCCCTGGCCCGGGCCCGCGACGCCATCCGAGAACGCGAGTGGGAGGCCTTCGCCGACCGCATCATCGCCGACGACGGCACCCTCATCAACCCACCAGGCCACCCCAGACAC
>NZ_BCSW01000129.1 GCF_001571065.1 Dietzia cinnamea NBRC 102147
AAGTTGTGTTCGGCGGTGTCCTACTCTCCCACACCCTCGCGAGTGCAGTACCATCGGCGCTGGCAGGCTTAGCTTCCGGGTTCGGAATGGGACCGGGCGTTTCCCTGCCGCTATGGCCGCCGTAACTCTGTGAAACAAGGTCCTCGTGTCTCGTCGACTGGTCGTCGAGGCACGGGTGTGTTGTTTCAGATACTGCACAGTGGACGCGTTCATTCTTGAAAGGTGTTTGTGTGTAAGTCCTCGGCCGATTAGTACCGGTCACCTGCACGCATTGCTGCGCTTCCAGTTCCGGCCTATCAACCCCATGGTCTGTGGGGGGCCTTAACCACGCGAAGGTGGTGAGAAACCTCATCTTGGAACAGGCTTCCCGCTTAGATGCTTTCAGCGGTTATCCCTTCCGAACGTAGCTAACCAGCGATGCTCCTGGTGGAACAACTGGCACACCAGAGGTTCGTCCGTCCCGGTCCTCTCGTACTAGGGACAGCCTTCCGCAAGTTTCTTACGCGCGCGGCGGATAGAGACCGAACTGTCTCACGACGTTCTAAACCCAGCTCGCGTGCCGCTTTAATGGGCGAACAGCCCAACCCTTGGGACCTACTCCAGCCCCAGGATGCGACGAGCCGACATCGAGGTGCCAAACCATCCCGTCGATATGGACTCTTGGGGAAGATCAGCCTGTTATCCCCGGGGTACCTTTTATCCGTTGAGCGACACCGCTTCCACTTGCCGGTGCCGGATCACTAGTCCCGACTTTCGTCCCTGCTCGACGTGTCAGTCTCACAGTCAAGCTCCCTTGTGCACTTGCACTCAACACCTGATTGCCATCCAGGCTGAGGGAACCTTTGGGCGCCTCCGTTACTCTTTGGGAGGCAACCGCCCCAGTTAAACTACCCACCAGGCACTGTCCCTAACCCAGATCATGGGCCGAGGTTAGACGTCCAATACGATCAGAGTGGTATTTCAACAACGACTCCACACACACTGGCGTGCATGCTTCACAGTCTCCCACCTATCCTACACAAACCGAATCGAACGCCAATACCAAGCTATAGTAAAGGTCCCGGGGTCTTTTCGTCCTGCCGCGCGTAACGAGCATCTTTACTCGTAATGCAATTTCGCCGAGTCTGTGGTCGAGACAGCAGAGAAGTCGTTACGCCATTCGTGCAGGTCGGAACTTACCCGACAAGGAATTTCGCTACCTTAGGATGGTTATAGTTACCACCGCCGTTTACTGGGGCTTAAATTCTCAGCTTCGCCTTGCGGCTAACCGGTCCTCTTAACCTTCCAGCACCGGGCAGGCGTCAGTCCGTATACATCGACTTACGTCTTCGCACGGACCTGTGTTTTTAGTAAACAGTCGCTTCTCTCTGGTCTCTGCGACCACCCCC
>NZ_BCSW01000130.1 GCF_001571065.1 Dietzia cinnamea NBRC 102147
TCCAGCTCCGCGATGCTCCTATGTCAAGTCTTCGTTAAGCGGCCGTCTGGAGCGCAGCGATTGGAGATTGCGGTGCTGCAGGTGGAGGAGGTGACGTGGCGTCGAGCACGACCCGTGTTTCGTCTGCCCGCATCGCTGCGAACACCCGATCGGATAGGCGGCGGCGGAGCAGGCGCAACGCCTCGGTGCGGGTCTTGCCGGCGGCGATGAGCTTGTCGAAGTAGGCGGTACCTTCTGCGCCGAGTCGCAGCTGGGTCACCGCGGCCATGTGCAGCGCGGTATTGATGCGCCTGTTGCCGCCCCGGGACAGCCTGACGCGGACCTTGTTGCCCGACCAGACGGGAATTGGGGCGGTGCCGTTGAAACGGGCGAAGGCGTCTTTGGACTTGAACCGCCTGACCCCGGCGGTCTCCCCGATAATTGTGGCCGCGCCGAGAACCCCGAGGCCCGGGACCTCGAGAAGACGTGGGTGATCCGCACGCACCAGCTTGGTCAGGCGGCTCTCGATCTCATTGATCCGCCGCGTGAGCGACCGAATGTCCTCCAGGAGATCCCGGGCAATCTCGGCCACCGCCCCGGTGTGTTCGTAGAGTCGTGCGATTAGCTCATCCAGCAGATGGTAGCGACGCAGTGCCCGGGACGGTATCTGCAGTTCAGGATCAATCTCGTGCAGGAACCAGCGGACCTTGGATTGCATAGCAGTACGTCGAGCGACCAGGCTACGACGATGGTCGGACAACAGCTTGATCTCCCGCGCCGGGCCGGGCAGCTCGGCCGTCGGTAGATCATCTTCGCGCAGAGCAACGCGTGCAACGGCTTCAGCGTCGATCGGATCAGACTTGCCGAGTTCACGACCCGAACGGCGCATACCTGCCATCAACCTGGTGTGGACTCGCACCACCTTGTGCCCGGCATCGAGCAGGTCAGCTTCCAGACGACGGGTCAGATGCCGGCAGTCCTCGACCGCAATGCAGACGCCGTCGAACTGCTCGAGCCACGCCATGATCTTCTGATGCCCAGCAGCCCGAGCCTCGACCGTGAGGACATCGATTCTCTTGCCGACCTCGTCGACCGCGACGAGCGTGTGCCAATTCTTGTGGGCATCAATTCCAATGACAGTCATCGCCGACCTCCTGATGTTGCGTGCAGTACGGCACCGCCGTTCGAGATCGGGCACGCCTCAGTGGGGCAGGACGAGCGAGCAAGCTCCTATCAGGCCACGACCTCCAGCGGCGGTGCTAGCCCGGCGGAGCGGCACATCGGGGACAAGCCACCTACGGCAGCGAAGAAACGAGCCAACTCCACCGAGCCACTCTCATTCTGGTACTGAA
>NZ_BCSW01000131.1 GCF_001571065.1 Dietzia cinnamea NBRC 102147
GACCGACGCGATCCGCCAGAAGGCGTGGCGCGATGGTCCCGGCGTGAGAAATCACCGCGACATCATCGACACAGAACGACAGACCAGACGACCACGAAGTACGCTTCACCTACCGAGTGCTTTCTGCTTGAGGAACTGTAGCTCTAGACAAGTCCCAGTTTCCCCTGTTCAGGGAGCACTTCGGTCTATTTGCGCCCAGCGATCCGCAGATCCCCATGAAACACCGGGGCTAGCAGTCAACGGTGAATGCGTGGATGTTCACGGTGGCACAGCCTCCGGCGCTCCACGAGCGGTTTCCCTACCGTATAAACACTTTTCGCATCACTCGCGCATCACCGGTTCCGTAGTCTCCGGAGCACCATTCGCATGCCTGCCGGCGCCGTCTACTTCTGTCGCTGGAGCGCGCGATAGAGCGTGGATCGGCCCACTCCGAGATCTCGGGCGATCGCCGACGGCCCCTCCCCCGCTTGGATGCGGGTCCGTGCCTTCTCGATCTGCTCGGCCGTCAGGACTCGTTTGCGCCCCTTGTACTTGCCCTTCGCCTTGGCGATGGCAATGCCCTCGGCCTGGCGCTCGCGGATGATGGCCCGCTCAAACTCGGCGAACGCACCGAGCAGCGAGAGCATCAGATCGGCTCGTGGATCCTGGGCGCCGGCGGCGTAAGTGGCCCGTTCGTGCACGAACTCCACACTCGCACCCTTGGCAGTGATCTCACCAACGATCTGCTTGAGATCGACCAGGGATCGAGCGAGCCGGTCCATCGACGCAACGACGAGCTCGTCACCGTCTCGCAGGTATCCGATGCACTCGGCGAGCTTCTCGCGGTCGGCCCGCGAGCGTGCGGACTGCTTTTCTATGTAGACGCGGTCGCACTCCCCCACCGCCTCGAGCTGGCGCGCTTCGTTCTGGTCAGCGGCGGACACTCGCACGTACGCCACCCGCTGCCCGCGCGGCCGTGACGATCTGCGGGCCAGCTTCGACTTCCCCTCGGCGATGTTCTCCGAGTCTGTTGTCTCCACTCGCAGACTCCAGTCCAGCTCGTCCCGGCGACGGAATCGAGTCTGGACCTTCCCGCGGCTCACGATGAGCACCTCGTCGCCACCGTCACCCGAGCGGTTGAGCAACGTCCCTATCCGATCAGCCATCAAAGGACCCCTCCGCCGAGTATCTGTATCAATACTCTCTGGACCCTACGGGACACCGTGTCATAAGGTGCGAAACCCACCCTGTGATACAGCGAGAATGGCGGGTCCGTGAA
>NZ_BCSW01000132.1 GCF_001571065.1 Dietzia cinnamea NBRC 102147
AAACCGGGCGGTCTCGAAGGAACGGTAATTTCAATGAGGATCGGCGAACTGGCGGCCGCGGCGGGCACCACTCCGAAAACCCTTCGCTACTACGAATCCGTGGGCCTTCTCCCGCCCCCACAACGAACCCTCAACGGCTACCGGGACTATCCCGAGCACGCGATCTCCCGGATCGATTTCATCCGGCGGGGCCAGAGCGCGGGACTATCGCTTGCCCGCATCGGTGAGATCCTCCGGATTCGCGATGACGGACAGGCACCTTGCGCTCACGTCGACACGCTCCTGGTGACTCGACTGGACGAGATCGACCAGCAGATAGCCGACCTCTTGCAGCTGCGTCAGACAGTCACCCAGCTCCAGACCGCCAGCCGCACAGTGGACCCTGCGACCTGCCAAGCCGAAACGATCTGCCGCTACCTCTGACTGGCGGAGCTGTGGCCCATTCGGGACGCACCTGGCTTCCCTGCCGGCCGGTGGCCACGACCCGGCAGGGGGGTGTTGATGCGGGCAGTGGGGGTTGTCAGGTGAGTCTCATGGTGGTCAGGCAGGTGAGGTCCAGGTCCCCGGTGGCGATCGGAACAGTGGCCGATTTGTCGTCGCAATCAATGGTGAGCGTGGCAGTGATGTCTCGCCGTAGCCAGAATCCGAGGAAGCCGTTGTCATAGGTGGTGCGTGGTTCGTCGATGAGGGTGTCTCCGGTGGCGGTATCGGTGACGGTGACCTGCACCTGGTGCGGATGGGCGGGGCCGGGCAGGTGCGGCAGTATCTCTGGGGCCGCCCACCAGGCATATAGCCCGGATGCCGCGGGTAGCGTGGTCAGGTCTCCGAGCGGGTGGGTGGTGGAACTCAGAGCCGCGATCGTGGCCGCCGGGCCGAGAGGGTCAGGGGCGGTCATGCCAGTAAGCCTGATAATCCGTCGGTGGCGTCGAGGTAGCCGACATCGCGCAAGGCCGCCTCGAGAATCCGGACATGTGGAAGGCGCAGTTCAGCAGCCATGCCGTTGAGGGTCGTTCGGGCCGGCAGGCCGCGCAGGCCGTGGGTGCGCCACAGGTGCAAATTCTGGCGAGTGATCCCGATTCGACGGGCCAGCTCGGCCTCACTGACGCCGTAGGCGCGCTATTGGGCGTCGATGAGCTCGACCAGGTGAGGAGTCTCCATAGCTCCGAGTGTCCAGGTGCGCCACAGGTATCGTCAAGGGATAGTTAACGCTTGCGACAAGTTC
>NZ_BCSW01000133.1 GCF_001571065.1 Dietzia cinnamea NBRC 102147
CGCCTTGATCGACCAGGACACCCGCGGGGCGATCAAGATGGTCGCCGAAACAGAAACCGGAAGAATCCTCGGACTCAGCGCAATCGGAGACCACGCCGGAGAAATCATGCTCGCGGCCACCTACGCCATCACAGCCGGGATGACCACCCGCCAGATCGCCGACACCTGGGCCCCCTATTTGACCGTCTCCGAAGCCCTGCGCCTGGTCGCAGGCACCTTCCACACCGAACTACCCACCTCCTGCTGCGTCTGACCACCGCCTCGCGTGGCGGGATTAATCGCTCAGTCGCGGCATTTTGTGATCGCCTCAGAAAGCTACATCACTCCCACATCCGTAAAACGATCGAGTTTGCGACGCTTCCGAAGCCAACTTGTTTCGCCAGGCCACCAGTGTCCGAAAACCCGTGTCGACTTCTATCGGCACCTCGACGCCGGGGCGGCCACTGGCGGAATCGGCGCCTGAGGCTTGCCCGGGAATGTAATGGGCCTGATTTCTCCATTTGGTGCATACTGTCACTCAGTTTTGACGGCATCACTATAGGGGGACGCAATGGCACAGCATTTTCAGATGCGGTACATCGACGATATCGACGGCTCTGACCTGGGCAACGAGGCGAACACTCTCTTCTTCGCCTTCGATGGAAAAGAATATTCGATCGACCTCAGCGACGAGAACGCTGACACATTCCACCAGGTCATGGCGCCGTACATCGAGGCCGGCCAGCGGGTGACCGGAAAGTCCAAGACTCCGCGCAAGGCCACGACCAAGACCGCATCCGAGGACACCAAGGCGATTCGCGAATGGGCTCGCGACAATGGCCATGATGTCTCTGACCGCGGCCGCATTCCCGCCACGGTGATGGAAGCGTACGCAGCCGCCAAGTAGGAAAGCAGCCCGGCGCCGGCCAAGGTAATCGCTGGTCGGATTGCCGTGCTCGCAAGATGGCCGGGTTCGCTCAGCATCTTTCCCGCCGTCAGCGCGGTCGTGCGCAAGCTCACTCACGCCGAGACTTCGCTATTGGTCCCCTTCACGCTTGATTCCCGGTGGCGTCACTGGATGTCAGTGTCGTCCGCGCCGAGCGAGGCTGTGCACATTCCAGAGGCTGTGGGTCCACGCCGACATCCAGACCTTATGTGAAGTCGCCCTTCTCGCGGCGAGGGCGCCAGCCGGTGCCTCCACTGCGACAGAGCTACGGGCCGTGTCTGGTGC
>NZ_BCSW01000134.1 GCF_001571065.1 Dietzia cinnamea NBRC 102147
GGGGCGAGCTAACGGATCGGAAAGCACCGACGTCCACCTATTTGCACTACCGCTTTGGGCACCGCAACGAACAGCCGCATCTGGATCAATTGACTTTGGCGGCTCTTCAGTGCGGCGACGCCTAGGTACTTCATCCGCGTGACCTAAGAGGGTAGGTCACCGGCGAGGCCGCCGGCCAAAGCGGCCATCCCTCGAGTTCGGTGCGCACACGTCAGGGTGGCTAGGGCCCGGTGGAGTCGAAGCGCCAAGACCTCTAACCAGGGCCGAAACTGAACCCTGTCACGCGGCGAAAGTCGAAGCACCGCCTCTTCACTTCACTTGGCACTACTTTGTAGATATGGGAGATAGGCAGGCAATACCTGCGGAACTTGAACGCGCGGTGATGCTTGAAGCTGGGTACCGGTGCGCGGTCCCTACCTGTCGGACAGTGTCACCGCTGCACATCGAACATATCGAGGACTATGCCCGAGTGCAGAAGCACGAGTTTCACAACATGATCGTGCTCTGCGCCAACTGTCACGGCATGAAGGGGGTCGGGCCTCGAAGGCTCGATCGGAAAGCGCTGCGCCAGTTGAAAGTCAACTTGGGCCGCGTCAATCAGCGTTATAACGACACCGAGCGTCGAATACTCGAGCACTTCGTGGAAAATGGCCCCGAAAGCCTCGTGGTATTGCCCGGCTCTGAAGTTCTCTATTCATACCTGATCAAAGACGGGGTGCTAGTCGAGGATCCAGAGCAGGAAGGGATGCTTGTGGCGCCTGTTGGGTGCGACGGGGAGATCATTTCCGTGACGACGGGATATAGGTTGACTCCACTCGGTAGGGATCTTGTGAAGAAGTACGCAGAAAACGAAGCTCTTGAAGACTGATATTGCTACGGCATTGGCTGTTTTTGAGTCGGTTGTGCCTGCATTGTCCGCCCTTTTGGGCGTAGCGCTCGGAGTCTGCGGGTCGCTAGCTACAGAATGGTGGCGAGGCCGGTCCGAGCGGAAGCGTCAGCACGCGGAGTTGGCGCACGAGCTGCGGCAGTCGCTGCGCAGCGACCTGTTGAGGGAAATAATCGACCTTGTGGAGAACGAGTTCTCGACTGCAAGGAAGCTCGCATCGGAGATGCAAGCTTCGAGCCTACGGGTTTCAAACGGGCCC
>NZ_BCSW01000135.1 GCF_001571065.1 Dietzia cinnamea NBRC 102147
CGCGACGTGCTGACCCGCCGCGCGCACGCTGCTCGTTGTGCGCACCGCGATGTACTGCGAGCCCGGATCGTCCTGGCGGCCGCTGCCGGTGATGCCAACGCTGCGATCGCCCGCGAGGTCGGGGTGTGCGAAGACACGGTGCGCCAGTGGCGGCATCGGTTCTGCACCGAGCGCCTGGAGGGTCTCAAAGATCGGCCCCGCTCGGGACGACCGCGAGTGTTCACCCCCGTCGAGGTCGCCCAGGTCAAAGCGTTGGCGTGTACGCGCCCGGCTGACCACGGTCTGCCACTGACCAGATGGTCGGCCGCCGAGTTGAGAGCCCACGCCGTGGCCACAGGGCTGGTGCGCCCCGTGGCGTCGGCGACGATCGGGCGCTGGCTGGCCGCAGATGCGATCAAGCCGTGGCAGCACCGGTCGTGGATTTTTCCCCGCGACCCCGACTTCGCCGTCAAGGCCGCCCGGGTGCTGGACCTGTACCACCGGCGCTGGAACGGCGTTGCTCTCGGCGACGATGAGTACGTCATCAGTGCGGACGAAAAATCACAGCTCCAAGCCCTCAAACGCCGTCACGCCGAGACTCCCGCCAGGCCCGGTCAGCCGCGGCGCGTGGAGTTCGAGTACCGCCGCGGTGGGACGTTGGCCTACTTCGCCGCCTACGACGTCCACCAGGCCCGCGTGATGGGGATGACCGCACCCAAGACAGGGATCGCCCCGTTCACCGAACTGGTCGAGCAGGTGATGACCCAAGAGCCATACGCATCCGCGAAGCGAGTGTTCTGGGTCGTCGACAACGGCTCATCCCACGCAGGTCAGGCCTCGAAAGACCGGATGCGTCATGCGTTTCCCAACGCGGTCCTGGTGCACCTTCCGGTGCACGCCTCGTGGCTCAACCAGGTCGAAATCTACTTCTCGATCCTGCAGCGCAAAGCCATCGCCACCGGCGACTTCGCAGACCTCGACGATCTCGCCGCACGCATCCTCGCGTTCCAGGATCGCTACAACCGAAGCGCCGAACCGTTCGGCTGGAAGTACACCCGCGACGACCTCAACCGCCACCTCGACCGCCTCAACAACGACGGCACCCTCCGCGCAGCATGACCCCCGACGAACTAACGGAGATGCCCACTA
>NZ_BCSW01000136.1 GCF_001571065.1 Dietzia cinnamea NBRC 102147
GGCGACGGAACCGAGTCCGCACCTTCCCGCGGCTGACGATGAGCACCTCCTCGCCACCATTACCCGAACGGTTCAGCAACGTCCCGACCCGATCAGCCATGAGGAGACCCTTTCGCCCGGAATCTGTATCAATAGATACTAGACCCGACGGGAAGACGTTTCATAAAGGCCACATCGACCCTGTGACACAGCGAGGACGGTTGGCGGCATATCGTCCCACACGGGTGTACCGGTAAATCGCGCTGCTCGGTGGCGGCGTTCTAGCGGCGATACCTGACGGCGCCACCTGCATTAAGGCTCGAGCGCCTCGAGGGCTCGGGCGGCTTGCTGGTGGCGGTAGAGGGTGGCGCGGGACCATCCGACCAAGCTGGCCGCTTCGGCGGCGGTGCGGCCCTTTCTTCGGGCGTCCTGGGCGATGTCGAGTTTTTCGGCGATCACTGCGGGATCGACCGGGGGCCGACCGAACCTCGTGCCGTTCTGCTTCGCCGCGGCGATGCCGGCGTTGACGCGTTCAGTGATGAGCTCGCGCTCGTACTCGGCCAGGGTGGCGAGCATGCCCAGCATCAACCGGCCGGAGGTGGTCTCCGGATCGATGCCGTCCGAGAGCGACCGGATCTTCACGCCCTTGTCGCGAAGCAAGTTCACGTTATTGAGGACATCGATCAGGGAGCGGCCGAGGCGGTCAATGCGCCACACCACGACGGTATCGCCGGGCTCGATGTAGTCCATCAGCCGCTTCATCCCCGGGCGCTCGGTCGCGGTCCGGCTCCCCGAGGTGACGTCGGAGAAGACGTCGCGCTTCTGAACCCCGGAATCTACGAGTGCATCCAACTGCAACTGCGCGTCCTGACTCGCGGTACTGACGCGGGTGTACCCCAGATGCCTCATGGCCCGATTCTGCCCCATAAACCCCTACCGAGGCCGATCCTGAGACGAATGTCGCCAAGATGACTTAATGAGACACCGGCGGGTGGCCGTAGAGCCAGGAAAACTGCTCAAAAGTGGTCGCTGTCCTGGACGGTGTCGGGTGTCTTGAAAACCTTTAGGTTTTTAATGCGTTGTCCCAACAGTTCAGCAGACGCTGTATAGTTCAGCAAGTGCTGACTATTGTTTCCCGC
>NZ_BCSW01000137.1 GCF_001571065.1 Dietzia cinnamea NBRC 102147
TCATGCGCTCACGCGGGGCCGGGGCCGGGGCCGAGTGCGGGGCGGCGTCGGCGCTGCCCGCGGTCTCGTCCGCGGTCTTGGGTGGCGGCGTGGTCGCGGCGCAGGCCTCGGCGGTGTTGCGGGCGGCGGTGCGGGCGCGTTCGCGGGCCAGGCGTTGGGCGCGGCGGGCGAAGTACGTCGCCTCGTCCAGGACCCCGGCCCCGTAAACGGGGCTGGGGTTGCGGCGTTGCTGACGTGCCCAGGCATCGGCCTCGGAGCGTTGTTGCTCGCGCCGGTACTGGGCCAGCGGCCCGTCGGGGCGGGTGAGCATGACGGTGCCGTCGGGGGTCGTCACGATCAGCGTGCCATCGGGCTGGAGCTGGTAAGTCCAGTCGGAGAAGGTTTTGAACCGGTGATGGCGCCGGCACTGGGCCACCAGGTTCGCCTCGATGGTCAGGCCACCGGCGGCGGGGTCGGCATGATTGAACGGCACCACATGATCCAGATCGCAGTCGTCGGCGGGGATCGCGCACCCGGGGTGGCGGCACGTGCCGTCGCGGAGCCGGACCCGGCGCGCCAACTGGGCACCGGGCCGGTACCTCAGGGCGGCGTCGGTGTCGTCGGCGGCACCGATGCGGGGATCGACCTGCTCGAAGGAGGCCCCATCCGAGGTGGCGAGCATCTCCATCAGGGTCTGCAGGGCCGCCTCGCCGGTGCGGGCGAACTCCACCCGCGCCCCGTGCTCGTCGCGGCCGTTGTCTCCGGTGGCGATGACGGTGACCTTCGGCCGCAACACCGGCGCCTGACCGGCGCCGCCGGTGGGAGCGCCCGCAGCGCCGTCGGCGGCATCGTCTGTGCTCGCGGCGTCCTCGGAAGCGTCGGCAGCGTCGGGGCGAGTGGGGGTGTCGCCGCAGATCAGGGACATCAGGGCGTCGGCGCGGCGTTCGGCTTTGGAGTAGTTCGGCTCCGGCTCAGGCCCGTCCGGGGCGGCGGCCGTGGCGTCGGCGTCGGCGGCCTGGTGTTCGGCGACCCGC
>NZ_BCSW01000139.1 GCF_001571065.1 Dietzia cinnamea NBRC 102147
TGGTGTGTGGGTGTTGTTTGAGAACTCAACAGTGTGTTTTGTTTGTGATAGTGCCAAATTTTTTGTTTGGTTGCGACCCTTTCACATCCCTGTCGTGGGGGTCGCGTTTTTTGGAACAGCCAGTTTTGGTTGTTCTGTTGCTTGGATTGTGCTTTTCTAAAGTGCTGAGAAGCTTTTATGGAGAGTTTGATCCTGGCTCAGGACGAACGCTGGCGGCGTGCTTAACACATGCAAGTCGAACGGTAAGGCCCTTCGGGGTACACGAGTGGCGAACGGGTGAGTAACACGTGGGTAATCTGCCCTGCACTTCGGGATAAGCCTGGGAAACTGGGTCTAATACCGGATATTCAGCTTCTGCCGCATGGTGGTGGTTGGAAAGTTTTTCGGTGCAGGATGAGCCCGCGGCCTATCAGCTTGTTGGTGGGGTAATGGCCTACCAAGGCGACGACGGGTAGCCGGCCTGAGAGGGTGATCGGCCACACTGGGACTGAGACACGGCCCAGACTCCTACGGGAGGCAGCAGTGGGGAATATTGCACAATGGGCGAAAGCCTGATGCAGCGACGCCGCGTGGGGGATGACGGTCTTCGGATTGTAAACCCCTTTCAGTAGGGACGAAGCGCAAGTGACGGTACCTGCAGAAGAAGCACCGGCCAACTACGTGCCAGCAGCCGCGGTAATACGTAGGGTGCGAGCGTTGTCCGGAATTACTGGGCGTAAAGAGCTCGTAGGCGGTTTGTCGCGTCGTCCGTGAAAACTCGGAGCTTAACTCCGAGCTTGCGGGCGATACGGGCAGACTTGAGTACTACAGGGGAGACTGGAATTCCTGGTGTAGCGGTGAAATGCGCAGATATCAGGAGGAACACCGGTGGCGAAGGCGGGTCTCTGGGTA
>NZ_BCSW01000140.1 GCF_001571065.1 Dietzia cinnamea NBRC 102147
GGCCGCCCTCAGCGCGGTCGGTTCGCGACGCCGAACTGACGGCCGCGATCACCACGATGTACGAGGAGAACTACCACGTGTACGGAGCCCGGAAGATGTGGAAGGAGCTGGGCCGCGCCGGCCACCAGGTCGCCCGCTGCACCGTCGAACGCCTCATGAGAGCCGAAGGCCTCAAAGGGGTCCAGCGGGCCAAGTCGCCGCGCACCACCCGGCCAAGGGCTGAGACTGAGCGGCCCGCTGACCTGGTGGAACGCAAGTTCGTCGCCGAGCGCCCGAATCAACTTTGGGTCGCCGACATCACCTACATTCGCACGTACGCCGGGTGGGTGTACGCGGCGTTCATCATCGACGTCTACTCGCGGATGGTCGTCGGGTGGCAGCTGTCCAAGAACTTGTACACCGATCTGGCCCTGGACGCGCTGAACATGGCGATCTGGCAGCGCACCCACACCGGCGACGACCTCAGCGGACTGATTCATCACAGCGACCGCGGCGTGCAATACCGAGCGCTGCGCTACACCGAACGGCTCGAAGAACAGGACCTGGTGGCCTCGGTGGGTTCACGCGGCGACTCCTATGACAACGCGATGGCCGAGGCGTTCAACTCCCTGTTCAAGGCCGAGCTGATTCGCAACCGCCACAAGGGACCGTGGCGAGGAATCGACGACCTCGAGATCGCCGTCGCCGAGTACATCGACTGGTTCAACCACCGCCGGATTCACGGCGAGATCGGCTACGTCCCACCGGCGGAGTACGAAGCACAACACACGGCGGTCGAACCGGCACCAGAGTCCGTCGACGACCTCATCGACGCCAGATAACCACCCTCTACAAAACCCGGGGCTTGAC
>NZ_BCSW01000141.1 GCF_001571065.1 Dietzia cinnamea NBRC 102147
CGAGCTTGTAGGTCCAGTCGGAGAAGGTTTTGAACCGGTGATGGCGGCGGCACTGACTGACCAGATTCGCCTCCACCGTCTGGCCGCCGGCGGTGGGGTCGGCGTGGTTGAACGGCACCACATGGTCCAGGTCGCAGTCGTCGGCGGGGACCGTGCACCCGGGGTGCCGGCAGGTGCCGTCGCGAAGCCGGACCCGGCGCGCCAACTCGGCACCGGGCCGGTATCTCAGCGCGGCGGCGGTGTCGTCGGCCGCGCCGAGGCGGGGATCGACCTGCTCGAACGAGGCGCCATCTGAGGTGGCGAGCATCTCCATCAGCGTGTGCAGGGCGGCTTGGCCGGTGCGGGTGAACTCCACCCGCGCGCCGTGGTCGTCGCGGCCGTTGTCGCCGGTGGCGATGACGGTGACCTTCGGCCGCAATACCGGCGCCAGCCCCTGACCGCCGCCAGTGGCGGCGCTCGGGTCGCCCGGGCCGGCGTTACTGTCGGTGCCAGTGTCGGTGCCGGTGCCGGTGCCGGTGTCGGTGTCGGGGTGGGTGGGGGTGTCGCCGCAGATCAGCGACATCAGGGCGTCGGCGCGGCGTTCAGCTTTGGAGTAGCGCGGCTCCGGCTCGGCCGGGGCATCCGGGTCGGCCGCGGCGGCTGCGCCAGTGTCGGCGGCCTGGTGTTCGGCGACCCGCTGGTCGAGGGCCTCGGCCAGCACGGCGGCTTCCTCGGTGGCCAGCAGGGCGGAGACGGTGGACATACCGTCGACGCCTTTGCCGATGCGCACACCGCGGCCGCGGCTGGCGTCTTCCTTGCGCAGGCGGATGGCGTCGGGGTCGTGGCGACCGATGACGGCG
>NZ_BCSW01000142.1 GCF_001571065.1 Dietzia cinnamea NBRC 102147
CGCAAGCGTGAGGCCAAGTTGGTCGCGGTGTTCTCGGCGATCGATGCCCGCGATGACGCGCAGATCGCCCTCGGTCAGGCGCTGGTCGAGCTTCGGGACCTGGGCGTGGTGCAGGCCGATCTGGCGGAGATGACCGGACTGTCTGCCCGCGAGGTCGGGGCGGCGATCCGCGCCGCCAAGGACAGCACCACCGTCACCGACGACACGGTCAACGATGCCGACGGCGGTGACACGCCAGCGGCGGATCAGACCTCGGCGGACACCAACGGTGACCAACAGCACTGAGCCCGTCTCCGGCGGATGGTTCGAGGACATCCCGCTGCCGGGAATGGACGCCCGTCCCCGGCCCCGACCTGCCCCGAGGCGGTCCAGGCCGTACGACTCGACACTGCCTCCGACCGAGGCGGCGATTGCCGCGTTTGAGTCCCGTGTCGTGCGCGCCCCGGGGGAGGGATGCCACATCTGGACCGGCGCCATCTCCGACGGGTACGGACGGATCACCTGGCGACAAGGCGGCGTCAGCAGAACCGAGTACGCGCACCGCTTCGCCCTCCTGGTCGCCGGCCAACTGACCGCCGAGGCGATCGGTGAGCACCGCTGCAACGAACCCTTGTGCGTGCGCCTAGACCCGGACCATCTCATCGCCTCAACCCAATCAGCGAACCTGCTCTACGCGGTCGCCTGCGGACGCACCGGCATCATCCGCAACACCACCGAACGCCACGACCGGCACGCCCGCTCCCTCGCCGTCCGCGACGCGGTCGCCGGCGGCTGGAACCCCAAGGCCTACGCCCAAGCTTGCGGCAACACCGC
>NZ_BCSW01000143.1 GCF_001571065.1 Dietzia cinnamea NBRC 102147
AACCCAGGCGGTCTCGAAGGAGCGGTAATTCCAATGAGGATCGGCGAACTGGCTGCCACGGCGGGCACCACTCCGAAAACCCTTCGCTACTACGAATCCGTGGGCCTGCTCCCGCCCCCACAACGAACCCTCAACGGCTACCGGGACTATCCCGAGCACGTGATCTCCCGGCTCGATTTCATCCGGCGGGGCCAGAGCGCGGGACTATCGCTTGCCCGCATCGGTGAGATCCTCCGGATTCGCGACGACGGACAGGCACCTTGCGCTCACGTCGACACGCTCCTGGTGACTCGACTGGACGAGATCGACCAGCAGATAGCCGATCTCTTGCAGCTGCGTCAGGCAGTCGCCCAGCTCCAGTCCGCCAGCCGCACAGTGGACCCTGCGACCTGCCAAGCCGAGACGATCTGCCGCTACCTCTGACTGGCGGTGCTGTGGTCCATGCGGGACGCACCGCCTTCCCTGCCGGCCGGGGGCCGCGACCCGGCGGGGGGTTGTTGATGCGGGGAGGGGGGTTGTCAGGTGAGTCTCATGGTGGTCAGGCAGGTGAGGTCCTGGTCTCCGGTGGCGATCGGAACAGTGGCCGACTTGTCGTCGTAGTCGATGGTGAGCGTGGCAGTGATGTCTCGCGGTAGCCAGAATCCGAGGAAGCCGTTGTCGTAGGTGGTGCGTGGTTCGTCGATGAGGATGTCTCCGGTGGCGGTATCGGTGACGGTGACGTGCACCTCTTCGGTGGCCATCTCGCCGCGGCAGGTGGTCAGGCTGTGGAACTGGCAGGGGTGGGTGCTGGTGTTGTAGGGCGCCACT
>NZ_BCSW01000144.1 GCF_001571065.1 Dietzia cinnamea NBRC 102147
GCGGTTCTCGGCGGCCCAGCCTTCGCGCGCCGCCGTCGTCAGGCCTGCCAACGCGGCAGCGGGGTTACCGGTCGTGCGCTCCGGATCGCCGTCCATGCCCCACCCCCCGTGGTCGCCTACGCGGCCATGCCGCGCCATGTCTCGAATACGTGTTCTATTCTACGGTCACGCGTTCGACACCACAAGGGGCATCTGCGAATTACTCGCCAACCGCTTCGCGTAGCGCAATCGAAGCGAGAAGCCAGCTGTCGCCGAATCGCCGAGAACCCAGTCGCCGAAATTGAGCGATAGTTAGTTAGCGTGGCCAGTTCTTCACGAACCGATCATTTAGCAGGTCGACAGTTCGCAAATTCCTTAGCTGGCGACCAAGCCGGGGAATATGTGACTTTCGCGGTGGCACGGCACTCAGGGCGGTCGTAACTTCTGGTGGTGTAGCCCACAGACAGTGGGCACGTCACGTCGAAAGGGCACGACATGGGCGAGATTTCTGACTTCTGGTTCGACCTCTCCGAAGGGTCCGCTGACCTCCTCCCCGCGGGTGGCGTCGGCTCGGCCGCAATCGACGGCCTGCTCCGCCTTCCCTCGTACATCCTCTTCACGCTCGGTGGCGGCGCGGAGATCTTCGGCTCCTGAGTCACACCCCTTCCCGCTTCGCCGCGATCGTGCCCTGAACACGACCGCGGCGTCGCGCATTTCCGGGCCTCTCCGGAGCGGCGGGACAGGTCTTCTCAGAGTCCGCAGAACTCCAGCCAGCTGTCGACCTCACGGCGGGCCTGCTCGCGTCCCGAGACGTACGCCTCCGCGA
>NZ_BCSW01000145.1 GCF_001571065.1 Dietzia cinnamea NBRC 102147
CTAGCCTCATCGTCGGCCTCGTCGCCTACGCGCTGATCGTGCTTGTCAGCCCCAACCAGGAACCCTCAGAGACAATTAGAGTCGCGCTATGCGCGGGTGTCGTGATCGCCGACTTCGTGGTGGGAGCTGGGGGACGAGTCCGAACCGGCTCGTGGTCCGGTGGACTATTCGGAGCCCCATCGAATCAGCGCGAGAGTGACAGCGAGTAAGCATCGGTTCGACCTACCGCTTTGAGGCGCGGGCGGCCCGAAAGTAACCCGGACTGACCGCGCCTCGATGTATCACCTTCCCGGAGTCGAACATCCGCCAGTTGTCGAGTTCTCACAATGAGTCGCAGCCTTGGACATGAGAGGCATCGTCGATCAACCACCCGGCCCGGACTGCCCCAGCTCGCGAGGTCTCATAACTCACCTCAAGATGCATCTAGGGTGTGTCTCCCAATCGGCGTAGCCAGGTGAGAATTGCGCAGAGTGTGACGGCGGCGCGGTAAGTGATCGCGAGTTTGTCGGCCCTTCCGGATTTAGAGTGCGTTGATCCGATTCTGGAGCTGTCCGGAGTGGATCAGTGACCTCACGCAAGATGTAGTGGCTGAGGTTGCGGAAGCCCAGGGCGATTCCGCGGAGGTGCTCGAGGCGCCCATTGATGGCCTCGACGGGGCCATTGGAGGCGCCCACGTCGAAGTAGGCGAGGATCTCCCGATGCCGCTTCCACAGCGAACGGCCAAGTTGGGCCAGCTCGGGGAGTTCTTTCGGTAC
>NZ_BCSW01000146.1 GCF_001571065.1 Dietzia cinnamea NBRC 102147
ACCGTGATCCCGTCCTGGGCCAGGGCCTGGCGAAGGATGGCGACCATTTCCGGCTCGGCAGCAGGGGTGATCCTGCCGATGATGGTCACCCGGGTGCCCAGATGGGCGAAGAGTTGGGCCTGTTCGATACCGACGTAGCCACCGCCGATGACGATCATGGAGTCGGGCAGTTCAGTTAATTCCATGGCGGCGGTCGAGGTCAGATGCTCCACCTCGTTCAGCCCGGTTACCTCCTTCGGTAGTGCCGGTTCTGCTCCGGTGGCCAGTACCACCGAACCGGCCGCCACCGGATCCCCATCCATCACCAGAGTGTCGGGATCGAGGAAGGAAGCCTCCCCACGGCGGATTTCGAAGCCATGGGCGTCCGCGACGTCGGCGTATTTGGTCTCTCGCAGTCGAGTGACCAGCTGGTCCTTCTGCATGACCAGCGCTCCCAGATCAACGTCCCGGGCGAGGGTGGGGACCCCTGGGAAGGGATTGGTCAGTGCGGCCTGGCGGGTGCCGGCAGCGGCCAGCAGCGCCTTGGACGGGACGCACCCGATGTTCACGCAGGTGCCGCCGATGGTGCCGCGCTCGATCATCAGCACCGTCCTGCCGGCCTGTCGAGCGGTGATAGCGGCCGCCATGGCTGCCCCGCCGGAGCCCACTACCGCCAAATCGAATTCGAAACCCGGTTCCATCAGATGGCCCCTCTCTTTCTTCGCTCATTAGGATGGACCTTCCAGCGCACTGGAAGGTC
>NZ_BCSW01000147.1 GCF_001571065.1 Dietzia cinnamea NBRC 102147
GATCACACCGTCGTTGTGGAGCTTGACGGTGGCGTCGGCCTCCGCTGCCACCGAGCGGGCGGACGGGTCTGCCCACCGGACTCGGACGTCGTACACCTCCGGGTCGTGTCCATCGGCCACGGCGAGCATGAGCCGGCCCACCTGCTCCCAGGACCGGCCGAACGCCTGCTGACGTGCCTCCGCCTTGGCGGTGAGCGCGGCCTCCGCGGCGCGGGTCTGCTCCGCACTGGCGGGATTCGCCGTCATCACACCGAGGTAGTGGCCGGGGAGCCCGGTGACCGCAGAGATGGACTGAATGATGACGTCCACCGCGGTCCGGTACGAGTCCAGACCAGCCCCGGCCAACTGCCCGAACTTCGTCTCCGGGGCCTCCGAGATCATCGTCTTGTCCGATTCGGGGATCGGGTTGATCGGGTTCCCCTCGTCGTCCTCCGCGACCTCGAGGCCGGTGGCCCACCGGCGGGGGCGGGCGTAGGACTCGGAGGTGACCATCATGTCGGCCAAGATTTTGTTCAGCGCGTCCACCGGGCCGATCACGTCAGCGAACTCGGAGGTGCCGTCCACGACTCCGGGTCGGTCGGCGTTGACCAGAGGCACCACCGGGACGACACCGAGGTCGTTGGGCACGGACCGCACGGCGGACAGGGCCTCCGGGTTCAGCGGTTCGCCGATCATGTGGACGATCTCCTCCGGCCGGTACACGACGACGTGAGACTGCTCGGTAC
>NZ_BCSW01000148.1 GCF_001571065.1 Dietzia cinnamea NBRC 102147
GGACTGAGCAGTCGCACGTCGTGGTCTATCGCCCGGAGGAGATCGTCCACATGATCGGCGAACCCCTGAACCCGACCGCGCTGAACGCCGTGCGGTCCGTGCCCAACGACCTCGGTGTCGTCCCGGTGGTGCCACTGGTCAACGCCGACCGGCCCGGAGTCGTGGACGGCACCTCCGAGTTCGCGGACGTGATCGGCCCGGTGGACGCGCTGAACAAGATCCTCGCCGACATGATGGTCACCTCCGAGTCCTACGCCCGCCCCCGCCGCTGGGCCACCGGCCTCGAGGTCGCGGAGGACGACGAGGGGAACCCGATCAACCCGATCCCCGAGTCGGACAAGACGATGATCTCCGAGGACCCGGAAACGAAGTTCGGGCAGCTCTCCGGCGCCGGTCTCGACAGCTACCGGACCGCGGTCGACGTGATCGTCCAGTCCATCTCCGCAGTCACCGGGCTCCCCGGCCACTACCTCGGTGTCATGACCGCGAACCCGGCTAGCGCGGAACAGACCAGGGCAGCCGAGGCGGCACTCACCGCGAAGGCGGAAGCACGACAACAGGCGTTCGGCCGGTCCTGGGAGCAGGTGGGGAGGCTCATGCTCGCCGTGGCCGATGGGCACGACCCGGAGGTGTACGACGTCCGAGTCCGGTGGGCTGATCCGTCGGCCCGTTCGGTGGCAGCGGAGGCCGACGCCACCGTCAAGCTCCACAACGACGGTGTGATT
>NZ_BCSW01000149.1 GCF_001571065.1 Dietzia cinnamea NBRC 102147
CTATTTTCACCCAGCGATCCGCAGATCCCCGTGAATCACCGGGGTTAGTTGTGAGATCGGGGGCTTTGAGATCGTCGATGAGGGTTTGGAGGCGCTCCATCCCGTGCCCCTTCGACTGCTCCCGGCGAAGATTCGTCAGGCCCGAACGCGGCGCATTCCCGTCCGAGCTCTCACTTGCCGGGAGCCACGAGAGAAGATCGATCAATGCCGCCTCGACGGCCGTGTACTCCGATTTCGTCAACCCGTAGCGTGCGATCCACACGTCTGGCCGGAGACCCGCATTATGAATCTCGGCGATCCGGGCGGTCTTGGCAGAAAGCTCGGTCTTCGGCAAGTTCGTAACGCTCGGGTCCGCTGGGAGCGTGACATGACCCGCGAGAGCTTCGATTTCGTGGCTATTCGCGCGCTCCCCGCGCCCCTTGCCTACATAGAACGGGCGACCGTCCCGGGGATCGACGAGCAGGTAGACGTAGTAGCCGAGAATTTCGGCGACGTCACCGATTGGGTCGGGCTTTGCGGGGCTCATACGAAGGTTCTACCAGCCACGCCGGTGATCGAGGTTCTTGTCGGTCCGAAGCGATACCGTTCACGCCATGACCGACGGCACCGTCTCCGACGACCTTTCCTCGCCCCGCTGGATCAGAACCTCGAGCCTGATCGAAGAGAGATTGAATGTGCTTCCCGCAGGCGGAGTGCTCAGCA
>NZ_BCSW01000150.1 GCF_001571065.1 Dietzia cinnamea NBRC 102147
AGGTGGAAGGTCTGCGTATTAGATTCATGCGTATTCGAGTCGGCAGGCAGGGGCCGTCCCTGGCCGTTGTTCCGAGCGGGTTCTCCCGCAGGGGGAGGCCGGATCACAACGTGCGGCCGGTACGGTTTGCGTGCCGGGTTGGCGGTATCGCGTTAGGGGATCCTCAATCGGAACCAGTCCGCAGATTGCTCAGCCGACCCGCGACCCAGGGCGAGGAGCAAGGAGGGGGCCGGAGCCCCCTCCTTGCTGGTTAGCAGCCGCAGCCGCAGAGTTCTGGCGGGCACATCGGGTCTTCGCAGCAGTCGTGCATCTCAGTTCACCTCCTTCTTTGTTTCAAGCCAAGTTCCTGGGGTCGGGGGTGGGCAATTCTCGGCAGGCAAGGCTGTGAGCATGGTCGTCATCTCGGTTCGCAGAGTTTTCAGACGTTTAATTTCTGCATCGAGTTCGGTCAACCGGCGGGTGAGTAGGTCTCCTGCCGGTTCACACGGACAGGCTCCTGTGTCTCTGACGGAGAGGAGGTCACGGATGTCGTCGAGCTTGAGGCCTAGCCGCTGTGCCCCCTGGATGAAGCGCAGACGATCCACCGCTTGCGTGCTGTAGATCCGATAGCCCGACGGGGTGCGGGCT
>NZ_BCSW01000151.1 GCF_001571065.1 Dietzia cinnamea NBRC 102147
GCGGCGCTCGCCGCCGCGCAGCAGGTCGGCGGCGCCGCGCTCGAGCAGGTCGAACGCCTCGTCGAGGTAACCCGCGCGACCGTGCGTCGCGTCCTGCTCGCCGCCGTGCGGGCGGTGCCGCAGCACCGAGGCACCGGCGGCCAGGCTCAGGTCCACCAGCACCCGGATGCGGAACCGGCTGAGCTGCGGCTCCCGGCGGCCGATCGCGTCGTACAGCGGGTCGAGGATCTGCTCCGCGAGGCACGACCGGGCGTCGCTGGAGAGCATGATCCCGATCTGCTCCCCGGCCACGAACAGGTTCTCGGCGGCCTCGATGTCGTCCGACGAGCGCCCGTACAGTTCGCGGAACATCGTGCGGAAGATGTCCACGGGGGTCAGGTCCGGGTGGGCCTGGTCCACCTGCCGCACGAACTCCGCGATCTGCTCGCGCAGGAAGTGCAGGAACGCGTCCTCGCGGTGGGCGAAGTAGTTGTGGAACGTGCGGGTGGACACCCCCGCCCGTCCCGCGATCGCCGACACCGTCGCGCCCTCCGCCCCCTCGGCGACCAGGAGTTCCACGGCGGCCGCCGAGAGACGGGTGCGGGTGTCGGCCTTCTTCCGCTCGCGCAGGC
>NZ_BCSW01000152.1 GCF_001571065.1 Dietzia cinnamea NBRC 102147
TGCCGGCCGAATGGCCCCGGCAACGGACCGCATGTATCAGGCAATCGCCACCGGAGAGGTGACGCATGACGGGGATGCCCGCATGGCCTCGCACTTCGCCCACTGCATCGCCAAGAGGACCCCGCAGGGGGATCTCGTCTCCAAGGACAAGCGGGGTAGCCCGCGGAAGATCGACGCCGCCGTGGCGGCAATCGTCGCCCTAGATCGCGCCGCCTGGCACGCAACACAACGACAGAAGAGAAAGGTGGTCTCATTCCGATGACCAGACCAGCAGTGAAAGACATGCTCCAGAAGATCGACAACAGGGCACCGGCCCTGTCCATGCTCGAGCGCTACTACGCGGGAAGGCAGGAGCTGGCCTACCTCACGCCGGAGGCGCGGGAGGCTATCGGCACGAAGTTCGACCGGCTCGCCGTCAACGTCCCCCGGCTCCTGGTGTCCGCGATCTCCGAACGGCTCACGGTGTCCGGGTTCGACGTCGCCGGCCAGCGTTCCGACAAGCTGTGGAGCCTGTGGACCGGATCGGATCTCGACCAGCTCGCCGCCCAGGCCCACCGGGAGGCCCTGGTCCTCGGATCGGCCTACGCCCTGGTGTGGGCGGACCGTCAC
>NZ_BCSW01000153.1 GCF_001571065.1 Dietzia cinnamea NBRC 102147
CGCCGGCCGTATGGCCCCGGCAACTGACCGCATGTATCAGGCAATCGCCACCGGAGAGGTGAGCCACGACGGGGATGCCCGCATGGCCTCGCACTTCGCTCACTGCATCGCCAAGAGGACCCCGCAGGGGGATCTCGTCTCCAAGGACAAGCGGGGTAGCCCGCGGAAGATCGACGCCGCGGTCGCGGCAATCGTCGCCCTAGATCGTGCCGCCTGGCACGCAACGCAGAAGCAGAAACGAAAGGTTGTGAGTTTCCGATGAGACCATCCGTCTCCGACATGCTCCAGAAGATCGACAACAGGGCACCGGCCCTGTCCATGCTCGAGAAGTACTACGCCGGCCGTCAGCCGCTCGCCTACCTGACCCCGGAGGCGCGGGAGGCTATCGGCACGAAGTTCGACCGTCTCGCCGTCAACGTCCCCCGTCTCCTCGTGTCCGCGATCTCCGAACGGCTCACGGTGTCCGGGTTCGACGTCGCCGGCCAGCGTTCCGACAAGCTGTGGAGCCTGTGGACCGGGTCGGATCTCGACCAGCTCGCCGCGCAGGCGCACCGGGAGGCCCTGGTCCTCGGATCGGCCTACGCGCTGGTGTGGGCGGACCGTCGT
>NZ_BCSW01000154.1 GCF_001571065.1 Dietzia cinnamea NBRC 102147
GAGTATCCACAGCCCGGGCACCCCGACATCCCGCCGGAGTATCCACAGCCCGGGCACCCCGACATCCCGCCGGAGTATCGACAGCCCGGGCACCCGGCGCCCCTCCGCGCGTCGATCTATAAGTTTGGCAGCAGTGAGGGCGGTATCGCGGCGGAAATCCCGACTTCGGTGCGGCCACAATGTGCGTGGGTACTGCCAAAACGGGGCTAGCCGGCGCCGTGTCGGAAACCGCCGGCCGGGACGGAGGGCGGAGCCAGAGATCGCGGCCCGAAGCGGGAGGCAGGGACGGGATCGAGCTGGACCGCCGCGCTTCAGCCCTCCAGCTGCTCGCCCAGTTCCATCCACCGCTCCTCGAGCGCGTCCTTCTCGGCAGAGACGTCCTTGAGATCGCGATCGAGGGCCGCCAGCTTCTCGGTGCCCATGGCGCCCTCGGACACCGCCGCCATCTCGCGGTGGAGCTCGGCCTCGCGGGAGTCGAGCTTGCCCATCTGGCGCTCGATCTTGGACATCTCCTTGGTCAGCGCGCGCTCCTCGGCGGAGCTGAGGCCGGAGCCCGCGCCGCCCGCGCCAGCCACGCCGCCCGCAGTGCGGCCC
>NZ_BCSW01000155.1 GCF_001571065.1 Dietzia cinnamea NBRC 102147
GGTCCTGGGCCAGGCGATCGCCCAAGTCCCCGCCAACCATCGACGTGAGCTGCTGATCCGCTCCGACGGCGCCGGCGCCTCCCATGACCTGCTGAACTGGGTCACCGAGCAGAACCGCGTCCGTGGTCGACGGGTGGAGTACTCGGTCGGGTTCTCCATCACCGGCCCGTTGCGACGGGCCATCGCGACCTGCCCCGAGGAAGCGTGGGGGCCGGCACTGAACCCTGACGGAGACATTCGGGAGGGGGCCGAGGTTGCCGAACTGACCGGATTCCTCGCCCCCGGGCTGCTCGCCAAGTGGCCAGCGGGGATGCGGGTGATCGTCCGCCGCGAGCGGCCCCACCCGGGTGCCCAATTATCGATGTTCGAAGAGATCGACGGGTGGCGCTACCAGGCGTTTGTCACCAACACCGCCACCGGCCAGCTCCAATTCCTCGAGGCCAGACACCGGGCTCACGCGCGGGTCGAGGACCGGATCCGACACGCCAAAGACACCGGGCTCGGCCGGCTTCCCTCCCGGGAGTTCGCCCTCAACCAGGCGTGGCTGGTGGCGGTGATGCTCGCCGCTGACC
>NZ_BCSW01000156.1 GCF_001571065.1 Dietzia cinnamea NBRC 102147
ATGAGTCCGGGGACGGCGAACTTGACGGGCGGGTAGGTCTGGGCGTCGAGCCAGTCGCCGGTGATGACGTAGTCGAGGAGGTCAGGTTCGGTGTCGATCACCATGCACCGCCTCCGCGCTTGTTGAGGAAGCTGGAGATGCTGGCGAGGTGCTGTTCGATGCCGCATAGCGCTATGGCCTTGCAGATTTCGACCTCTGCGCGGTCATCGGCTTCCGCGTCCCGGTCGAGAAGTTCGTTCTGAAGTTCGACTAGGCGTCGGATGCCGTCCTGCCCGGTGATGATCATGCGGCGGTCCTCCTGGTCGGTGCGAGGCCGGCGGCTGCGAGGTGCAGTTCGGCGGCGAGGCGGGCTTCGGTGCTGATGTGCTCGTCGCCGTGGCACCGGCACAGCCACGGGTCGCGGCATCCGCACGCGAGCGGTTCCATGCGTCGTGCGGCTGCGTTACGATTGCGAATGAACCCGCCAAAGTTCATCTCGCAAGCGCTCCGGCCTCCGGTCGGGGCGTTCTGCTTTGTGGGGGTCATGTCAGGGCTTTCCCTCCGTCAGGCTGCGCTCGAGGGCGTCGGCGAG
>NZ_BCSW01000157.1 GCF_001571065.1 Dietzia cinnamea NBRC 102147
TTCCGGATTCGGAGTGCGTAGCTGGGGTTCGCCGGTGATGCGGTGAGGCACAAGATGTAGGGGTCCTGGGGGTGTGAGGATTGCGGTTCCTACACCTGCACCCAGAACCACCCAGGACCCGCTTTGAACGCTACCGCCAGCCTGCTTGCCGACACCATCTGCCGCACCGTCGAGCTCGGGGTGACGATCACCGACGCCGCTGTGGCCGACGAGCTCACGCACCTGTTCTGCTCCCCGGTCACACTCGACCCGATCTGCGCCGAGTGCGGGATGGCGGGGCGCCTGCGTGACCACATCGAGCGGAAGGTGACCGATCTGCCGATCGTCGGGCACCCGACCAGACTGCACGTGCGGGTACCGCGCTTCACCTGCGACAACATCGAGTGCGCTACGAGGATTTTCCAGCAGCGCATGCCTGATTTGGCCGAGCCGCGGGCCAAGACCACCCGCCGGTGCAGCCGCTGGATTCTGCAGCGCTTGGCGATCGACCGCACCAGCGTGTCCGCGGTCGCCAAGGCACTCGGGCTGGGCTGGGATCTGGTCAATGACCTGGCGGTGTCCGAGACTCGCA
>NZ_BCSW01000158.1 GCF_001571065.1 Dietzia cinnamea NBRC 102147
GTGAGAAGTGCGGCGGCGATTCGCATCAGCAGTAGCGGTCCCAGTTGATGTTGTCGCCGGCGATTGCGGCGATCCAGAGGCAGGGGAAAGTGAGCACCCCGGTCAGGGCGCAGTGGAAGCCGGTCACCCAGGTGAATGCTCCGATACCGACGAAGGACTTCCAGCAAGTTGCAGCGGGCTGCAACGGTCCATCCTGCTTGTTCGGCTCGGGGGGAAGTTCGGAGACGAGTCGGTATCCACCGGTCCCGTCAGTGTTGGGGACGAGGTACTTTCCGGCGGTCTTGGTGAGGAAAGTGTCGATCGCGTTCTCGTCCATGAGGGCTGCAAGTCGGTCCAGCTCCCCTTGCGGGTCGACCGAGTACCGATTGAGGAACGTCGTCATCGCGGGGCTCGACGACAGCTTGGAGAGGCGCCGATCATACCCTGCCGGATCTGCCTTTCGGGCCGCCTCGGTGTCGAGGTTGGCGTAAGCGTCCAGGGCGGCCTTCTCGGTCGCGCTGTCGATCGCCGTGGTGGGGTTGGCGGAGTTGCTGCTGAGAGTGTCGAGGCTTCCGGTCTGTG
>NZ_BCSW01000159.1 GCF_001571065.1 Dietzia cinnamea NBRC 102147
CTGTAGGTTTTTAAGGCACATTCACGGCGCCAGGCGGGCCGCCGCGGGAGCCCTCGTCCACCCCGCTGGGGCCGCGGGTTTCAGGCGCAGCATGACGTCGGCATCTGGTTTCGGAAGAGGCCGGCCACGATGCGCAGGCTTTCGCTCATGGTCAGGTACGGCGCCCAGGTGTCGGCCAGATCGTCGATGGTCATGCCGCTTTTGATGGCGTAGGTGGCCGCCAGCATGATCTCCCCGGCCCCGTCCGCCAGAGCGTGCACGCCCAGAACCTTGCCGCTCACGGCGTCGGCGACGAGCTTCACCGCCCCGCGGGTGTCGTGCTGGACGAGCGCCCGGGGGACATCGGACAGGTCCAGGACGCGGCAGTCGCACGCGTGCCCTCGGGTGAGGGCCTCGTCCTCGGTCAACCCCGCCGAGGCCAGCTGGGGCCGGGTGAACACGACCGCAGGAAAGCCGGCGTAGTCGACCCGAGCTGCCGGCGGGTACCTGTCCTCGGTCAGGGCGTTGAGCGCGGCGGCCCGACCGCCGGCGGCGGCGGCGTAGACGTA
>NZ_BCSW01000160.1 GCF_001571065.1 Dietzia cinnamea NBRC 102147
GCCGCTAGACGAGCCGCCACTGTTCTAGAATCGTCTCCAAACACCTACAGCAATGGCCCCACCGAAGCGGTGGGGCCATTGCTGTTTCGGTCGGGTGGGAAGTGTCAGCGGGCGGCCGCGATGCGTCTCTGGCGGCGCAACTGCCAGTAGCGCGGAATCGTCCATTTCAGCGGCGTCTTGTCGATAACGATGCGCCCGAGGTTAGTTCGGTAGACCACATCGTGACGGACCGCGAACGACCAGTGCCCGACAAACCACGCCACCATCCCCAGCGCCATCACCGTCGGCCCCCAAGAGCTCGACTGCGTCACACCACAGAATCCGATCACGGCGCAGATGCCTCCGATGCCACGCGCCAGCGGCGGCACCAGAAGCGAGGCCACCGCGACCATCGCCACGGCCTGTATCGCGGTCTGCAGGTCCCACATGACACCCCTCCCGTGTTGGCGTTCGTCCCGTCACGGCCCGACCGC
This sequence comes from Dietzia cinnamea NBRC 102147, assembly GCF_001571065.1. GTDB lineage: Bacteria > Actinomycetota > Actinomycetes > Mycobacteriales > Mycobacteriaceae > Dietzia > Dietzia cinnamea. The sequence continues at coordinate 474 of NZ_BCSW01000160.1, forward strand.
ACCTGACGGAAGTCCGGGCCGCTTGTTCATTGGCAGTCCTGTTC